>JBEKRS010000007.1:0-119776 GCA_049518535.1 Occallatibacter sp. | reverse complement strand
GGCGCCCCGACAGCGGCGAAGCGAACGCTTCCCAACCTGTCCGGACAGCCCGCTTGACAGCCCCCCGCTCACCGCTATATTGTTCGGTCTGCCAATTAAGATTCTATCAACCATGACTATTCATTCCCTCTGCGCAAAGATATCTTTGGTACAGAATCTGCCAGGCGCTTACTTGACGCTGATTGCATCTTCGCTGGCCACAGTCCGATTCAAACTGCTTTGCGGTTTGGGCGGGGACACAACTGCGGGCAGTAGCACCGATGCGGCCATGACGCCGGCAATCACATGGAGACCGCTGATATACGATCCACTGGACTGGCGCAAGTGGGCGATGAGCATCGGCCCGAATACACTGGCAGCACTCCATGCAGTCAGCATAAGGCCATAAATAGGGCCTACATTCCTGGCTCCAAAATAGTCGGCCGCAAAAGCCGGCATAGTGCCGAATCCTCCGCCATAGCACATAAGAATAACGAATGAAACGGCAGTTAGAATTGCCACCGAAGAAATGCCAGGCAGGGTCCAGAAGAGTCCGACTTGAACGAGGAACATCACTGCAAAGGTCCATCGACGGGTGATCGTATCGGAGGTCCAGGCCCAGAAGATGCGGCCCACGGCGTTACCTATAGCAACAAGTCCGACCATATTTGCGGCTGCGACCGCGCTGACTTTGGCGAATTCTTGGAACATCGGCGATTCCTGCGATATAAGCGAAATACCGGCAGATGCGTTTAAAAACAAAAGTACCCATAGCGCCCACCATTGCCAGGTCTTGAGGGCCTCACTTAGCTTGTAGTCCTTTCCCGCGCGCTGAGCGCTCTGAATAGCGCTCGGAGTCCAACCAGCCGGCTTCCACCCGGCTGGCGGGTTCTGCATGAAATAGCCGGTTGCCATAGTAACCGCAAGGTAGGCAATGCCGAGATAGGCGAATGTCTGCAAAACTCCGACATCCTGAATTAGACGAGTCGCTAAGGGAGCAGTTATGAGCGCGCCCGCGCCAAAGCCTCCCACGGCGATACCGGTGATTAGTCCCCTTCGATCGGGAAACCACTTGACCAATACAGCTACCGGAACGATGTAACCGAATCCCAGCCCGATCCCTCCGATGAGTCCATAGCTCAGATAGAGCCACCATAGCTTGTGGGCAGAACCGCTTGCCAGAAACACCCCAAGACCATAAAGAAATCCCCCTGTAAGGGCCACGACGCGGGGTCCCTTCTTGTTCAACCAGAGGCCGCCAAAGAACGCCGCGAAACCCACGACAGAAACGCAAATTGTGAAGGTCAGAGTTACGTCTGCGATCGACCAGTGAAACGCTTTGGCGAGGGGAATGCGAAAAACGCTCCATGCATAGACGGCGCCGAGAGCCATCTGCATCAGAAAACCCGCGGCTGCGAGTCCGTAGCGATTTGTATTTGTCATCAATACCTCCAATACTGCTTCGTGATTAGCTTACGCACTTATTTGCAACTTCCTCTCAATTTGATCTGATTGCCAAGAGTTTCCAAAAATCGGTTTATAAGTGCAATACTTCTGCGCAACTCTTTGTGACGGAATTGACCTAAAAGGGCAAACAGTCCCGGCGGCTCAATGACCGGCTTCTGATAGCACCCAAGTGTTTCACCGGCTGCCAGAGCGACACACTGGAGTACCTCTGGATTGATGGATCCTAGCATCTTGCCGAGAATGACGGCATTGCGGATCGCGCGCACTGATTCATCCGAACGAGCTGCATCCACGGCCGTTTCAACTAGCTTGTCGCTTGCTCCCAGCGCACCGCGCAACAGCTCAAAGACGCCATGTTCATGCAACTGTTGCAGCAATTCGTAGGAGTCAAGCAAAGCTTCGGCGTACTCGACCGGAGCCTCTTCCAGCCGTTTGAGTAACTCCTGTCGGGGATCGCGTGGGGGCAACTCAAGAGCAATTGGTCGTGCCATCTTTCTCTCCTTGCGGGAAAATGCGGCTAGCTTGTTTGTATCTGAACTGATAGATTGCCGGGTTCGCGATAATCCTTGCGCTTCCACTTGCGCTCAACTTCGACGCCATTCTGCGGAGTCGGGTGCCCAAAGCGGGAGTTGGTGCGCGGCAGCGGATTCTCACCATTTTCCCCCAGCACCTTAAGCTGCACAGAAGTCTCTTTATAGGCAGGTGTGTGGGTAACTTTGTCCGTATAGCTGCTCGTCAGTCGGTTGACCGGTTCGTCGACAGAGTTCATGGGCATATAGAGCTCTTTACCTTGAACCCGAGTGGTAATTACGGCTTGCGCGCGCACCTTTCCGTAACGCGAGACTAACTGCACCCAACTACCTGTCTGAATCCCGCGCTCCGTGGCCAGTTCCGGCGATACCTCGACAAAGGTACAAGGAGTCTTCTCGCGGATTCCCTCTGTTCGATACGTCATATTGCCTTCATGGAAATGTTCGAGCAGTCGGCCGTTGTTTAAGTGCAGATCGAACTCCGCATTCTGTTGTTCGGAAGGCTCCGACCACGGAACAGAGAAGAACGTCGCCTTGCCGCCCGGAAGCTTGAATTGTTCTGTATAAAGCAACGGTTGATCGCTGCCATCGATAGCTACAGGCCACTGCAGCGACTTATAACCTTCTAAGCGTCCATAGGTGACGCCTGCCATCAGCGGTGTAAGTGGAGCAATCTCTTCGTATATCTGGGATGGGTGCTCATACTTCCAGCCAGCGCCTAACCGGTTTGCGAGATCCTGAATGATTTCCCAGTCGGGACGACTCTCTCCGAGCGGCTCAAAAGCTCTATAGAGTCGTTGGATACGTCTCTCGGTGCTGGTGAAAGTTCCCTCTTTTTCCAGACTTGGACTGGCAGGCAGGATAACATCTGCAAAGCGGCAGGTCTCACTAAAAAATATCTCCTGCATGACAAAGAATTCCAGCTTAGACAACGCATCGGCAACATAATTGGCGTTCGAGTCGACCATGCTCATCTCCTCGCCGAATACATACATACCCTTTATGCGGCCGTCGTAAATACCGTCGATCATCAAGTGGTTATCAAGTCCAGGTTTCGGCGGTAAGGTCACACCCCACGCTTTTTCGAACTTAGCTCGAATTGCCGGATCGTCCACCTTTTGATAACCGGGAAAGTAATTGGGCATAGCGCCATGGTCGCTGGCTCCTTGTACATTGTTATGCCCGCGCAAGGGGTAGGCACCCGTTCCTGGCCTCATGTAGTTTCCGGTAGCAAGAAGGAGATTTGAAATCGCCGTCGACGTGTCCGAACCCATGATGTGCTGCGTGACTCCCATGGCCCAAAGGATGCAGACACCATCAGCCTCCGCAATCATGTGAGCTACCTTGGTCAGAGTTTCAACAGGAAGTCCGCATCTCTGACTGGCCTTTTCAAGCGTGAAGGGTTCAAGGCTCTTTTTGTATTCTTCTGCGCCATTGACCCACTTATCGATAAACGCCTGCTTGGCAAGCCCGTTGTCAAGAATGTAGCGTGTAACTGCCGAGAGCCAAAATAGATCGGTTCCCGGACGCGGATGCAAGAACACATCGGCTCGCCGCGCCATCTCATGCTCTCGGAGGTCGGAGACGATCAACTTCTGCCCGCGCAGTTTGTGTGCTCGCTTGACGCGTGTAGCCAGCACTGGATGGCTCTCGGCGGTGTTGCTGCCGATGATTAAAACCAGTTCGGCCCTCTCGATGTCGGAGATTGAACCGGAGTCTCCGCCGTAACCAACTGTACGGAAGAGTCCGGTGGTCGCAGGAGCTTGGCAGTAACGAGAGCAGTTATCCATGTTATTCGTCCCGATTACCGCTCGAGCCAGCTTTTGCATCAAATAGCTTTCTTCGTTGGTGCACTTTGAAGAAGAAATAAAAGCCAGCGAGTCGGGACCAGCTGATGTTTTGATTTCGGCAAACCTGCGCGCCACAAGACTTAGAGCCTCGTCCCAGGAGGCTTCGCGAAAAGCGTCCCCTTCACGAATGAGCGGCTTGGTGAGCCGGTCAGGGCTATTTACATAGTCCCAGCCAAACTTCCCTTTGATGCATGTTGAAACGCCGTTGGCTGGGCCATGAGTAGGTTCCACCTTCAAGATATGCCGATCTTTAGTCCAGATATCGAAACTGCAGCCCACTCCACAGTATGTGCAGACTGTCTTAGTGCGCTTGATGTGCGACTCGCGCATGGACGCTTCCACCTCCGAAAGCTGAAGAATTGCGCCATAGCCAACTTCAGGTTCAATTCCTTTCACTATGTCGATCATGCCATTCAATGCAGGCTTGGGCAGTGAGGTAAAGTACCCTGCCTCACCAAGCATCGACTTCTCCATCAGCGCGTTGCAAGGACAAACTGTGACGCAGTGACCGCAAGAAACACAGCTCGATTCGCCAATCGGCGCTCCGCCATCCCATAACACGCGCGGATGAGCGTCTTCCCAATTGATAGTCAACGTCTCATTCACTTGCAGGTTCTGGCAAGCCTCAACGCAGCGTCCGCAGAGGATGCATTGATCGGGATCATAACGGTAGAAGGGGTTGGACAAATCCACTTCATATGGCTTGGACTTATAGGGAATTTCCTGGTGCTCGACATGGAGAAGCTTAGTGGTGTTATGCACCGTACAATTACCGTTGCTGTTATCGCAGACCGTACAGTAAAGCAGATGATTGCCGAGTATTCGGTCAAAGGCTTCACGCTGTACTGCGTCTGCGCGTGGCGAGGATGTAGCTACTTTCATACCATCGACGGCCAGAGTGCCGCAGGCTCTCACGAGCTTGCCGTCTGCCTCCACCATGCAGGTATCGCAGGTTTGTATCGGTCCTAACTGGGGGTGATAGCAGACCTGCGGGATTTCCGCGTCTCCACGGTTGATAACATCGATCAGACGTTCACCAGGCTGGATCGCCTGTGGCTTGCCATTGATGGTAACTGACATGGAAAAGTCGACCTTCCTTTGCTGTTTCTTTGCCGGTAGTAAGCGCATGCGAATTGAAAAACGTGCCTCGCTAAGTTCCCCAGATCGCTCCCGCCGCGCAAGTTTACGGCTTCACGACGGCCTCTGCTTTTGGGATAGCGTTCAACATCGCTTCGCCGGTATTGAGGTGCTGATCTACCAGCCGCGCCGGGGTATGTGCTAGCCATTCGGCCAGCGAAATATCCTCATAATACGGCGTGGGGAAGACTTCAATAAATACCAAGTCCGAGTCTCCGGTATTCTCGATGTAGTGCGGCTGCGATTTATCGATATACCCCACATCGCCTTCCTCGAAGTCCATGGTCCGGGCTCGCCCGCCGGCCGCAAACACTGTCATCCGGCCGTGGCCAGTTACGTAGTATTGCCACTCATCTTCGTTCGGATGCCAGTGCAACTCACGCAGGCCGCCGGGCTTGAGGGTAACGATGGCCGCTGCAATATTGGTCGCCGGCCATACCTTGCGATCAATGATTTTGACCTCGCCGCCTCTGGCCTTCTTATTCTGCGTCATTTGGCTGGGCTTGAAATCGAAGCTGTTCGGCACCTTTCCCGTTCCCGCTTGGGCCGCTTGCTGCTCGTCAGCAAGTGGACCGGGAAGCGACCGGGCGAAGATGAACAGCTCATGCTTGGGCGAGTTAGCAAATGGATTCTCTGCGGCGTCGAAATTCTTTGCCAGCACCTCAGACGGCGTGTGAGCGATCCAGTCGGTCAGCAGGAAGGTCTCGAACTCATTGAAGTTGCCGTCGTCGAAGACCAACAGGAACCGGGCGCCATCCGGTCCCAGACCCTGAATCGAGTGGGGAATGCCACCGGGGAAGATCCACAGGTCGCCCTCATTCACGTCGCTTACATGGCTGCGGCCTTGCTGATCTACACCCGTGATACGCGCGCTGCCGTAGAGCATCAGCGCCCATTCCGCACCCACATGCCAGTGCAGCTCGCGAACGCCGCCCGCGATCAGGCGCATCTCCACGCCGGCCATCTTTTTAGAGATGGCCAGGTCGCGCACCGTTACCTGGCGTGTCCATCCGCCATCCTCCTGACGTTTGTGCGAAAGAGAAAAGGAGTATTTGAAGGGCGGCTGACCGCCCGAATCTGTCTCCGGCGCCCAGACGGAATTTGGATTCTGTTTGTCCAACTCCGCATTGTTTGGACCAGGCTCGGTCTCATTGGGTAGGTGATGATCGACGGAGCGCGGAACCTGCTTCTCCTGTGCCGCAGCCTGTAGGCCTGCAGCTGCCGCTAGCGCCGCGGAGCCAGCGCCGATAAACCTTCGCCGGGATAGATCGTTTGCCATGTTGTTCTCCTCGTTTCATTGACAAGGATCGAATCATTGCACACAGCCTATTGCCAATTCATTGCACGAATGGGGAATACGAGATTAAGACGGCAATTACCTTTTGCTATCCCAGCTACGAGAGAATATACCGGATTTCGGCCAACTCGCAATCTTTTTTGAATTCGATTCAGGGCCATGGGGTTGGCTGTGCCCGCCGAGCCCTTGGGTTGAGAAAGTAACATTTCAACAATTGGTTGCCTGGCAGTTATGAATTTCACGTGAATGCGACGGCTCGAACCTGTTAAAAGGACCGTTAAGAAGTGTTGAGGTGGCGCGTGGTAGGTGCTCTCGGCGGATAGCTGAAGGCAGCCACCAAACGGGCCCGAGTAACTTCGTCTACCGCCGGTTTCCTTCGGGCAGGCAGCGGAATTCGCAGGAATACACAATAAAACGGCGGCCGCGCAGGAAACCGATGAGGGTCAGCCCCAGTTCCCGGGCCAGCCTGACGGCCAAGCTGGAAGGTGCCGACACCGAAGCCAGAATAGGGATTCCCGCCGCCAGCGCCTTTTGAGCAATCTCGAAACCGCCCCTGCCGCTAACTAGCATTACGTGCTGAGATAGCGGAAAATGTCCATTCAAAAGTGCCCATCCCGCTATCTTGTCCACGGCGTTGTGACGGCCTATATCCTCACGCATAGTTATCAACTGGCCGGTGGCGTCAAAAAGGGCCGCGGCATGCAACCCGCCGGTCTGGCTGAAGACCGCCTGTTCGGAGCGCAGCGCCTCAGGCAGCCGGCACAGGATTTCCGGATCGAGACGAAAGTTGGGGTCAGGTTGCTGCAAGCCGCGCACCCGGATAGCATTGATGGACGCTTTGCCGCAAACTCCACAGCTTGACGCTACGAAGAAGTTACGCCGTAAATCTTCATGATCAAGAACCGTATCTTTCAACTCAGCTTCTATCAGGTTGCTCTTCCCGCCATTTCTTGGTGTCGCCGCGCGAAGGTCAGAAATCTGCTCCGGAGACTGGATAATTCCTTCGGTCAACAGGAATCCTGCCGCCAGTTCGAGATCGTGTCCTGGGGTCCGCATCGTAACCGCCAGCGGAACGCCGCCGACTCGTATCTCAAGCGGCTCCTCGGTCGCAAGAAAATCCTGCAGCGAACGAATGTGCCCGTCTTCCCATTCCGTGACTTGAGTTAGCTCTATACTTCGCTCTGGCGCGCGCATCCGGGCTCCGTCCCTTTGTTTCAATTCGACGTTGACGCAATATAAACAATCTGTCAAGGTAGATGCGGCCTGAAGCTCTATCGACGAGACGGTGCAGGCCCAGAGCGCGAATTCACTGGTAACATCTAACAGAAGGACGCGCCGAGCTCTGCGGCGCTGTTGTATCGCAATGCGCAAGGAGACACTATGAAACTACGCATCAAAGGAGATTCATTACGTCTTCGCGTGTCACCATCCGAGGTGGCGCGTCTAAAACAAACTGGACGAATTGAGGATACGATTCACTTTTCTCCGGAGCCCGAAGCAAAGCTTACTTATGTCTTGGAGCACACGATAACTGAACCGGAGATATCCATACGCTATCGACCTCAGGAAGTTACAGTAGTACTCTCGACGGAACGCTTCAAAAAATGGGCTGAAAGCCAACAAGTAGGAGTGCAAGGATCAGGAGATTTAGGAGATGCTCAGTTAGCGTTGCTGGTCGAAAAGGACTTCGCATGTTTGGACCAAAGTCATCCGGACAACGAAGATACCTTTGAAAATCCAAATAAAGGCAAAGTCTGCTGAGCAATCCGGCAGTTCCCACAATTATCCAAATATATTATTGATTACGCTACCACGATGATTGGTTGCGTCGGGCATTTCGCGCGATGATTTAACCTATGGCAAAATTTTGCGCCAGTACAGGCGATCCTTAGGGCAGCGACAGTTGCAAACGCATGGAAGTAATTTCGGCGTGCGTTTGGTCAGCGGCTGTACGGCGGTCTGGGTAAACACGCGCCCGGCCAAAGCGCACCCTTGCAAGGAAGCCGGGAGCCTCCAGCGTCTTGATCAGATGGGGCAAAAACTCCGTATCGCCATACCAGCAAAGTGCCTGTTCCGGTGTACCATCCTCAATCACGTAGTGAACAGCAGCGGCCGTAATCTCTATTCCTGCAGCCGTGGCTGGATCGATAAGTCGCGAGTGGAAGCGCAGAACCTGGCTGCCGTCGGTACTTGTGCCTTCCGGAAATAGAAGCACCGGAACCGCCAGCTTGAGCCTCTCGCTCATCTGCTCGGCCACAGTGGTGGCGCTGGCCAGACTCGAGCGGTCGAGAAAAATGGTTCCTCCCACACGCGCCGCCTTGCCGAAGTAAGGCCATCCGTCAATCTCCATCTTGGCGACAAAGAAGCACGGCATGGCCGCTGAGAGGATCAGAATATCTAGATAGCTAAGATGGTTGGAAACAACCAGTCCATGGCTCGGCGGCAAACCCTCCACGCGATAAGTGATGCCCAAGGCAGTTAGAATTCCCCTGCAGGACGTCTGCATCCACTGTGCACGGCGCTCCATGGTAGGCGAGCCGTGCAGCCGAAGAAGCCAGTAGCGGAGAACAACTAATGCGAGAGCTAACCCCAGCGCCACAGCACGCCGGAACGCGCGAAAGCTCATGTTGTCAGAGGAGCCAGAAAGCGATTGCGCGCCGAGGGCGACAGCAATTTCAGATCGAGCAGCGTGAGAAAATCGATGGCGCCGAATTCCCTGTCCCAAGCTGGCGGGCCGCAGATACGTGCGCCGATAGCCAGGTAGGTCTTGAGCAGCCTGGGAACTTTCACTTGGGTGGGGGTCGAAGTCCGCATCGATGGGTCTTGCTGGCAGGGCGACGGCTGTGCATGTCGGCCCTCTTGCTCGCTGGGGCAGGCGTATGCAGCAGTGGGCTCAGTCTCAAACTCAGGCGGAACCCTATAGTGCTCAAGCTGGCGATACACTTGCCAGCCCTCAACCGGGTCTTTCGAGTTCAATGATGAGCAGCCGATCAGGTAACGCAGCCCCATGTCGCAAGCATACTGCGCGATACCTCTCCACAACAAGGTAAGCACTTCGGGTGTTCGATGTTCGCGATCGATGGAAGCGCGGCCCAACTCCAGAATGCCAGCCCGGAGCGGCTCGTAAGGGCCAAAAACAAATTCCTGCTCGGAATAATAACCCAGGTTGTGCGAGGCGGTAGCACCCGATTGCATACGATAAGTGCCCACGACGCGCCGGGCGGGATTGGTCTCCAGCTTGTCTTCCACCAGCAGGTGCTCGCAGAATAAATCGAACTGGTCGGTATCCAATCCGGTCTCGTAGGAACTGGCTAACCCCTCACCCAGCTCGATGTTGAAGACCTTGAAGCGAAGACGACAAACCGCATCGCGATCTTCAACAGTCTCGGCCAGCCTCAACCGGTAGCGCCCTACCTCCGCGTGAATGCGAGGCCTGCCCAGAGCCACGGGCACCGATGGATCATAGGTGGGAAGTGCGAGTTCCACAAGAGGTGTGGAACCAACGGCCAACTTTAGCGGAACCTTCTGCCTGAATTGCGCGTTCACGAGAGTAGTATCCGCCGAATACTGTGAAGAGACGGTCAAGCCAGTGTAAATACGGAGCAAATACTTTGTTCATGTTGTAACTCAGCAGTAACAAAAAGAATTTTTCACGATAATTCGCCACCGCTCAATGGCTCGAATATGAGGTGGAGGCATGAATAAGTAGTCGATGTGCCAAATACTTAGTACATATGTCACGCCAAGCGTATTCGTTGTCTTCTCTCTTGTTGGGGCGAGTCAGTCCAGTATCGGAGTTGTCTGTTCATCAGCCAAACACAAGCTCCATCAAGGAGTCTTTCTATAAGCCATAGCGACATATTACGACTAAGTTATATTCCACCAATTCGCAAAAAAACGAACGGCCGGGAGCGCGCTATTGCCCTGGTTGCGCCCGGCCGTTCGAGGAGGCCACACACATGCTTTCTTTGTGATTGCTCTGGTTACACTGTGGCACAAGAGGCAATAATTTTATGCAACGCCGCGTCAAGCGGTACGATGCAATTGAGTGATGAATACTAAAGATACCCCGGCCGTTGCCCAGGCTGCCGCCTCAATTACCCGGTTTGCCGCAGTCTACCGCGTCCTGGATGAAGCCATCGCCGCTCGCGCCTTTCCCGGTTGCGCCTTTGGAGTGCTTGCAAAAGGTGAACCCGGCGGCGAGTTTGTATTTATGGACGCTCGTGGCCGCTTCACTTATGACGAAGAATCACCAGCCGTCGCCGCCAACACCATCTACGACATAGCCAGCATCACCAAGGTTGCCTCCACCGCCGCCGCAGCCATGCTGCTCCATCTGCGTGGGCACCTTGCCCTCGACATTCCCCTGGGAGAACTGCTTCCCGGCTTCGTTGTGGGTCGCGAGCCTGGCAACAGAGCTCGCCGCGTGACACTGCGCCATTTGCTGGCGCATAACTCCGGGCTGCCGGGGTATGTCGGGTTCTTTCGCGCGGCCACTACTCCCGCTGCTCTCTATCGCGCCTGCCTGGAGTTGCCTCTCGAGGCCGAACCGGGTGAGCGCGCCGAGTACTCCGATCCCGGATTCATCCTGCTCGGAAAGGCGCTCGAAGTCCTGACCGGCGAAGCCCTCGCAACCTGGGTCCAGCGCGAAATCTTTCAACCGCTTGGTCTGCAATCCACACGCTTTTCGCCCCCGCCCGCCGCGCAAAGCTCGATTCCGCCTACCGAGGAAGACACCACCTTGCGCCACCGGCTCATCCAGGGTGAAGTCCAGGATGAAAACGCCTGGCTGCTGGGGGGCATTGCCGGACACGCAGGATTGTTTTCCAATGTCGGCGACTTGCTGAGTTTTGCCGGCGAGATTCTTGACGCCACGGCCAGATCAGCAAACGCCCGCGTGCTTGACGCCGCTACCGTTGAACTCTTTGCCCAGCGGCAAGGCCCGACAGGTAGTTCCCGCGCGCTGGGTTGGGATACGCCTTCGGAAAACTCCTCATCCGGTCACCATTTCTCGGCGCATTCGATTGGACATCTTGGTTTTAGCGGCTGTTCCCTCTGGATCGATCTCGACGCCCGAATCGCCATTGCGCTATTGACAAACCGCACTTGGCCCGACCGCCAAAGCCAGGGAATTCGCGAGGTCAGGCCAGCCTTCCACGACGCCCTCCGCCAGGCGCTCTAAATTATTCTGCGGACCAATCTATACTTTTCGCCTTGTTTGTCGAGATTTTTTTGCCCGAGTTGACCGAATTGCGGATAGAATGAAAAATTGGGGACAGACGCAATGCTTACCAGCCTTTCGACGCAGGAAACGGCCGCCACCCAAAAAGAGGATAGAAGGAAAGACGCGGCCTCCCAGCTTCAGGAACTAACCACCGAGAGCCAGAACGAGGCCTCTCAAGGTTTTGACACCAAATCCGCACTCGACATTGCCCGCATCATTAATCACGAAGATGCGAAGGTCGCAGCGGCGGTCAAAAAAGCGATTCCGGAGATTGCCCAGGTCATCGACCAGGTTGCCCGCAGCTTGCGAGAAGGCGGCCGGCTCATCTACGTCGGTGCCGGCTCCAGCGGACGTATCGCAGCTCTCGACTCCTCGGAATGCCCGCCCACCTACTCGACAGCTCCCGGACAGGTGCAGTACATCATGGCCGGCGGACCCAAGGCGCTCGCATCCGCCGTCGAAGTTAATGAGGATTCCGAAGAGCTTGGCCAGCGGGACATCGCCCGTCGCCGCCCTACGCGCAAAGACGTGGTGATGGGTGTATCCGCATCCGGGCGCACTCCTTATGTGGTGGCTGCTGTGGCCTATGCCCGCGCCCGCGGAGCGCACACCGCAGCTTTCATCTGCAATCACGACACTCCGCTGGAGCAGGCTGCCGACATCTCAGTCATCGCCGACGTCGGTCCCGAGGTCGTCTCCGGCTCCACGCGCATGAAGGCCGGCACCGCTCAAAAGATGGTTCTAAACATGATCACCACCGGGGCCATGACCCGGCTGGGCTATGTGTACGAGAACCTGATGGTCAATGTGCATATGCAGAACTCCAAGCTGGTCGAGCGCGGCATCCGCATCCTCATGTGCGCCTGCAAAATCGACCGCGAGACAGCGGTGCAAACCATCAAGAGCGCAGGGCGCAGTGTTCCCGTGGCCGTAGTCATGCTCAAAGCCAAAGTGGATAAGCCTGAAGCCGTCCGCCGTCTGGCAAAATCCGACGGCAACGTCCGCCTGGCCATCGAGGATACTGTGTTGGAGCTGTAGCGGACCTGACTCCCATAGCTACGTTTAGAACGTAGTCATCCGCACCCTCAGCAACACGTTTTCATCGGACTTCAGATTGAGGCCGTAGTCAGTCTGATCGCCATTCCAGATGCGCGCGGTCTTCCAGTTCCCTGTCGCGTCGTAGCTGCCTTCCTCCACCTTCAGCCAGAAACGCTTTTTTCCCGGCGCAAAGGTCGGAGTAAAGTCGACCCGCACGTGATGGCCGGCCACCAGAAACTCATCCGGCTCGAGTTGCAAGATCACCACTCCTCCGTCGGCCGGCGAGTTGCCTTTGGGTTGCATCCAGTCGCCGAACGACGGCATCCCGTATTTAATAACGCCCTGCCAGCGATTAAAACTGAGCCTCTGAACGTGGTTCTCCGGGTCTTCGCTGGAACCCTGCACCTTGCCTTCCAGATTTCCCTTCGCCAATCTTCGGGCAATCGGAGCCAGCAATTCAAACTGCCGCGCGAAGGGTTTCAGCGCTTCTGGCTCCATCGCCTCGGGTCCTTCGGCCTGGTTACTGAAGCGGCTCAGGTCAAGTCCGAAGGGCGCCCAGCCAATCACGCCTTGGCCAATTGCTGCATAGACATAGTGCGCATAAACAGCCGGGTTTCCAGTTTCAGGAATCAACAGCGGATTGTTCATACGCCTGTAAAGCTCAATCACTTTCATATATTTCGCATACTCCGGTATATAAATATCCGGGGCGACAAGACCGATTGAGGGCGCCGCAATCTTCCATAGGTCGATGTTGTTGTCCGTAGGCGCGCCCGATTCATAGCTCGGCGGCTTTCCTGGATCGAATGGATCGCGCAACGCCGCATTCACATAGAGAGGCAGCGCATACTCGGCCTTCCCCGCCGCAGCCACCTGCTCTATGTAGGTGGCAATGCACCAAGCCTGAAAGGTCTCGTCGGCATCTTCTCCAAAAACCTGCTGCCAAGTTCCAGACTGCTTGCCCAGGCCCGCAACGAGCTTCTCCGGCACCTGCCCAGCAAAAGCCTTCTCCGCCTCCGCTCCATAGTCGCGCACCCCGCCCCAGATGCCTGCTTCGTTTTCCACCTGAACCATCAAAACGGTGCGTTGTGCGTCTGTGTCCTTCAGGTGATGCATGAGGGCACGAAAGGCCGCTTTGTCAGCTTCCAAGCGAGCCGGAGAAAAGGTCGAGGGCGAATCTACCGTCTGCCCATCTTTGCCCACCACGAATGGATACTTAACTTGGTCCAGCTTGATCCACTCCGGCGTGTAGTGCGAACTGCCGTTCTTCCACGTGCCGAACCACAGCAGCACCAGCCGCAGATGATGTTCCCGCGCCTGCTTCAGGATCAAGTCAACCACGGTGAAGTCATATTTTCCCTGTATCGCCTCTAGCTGTTCCCAATAAATCGGCAACTCAACCGTGTTGGCGTGAAGCATCTCAGCCGCCGGCCAAATCTTGTCGAGATAGTCCGGCCATGCGCTCGAGTTATTCGCCTGCACGCCCAGCATTAGATAAGGTTCGCCATCGACCACCAGAGCAAAGCGGCCGTCCTTCTCAACAATCTTAGGCAGCGGCTTGGATTCAGCCGAATTAGTAGCCAGCGACTGAGCTTTCCCCGGCAGCAAAGCTGCAATTGCTTGCAAAACAACCAAAATCATCCCGGCCAATACTGCTGTTCGCTGCTGAAAGCCTGCCTGTTTCACTCTCTTCCCCTCCAATATCACCCGAGTTTCGCCCCCGAGCCAATGGCGCAAGTATAACCTTCTGTTTTCGTTAGAAACCAACTGCCCGCATTTACACTTGAAGGTTAGGAGTAATTCAGCTTTCATGGATAAGTTCGTTATTCGCGGCGGCAATCCGCTCACCGGCACCATCCGCATCTCGGGCGCAAAAAACTCGGCTCTACCTTGTATGGCCGCGGCCATTCTGACCGAAGATGAGGTTACGCTCGAAAACGTCCCCCAGGTGCGCGACATCGAAACCGAGCGGCGTCTGTTGGCGTCGATGGGTGCCCTGGTCCGTCAGTCCCCACGTCTAGGCGACGCGCCAGCGAGCACCACGATCAGTTGTCGCACCCTCTCCGATCCAGTCGCCAAGTACGAAATCGTCAAAACCATGCGCGCCAGCTCCTTGGTGCTCGGCCCGCTCATCGCTCGCGCCGGAATGGCGCGTGTGGCCATGCCCGGCGGATGCGCCATCGGTGGCAGGCCCATCGATCTGCACATCAGGGGCCTGGAAAAGATGGGCGCCACCATCACCCAGGAACACGGCTACCTCGAAGCACGCGCGGATCGTCTCAAAGGTGCGCACCTGCTCTTCGACAAGATCACCGTCACCGGCACTGAGGATTTACTGATGGCCGCGGTCCTTGCCGAGGGCGAAACCCTCATGGAGAACTGCGCCCGCGAGCCCGAGGTCGCCGACCTGGCCGCGTTGCTCACCGCCATGGGCGCAAAAATCGAAGGCATCGGCACCTCTACCATGCGCGTTCAAGGAGTCAGCAGTTTGCATGGCGCGCATTACCGCATCAACCCCGACCGCATCGAGGCAGGCACATTCCTGGTGGCCGGCGCCATCACCGGTGGAGACTTGACCGTGACCGATTGCAACCCGGCTCACCTGACTGCGGTCATCCAAAAACTCCAGGAGGCCGGCGCCCGCGTGGATATTCTTGGGCCCGATACGGTGCGCGTGCGTCCCAGCGGACAATTGCGTGCAGCCGACATCTCGACTGAAGAATATCCCGGTTTCCCCACCGACATGCAGGCGCAATACATGGCGCTGGCCTCTCAGGCCGAGGGTGTCAGTGTAATCCAGGAAAACATCTTCGAAAACCGCTTCATGCACGTCCAGGAATTGGCGCGCATGGGCGCAAACATTAAAGTCGAAGGCCGTACGGCCACCGTGCGCGGGCCTGCTTCGCTCTCTGCCGCCGCCGTCATGTGCTCGGATTTGCGGGCATCGGCCTCGCTGGTGCTGGCGGCTTTGGTTGCCGACGGCGAGTCCATCCTCGACCGCGTCTATCACATGGATCGCGGCTATGAGCGCATCGAGGAGAAGCTGGCCGGGGTCGGCGCACAGATCCAGCGCATGGGCAATATCTTTCCCGTCAGGGACGAGAAACAGTGATAAGCTGACAGGACCTGAAGAATGCGGCGTTTTCACATTTGTTTTTGCGAAAAACAATATCATCCGTCGGCATTTCCAAATTTAATGTCGCCTTCTTTGCCGAAGTAGCGTCAACATACAAAGCAAGACCCGTTCGACGTTACGTAAGTACTCGAACGTCGTTGTTACTGTTCGCGGTTCCATAGCCATTTCAATGAATAATAGACTGCGAGTGTGAATAGCACCCATGTTGGACTGGAGCCGCATCCCGAATGTGGTGACGATTGCGCTCTTACTGTGCGCATTTGCTTCCCTGGAACGTCATTTTCATTCGCCTGCTTCCCGATTGTGGTTCTTGGGCTGGCTGATGGTCCTGCTGCACTTCATCGCCGCCATCTTTCAAAACATACCTGGAATCTGGGGTCAGTTGGCGTTTGTCGCACAGGTGGCTTTGTTTGCAGGAGCCGGTTTTCTATATATGTACGCCGCAATTCCCGACCGCAAGCAGCCCTCCTACCGTTGCATGCTCGCTTCGCTGATGGTGACGAGCACGCTCTACATCTCAGTTGTGCGTTTGGCTCCAGATGCACACTTGATGCTGAGCGTGGCTGCTGCCCTGCTTGGTCTCAGCCCGCTGACGGTCATGCTCGTTTCGGCACGCCGCGTCAATCACCCGCTGCGCGGAGTTGTCGTGCTGATTTATGGCGCTCTCTCGATCTTCCTGCTGAGCCTGCAAAACCAGCCGGGAAATGTTCCTGGAACTAATCCCGAAATTCCCCGCCATGCCATCATGTTCGCCGTCTACTTTTGCTGTTTTATCTTTGTTTTCTATACATATCGCCGCGCCACCGCCGGAGCCTTCATCACCATTGCCGGATTCTTCTGTTGGGCGATGAGCTTCGTAGTAACGCCGTTGATCATGATCTATCTACCTCGGATTCAAATCGAGAAAGAGGTTTGGGATCTGCCAAAATTCGTGGTCGCCGTAGGCATGCTGCTCATCCTGCTGGAAGACCAGATCGAGCACAACAAGCACTTGGCCCTTCATGACGAATTGACCGGGCTGCCCAATCGCCGTCTCTTTCAGGATCGTATATTGAGCGCCTTGGACCGCGCCCGTAGAACCAACACCCAAGCAGCGCTTCTGGTTATTGATCTGGATCACTTCAAGAAGGTGAACGACACCTTCGGGCATCACGTTGGCGACTTGTTGTTGCAGAAGGTAGGATCGATATTTACCGGACGAGTCCGCCGCTCCGACACCGTCGCCCGAACGGGCGGGGATGAGTTTTCGGTGATTCTCGAGGAGCCAACCAGCCGCGCAGATGCCATGCACGTGTGCGAGGCTCTGCTGGACCTGCTCAAGGAACCATTGCTACTGGATGACTACATGGTGCAGACCGGCGCCAGCATAGGTCTTGCGGTCTTTCCTGAGGACGCCACCGACATGGAGTCTATGTGCATCGTCGCCGACCAGCGAATGTATGAAGAGAAACGTAGATTGGCGACCCGGAGCGGTCAACAAACCGCTCGCATCGCCAATCTCCTGCCCCAGTAAAATCCCCGCCCATCGCGGAATCAAATTACAAAAGTGCTAGAGCCCAGCTATCACTGGTATTATCCACTGCCGATTGAATGAATAATGGGTAGCGAACCTGAGCAAGAGACATGATGGACTGGAGCCGGATCCCGAACATTGTGATGATTGCGCTATTACTGTGCGCATTTTCTTCCTTGGAACGCCGAAGTCCCACGCCTTCATCCCGACTATGGCTGTCGGGTTGGCTGTTGATTCTGCTGAACTTCATAGCGTCCATCTTTCAGACCCTGCAAGGAATCTGGGGGGCGTTGGCGCTTGTGGTGCATTGCGTTTTGTATACCGGATCTGGATTTCTGTTTATGTATGCCGCGCTTCCAGACCGCAGGCACCCTTCACACCGCTGGATGCTCGGTTCCATGATGGCGGCAAGCTCGCTCTACATGGCGCTCGCGAGGCTGGCGCCGAACATACACTGGATGCTGACCCTGGCCGCTATCTCGCTGGGGCTCTGTCCCCTGGTGGTCACGCTCTTATCGGTCCGCAGCGGCCGTTACCCACTTCGCTGGTTGGTCGTGACGATTTACGCCGCTCTCTCGATCTTCCTGTTGGGCGTTCAAAACCGGCGGGGATATGATCCCAACAGTGGCCCCGACGTGGTCAGGCATGCCGTCATGTTCGCCGTCTTTTTTTGTTGTTTCCTTTTTATTTCTTTTACCTATCGCCGCGCTACCGTCGGAGCCTTCATCACCATTGCTGGATTCTTCTGTTGGGCGATGACCTTCGTTATAACGCCGCTGATGAGGCTCCATCTACCTCAGGTTCAATTCGAGAAAGAAGTCTGGGATCTGCCAAAATTCGTGGTCGCCGTCGGCATGCTGCTGATCCTGTTGGAAGACCAGATCGGGTACAACAAGCACCTTGCCCTCCACGACGAGCTGACCGGACTGCCCAATCGCCGTCTCTTTCAGGACCGTATGTTAAGCGCTCTGGACCGTGCCCGCAGAACGAACGCCCAAGCAGCGCTTCTGGTCATTGATCTGAATCATTTCAAAGAAGTGAACGACACCTGCGGGCATCACGTCGGCGATTTGCTATTGCAGAAGGTAGGATCGATCTTTTCCGGACGAGTCCGCCGCTCCGACACCGTCGCCCGAACGGGTGGGGACGAGTTTTCGGTGATTCTTGAAGAACCCACCAGCCGCGCAGATGCCGCTTACGTATGCCAGGCTCTGGTGGATCTGCTCAAGGAACCGTTGCTACTGGAAGACCACCTGGTGCAGACCGGCGCCAGCATCGGCGTTGCGGTCTTCCCGGAAGACGCCTCCGACATGGAGTCTTTATTCATTGCTGCCGACCAGCGAATGTATGAAGAGAAACATAGATTGGCAATGCAGAGCGGTCAGGAAACCGCTCGCATTGCCAATCTCCTGCCCCAGTAAGATCCCCGCACGGCGTTCACTGCGCCGCCGTCACCACGACCACAAGTTCCTCGCTTCCACCCAGCGAAAACTGTACGGGCGCAACGCGCGCTGAATCTGCGCTCGCATCAATATCCCGCTCGATCTTTCCGCCCGCTGCGCCCTGAATCGCCACATGCATCTTCGCCGAAACCGGCTGAGCAGTTTCTGCACGTTCAGATGCGTGATCCGGTGATTTCGGCGAACCTGCTGGGACAAAGCTCAGCGTGTAGTTGCCTTTGGGCCAGACACCAAAGTTGGCCTTACCCGCGTTATCAGTTGTCCGCGCCGCGCATCCGCCGCCCGGGTTTTTCCCTAGCTTCACATCAATTCCTTTCAACGGCGCGCCAGCCAAAGCGCTCTGCACACATAGGACACAGAATGCAGACACCAAAATCGATCGAAGTCCTGCCGTCATGCGACTCTCCTTTTCCTTCATCTGAATTTGTTCGGGGGTATTGCAGATAGTACTACAAGTGAACTCAGATAGCGAAGGGCCCGGAGTTGACCTCCGGGCCCTTCTGCTTCTTCAGTTCAACCGAACCGCTCTAACTGAGACCGCCACCGCTTCCAGGGCCACGGCCACCACCACTACCACCACCGGGACGGCGACGGCGACGGCGGCGGTTGTTATCCACCTTTGGCCTGCCAGCGACAGCCGCAATACCAGTCGGTCCGGCTGGAACCGGCGCCCCATCGACACGATTAAAGTTCGGCTCGCTATCCTCGTCGAACTCCTCCGGGCCATCCTCGTCGAAATCGTCTCCGCCTTCGATCAGGATCGTGCTCTGGTTCGATTTGGGCTGGCGCTCGTCGAATTCGTTGCGCGGCTTGGGCTGTGCGGCGTGCGTTACCGGAGAAGCTGTAGATTCGGACGCTGATATGTCCACATCTTCGACTTCACCCCCCGCCGGAGCCGACTGCGCCAGCTTGGCCTTCTGTTCCTTGATCAGCGCCTTGCGGCTTAGCTTGATGCGATTACCCTCAATGGCCAAAACCTTGACCATCACTTGGTCGCCCTCGCGCAACTCGTCCTTCACTTCCTTCACGCGATGCTCTGCGATTTCGGAGATGTGCAGCAAGCCGTCGGTGCCTGGGAAAAGCTCGACAAATGCGCCGAACTCCGCCAGTCGCACCACTTTGCCTAGATAAATCTTGCCAATCTCCGGTACGGCTGTGATGTTGCCGATCATTTCCAGAGCCTTCTTCAGGCCCTCTCCGTCGCAGGATGCAACGCTGACTCTGCCTGTATCGTCGACATCGATCTTCGCGCCGGTCTGTTCGATGATGCCGCGGATCGTCGCGCCGCCCTTTCCGATCAAATCGCGAATCTTGTCGGTGGGAATCATGACGGTCTCGATGCGAGGCGCATAGGCCGAGCGCTCGGTGCGCGGTCCGTCAAGAACCGCGTCCATCTTATCCAGCAAGAACAGCCTGCCCCTGCGCGCCTGCTCCATCGCCTGCTGAAGAATCTCGCGCGTCAAGCCGCCGATCTTGATGTCCATCTGCAGCGCGGTAATTCCCTTGCGCGTCCCGGCCACCTTGAAGTCCATATCGCCGTAGTGGTCTTCCGCGCCCGCAATGTCGGTAAGAATGGCATAGTCATCGCCCTCCTTCACCAGGCCCATGGCCACGCCGGCCACCGAGCCCTTCAACGCGATGCCCGAGTCAAACAGCGCCAGGCTGGCGCCGCAAACCGTAGCCATCGACGAAGAGCCGTTGGATTCCAAAATATCCGAGACAATACGGATCGTGTAAGGCGACTCCTCGGGACTGGGAAGAACCGCTGTAATAGCCCGCTCTGCCAATGCTCCGTGGCCAACCTCGCGCCGTCCAGTGCCGCCCATGCGGCCTGTCTCGCCCACGCAGAACGGCGGAAAATTGTAGTGAAGCATGAAGGGCTTTTTCTTTTCGCCTTCATAGCTCTCCAGCCGCTGTCCGTCGTCCATCGTGCCTAGGGTTGTCGTCACCAGGGCCTGCGTTTCACCGCGAGTAAACAGCGCTGAACCGTGTACGCGTGGCAGAACGCTGGTCTCGATGGTGATCTGACGAATCTCGTCAAAGGCGCGGCGATCGGGCCTGATCCGCTCCTTTGTCACCTGCTCGCGGAAGACCCGCTCCCTCAGGTGCTCGTAATAATGAGCCAGCTTTTTCTTGGCAGCGGGATCTTCAGCCGGAAGCTCTGCAGCCAACTCGTCCTTGATCTGCTTGACCAGTATCTGGCTTTCCAGCTTGTCGTGCGTCTTGGTATCCAACGCATCCTTGAGGCGACCCTCGATCTTGCCCTTCAACTCAGCGTAATAGCCTTCGTCGAACTCCGGCGCAGTAAATGCCCGCTTGGGCTTTCCAGCCACAGCAACCAACTCGTCGATGACAGCAATGATCTTCTTGATTTCCCCATGACCAAACTCGATAGCCGCGAGAATCGTCTCTTCAGACTCTTCCTTGGCGCCCGACTCGATCATCACGATGCCGTCCTTGTGGCCCACAACCATGATGTTGACCGTAGTTTCGGCGCGCTCGGAATAAGTGGGATTGATGACAAACTCGCCATTCACGCGGCCCACGCGCACCGCACCCACCGTCGCGCTGAAAGGAATATCGGACAAAGCCAGCGCACATGCCGCTGCATTGATGCCGATCACGTCAGGATCATTTTCCTTGTCGGCGGAAAAGACCAGCGCAATCAACTGCGTCTCATTGCGGAAGCCATCGGGAAACAGCGGCCGCAAGGGGCGATCGATCTGCCGGCACGTCAAAACTTCCTTTTCGCTCGGCCGGCCTTCGCGCTTGATAAAGCCTCCGGGAATGCGTCCACCGGCGTACGTGTATTCGCGGTAATCCACGGTAAGGGGGAAAAAGTCGATGCCTTCCCTAGGTTCGGAAGAGGCCACAGCTGTGGCCAGAACCACGGTCTCGCCCGTGGATACCAGTGCTGCGCCAGAGGCCTGCTTGGCCATGCGCCCGGTCTCAAAGACCAACCGCTTGCCGCCTGCAAGCTCGACGCTTACTTCATGTTTAGACATAGAGTCCTCGTTTCATTTTTTTCGCTTGGGAAACTTGTAGATGGGAAAAGCCGGGAGGCAAGGGAAAACTGGCCAGAGGCAGCGCGCGCAAAAGAGTGGGAACTGCGCGGGGAAGCGGATTCTCCCCATCTGCCGGCCGGTCCGCGAGTCAGCCTCTGTATCAAGGTCGCGCTCAGCTCATAGCTCTGCGCCGTCCCTGGCTGCGGGCCAACTTCGCCAGGGACACCATAGCCCCAACTCTTGCATACATCGGGGGCCGTGACCAATCTTCGGTCTGGGCGCTTCCGGGTCAAGGTTGCTTTCTGATTACTTGCGGATTCCGAGTTTGCCGATCACGTCGCGATAGCGATCCGTATCATGCGTCTTCAGGTAATCCAGCAGGCGGCGGCGCTTGCTGACCAGTTGCAAAAGACCCCGCCGGGACGCGTGGTCCTTCTTGTGCGTCTTGAAATGTTCGGTCAGTTCGCTGATGCGCGCACTCAGAATCGCGATTTGGACCTCCGGTGAGCCGGTGTCCGTATCATGGGTGCGGAAGCTTTCAATCAGGGTAGTTTTCTTAGCAGTCGCCAGCACGGCGTTTATTACTCCTCTTGTCTTCTCAGGTCCACTCTCAAGTGTCTAAAGTGAGATTACCATGAACGCGCGCCCTCACGCCATTCTCTCTGCCATCCGGAACCATGAAGCAAACCCGCCCCACTCATCGCGCACCAAAACGAAAGAGCCGATTGTCGAATTGCTCTCGGATAACCTCTTCAACCTTCACCTGTTTCGCATCAGGATGTTCGGGATTCAGAAGATAGTTCCATGTCTGGGGCGCAATGACGGAAGGCACTCGCGCCAGCGGCGTTTCCCGCGAAGCAAGCCAGGCGTCGCCCATGCGGCGTGTCAATTCAAGGTCTTGCTTCCATTCTGATCCATCAGGCGGATCAAGCGTCAGAACCGAAAGCCCCTCAGGAACGGAGATCTTTAGCAACGTATAGAAATCCGGAGTATCTTCGCTGTCAACATTTAGATGTACAAGCGTTTCAACAAGTGCCGCCATCGGCGACTCGGCAAGGTAGACAATCCCGGAGCCGGATGTATGCCATCGGCCATTGAATTTACGGCCGCCTTCGCCACTCAGATCGAGATGATTGCTGATACGCCAGAGGATCTTCGGCACAGCCTCGCCCATCTGCCCTTGCCCTCTTCCTACGTCGTTCACAAGTTTCTGCATGGGTCAAGAATACGGCTGAGTCTGTAGGATTACGGGTATCAGGGATTTATTGGAAATCTGGATAACAGGTCAGTGCTTGGATCGTGTCACACGGCACTGCTCAATCAGGCAAACACACCTTCATCGATCTGGTAGAGCATCTCTTCCACACTTCTCCCCCCCAGCTCCGTATGCATCATCGTCAGCGGAGAACGTTCCCCAAATCGATCCTTGGGCTTTGTCAGCCATCGTCGAGCCTTGTCAGGATTGCCGAAGACGCGGACGCCGAGTTCGTAAAGCCGCGCCACGCGTGCCAGCCGGTCCGATTCATCCAGACTCAGCGGCTCCTGCTTCTGGCGACGATGCTTCAACGTTCGCGCCGGAATCACCACCTCCAGCAAATCCTTGACGGCAATGCCTGAATAAGCAGAGAACTCCTCCAACTTGGTGAGCGGAAGACCGCGTTCAACCTCTCTCCAATCGAACGCGAAGGCCGGTGAAGGGACGACGGGAATAGCAGCAGCTTGACTCATAAGGACATTATGCCACACTTTTCCCGGCATTTTGTCCTTTTACGCGAGAAAATGAGAGGATGTGGTCAACTTCCTGGTGACCACCTGTCTCTGCCGCATCGACGATACCCAACTTGCAATGGCTATGAGCCCATTCGTAAATTTGTAGCGCCGACCTCCTGGTCGGCTGTTCTGTGGGTCTCCAGACCCACAGGCAACGTCTGGCGGCGCGGATGCCGCCAATACAGCCGGTCTGGAGACCGGCACCACATTCCTTTCTATATTTACAGATAGGTTCTAAGTTGAATAGGCAGGCTCTTTCGGTCTCCTTAGCCGATGCCCTAATCGATTCCGGCGTTTAGTTCGCGGCATTGAACGATCTTAGACCCGCTAGTCTTGAAACCGATAAAATAGGCGGTTGCGCGACTGCTGTCCTTCCTCCTTCACTGGGAAATGTGCCATCCTGCAGCACGAGGCGTAGCCCTAGCAATGCATTATATTACCAGAGCTTTTCTGGATGCGTAGCGGGCACCTGCATGTTCGTCAAACCTCCGTCTTGTTGTAATATTCTCCCGTGAACTATTTCCATCAGATCTGGCCTTACCTGAAGGATGCGTTCGGCGCATCCTGCGTTTTAATCGAGATCGCCGCATTGGGAGCTATCATTGCGTGGTTGCAATTGCAATACGCGAAAAACAGAGACAAGGCACTCGACATTAGGAAAAGTTGGGAGAAAATCCACAAGGCGATGCTTGAATTCAGATTTCGACGAGAGATGTTGAACAACCCGCCGCCTTGGGCTAACGAGCCTGATGCGGTTGCTCTTGCTGCTACTCTTGCGGCTCTAGCTCTGAACAACATCAGAGGCCAGTTGGATCGGACTCCGGACTCGTCGTTGGTGACCGAGATAACAGATTTCTTGGAAGACAACTTAACCGTCGCAAAATGGAGAGCGAACGATTTCACCGGGCCGTTCGATAAGTTCGCGCATGAAGCAGCTTTGAAGGCCCGGTAAGCGACGACGCTAGCGAATGAAAGTCAACGATTATGAGTGAGGGGAATCTATGACAAAGACACTTTTCGCCGTATTGCTTCTGGGTCTTGCAGCCTTCGCAAGCGAACGATATGTCCACGGCAGGGGATCGGCCACTGATGCGGACCAATCGCGGGCGCGCTCCGAAGCCCTACAACAGGCGCAAGACAACTTGGAGAATGCGTGTTCAAACGGCCACATCTTGAGCCCACAAGTGACGGAGGACAATTGTCACATGGCTGGGCCAGGCTCGGTTACTTGTACGGTCGAAATAACTGCTACGTGTAGAACCGAGTAGATTCAAAGCAGATCGGTTGTGGCCCGAGTGCGGGTGCCCCCGGTCCCTCGCTTTTGCCCCAGGTCCCTCGCCGGGTGCCCCCGGTCCCTCGCATTCGGGGACCTGGGAGACCACTAACCCGCTGCGAGCGAATGGGTGGGAGACCACTAACCCCCATGCGAGCGAATAGCGAGCCGCTGGCCCCACCGCAGGTGGCAGGTGGTTGCAGATAATTTCTATCCTGTCTGGCACAATCAAAGCAGGAGAACCAACATGACCACAGAATCGAGCACAGCTTTGAACACCATCCCGGAAGACCCCGCCATCGCGCACTGCTACAGCGCATGGCAGCGTGTTTACAAAGCCGAAATAGCTAAGGGAGAGCACTGGATACATGCCTCACAAGACGCTGGCCGGGCCTATCGCAGCGTCATGCCTCCGCTCTCAGGACAAGATAACATCCGCGATTTCGTCGCCTGTGTCGCCCACGGCATGTTGATCGGAGCAATCGAGGGAAAGAACGGCACCAAACTCCTCTATGCCGCCCAGGTTGCGCTCTCGATGCTCCGGCACCGGCCTTCCACCCCCAAAGCCGAATGACCCCCCTCCCCCCCTATTTATATTTTCAAAACCTTGCAGATAATTAACTCCTGGGGAGGCCGCCGAGTGCTCTGAGTCTGGCTTTTCAATCCTGAAAAACCGCAAACTTCAACCAATATCTTCATCAAAAGCATGAATAGCCAAGGGAAAAACTGACAGCTGTTAGCTGAAAGCTGTCAGCTGTCCTACGGTTCTCTCCAGTAATTCGCCCGAGCCACAACTCGCGCCCCATAATCCTGCGCCAAACGCACGCGAATGGTATGCAGCCCAGGCGTAGGATCGGTGGGGCTGAAGGTAATCAGATACCGATTGCGGGCATGCTGCGCCGACTCCACCACGCGTTTCTCAAATCCCTTGTCGCCGGTAAAAGTGTTGTATTCGCCGCCGCTCATGTGCGCAACCTCTTTGCTCACGTTCTTCTTGAAGGCCTGCACGGCCATGAACAGCGTCGAAATCATGTTCATCGTCCGGTCGTCGCCCGAGTCCTTGATATCGTGGCTCAGTTCGGCGCGCGCCGGCGAAAATGAAACGCTCAGCACCAGCACGTCCGATTCGCCGATCTTCTGGATCAGTTGCGCCGGCTTGGTGTGCTTGCTGCCGTGGTCCCGCTCCTCGGAAATCAGCAGCAGCACTCGCCGGTAATCCTTCGGCTGCGTTTGAAGCAGATCGACCGCGTAGCTGACCGTGTCGAGAATAGCATCGCCGCCGTTGCCCGGTTCAAGCTGCTTGAGGGCCTCGTTCACAATCTCGCTCGAATGCGTGAAGTCGCGGATCAGATGCGGTTTCGAGTCGAATCCGACCAGCGCCGCCTGACCCTTGCCGTCAGAAAGAAACAGGTCAAGCAGCGGACCCAGCTTTGCCAGCTTGTCAAACTCCAGCACGCTTACGCCGCCTAACTCCACCGCAACCACGAGCGCAACCGGCGCCGTGTCCATCTCCTCCTGCACACGAATCTTCTGCGGCACGCCATTATCTTCCAGCACAAAATCTTCCGGCTTGAGCCCGTAAACAACGCCGCCGCCCGGCTTTTCAACCAGCGTAGGAACCAGCACCTCGTTGGCCGTCACGCGCAGAGTCGGCGCCTCGGTGTGGGCGCTAGGCAACGGTTGCGGAGGTTCAACAGGGGGCAATTGCTGCGCCTGGGCGGCTACGGCGACGAGCCAAGTCCCAAGCAAAAAATTAAGAATTCTCAATGAGACAAATCTCATGAAGCTAAGAACTCCGAAACATTGAACCGTGCCGTCAGGCCCGCTTGCGTACCTCGCGGTCCATGCGGTCGATCCAAAACAGAAAGCTCAAAAGCTCCCAGCGTGAGACCCAGACAAAGCCCAGAATGTCTTTGAATGTGAGAGTTTCGGCACGCTTTCCACTGTAGGTCTCGACGCGCCAGCGCAGATAGTCGCTGCGCCACGGAGCCAGCCGATGACCACGGGTAGCATTCCAGAGAAAACGAAGCGAAGCGAACATGGCAAGTCCCTTCGCATTGAGTATAGACGGCCAGCCTCCCAATACTCACTGCCCAAGCGGCACGGGTATTAGCCAGGCAATTTGCTGAATAGGTCGCTCGAGCTCGAATTCAACTGCGCAATCACATCTTCGAGTGCCGTTTGCTGGGTCTCGGTGAGCGAAAGCTGCGTGGAGATAGTCGGAATATCGGCCTGCATCAGGTCGGTCTGCGCGCTGGTCAACTGGGTCTGCACATTAGTCACGGCGTCGGATGCGGCGGTCACCTGGGTAATGGAGTTGTCGATCGTCACGCGCTGCTGAGAGACGTAGCTCAACGCCGAGCTCAACGCTGTCGTATCGCTCACCGCCTGCGTCGTGTCGACAGTGCCAGAAGAATAATCGGCGATCAAGCCATTGAGGGCTTTAAAGACGCTGCTCCCGCCGCTACCCATGAATATCTGGTCTCCAGGCACATTCAGCTGTATCTTCTGCCCATTAGGCGATTCAAGGTAATTCACGTCATCGTCGCCGCTGTAGGTGGTCACGGCTGGCGATGTGGTTGTCGAAGTAGCGAAGGGAGCTGCGGAAGTCTGGCCGCCCGCAAAGATGTACTGCCCCTGGTAACTGCTGTTGGCCAGCGTAGTCACTTCGCTCAGAATGCCAGAAATCTGACTCGCGACACCTTTTACATCACTCGAGTTCATAGTGCCGTTGTTGGCGCTCGTTGCGAGCGAAATAGCCGAGGTCAACTGCGAGACCACCTGCCCCAATGCCGAATCGGCCACCTGCAACTGGCCCGTCACCAGACCGGAACTCTGTGTGAAAGAATCATCCTGCTGTATCTGATTGAGCAGCAGCACATTCTCTCCCGAGCCTACCGGATTCTGGCTCAGGGAATTGATGCTCACGCCGCTCGAAAGCTCGGACGACAATTGCTCTTCGCTCGCCTGCGCCTGATCGAGCGAACCCACAAGATTCGTGACGTAATAAGGATCCACTCGCATCGCATTCTCCACTCGTCTCAAAACCACTTCCGCCGTGCCTGATCCACTCTGCGCCAGGACCGCCTTGGCCGTCTTATGAAACCGCCGTCGCATCTCCCAGGTTCAACGCCGAGCCGATGATCGTGTTCAACATCGTAAACACCTGGGAAGCCGCCTGGTAGCTCCGCTCCAAGGTGGTCATCAAAGAGGCCTCGTCGTTTAGATTCACGCCGGAAAGCGCATTATTCTGCGTCTGTAACTGCGTCACCGACGCATTTTGCGCCGTATTCTCTGTTTGCACGCTCGAAACCGTCGCACCCAGCGTTGTCACAAAGTTCGAGTAGTAGTCGCTCGGCGTCTGGCCGTTCACAATCGATTGGTTGCCGAGCTTGTTCATCGCAATGGCGTTCGAGTTGTCGCCCGTTCCATCCCCCGCGCCGGCGGCGGCAATCTGGTTCGGATTGGTCATCACCACATGCATGTTTGCCGCGCTGCCAGCCCCAATGCTGGGTTGATTGAAGATATAGAGAGGATTTGCAGCGGTGCCCGTAACTCCATCCAGGTCGGTTCCTGCGTTGTTCTGCGTATTGACCTCCGTGGAGATGCTGTAGGCCAATTGATCGAGCGAACCAAGCGCGCTAGGAATGTCCTGATCCCGCGCCGTCAGATAACCGCCTAGCGAACCCCCGCCCGAAGCCAACTGCGATGTAATATCAGTGTTGCCCAGAAAAAAGCCGGTGACTCCGTTCACCATGCCGGTGGTCAACTGGTAGCTGGTTCCTTCCGACACCAGCAACTGGCCAGAGGTCGTGGTGATCGCGAGGCCATTGTTCTCGGTGGTGATCTGGTTGATCCCAATCAACTGCGAAAGCTGGCTCAGATCCTGCTGGCGCTGGTCTTCGAGCGTTCCCGCGTCGGCATTGGGCGAGGTGGTCTGAATCTGCTGATTCAACTGGGCGATGGCGCCTGTCAGCGCGTTCACCTGGCTGGTCTCCCCGGCCGCCTCCTGGTCCAAGGCTGATCTCTGAGCATTGAGGCTGGCTGCGGCGTTCGAGATGTCGCCCGATAACGTTCCCGCAGTCGAGAGCACATTCTGACGCAGCGCGTTGTCCGTTGGATTGGCCTCTAGCGACGAAAACGAATCGAAGAGACTGGTAATGTCGCTGCCGATGTCCCCGGCCGTGGAACTGGCCGATCCCGAATCCGGCGTAAACAGGGCCTGAACCGTATTGAGCGAAGTGAGCCGCGATCCGGAGGCCGAAGCCATCTGCTGCTGCTGGTCCAGTCTCTGCTCAAGCACGCGATCCCGCTCGGATGTGGCGCCTGTCTCCGTCACCCCTTGACCGTATGAGACTCCGCCAATACTGATTGGCTGATTCTCCTGCCAGTTGGGCTGCTCCTGAGTATAGCCGGGCGTGTTGGCGTTGGCCACGTTGTTGGCTACCACGTTCAGAGCTTCCTGATCGGCGTCCAGAGTCTGGGACATCATACCGAACGCGGAGTTAATTGTCCCCATGGTTGCCCTCCGTCGACGGCCATCCAGGTGCTTCGGGGTTACTGGACTTGAAGCGGCCTTCGCCACACTCCAACCGGCTTGCGTGATACTCCAACCCTCCCTGACGCAACTCCCTCAGGCGATTCATCACATTCAGGTTGGCTCGCGTTGCCTCCAGCACCCTGGCAAGGACCGCCATCTCTCCGACGGCCTCTTTGGCCTCGACGGCGAGCGCCGCACGCCCGTCCGCATCCCCACCTGCCAGATCGCGGTGCCCTAGATCTCGGTTAAGAGCCTGGCAGGAAAGCGCCAACTCTTCCAGCCGGTCTGCATCCAGCCGCGCCAGCGCCTGCGAAGCCTCAACCACCAGTTCCTTCAGCTTCCGATGTCCATGGCGCTCACTTATCTGCTGCAATGCAATCGCCCCTTTCGCTGCTTACGCCTGATCGCTCAGCATCGAATCAACAACCTTGGCAGCAACGGCCGATGCGGAGACGTTATAGCTTCCCGCCGCCAGGGCTGCCTGAATACTGGCTACCTTGTCCATGCGAACGCCGGAATCGGCGGCCGTCTGAGAGACCTCGCTACCCGCGCTGCTGAACGTAGCCCGGTCACTGCCCAGCCCGCTGCCGCCTGCAGCCGCGCCGCTCTTCGGCTGTTCGGTAGAGGATGGGGCGACCGGAGCCGTTCCCAAAAGCGATTTCAAACCTTCGAGACTATTGCGAATATCCATGTCCACTACTCCTTGCCCGTTTCATCGGCATCTCTACTAATCACTATAGTCATTCACGGGTTTTGATGACGGTATTGCCGTGCAGATCTGAGGGTACTTGAGCTGTTACTGGCTGGTTACCCCGAGGAGAAAGTTCGTGAATGATGCTGGTGGCAATCCCGAACCCTCCCCGGTCGCTCAGCGCCCGTCCCAATGCCTCGGATGCAAACTCGCCCAGCGCCCCGCTGGAGCCCGAAGCCGAGTCGCTATCTTCTCCATCGAGGCCGTTCGTGCCTGCCATCGGCTTTAAGAGTTCCTTCATCATCTGCGCCTCGAACTCGTGCGCCGCATGCACCAGCCTCGGCTGAGGCGTGACCTGAGACGAGCTCTGGCCCGTGCCGGCCGAGTCAGTCGTTGCTGCTGCGATTGCTGCAATTGAAGACATTCCACCACCACCTTACAGGACTTCGAGGTCGGCCTCCAATGCACCGGCCTCCTTCATGGCTTGCAGGATCGAGATCACATCCCTCGCTCCTGCCCCTGTCCGTTGCAATTCTTGCACCAAATCCTCGACCGTAGCCCCTTCTTTAAGATCGATGCGGTTCACAGGCTTATCCTGGGCTTGCACGCTGGTCTCCTGGACCACCTGCGTCGTCCCACCTGAAAATGAGTTGGGCTGCGAGACCTCGTTTACTGAGATCACGTTCACGCTCAACCCGCCGTGCAAAATCGAAACCGGCTGCAGGCGGACCGTGCCCCCGATCACCACCGTCCCGGTGCGCTCATTGACCACCACGCGAGCACGTGGATAAACCTCGACGTCGACGGCCTCGATCTTATCCAGCAGCGCCGCGACATCCTCTTCCGGCGCCACGGCAACCTCCACCCGTCGGCTATCGACAGCGTGTGCGCGCTTGGCATCGAGCGCCTTGTCTATCGCACCGGCCATCCGCTCGGCAGTGTGGAAATCTGCATCGTTCAATAGCACACTGACCACTTGCATCTGCTTCAGGTCGAACGGTACTGGCCGTTCGACCAGCGCCCCGCCCGGTATCCGCGCCGTAGTCGGATGGTTTGACAACTTTGTGTTGCCTCCGCCCGTGGCCATGTAGCCACCCAGCACCAAAGCTCCCTGGGCCTGGGCATAAATCTGTCCGTCCGGGCCATAGAGTGGGGTCATCAGCAGGATGCCCCCTTCGAGCGAACGCGCATCGCCAGCCGAGGAAACCGTGATATCCATTTTGAAACCCGGCCTACTGAAGGGCGGCAGCGTGGCCACCACAAACACCGCGGCCATGTTCTTCACCTGCATGTTGCTGGCGCTGTTGGCCCCAGTCTGGGGAACGGTGATGCCCATCCGCTCAAGCGTCGAGATCAAGGTCTGGGCCGGAAAGACCGTCTGTGAGCTGTCTCCGGTTCCACGCAACCCCACGACCAATCCATAGCCCACCAGTTGATTGTCCCGAATCCCTTCGATGGTTGCCACGTCCTTGATACGCGCCAACTGCCTTGCGGGCGCGGCATAAGCCAGTGTCGACGGTTGTAGCAACGCCGCAGTTAGCGCAATCCACCGCCAGAAGTCTGCCGCACTCAAGCATCCTGCCGTCCTCTGGCTAACAATCAGCATCTCCGCGCTCCTCGATCCCAAGACCTTTTATCCTGTTTCCCTGGCTCTCAACCCGACACTCTAACGCCTGTTCTCTGACCGCCGATTCCTTCCCTAGAACACCAGCATCTTCTCCAGGAATCGTACCAGCGGGTTCTGACGGTAGGTCGAGTCGTTCACGATGCCCTTGCCCGTCACTTCCAATTCGAGATCGGTCATGGCCGTTGACTGAACCTGATTCTGCGAGCTCACGTCCTCAGGGCGCACCAGGCCGCGCAGCTTGATCAACTGCGTCTGTTGCGAGAAGGTTAACTGCCGCGTGGCCTGCACCACCAACATTCCGTTGGGCAGCACATCCACTACTTCGGCACCGAAGGTTGTCGCCAAGCTGGAGTTGGTCGTGCTCTGACCCTGCGCCGAAAGGGCCGAGGCGGCGTTCATGTTCACCAAATTCTGCAAGGCATTCGCTGCCTTGAGTTGTCCGAAGAGCGAAGTCAGCGCCGAGCTGGCACTCGAGGAACGGGAGTTCTTCACTTGGCCATCGGTCGAGGCGGCCAAACTCTCCGAGACCACGATCGAGACTACATCGTGCAGCCGGACGGCTTTGGCATCGGTGCCCAGTCGCACCAGCCTTCCTTCCGCGCTCCAGATCGAGCCCTGCGTCCTCACCTCTGCCGCTTGCTGTGCCCGGACCCGCTCGATGTAGCCCTTGAGGGCCGCCTCGGGCGGGGTTTGCTTCCCCGGCGCCGCCGGTGAATTCTTCTTATTGCCCAGTGCATGAACCGCTACCGTCGGCAGCAGTGCCGCCAACGCTAAAATGAGCGCGACTCTCATCCAACTGACCGTCATGGCCGCACCGCCGTCTGTGGTTGCAGAGTCGCACGACCAGGGGCCAGGGCTACGGCTCGCACCACCCTGCCGCCAATCGTCAAACGCGCATCGAATGCCGATCCTTGTGCGGCGGGGTTCAACGCACGAGCCTCCAAAACCGCATCGGCGACCTCTGTATGCTCCTCGACGATCAGACGGTCTCCGGCGCGAATAATCGGATTGAAGCGGGCTTCATCCTTCTCTGCCGCGGCGTTTGCAGAGGCACGACCCGGTTCGTCTCGACGAGCCGCAACCAGCACCATCCGCCCCGGTCCGCCCGGATGCTGTGAGTCGCGCATCAGCAGCCACCGGTCCCGGGTGTGGGGGTCATCTATCTCGCGGACGATCTCCCCTTCGACAGGAATCTGGACCAGGGCGATAATCAGTTTTGGCGAAGAGAGCGCCGTCAGAGTGCTGGCATTGGCCGCTCCAGACAAGCCCGGAGCCTGTGCACAAGCTGCAGGCGCTGCGGCCTGCGCCAACACTGCTATTCCCAATGCCATCTCGAGCCCCATTCTCATCCAATCCTTCATGACCCTCTCCAGCTGCTTCTCGCCTATTTTTTCATGTATTTCTTCTCATTTAGTGGGCCATATTATTGACTTGAGAATACATGTCGTCCGCTGCCTTGATAACCTTTGAGTTCGATTCGTAGGCCCGCTGTGCCAGCACCATTTGCACGAACATGCTCACTACATCCACATTCGAATTTTCCAGGTACCCCTGCTGGAGCGTGCCCAATCCTTCTGTTCCTCCGGGGTTGCCCAGCACCGGGTCGCCGGAGTTGAGCGTAGCTTGCAACAAGTTCGATCCCATGCTCTGCAGCCCTCCGGGGTTGGGGAAGGTAGCCAGCTGAATCTGGCCTAACTGCGAGGGATTCTGCTGCCCAGGCAAGGTGGCGTTCACCACTCCGTACTGAGTGATGGTGACCGCCGTGGCGTTGGCGGGAATGGTGATGGTGGGAATGATTGGGTCGCCGGCGGCGGTCACGATGGTTCCTTGGTTATTAAGTTGAAATTGCCCCGCGCGTGTGTACTCGATGGTTCCATCCGGCCGTTGCACCTGGAAAAAGCCGCCGCCTTCGATGGCCACGTCCAGCGGATTCGAGGTCTGGTTCAGAGAACCCTGGGTCATGATCACCTCGGTGGCCGCCGGTTTGGTTCCCAGACCGATCTGCAGCCCGGCCGACACCGTCGACTGGCTTTGCGCCGCTCCCGGCGTCACCAGGTTCTGGTAAACCATGTCCTGAAACTCCATGCTCAACTGGCGAAATCCGGTGGTTGAGGAGTTGGCCAAGTTGTTGGCAATGGTGTCCAGATTCAACTGCTGTGCGCTCATGCCGCTGGCTGCGGTGTACAAGGCTCGAATCATGATGGCTCCCTCTTTGTCAGCTAACAGCTATCAGCTGACAGGTAACAGTTCTCTGTTGCGGCAAACTTTCTTATCCGTCCGATAGCCCAAATTGCCGTTCCATTCTCCACTTTCATGACTCCGATTGATTGCTTTTCGGTGTCTGCTGTCAGCTGTTAGCTGTCCGCTTACAGATGGCTTCACACCCTGGGCAGATCCTCGGTGGCGATTTTGTTGAATTCGGTATGGAAGACGGTGAGCGCCTTTTGCATCATCTCCGCTTCGCGCTGCACCAGGATCAGGTTCAGCGATCCAGCTATCACGCCCTGGTTGGCGGTCTCGAGCGCGCCCTCATGAACCGTGGCATTTTTAGAGAGCACAGGCCGCACCCCATCCGGCGCGACGTAGCGGTTAGCGCCCTCCGGGGTCAACTGGGCGTCAGGGGGGAAGGTGAAGATCCCGACCGTAGCAACCACCCCGCCAGCCACCGAGAGCACGCCATCGGCACCCACCGCTACCTCGCCGGGTGGAACGGGAATCAGCTGACCGGTCGCCGACAACACCGGATCGCCCGCTGCCGTAACCAGTTGTCCGGTCGGTGTACGGTGAAAGCCGCCATCGCGCGTGTAGCGTGGCCCATTGGGCGTCTGCACCTGAAAAAAACCTTCGCCTTGAATGGCCAGATCCAATGGATTGCCGGTCTGATCGAGCGTGCCCTGGCTCAGGTTTAACCGGTCGCCGCCTATCAGTCCGAAGTTGTTCACCGTATGACCCAGCTGAGAGTCCGTGGCATCGGGTCCTAACAGCACCGAGCGGAAGTACTCCTGCTCGGCACGGTAGCCAGGGGTCTGTGCATTGGCCAGGTTCGTGGCCGCCAGGTCCAGCGCTTGGGTTCGCGCCACTAGCCCGGTCATCGCCGCATAGTATCCACTGTCCATCGGGCACCCCTCCTCCAGCACACCGAAACCTTGCAGGTGGAGGACCGGACGAGAACCGAAGGGATTAGAGCATTATTAGAATTGAGAGAAGATGGGGATTGGGGAGTAACTGCCCTGACTTGGTATCCCACCCGGGCCACACGGTCTTGCCTTGCGGCTGAGGGATGCGGCGTCGGGAATGCCCAGCATGGCCACGTCGGGTGTGTTTACGCTGCCTTCTCCACGGGTTCCGCGGCTTTTTCCGGCTCAGTGACCGGACGCGTAGCAGCCCAGGTGATCAGGATGATGCCCACAATTGCAGAGCCGGCGCTGGCTAGCTGGGCATTCGATAAGTCCCACAACACCTTGGGGTTGCGGCGGATAAATTCAACCAGAAAGCGAGCTGTTCCGCTGAGCAGAAGGTACTCGCCGACGATGGCTCCGGTGGCGCGCGGCTTGCTCCCCCTCCACCACAGCCAGCAGCCGATGAGCAAGTTGGCGGTCAGCTCATAAAGCGGCGTGGGATAGACGCGGGCGAAAGTCGGCTCAATGCCTTTGGGGAAGCTCATTCCCCAGGGCGTAAACGAAAAACCCAGGAAATGAACGGGCTTGATTTCGATGCCATAGCAGCCGTCGCCCGATAGAAAGCAGCCGATGCGTCCGATGCCGTAACCGATGGCGGCGGCCGGGGCAGCTAAATCCAGAGTTCGCAGGCCACCGATCTTGGCCCACCAACCCTGGAAGACCAGCGCGGAGATCCCGAACAGAAGGCCGCCAAACCAGGCAAAGCCGGCCGAATCCCAGAGGACGCGCCAACCCATCTCGCGAAACTCGATAGGGGTGTCGAGGACGTGCCAGAGCTTGGAGCCTATGATGCCGGCTACCACAGTCACGGCCACTATGCCCACTGCGTCGGCCCCTTCTGAGCCCACAGTGAGGCGGGCGCGGCGAAAGCTGCGGTCCATGACAAATGCGGCAGTTACGGCAGCCAGCCAGAGCATCAGTCCGAAAACCGGCAGGTTGAAATGCCAGAGGTGCAAATAGGGAATCATCGCTTCTCAAGTATAGACGCGCCAGTGGGCCGGTCGTAGCTATCCGGTCAGGGAACAATGACCGGGATTTGCACAGGAGGGTTTGCCCCCGCGCGTCCGGTTCGCGCGATACTGAAGGCATGGCCACCATCAGCTACCAGAACCTTGAGGTTCTCTATACCCGAGAACAGATTGCCGAGCGCGTCGCCGAGATGGGCGCGCAGATTACCCGTGACCTAAACGGCGAGAAGCTGGTGATGGTGGGTGTGCTGAAGGGCGCTGCGCCGTTTCTGGCCGACCTTTCGAGAGCTGTGCAGGTGGACGCGACCTTCGACTTTGTGGCCACCTCCAGCTACGGCAAAGGACAGAGGTCTTCTGGCGCGGTCAAGCTGATCAAGGACCTCGATGAGCCGATCGAGGGTAAGAACGTGCTGGTGGTCGAGGACATTCTCGATACCGGGTTGACGCTCTGCTACCTGCGCAAGCTCTTCCTGCAGCAACGCCCCAAGACGTTGCGCATCGCCACGCTGCTCGACAAGCCCTCACGCCGCATTGAAAAAATCGAGGCGGACTACGTGGGTTTTTCCATTCCCAACCTGTTCGTCATCGGCTACGGAATGGATTATGCGGAACGCTACAGGAATCTGCCGGACATCTGCCTGATGACTCCCGACCATCCTGAATAAAAAGTACCGCGGTTGAACGAGAACCGGTGCGTTTCCGTCTGGTTTGACACCTCGGCAGGCTCTATACTTATCCCTTGTGGGCACCCCACGAGCCGCCGGCTGAGAGCGGCATTGGACCCGCAAGGAGTATGACGGCATGACTGCAATCACTCCCATTCAAGATGTGGATTTGGATTTCGACAACGGGAGCTTCAACTCAGCCGCATTTGCCGCGGCAGCGCTCACAAACTGGAATACTCTGGCCGCCGTGATCGACCACACATTGCTGAAGCCAGATGCCACCCGCGATCAGGTGGAGAATCTGTGCGACGAGGCGATCCGCTACCGCTTCGCTTGCGCCATGGTGAACCCGACGTGGGTCTCGACGGCAGTTGGCGTGCTGTCCGGGACCGGCGTTCCCGTCGGCGTAGTGATAGGCTTTCCGTTGGGCGCATCGCTGGTGTCCACCCTCCGCCAGGAGGCCTCCGCGCTGATCCGGCTGGGCGCGCGCGAACTGGACATGGTGATCCCCATAGGCCAACTCAAGAGCGGCAACCACCAGGTTGTCCAGCACACTATTCGGACCGTATCCACTGTCGCCAAGCATTACGGAGTACTGCTCAAGGTGATTCTGGAAACTGCGCTGTTGAACATGGAAGAGAAGCTGCGCGCTTCAGAGATTGCCATCCAGGCTGGGGCGGACTTTATCAAGACCTCGACGGGCTTTGCATCAGGCGGCGCAACCGCGGCCGACGTGGCTCTAATGCGCGGCGTAGCAGGCGGACGATGCGGCGTGAAGGCCTCGGGCGGCATTCGCACCCTGGCCGATGTGAAGGCAATGCTCGATGCTGGCGCCACGCGCATCGGCGCTTCTGCCTCAGTGGCCATCGTGCGAGAGCTAGGGGCCGAGTAAAGCAGAGGGAGCTGGAAATCGGATTTGGCTATGCTGATCAAACAAGATGACCGTAATCATGCAATTGAATAACAGTGTTTGAGTGGAACGACGATGGGGTAACCGCAACTTGAAGATCACGGAGAATCTTGCGGTATCCCAGCAGACCATTTCACCAGTCGCCAGTGTGCGCGGCTATCGTCCAGAACTGGACGCGGTACGATTTCTGGCTTTTCTCTTTGTCTTCTTCGCTCATGAGATTCCTCACGATCCTTCTCCCACCAGCTTCACCAACCATCTCTCTCCCGGTGGTGCACGTATTGTCTTTGGCATTGCCAATATGTGCACGATGGGGCTGTGTCTGTTTTTTGCCCTCAGCGCTTATCTAATTACAAATCTTCTCCTAAAAGAGCGCGATGAGAACATGGCGGTTTCCGTCCGGAAGTTCTACCTGCGCAGAATCTTGAGAATCTGGCCCCTCTACATTTTTGGAATCCTTATCGGCATTGCCTGGGCATTTGCATTTTTGGGCGGACAGCATGCTACCGGCTTTGCCTGGTACATGCTTTTTGCTGGAAATTTCTATTGTGCTTCTGTTGGCTGGTTCAATAACCCCATGTTACCCTTATGGACCATTTCGATCGAAGAGCAGTTTTATCTTATTTGGCCATGGGCGATGCGCTGGTTTTCCAGGCGCGATCTCGTGCTCTGCGCCCTCGTCTTTATTCTTGTCGCCAACATCAAACTTTTCAACTTTGGCCAACGCCATGCAAACACCGACTATGAAGTTTGGTGCAACGCATTTGTTCAATTTGAAATGTTTGCCGTAGGAATTCTCCTTGCATTAGCCAGGTCTCACCGTAAGCCCGGCAATGTCGTAGCTGGAGTTATGCTGGCGATCTCCGGGCCTGTCCTGTGGTTTGTCGCGTGTTATACGTTTCAAGTCAAGCAAGCCGCGTCAATGGGATTGGCCATCAGCGGCTTCGCTATGATCGTCGGTTATGCGCTGATCGCTGTTGGATGCGGTGCTATTCTGCAGGGGTTCTGCATGATAGGTTCTTCCCATATTCCAAAGTGGGCCGCCAATCTCGGCAAGATTTCGTATGGCCTCTACGTCTACCATTTTTTGGCAATTCGACTCTCATTCATCCCCCTTCTTCTGCTGCATATCCCATATAACGTGATAACTTCGTGCGCTCTTGCCTTTCCGCTCACGATTCTGGCGGCCAAGCTTTCGTACACCCATCTTGAGAGTCCATTTTTGAGGCTTAAGAGGCGGTTTGAGATCGTGCATAGTAGACCCATATGAGAACATGAAAGATTCCCTCGTTTGGTCTCAAATCGAGCTGCCGCATGACCATCGAACGCCGCCATGCACTATGATTCTCTTCTATACACATGCCAGACATCCCACCATCTCCGCGTGAACAGCACGAGTTCGAGGGCGACTACCGTCCGGCCGATCCGGCAAGCCCGGGGACGCATCTTGACCCGTCGAATATCCGCGTAGAACCAGCGGACGTGGCCTACCTGATGCAGCTTACCGACGCGCTGAACACCACGCTTGACCTGGAAACCCTGCTGCGGCGTACTTCGGAGCTTGTTAGCGCCGTCATCCCTTACCGCATCTTCGCCATCTTGCTGGTTAACGACCGCACCCACGAACTACGGGTTCGGTTCCAGATCGGTCACACTATCGACGTTGAGCGGCTGCACATTCCCATGGGCAAGGGGGTGGTGGGCCAGGTGGCGCTCAACCGCATGCCGGTGCTGTTGAACGACGTGACCACATCGGAAGCGTACATCCAGGTGAACCCCGACGTACGCTCCGAGCTTGCGGTTCCGTTGATTGCCAAAAACCGGTTGATCGGGATAATGGACATCGAGAGCGAGCAGATAGGCTACTTCGGCCCTGAGCATCTGCGCCTGCTCACTCTGACCGCCTCGCGGATTGCCCAGGCGATTGAGAACGCGCGGCTCTATGCTCGTGTCTCGCGTCAGGCACAGATGCTGGCGGTGCAGAACGAGATCGCCACGGAGTTGACTTCGATTCTTGATCTGGACCCGCTGCTGGAACGGGTGGGGCAGCTGCTGCGCCGGCTGATCGACTTCCAGATGTTCGCGATCATGCTGCTCGACCCCGCAGGTGAGACGCTGATTACTCGCTACGCCTGGCGGTTCGGCTACGCGCATGCGCCCCAGCGCCGTCTCCCGATCACCAGCGGACTGGTGGGCGCGGCGGTGCGCGAGTGGCGGCTGGTGAACGTGCCCGATGTACGCAAGGACACGCGCTACGTAGCCATGAATCCGGAGACTCGCTCGGAACTGATTGCACCTTTGTTCCATAAAGGGCGCATCATCGGTGTGCTGGATCTGGAACACACGCGCGTAGGATTCTTCAATGAAGAGCATGAACGCCTGTTGACCACTCTGGCCGCGCAAGTGGCAATCGCCATCGAGAATGCGCGGCTCTATCAGGCGGTGCGCTCGCAGGAGCGGCAACTGGAGCGGGATATTGCCATGGCGCGTGAGGTTCAGCTTCGGCTGCTCCCGGCCTCAGCGCCCGAGATGGCCAACGCCGAGATGGCGGTGCGCTTCCTGCCCGCGCGCGCCATCGGCGGCGACCTCTACGACTTTGTGGACTACGGCCCCGGCCAGACGGCTATTGTGCTGGGCGACGTAAGCGGCAAGGCGGCGCCGGCAGCACTGTTTGCGGCACTGGTAAGCGGCATCATGCGCTCGGCAGCGCAACAGCAGCCGGAACCGGCGCAGATGCTCGCCTTACTGAACGATGCGATTCAGGAAAGAAAGCTGGAATCGCAGTACGTGACCATGCTGTTCGCGCTGTGGCACGATGAGAGCCGAACCTTGCAGGTGGCCAACTCAGGCGCGGTGCAGCCGGTCCTGTGCCGCTCCGGGCAGTCGGCGGCGGTCCGTACTGAGGGCTTCCCGTTAGGGCTGTTTCCCGACGTGACCTATGATGAACTCAACCTGGCCACCGAGTCGGGAGACGCCATCGTCTTTGTGTCGGACGGGATTCTCGACGCGGAGAACGCGACCGGCGAGATGTACGGCCAGGACCGGCTTTCCGAGCTGCTATCCAGCCACCACACTCACTCCGCGCAGGAGATTGCCGATGCCGTTCTCGCCGACGTTGGCCAATTCCAAGGCGAACAAGACCGCTTCGACGATGAGACGATCATTGTGCTCAAGGTGCGGTAGCTGCTTGCCGTTGGTTAGACTTGAATGAGAGCCCGCATTTTGGAGCCACCTTGCATACTGTGACAGAAGAACGCATCATCCGCCCGGCAAAGAACGTCTATGGGAGCTTGCGCTTGCCGGGCGACAAGTCCATCAGCCACCGCTACGGAATGCTGGCCGCATTTGCCGAAGGCGCATCGCGGTTTACCAACTTCTCGACGGGCGCCGATTGCGCATCTACCCTGGCGTGCATGGAGGCGCTGGGCGCACGTGTGCGTAGGCTGGAAGATGGCTCAGTAGAAGTAACGGGCGTGGCCGGGCGCGTGACGCCAACTGATGCACCACTCGATTGCGGTAACTCCGGCTCGACGATGCGCATGATCTCCGGCCTCTTGGCGCCACAAGAGGGCCGCTTTACGCTGGTGGGCGACGCATCGCTCTCGCGTCGGCCGATGGAGCGGATTCTGAAACCATTAGCAGCGATGGGCGCGCGGCTGACCCTCACCGAGGGCCATGCGCCGTTGACGATCGAAGGCGGGCCGCTAAAGGCGGTCGACTACACAACACTGGTTCCCAGCGCGCAAGTGAAAACTTGCATCCTGCTCGCTGGATTACAGACGGCAGGCACAACCACGCTGCGCGAGGCGGTGCGTACGCGCGACCACAGTGAGCTGGCCTTGCGCGCCTTCGGAGCGACACTGACGCGGACGCTGGATTCGGTGTCGATCTCCGGAAAGCAGAAGCTGCACGCCATCGACGCCACGGTGCCTGGCGACATCTCTTCGGCTGCGTTCTTTCTCTGCGCGGCAGCATTGTTTCCTGGCTCCAGCCTGGTGTTGGACGCGCTGGGACTGAATCCTACCCGCGCCACGCTGTTGGACGTACTGACCGCACTGGGAGCGCACATCGCGGTGCTCAATCTGGAGGAGAAGAATGCAGAACTGGTGGGCACGGTGCAGATATCATCGCCGACTGAAGGGCTGGGATCGACCTCCATCAGCGGGGCGCTGGCCGCGCAACTGATCGACGAGCTGCCAGTACTGGCCGCGATTGGGCCGTATACCAGCAGCGGCATCCGTATTCGCGACGCAAGGGAGCTGCGTGTGAAGGAGTCCGACAGGATTGCGCTGGTGGCAAAGAATCTGCGCGCCATGGGCGCTGAGGTCATCGAGTTCGAGGACGGCCTCGATGTGCCTGGAGGACAAAAGCTGCACGGTGCGACGATTGACTCGGGCGGCGACCACCGTATCGCCATGGCGTTCAGCGTGGTTGCACTGCGTGCCGAGGGAGAGACGGTGATTCAAGGCGCGGAATCAGCCGCTATCAGCTTCCCGGAGTTCTTTGATCTGCTGGACCTGGTTGCGGAGCGGTAAGACAGGCACCCGCGCGTGTTAACTTCCCAGTCTCATCGCGGAAAATGAAGAGGCCCGGTTGTGGGCCGGGCCTCTTCACTCATAAATTGCAAAAACTACTGATTGGTTGGCGGAGCGGTAGAAGGCTCCGCGCTTTCCTTGACCGGCGTCAATCCGGGAACCATGGGTGCCGTCTTCACTGCACCCGTGGCCGCATCTTGCAGGTTGATGCCGTAGTGCTGCAACGTGGTAGCCAGCATCTGGTACAAGCTGGCACGGGCCTCGGCATAGGTGGCGTTGGCCGCGATCAGGTTGTCCTCATCGATGGCCAAGGTGCGCTGTTGGAGCAGGACATTGGCCGTGGTCGATGCGCCGAGGTGCAGCTTTTTGATCTCGGCATCGACGGCCTGCTGCGCATAGTCTCTGGCGGCGATGGAAGCCTGCACCTGTGCCCGGTCGTTGACTAGCGCAAACTCTGCATTGACCACCTGCATGCGAATCTGAGTGTAGAGCTGCTCCAGCCGCAACTCGGCCTGACGGTACTCCATCAACGACCGCGCCTGCACCGACTGTGCGAATTTATTGCCGATGGGGATTGTCAGGTTGAAGCCGATGCCTTTGTCAGGAGAGCTGCTATTGATCAAATTCTGCAGCGTAGTTCCATATCCCACCGAAGGGGTCGAGCACGCAGCCCCGCTAAAGGGATTCACGCAAGACGGGTTGAGCGAGCCACCCACACCGGTGCCGCTATAGAAGCCGTATACATCCAGCCCCGGCAGCAGCGCATTGCGCGCGCCCTTCAAGGTGATCTCATCGTTGCGGAGCGTGAGTACGGCCTGCTCCAGTTCCGGCCTCTGCTGGAAAGCTTCTTGAACCAGTTCCTCGACCGGCTGCTTCTCCTCGGGAATCTCCCCAATGGTCACGCGGTCGGTGGGAATCACGGGGGCAACCGAGAGCGCGGGATCGTTCAAGTTACGGGCAATGGCCTGTTTGATGATCTGCTGCTGGTAATTGAGGGAGTTCTGTGAGCTGATGAGAGCCTGCTTGTCGCTGGCTACGCTGGAGTCGTCCTGCACCACTTGCAGCGGGGCCACGGTGCCGATCTCCAACTGCTTGCGGTCGTCGCCAGCCAGTTTTGTGCTTTGCTCGACGGCGCGCTCCTTGGCTAGCACGTCCTCATAGGCCTGCACCAGCCCCCAGTAGATTGTTTCCACCTGGTTGACGGTGTAGAGAATCTGTTGACGGAAGGACGAGCTGGCAATGCGTCGGTCGTTGATCGCCTGATAAATGAAGCGCTTGTTCACCCAGATACCGGCTCCCTGCAACAGGTGCTGCGTCACAGTTGCCTTGAAGCTGGAATTGAGCTCAGGGCTGTAAAGATCGAATTCATTGTTGGTGGTGATACGGGAGTTGTTAAAGGCCACGGCGAGCGCCGTGCCCGTAACAAAGCCCTTATTGAATGTGAAATTGTATTGGTCGGTGTTTTGAAAGGCGCGCGGAGCGAATGCGTTGGTCTGTGGCTGCTCGGCTCTTTCCAACTGAATCATGCCGGTGACGGTGGGTTCCAGGGCCTCCGGCGTGGGACCGGCACCGGCTGTTGTCAGCGTCAATCCGCTGACGCCGGAACCCGCGCCACCCGATCCGACCGCAGTTCCACCAGGGCCGCCGCCCGTGGTCAATGTCGATGCGGAACCGCCTAGTGTGCCGGTAACCAGTCCAGAAGGCGCACCAAGAGGCGTTGCCCCGGTGCGTGTCCGGAGAACATCCGTATCCGCAATATCCAGGTCATAGCGGGCGATGGCGATGTCGTAGTTATTCTCGATAGCCAGTGCAAGAGCATCAGAAAGGCTCAGGTAAATCTTGCCGTCCTTGACCAAGTCTGTCAGGCGCACCGAGTTTGAAAAGCTGGCCTTGCCGATCGAGGTCGGGCGGTACATGTTGATCGGATTGCCGAGAAGCCTACCTGCGGGCCTTGAAAAATCCCGCGCGCTCGGACGGAGGTTCAATGGCACGGTTGGCACCGGAGCCGGAGCCGCGGGCAGCTCAGAGGCCTCCTTGTCTGGAGCCGTAGCACCAACCCCAGCCTGTTGGGCAAACCCGGAAGGCATTCCCGCCGCCAGGGTCAGCATGACCGCCGCTACGGCGCGCAGCCGATTATTTGCCTGTCCGCGAACAGCAAGCGCGATCTTTTTCTGCTCAAACACACTAGTACCGAACAATTGCATAGTTCCTCTCCACAACATGGTTTCTCTTTGGGAATTGCTGAGGCATGTGGGGTGCCATTCTTCAAGACGCCCGGCGAGCCTCCCCGGACGCAAATTTGTGATTCTCCAGGCTATTTTCGGTGCTGCCTGGTACGCGGTCTTTCGGTTGCAAGTAAATACGCGCGCGGGCCTTAATTCGTTCCAGAGGAGCCCGTTCCAGGGTTTAGGCTTCTATTGTGCCCTTCCCGGCAGCGTAGCCTTCATCGCACGTGGAAAGCTGAGTATATCCCACCACCCCACCCGCAACAGTGCCAGCCGCCGTTTACTCCCCATCGTCATTTACGCTACTGTCAATGCTCTTCGCCGTGACTGAATGCACCCAACCCGCGCCCTCGCTCCAGACCTGGAAGCTGACCTTGGCCTACGACGGCACGGAGTTTCGAGGTTGGCAGGTGCAGCCGGGCGAACGCACCATTCAGGGTGAACTACAGTCCGCGCTGGGGCGGATCACCGGAGAATCACCTCTGCCCCAGGGATCGGGACGCACCGACGCCGGCGTCCATGCGCTCGGCCAGGTGGCCAGTTTTGAACTTGCGGCTCCTATTCCTGCGGAGAATCTGCAGCGCGCTCTCAATCGGACGCTCCCCACATCCATCCGAATCTTCGAGACAAAAACTGTACGAAGTACCTTTCATGCGCGGCACTCGGCCGTCGCCAAGACCTATGAATACCGGATTTTTCGAGGCGCAATTTGTCCGCCTTTTTTGGCCCGCTACGTCCACGTCTGCTCTTGGCCCATGGAGATGGAAGCGCTGCAAAGGTCAGCACAGCTCTTCGAGGGCGAACACGATTTCCTGAGCTTTGCGGCCACCGATCCCGATTTGGCCAGCCAGAGCTTAGACCCGAATGCGCAACCGGACGAGCGCCCAATACCAAGACCGGGCTTTCAGATCGAACCGCCTATGCCGGCAACGGTCCGAACCGTTTTCTCGTCGGGCTGGAAAGCGCGTCAGAGTCCAGACGGAGAACTGCTGGTTTATCGCGTCCGAGGCAACGGCTTTTTGCATCACATGGTACGCAACTTGGTGGGAACCATGTTGGATGTCGGCCGTGAACGCCTCCGTTGCGAAGAGATTCCAGGAATTCTCGCCGCCCGCAGCCGCACCGCAGCCGGACCGACCGCTCCTGCACGGGGGCTGTTTCTTCATTCGGTGGAGTATGACGAGCGAGTAGATGGACTGCTTATTGGCATCTGAATAACGGCCACCAGAATCAGCACACCTCTTGCGTAGCCTCCCTGTTACCCTGAAACCAGCCGCATGGGGCTCTTCGTTCACAATTCGGCCTTTTCACGAGTAACGACGTTGGCCGCCCAACGGTCGGTTCACGCTGCCTTCGCTTGGCTGCACGGCAATCCGAAGACGATTATGGATTGGCAAGCAGAATTGGTGGCGATTCCCGCACCACCTTTTGGCGAGCAGGCTCGTTCCGCGTGGCTGGCGGCGCGCTTTGGCGAGGCCGGTCTTAGCCGTGTGGAACCCGACGCTGTTGGCAACGTCTTCGGCTGGCTGCCTGCAACATCGCTTCCATCAGAGAGCACTGGCCCGGTGATCGTGCTCTCAGCACACCTGGACACGGTCTTCCCGGCCGGAACGCCGCTGAAACCTACGGTGAACGGCGACCGCCTGGAAGCTCCGGGAGCGTGCGACAACGGTGCCGGAGTCGCAGGGATGCTGGCCATCGCCTACGCGCTGATCCAAGCTAAGGTCGAATTGGCGACGCCGCTGATCTTCATGGGCAATGTAGGCGAGGAGGGCGAAGGCGATTTGCGCGGCATGCGACACCTTTACCAACAGAGCGCGATTGCCGGACGCATTGTCGCGCATATTGTGCTTGACGGCGCGGGCGCGGACTCTGCCGTGACCCAGGCCCTGGGAAGCCGGCGCTACCGGGTCACGATTACCGGCCCCGGCGGACACAGCTTTACCGATGCGGGCACGCCTAATCCCATTGCCGCGTTGGCTTCGGCGCTGGCTGTGCTTGCCGAGACGCAATTGCCGGAAGAGCCGCGCACCACGCTCAACCTGGGCACGATTCAGGGCGGAACCAGCGTGAATTCCATCCCGGAAAATGTGCAGGCCGCGATCGATTTTCGTTCAACAAGCCCTGAACAGCTTCTGCGATTGGAGGTAGCACTGCGTCGCGCCGTGGAGGACGCCGTCGAGCACGCGAACGCCCAGGTAAAATCTCCAGCCGCACGTGGGCGAGGTCTGCTGGCCTTCACCATCGAAATGATTGGAGACCGACCCGCTGCGCAGTTGCCTGCTCATGCACCGCTACTGCAAGCTCTGCAAGCGGTAGACCGCCACTTGGGCCTGCACACCGAGCTGCGCCTCGGCTCGACCGACGCCAACCTCCCGCTCTCGCTGGGAGTTCCGGCGATGTCGATCGGCGCAGGTGGTGAGGGCGGAGGCGCGCACACTCAAGCTGAGTGGTATTCGGCCAAAGATCGCGAAGCGGGACTGCGCCGAGTTCTGCTGCTCGCTCTGACCATGACAGAATGGGCTGCGGAACAATAGTTACGTCTCATCCATGCGCGTCTAAAATGCCTTGCCCGATTGGCGCGAACGGGCCTGCGCGGCTTCGACTGCCATAATCCAAAGAGATGAAGCTACGTGCCTACCTGCTGATGCTCTTTGTGGTTGCCGTGTGGGGATCGACCTTTGTACTCGTCAAGGGCGCGCTATCCGATGCGACACCCGCGGCTTTCAACCTGGCTCGAATGACACTGGCCTTCGTGGTGCTAGCAGTAGCTTATCACCGCTACTGGCGGGAGATTCAGGGCTGGCAGGTCGGGGCAGGCGCGCTGGTGGGGCTGTGCCTGGCCGTGGGTTACCAATTCCAAACCACGGGGCTGGTCCGCACTACGCCGTCGAAGTCGGCATTCATCACGGGGCTGCTGGTGGTGCTGGTGCCGCTGTTCTCGGCGATTCCTGGCCTGCGCCCACCGGGTGCACAGCCGCCGCGCTGGAACGCCTTCCTTGGTGCGGCAATGGCCTTCATCGGGATTGTGCTGCTCACCGCGCCAGCCGCCGTTCGCGCACAAGGACCAGCTTCGTTGTTCAACGAAGCGGCACACCTCATGCCCGATCTGACCTCAATCAATCTGGGCGACGTGCTGACCCTCGGCTGCGCCATCGGGTTCGCCTTCCACTGCCTGGCGCTGAGCCACGTCTCGCCGCGCATCGGGTTTCAGCCTCTCGCGCTTCTGCAAGTGGGCTTCTGCGCGGTGTTCATGGCGCTGAGTCTGCCACTGATCGAGCGTCCGCACATTATCTGGACGGCACGGCTGGCTGTGGCGCTGGCGATTGCAGCCGTGCTAGCCACCGCAGCGGCATTTTCCATCCAGAGCTGGGCGCAGTCGGTGCTGCCTCCTACGCACACCGCGCTGCTGCTCACAATGGAGCCGGTCTTTGCGTGGATTACATCGTTTCTTGTGATGGGCGAACGGCTCGGGCTTCGTCCCGCGTGCGGTGCGCTGATGATTCTGGCGGCCATCGCTCTGACGGAATTGGTCCCGCAGCCGCATGTGCCGACAGCGCATGAAGCATGAGAAATGCCTGCGCTAGAGCTACGACCTGCCACGGAACTGGATGATGCGGCGGCGGTCGCGCTTGGAAGGACGGCGCTCAAGCAACGGCGCGAACTCCTGCATCGCCTTGCGCTCGGCAATTGCCTTGAGTCGCGCTTCCTTGCTGGCTTCGCTCTCGCGGTAGAGCGTTTGCGCCACCGCTGCAGGGCCGCGCATTTGACTCAACGCTAGAACCTCGATCTGAAATTCGCCGCCTTCGTTCTTCACCGCGAGCTTGTCGCCGATGCGGACCTCGCGAGCTGGCTTGGCGGCGATTCCATTCGACAGAATGCGACCCATATCGCAGGCTTTGGACGCCAGTGCACGTGTCTTGAAGAAGCGCGCCGCCCAGAGCCACTTGTCGATGCGGATGGAATCCATGAAGCTATTGTCAACTATCGCAGGATTATCTCCAAAATCTTTGGGAAAGTGCCGAGATTTATCTTGTTTGCGTTGCTTTATATAGAGAAATTGTCTGTTTACCATTTAATTAACTGCGGTTTTTTTGAAATATAAAAGGGGGGGAGGGGGTACCCCTCAGTGGTCAGTGAACAGTGGGCAGTGGTCAGTAACGGCCCATCGGTCATTGGTCATTCTTTTATTATGCGCTGATGGGGCGTAATCTTATGCGAAGATCTCACCCCGGCCCTACGGGACGGGGGAATCAGACGGGCCGTTGACCCAGGGTTACGCTCCGCTTCACCCTGGGCTATTTTCATGTCCTCCCTGACGGGAGAACTGTGCCCATTCGGCGAGCTCAGGGCAGGCTTTCCGGCGAAGACCCCAGGTCCGAAAACCCGAACCTGGGGCACCCGGCACCCCGCCAATTGTATTGTCCAGAGCTTCCCTCTATAGTGGATTGACCATTCATTCATGGTTGAACCGAGGCATGAATATGCTGAAATTATGGATCGCCATCGTGTGGTTTTCGGGAATTCTATCCGTTGCTGCCGCCGCACAAGAGACTGGTTCCCAGCTCGTGACACCGAGTACAGCTTCGGTGAGCTCGTTTGAACACCTGCGGCTAGTTCCAGGAAATAAGCATTCTTTCATACTTACTTTTGATAAACCGGCTCCACAAGGTTACGAAGGCTGGGGCAAACTTAGCTATATTTTCCAAACCGCGGGTCCGGGTCGTGACCAACTTGATCAACTGGTTTATGGGGGTGTGGTTGAACTGCACGATGGTCAACTGACCTACGAGCTGCCAGTAAAAGTCACCGAGGACATGTTGCCCGGCACATGGAAATTGGGAGAAGTCGCCATCGTGGGACCGAACAGTCGGAAGCCCGTGCAAATTCAGGATCAGGATAAGGTCACCCTTGAAATTCCCCAAATCCCCCCGCTACGGATTCATATTCAACACCCCGATATCGCGAAGGCGGGGCATCAGTTCACTTTCAACATCTCGGTAGAGGGGTATCCGAAGGGACTGTACCAAGACTGTGTACCCAAGCTTTCAGGAGTTCTTCATCCAGCCACACCGAACGCGCCCCCCCAACCAAACGCCTATTACCCAATTAAGGCTGAGGTGAAAAGCATAATACTCAAGCCAGACCAGCATTCTTATGATGTGACAGCCAAGTTCGATCCCGACCTCTCCGGCGGTCCATGGCAGGGAGAAATGCGCCTTGACGGAGAAAGAGACATAGAGGACCCGCCTTTGTGCTCCCCCTGCTGGGAGGGCTGGATGCATGCCTGCCTCCGTAGCATCCCTCGACTTGAAGGGGATGTCTGGTTCACTTTCAATCTCGAGGCTGCCAATCTCGCGACCCCAACCTCAGCTACGGTGATCGTCAACCCGTCGCAAGTTGAATTACTGCACTATGAGGCAGAACGCTTGAAGGCGAAGTATGAGCACCTCAAGCAGCAGTTGAGTGCGGAGAATATGGCCACTAACCATGATCTCCTCCTTAAGAACGTAAAGGACGCAATGGACGACCTCAAAAGGACTGAGACCGCCTATAAAGAAAAAGAAGATAAGGGAGCATTACCGTCTTATGCGCAAGCCATAGATGTGTTTTTCGATGACATCCGACTTGGTTACGATGACGCTCTCAAATCTCTTGGAAAAGATTCCGTTCTATTACGCCAATCCGGCCCTCGACTGGTGCTTGTGAGTTCGGCCTTTGGCGGTTCTGCTCTTCACCTGAAGGCCGCGCAGGAGGCTGTTCTCAGAAGCATGTTGCACAATGCGAGTGCCTATAACTTCCTTGCTGCTTCGTTCGGGATATTTGACATTCACTCTTGAAGTATCCAGCACTCCGGATCACGCAACGGTCTCCTATCGGCAAAGGCTTGACCCTGAATTCAAAAAGCTGGATCATGGGACTGATTGGCATATCCCCAACCTGTATCATGCAACTTATTTAATTAAGTTTCAGAAGCCAGGTTGCGAGGAACGGGTGATCACTTTCGAGGGTGGAGAAAGCAACGGCCCCGTCCATGCTGATATTGTGTGCAACGGGCGTGCACGATGAAAGTTCCGGTCCGCCGATACTATTTGGGTTTTGTTAGTTTGTACGGGATCGTCGCCGGTTTGCCCTTTGTTCCGCCGGTACTTCACGTTTTCATGCCCGACTCAACCGCGTTTGCTGAATACCTTTACCCACCGCTTGGCGACATTGAATGGATCGCTGTCGCAGCCACAGTCGGCATTTTACTGTCAACAACCTTTGTAGTCTTCGCTTGCTGCCAGGCAGCGAGAAGAATTCATCCAGTCGTGCCCGCGATCTTTACGGTTGTATCGGTTCTCAGTGTGTGCGGATTGATAGCGCTATATGTCCCTTATGTCAGGCACATTCCAGTGCACAGCGTAAATCTGGATTTGCCGGTGTCTATTGGTTATCAGAGGACTGATTTTGCACTTCAGACCTATCCGCAATGGAACGATTGGGAAATGCTACATGATCGCGGACCATGGGAGGAGCAAATTCAGATGCTCTGGACTCGGCACTCAATTATCGTCGTGAGAATGCTTCTTTGGCTCTTCCATACTCTGACTCTGGCTTGTTTCCTCTCCGTCGTAAGCCTCGCAGTTTACCAGCACGCAGCCGAAGAAACTGAAGAGAATAAGGCCCGGGCCTTTGCCTCTATTCACGGAATCAAGCGAAATACAGCCGCGGGCAACTAACAAACCTCTGCACCACCCCAGACAATCGCATGAAATCCGCTTTGCAGATCATTATTTTCCGTCCAGTTACCCTCAAGTCAGGTCGACCTGTCCGTTTACTCGGAACGGAATGCAGCGTTCGGGGAGGAGACACCCCCCTCCCCCCTATTTATATTTTCAAAACTTTGCAGATTATTTCGAAGCTGTGGAAAATATCCGCTTGCTTTCCCAAGCCATCGATGACAATTCAACGAATTTATCGTGGAACTGTGGTGAGACCTTCAGGGGTTTCCCGCTGCAGTCGATGCAGGTAAACTAAAGACATGGCGGAGATTCAGCGCAGAAAAACCGGCACGGTCAGAATTGGACAAGTTCGTGTTGGCTGGGAGGTTCCGGTCGTCGTGCAGTCGATGACCAACACCGACACGGCGGACGTTCACGGCACCATCGAACAAGTAGCAGCCTTGGCGCTGGCCGGCTCTGAGATTGTTCGCGTCACGGTGAACAACGAAGAAGCCGCCGCAGCCGTTCCACACATCGTCGAGGGCTTGGACAAGCGCGGCCTGCGCGTGCCGATTGTGGGCGACTTCCACTACAACGGCCATCTGCTGCTCAAGAAATTTCCCGCCACGGCGCGGGCGCTGGCCAAATACCGCATCAATCCCGGAAACGCATCGATTGGCAAGAAAGATAACGACAATTTTCAGGTAATGATTGAATGCGCGGTTGAAAACCAGAAGCCTGTGCGCATCGGTGTGAATTGGGGTTCGCTCGATCAGCAGCTACTAACGCGCCTGATGGATGAGAACAGCCGTCTGCCGCAGCCTTTGCCGGCTCGCGACGTGATGATGGAAGCCATGGTGCGCAGTGCGCTCGATTCAGCCGCCGCCGCCGAGCACTATGGACTGAAACACGACCAGATTATTTTGTCGGCCAAGGTCAGCGGAGTGCGCGACCTGATCGATGTCTACACAAATCTCGCCGCCCGCTGCGACTATCCGCTGCACCTAGGTCTGACCGAGGCTGGCATGGGATCGAAGGGGCTGATTGCCTCAACAGCCGGCCTTGCGCCGCTGCTGCTTGCCGGAATCGGCGACACCATCCGCGTAAGCCTGACGCCGAAGCCGGGTGGCGACCGGACGGAGGAAGTACTGGCCGCGCAACAGATTTTGCAGTCGCTTTCGATTCGCAGCTTTTCGCCGCAAGTGACCAGTTGCCCCGGCTGCGGACGCACCACCAGCACTTACTTCCAGGAGTTAGCCGAGCAGATTCAAAGTTATCTGCGAACCTCGATGCCCGAGTGGCGGAAAAAATATCCAGGAGTCGAGGAGTTAAAGCTCGCCGTGATGGGCTGCATCGTCAACGGCCCCGGAGAATCGAAGCACGCCAACCTCGGCATCAGCCTGCCCGGCACCTTTGAAGAACCGAAGGCGCCCGTCTATGTCGACGGCAAACTCTACAAGACGCTGCATGGCGACACCATCGTGGCCGAGTTTAAGCAGATACTCGATAACTATGTGGAGAGCCACTACGGACAAGGAGCCAACACCGGGGAGTTAGTGGGGGCGCGATAGTTTCTTGTCGGACCTGTTTGGCATAAAATCGGTTGCTATGAAAGTTGCCGTTTGTCTTGTTCTTCTTTCGGCTATTTTTGGTACCGGCCAGCTCGCGCAGACTCAGGCACCACCCGCAGCATCTCTTCCGCCGCACCATATTCGGATTTCGGCGAAACTTGCGGAAAAACTGCTCCTACAGAAGGTCGAAATTTGCTACGATCCCCGTCGTGCCTGGGCCTCTCGCGTCGGGGGGACAGTCGTTGTAGCGATTGAGATTGACAAGAATGGGAATGTTCTTCATCCGACGGTTGTTTCCGGCCCTACAATGTTGCGGGCGTCGGTTCTCGATGCAGTTCAAAATTACTATAAGTACAAACCCTATCTTCGGAACGGCAAAGCGGTAGATATTGAGACAACGGTCTCTGTCTTCGTCGGCCTTCAATGTAATTCTCCCACGCCTTATTGGATTCATTGATTTGCGGAATCAACTCCCTGAATTCGCGGTGATCCGCTTCCCTTCGCGGCGGATTCGCGCTACGATTCCAGCAGTCTTCCATTGAGGTTTACCGTGATTCTGCGCCATGTGGGATGGATCGTGCTCTTTGCTGCAATTTCGCCTGAGCTGGCTTTTGCCAGTTCGCAGAAGCCGTGCATAACCGCCGATGAAGCCACCAAACTCATGAACAAAGATGTCTGCGTCTCGGCGCATATCTACGACGTGGTCGAGTTGCCGGATGGAACGCGGTTTCTGGACGTGTGTACGCCGCAAACGCCGGATGAACAGTGCCGCTTTACCATTACGAGCCTGTGGGAGGATCGCGGGGAAGTGGGCGAGCTAACCAAGTACCGTGATATGGACGTACACATTCGCGGGATTGTGCGCCCGATGCACGGAAGGGCGGGATTGGTGGTGAGTCACGCGCGGCAATTCTACGGCGGGCCGCCTAAGTTCAGACCCAATCCAAAACTAGCGCGAGGCTTCAACGCCGGTGAGAGCCGACCGGCGATCAACGACCCTAACTTGCGCTCACAAGGCGGCACAGGCCGCGCCTTCATGAATGCGCGAGACAAAGAGACACCGTCAGCAAAGTGACTAAAGCTTCTAGTCGTTCCTCGCAAGAATCATCTTTAATCGCATACCAAAAAGAAGCTAACAGCTTAGATGTTAAAGGCGAGACCCGGGAAACCCACATCAGGCACTCTCTTCCAGCGGTGGAGCAAAGCGCGCGCCCGTCCTCAAAATCACACAAGAGAAGATCAGGAAGATAAGCGTAGCGCCCAGTCCCAAACTCAAGTTCGAGCGGTCGGAGATGGCACCAATGATCTGCGGCGAGAATGTGTCCCCGAAGCAGTGAATGATGAAGAGATTGAGGCCGATGGCCGTGGCGCGTACCGGTCCGGTGACCGAGTTGACAATGGCGGCATTGATTGGACCGTTGTTGAGGAAGAGGAAGAACTCGGCGGCAAAGAGCGAGGGAACGGCCCAGCCGCGCGGCCCAAAGAAGAGCAGAACGCCGCAAGGCAGGGTGAGGGCTACGCTCCAGGAAGAAAGTAGATAGAGAGCGCGGTGATTAGTGCGCAGCCAACGCTGTGCAATCCAGCCGCCGACCGCAGTTCCCGCAATGCCGTCGATAACCGTGATGGCGCCCACAATCTGGCTTGCGTTGCTCACAGAGAAGCCGGCGGAGCGCCGCAAAAACTCGGCAACCCAGGCCGAGATGCCCCCCATGGCAAAGGTCAAAGTCGCCAGGCCAAAGGTAGCCGTCAGATAGGCTGGATTGGTGAAAAGCCCTCGGAAGGTTGTGCGGTTGAGCGTCGGGCGAATGTGATCGCTGGCTCCGCGTTCCGGTTCCCGGCCAAGCCAGCCGTAGAGCGCCGCAACGAGCAGGCCGGGAATAGCGCAGATGAAGAAGGGCGCGCGCCAGCCCCACAGGCTTCCCAGTTGCCCGCCTGCCAAGTAGCCAAGAGCCGCGCCAACGGGAATAGCCAGATAAAAAATGGAGAGGATGCGGTTGCGGTCTCGCTCAGGATAGAAGTCTGCGAGCACTGCAGGAGCAAAGATGCCGAAGGTGGCCTCGCCGACGCCCACCAGTGCATGGCGTATGTAGAGAGTCGTGTAGTCATGCACCCACGCAGTGCCCAGCGTGGCTACGCTCCATAGCACTGCGCCGCAAATGATCAGCGGTTTGCGCGGGAATCGGTCTCCCAGCCAGCCCGTCAGAGGCGCAGCGATCATGTAGAAGAAAAAGAGCGCAGTCGTCAGAGCGCCCATCTGCTGGTCGGTGGAGTGAAACTCTCGCTGGATCAGCGAGACCTCGCCGGGCAGAATGTAGCGGTCGATATAGTTGAGCAGGTTGAGAGCGATGAGCAGCGCCAACGTCCCGACGGCCGGGCTGATGCGGGGACGAATTGGCCGGAGCGAAGTTGCCATCCGAAAACTATTCTTTGGGCCGAGGCCAGCGTGCTTCTACGGTAGTGCCGATGCCGCCGCGGGGACGAAATTCGCCGCGGACCACTGCCCATACCGGTTCGCAGGCCTTGACCACGTCCTCAAGCACTTGGTTAACGATGTTCTCCTGGAAGATGCCCAGATTACGGTAGCAGAACAGATATTCCTTGAGCGACTTCAATTCGAGGCAGCGCTGGCGCGGCATGTAGCGGATAGTGAGAGTGCCGAAGTCAGGTAGTCCGGTCTTGGGACAGACAGAGGTCAGCTCCGGGTTGTCAATGATGATTTCGTAACCAGGAAACTGGTTTTGCCAAGTCTCGATTGCGGGGAAGGCGAAATCGAGGCCAGCCTTGGCGTGATCGTCGGTGTAACGCACTTCTAAAGCCATGCTTCGATTGTACGAGGAGCCGTGAATGGGTAGCCAGATTTTCTCCTCGGTTGGGCTGCTTTGCTCTTCGGGGCCGGTCTCTCAAGTCCTATATACTAAATCTGGTTAAGTGAATGGCTCAAGGAATGACGCAATCGGTCCGGCTCTGGTTGTGGAGGGGCTCGGCCGTCCTCCTTATCGTGGTTTTCTTCTCGGTGCGCGCCCTGACCAGGGACCGTCTCCAGGTGCATACGGCCACGGCCGCGCGCGTCCCGCTGGTGAGCACCATCAGCAATAACGGTCGTGTTGAGCCGGAGGTGAACTACGAGCTTCACAGCCCGATTGCGACCACGGTCAAAGCGGTCTATGTGCAGCCGGGGGACTTGGTTCCCGCTGGCAAGCTGCTGATGGAACTCGATGACGTGCAGGCGCGCGCCCGCGAGGCCGCGGCTGTTAGCGGCGTTAAGGCCGCACAGGCGACGCTGGAGTCAACAACCCACAACGGAAGCCAGCAGGAGCGACAGGCGGCAGCAGCGGAAATCGCCCGTGCGCGGCTGGAACGTGATGCGGCGCAGCAAAGCCTGGAAGCGCTGATCAAACTCAACTCGGCGGGTGCCGCTTCACCAAATGAGGTAGCTGTGGCAAAGCAGCGGTTGGAAGCAGCGGAAAACAGTCTGCATGCGTCGGAGGAGAGTGCGCAGAGCCGCTATTCGCCGGCAGAGGTCGAGCGGGCGCGAGCTGCGCTTACAGACGCCGAAGCCAACCTGACGGCGGCGCGGGAAGAGGTAGCGCAGACCTCGGTGCATGCTCCAGCAACGGGGACGGTCTATAGCCTCGATGTAGCGCGCACTGAGTTTGTGGAAGAAGGCAAGCTGCTGCTTCAGTTGGCCGACCTGCATCACGAGCGGGTACGAGCCTATTTTGACGAACCGGAGATTGGGAGTCTGGAGGTTGGCCAGAAGATCCAGATCAAATGGGAAGCCAAGCCAGGCAAAATCTGGAACGGGCACATCGAACGGACGCCGGTTACGGTAATCAATCTCGGCACGCGCAGCGTCGGTGAGGTGCTGGTGAAAATCGACGATGTGGACGGCGAGTTGTTGCCCGACACCAACGTGACCACGACGGTGACTATCTCCAGCGACCCAAATGCCCTGAGCGTGCCCCGTGAAGCGCTGCGTCTGGAAAACGGCAAGCCCTACGTCTTCAAGGTAGTGAAAGACGAGCTGCAGAGAACGTTCGTGACGACCGGAACCATCAATCTGACCCAGGTGGCCATCCTCTCTGGACTTGCGGAGGGGGATGTAGTGGCAACGGGAACTGCCAACGGACAGCCCTTGCAGGAGGGCATTCCTATCAAGGTTATTCGGTGAGAATGTTTGCAGCACTCATACTGGCGGTACTGGGCCTGGCAGCAGCCGGAGCCGTTCCCATGTCCGCGCTGGACCAGAGAGACCAGCTTGCCCAGGCTGATGCAGCTTTGCAGGCTGGCGAGGCCGACAAGGCGCTGGCGCTGCTGAACACACTCGCCCAACCAGACGGCAAGCCAGAAGCCTATAACCTCAGGTGCCGCGTGCTGATCACGCTGGAACTGTGGGATCGAGCCGCGAGTGACTGTGAGCAGGCGGTAAAGCTAGACGGACAGAACTCGAATGATCACATGTGGCTGGCTCGCGTGCTGGGCGAGAAGGCCAGCCGGGCATCGTTTCTCAATGCTTTTGCGTTGGCCAAGCGCACGCGGGTCGAGTTTGAAGAGGCTGTCCAGCTGAATCCCAGCAATGCTGCCGCGCTGGCGGACCTGGGTGAGTTCTACTATTCCGCACCCGCAATGGTGGGCGGCGGCGTTGACAAGGCGGAGGGGGTGGCCGCGCAATTGGACAAAGTCGACCCCGTTCGCGCTCACGAACTGCGGGGCCACATTGCCGAAAAACAAAAAGATTACGGCACGGCCGAGCGGGAGTTGAAACAGGCGATCGCACATTCAGCGCATCCGGCATTCCAGTGGATAACGCTGGCCAGCTTCTATCGTCGCAGCGAGCGCTGGACGGAGATGGAGTCGGCACTGCATAGCGGAGAAAGCGCGGCAGCAAAAGACAAACAAGCTGGCGTGGCGCTTTACAACGGAGCGGCCCTGTTGCGCGCCACCAATCGCGACCCAGCGCGGGCAGCCAAAATGCTCGCGAGCTATCTTGCAGGCAGCGCAAAAACCGAGGACGCACCGGCATTTGTAGCGCATACCTGGCTCGCCCTCTTGCGAGCGCAGCTTGGAGACGCGGCGGCAGCCAGCCGGGAACGTGCAGCCGCGCTGGCCCTGGCGTCTGAGTATAAGCCCGCTCAGGATTTGAAGAATTGAAAGAAAGAACATACGTGGGGAATCGACACAATCCGCCGAGCTGCTGGGCACTCATGATCGTTGGCATAGCGATGGCGTCAGCGCCTGCGCTCGTTCCAGCGCAGGTTTCGCTGACCACGGTGGTGGATCTCGCGCAGCGCAATTCGAGCGCGGTCAAACTGGCAGAGGCCGATGTACAAAAGGCGCAGGCAGTGGTGGCACAGACTGTTGACGTGTACTTGCCCAACATGGTCTTCGGCTCAGGTCTTCCCGCGTTTCCCGCTATCGGCTTCACTGGCGTCCCGCCATCGATTGTGAACGCCAGCATGCAGTCGCTGGTTTTCAGCTTTCCTCAAAAGCAGTACATTGAAGCGGCGCGCTCAAGCCTCAAGGCCGCCTCCCTCAACCTCAAAGATGCCCGCGAACAGGTTGCCTTCGATGCATCAACAGCATATATCGAACTCGATACAGTGACTGGCGAACTCGAAGCCACCCATCAACAGGAGGACTTCGCGAACCGTTTGGTCAAGATCGAGCAGGATCGCGCTGAGGCTGGCGTTGATTCGCTGAGCGATATGTTGCAAGCCCAGTTGACGGCGGCGCAGCTCAAACTCAAACGCTTGCATATGGAGACTCGCGCAGCAACGCTCGCCAAACAGCTTGCCGCACTTACCGGCCTGCCATCGAGCACCATCACGCCCGATCACGCCAGTATCCCGGAGATTCCCGCGGTGAAGGCGGACGAAGGTAAAAGCACCACAGCCGGCATTGAATCTGCGCAGATGATCGCGCGAGCCAAACAAAAGACGGCAAAGGGAGACGAACTCGACAAGTTGTTTCCCAAAGTCAGCTTTACGGCGCAATACGACCGCGACACTAAGCTCCTCAACAATGCTGACAACTATTATGCGCAACAACTGAAGTCTGACAATTTGAGCTCTGGATTCGCAATTCAGCTTCCTTTGTTCGACTTCGGACAACGCGCCAAGGCCAAGGAGTCGGCGGCTGATGCTCTGCGGGCGACGGTCGAAGCCGAGCAGGCGCAAAGGCAAAGCGAGATTCAGATTGCCGAACTTACCGGCAGCCTGCGCGAACTGGATACAATGGCGGAGATTGCGAGTCTAAAGCAGAAGATCGCCGATGAGGATCTTCAGGCCGTATTGGCGCAACTGGAGTTGGGCAATGGATCGGGGAGCGGACCCGGTTCGACGCCGCAACTTTCGCCCACCGCGGAACAGTTGGCCCGCATCGACGAGCGTCAGAAGTTCGAAGACTCGCTGGACGCGGGATTCGATCTAGCTCGAGCACGGCTGAGCCTGCTGCGCGCCCTCGGACACATGGAAGACTGGCTGCACGAACTGCACGCAAAGTAAACTCCGCGGAAGATAACAGAAAACGGGCGTGAATCAGAAGAAAACTGGCGAAATGTTAGAATAAAAGGGATGACTATGCCTCTGAAGACTTTGTTCCTGAACCCGCCCTCGTTTGAGAATTTCGACGGTGGCGCGAGCTCGCGTTGGCCGGCCACGCGCGAGATTGAGTCCTACTGGTACCCCGTATGGCTGACCTACCCAGCCGGATTGCTGGAGGGTTCTCGGCTGCTCGATGCGCCGCCGCACCACGTCTCCGCCCAAGAGACCATCAAGATTTGCAAGGACTACGAGTTCCTTGTGCTGTTCACATCGACGGTAGGCTGGGAGGGCGATCAGCGGCTGGCCGAGGCCATCAAGGCAGCCAATCCATCAATACGCATCGCCTTCGTCGGCCCGCCGGTCACCACCGATTCAGACAAAGCGCTGAACGAGTGCGCGGCTCTGGACTTCATCTGCCGCCGCGAATTCGATCATTCTGTGGTCGAGTTTGCGCAAGGCAAGCCGCTCAACGAAATTCTCGGCATCAGCTACAAGCAAAACGGCAAAATCGTCCACAACCCCGACCGGCCGCAGGTGGAAGACCTGGACGCGATGCCCTGGGCCACCAAGATCTACAAGCGCGACTTGGACGTGACGCGCTATAACGTGCCCTTCCTGCTGCATCCCTTCATCGCGCTCTACTCGACGCGCGGCTGCCCGGCGCAATGCACTTTCTGCCTGTGGCCGCAGACCTTGAGCGGACACGCCTGGCGCAAGCGCTCAACGGATGACGTTGCTGCCGAGCTGGCCTGGGCCAAGAAGAACTTCCCCGAAGTGAAAGAGTTCTTCTTCGACGACGACACCTTCAACATCCAAAAAGTTCGCACCATCGAATTGTGTCAGAAGCTGAAGCCGCTGGGGCTAACCTGGAGCTGCACTTCGCGCGTAACCACGGACCGCGAAACGCTCAAAGCCATGAAAGAGGCCGGCTGCCGCTTGCTCATCGTAGGCTTCGAGTCCGGCGATCCTCAGATTCTCAAGAACATCAAGAAGGGCGCCGATGTGGCCCGCGCGCGCGCCTTCGCCAAGGATTGCCACGACCTCGGCCTGACCATCCACGGCGACTTCATCCTCGGCCTGCCCGGCGAAACCAAGGAGTCGATCCGCAACACCATCAACTTTGCCAAAACGCTGGACGTTGAGACGATTCAAGTCTCGATCGCGCATGCCTATCCGGGCACGGAGTTTTACGACTACGCTAAGGCCAACGGCTTCATCGTGAACACTGCGGCAATGATGGATGAAGGCGGACACCAGATGGCGCACATCGAGTACCCCGGCCTGCCCACCGACTACGTGCTCGAAATGGTGCATCGCTTTTACGATGAATACTACTTCAGGCCCAAGGCCGCCTTCCGAGTGATCTGGAAGGCGATCGTCAACCGGGACGTACCCCGGCTGTATGTCGAGGCCAAGGCATTCCTGAAGCTGCGTGCGCAGCGCAACAAGATGGTGAAGGCGGCCCGCAGCCCTCAAGCCGATCCACCCGCTCCGGCAAGCGCAGGAGCGTAGTCGCTGCGCAATGATCGCGTATCCCATCTCTTCGCGAATTTGCTCTGGTTGCGAATCGGTTAAGGTGGGATTGCACGAATCTCGGACCGCGCCTGTTATAGCGGTTCTCCAGTTACTGTAGAGGAAGACCATTGCTGTTGAGTGGCCTTTTCCTTAAGAAAAGGCCACTTCCGCGCTGCCGGACACTTCATGTGAACTGGAGAACCGCTCTCGTCAGGACCAAAGCACGAATGGCTCATCATAGACTTTCGCCGCGCCAATACATGATTCTAGGGCTTGTTTCCCTCTGCGCGCCGCTGGGTGATGCCTGCCTTTCGCGCGGCATGATCAAGCTACCGGCTATCTCGCTCGACCATCCTATCTCGCTCATCGCGGCGGTCCTCACTCCCTGGGTCTGTCTGGGCATCGCGCTGCTGATTGGCTACCTCGCCAGCTATCTCACCGCGCTGTCGTGGGCCGACCTCACATTTGTGATGCCTGCGGCAGGCTTCGGTAATATAGTCGTCGCTCTGCTCTCGCGCTTCTGGCTGCACGAGCCAATCTCGCTTGAACGCTGGGCGGGGATTGTGCTGATTACCGTAGGCGTGGGGTTCGTAGCGCATGGGCCGTCTTTGACCGAGAGACCCGAAGTCGAGGAAAAACTGCTCTCTAAATCGAAAGACAGTTCCGTTCAATCAGAAGACACCGCGATTCAAATCGAAGAGGAGCCGGTGCGATGACAATTCCCTACCCTTCAGCGCAGCCTGGAGTCTGGACCGCAGCAGCCATGATCGCGGCCATCGTGCTCACCTCGACCGCCGGCGAAGTGCTGACCGCAGCGGCAATGAAATCGGTCGGCGATCTCGACAAGATTCGTGCCCACTCAGGGCTAAAGGGCGCTATCCGCGCCGTCCTCACCTGCCCGCTGTTCTTTGCAGGTGTTAGCTTTCTGGCGTTGGCCTTCTTCTCGCTGCTCTTCGCCTTGAATCATCTGAACCTGAGCCTGGTAGCGCCCGCCTCGGCCTCGCTCACGCTGGTCACTAGCGCCATCGCAGCCAAATTCTTTCTCAAGGAAAATGTAGATCGCCGCCGCTGGACAGCCGCCGTGCTGGTCTGCATTGGCGTCTATTTTCTCGCGCACTGAAAAGGCAAGGAACAAGAGGTCAGGAAGACATAAATAAGTATTATCTCTGCTGCATGAAGCGTCATAAGACAGTGATGAACTATTTGAACGACCCGAACAAAAGGTTCGAGCAGCTGAGTAGGTTCTTCCGCCGGACTGACCTTTAGCGAATTCGTTCATGGGTAGTTATCTATTTACTTACGGAACGTTGCGGCCTGGGCATGCCCCGGACGAAATCGCGCCTGCGGTTGAGAAACTGCGGCTTGCTGGCAGGGGATTCGTCCACGGAATACTCTATGATCTCGGGGATTACCCCGGTGCCGTGCTCGATCCATCGTGCAAGCAAAAAATTTTCGGTACTGTGTTCCGATTGCCGGAAGACGAGACTATCTTGCGCCGTCTGGATGAGTATGAAGGGTTCGATCCAAGTGCTCCGGACTCTAGCCTCTTTATCCGCACGCTGCAAACAGTGGTGCTTTCGAAAGAACGCACACGTGAATGCTGGACGTATGTTTACAACGGCAAGCTGGAATCCGCGCGCATCTTGGCCACTGGCAGATATCGAAAGAAACGGCTTGGGACAGCGACAGAAAAAGGATCGCCTGGTTGATAGCAAGCCAACCCAGTTCTCTTATCCCCTGCTCCCTGTTTTAAGCCAGCGCATCAATCCTTGCGGTTTCAAATCCGGCTCAAAGCACTTGAGCGGTTCTTCTGCCTCCAAGCCCAGCGCTTCCGCAGCCAGATGCCCTGACCGCGCCGCGCTCTCCATCGTTGATGGCCATCCTGTCTGCACCCAATCCCCGGCCAAAAACAAATTCGGCCACGGTGAATTCGTATATGGCCGCTCTGAATCAATTCCAGGCGGCACGCCGAAGGTAGCGCGGACTTCCTTGACCAGCGCGAACTTCTCCAGCTTCGCCGACGCCATCGCCGGAAAAAACTCAGCAAGCTCGCGGAGCGACTGCTGAATGGCCTCCTCGCGTTTAAGCGCCGCAAACGCTCTCGTGGCGCTGACGACTAACTCAATGTAATGGCCGCCGCGTCCAGTTTGCAGCTTCGACTGGTTATACATCCAGTGAATCTCGCGATCCAGCAGCACCGCATGCTCAAGTTCTGTAATCTCGCGGTCAAACCACAGATGCACGCTGCAAATGGGCCAATGTTCATGCCGCTCGATCTGCCGGGCCAACTTTTCCGCGCCCTCTTCAGCAGGCAGATGAGGCAATAACTGCTGCGTCGCCTCAAACGGCAATGCCACAATCACGAAATCGGAAATCAACTCATCAGTGCGCGTGCAGACCATCCACTGCGCTGAATCTTCGTTCCAGGCCGCGCCCTCCACATGCGCGTTTAACAGCACGCCGCCGCCGCGCTCCTTGAGAAACGGAGTCACACCCGCGTATAACTCGCTCAGCGGGACCGTACTCATTCCCATGCTACCTGCCTCGGCAGAATTCATGAACAGCTCACGAATCACTTTAGCTGCGTAAGGCACAGCAATCGAATCGATATCTGCATTCAAGGCGCTGGCGATCACCAGCCGCCAAAATCTGTTCACAGCCCCCTTGGTCTGCTTGTGCCGCCTAAGCCAATCGCCCAAGGACTCCCACGTGTCGGTCAGTGCGCTGGACTTTAGCATCGCCCGCATCGCCCGCCCCAGGGACAACTTGTCCGCAAGGCTGAAGGCCCTGGCATTGAGAAAGCTAGGTGCGCTGTGCAGCGGCGCCGGCAACCGTAACAGCCCTAACTCGAACGGCCCCAGCCGCGACCTTTGGCCGCCCGGCTCGATCATGGTCATCTCGCTGGTCCAGTGAATCTTGTTCGCGACGCCGATGCGGCGATAGAAACCTAGAAGATTTGTGCAGCAGCCGAAGAGCACATGCTGGCAGTTGTCGATGACCTCGCCGATACCCGGATGCAAATACGACGAAGCCCGTCCGCCCAGGTAGCCGCGCTGCTCAACCAGTTGCACTCCGAAACCAGCCTCAGCCAAAGCGCAAGCCGCGCTCATACCAGCCACGCCTCCGCCAATCACCGTGACGGTCTTCTGCAAACTTTGCCTCGAATCATCCAACGAAAAGCCTCTTGTAGCAGAGGAGTGCAACCATTCCCCAAGTCTTGAAGCCTGAGAGATTCTGCATCAAGCAAACAATCGTGCCAAACCCGTTCGCGCAAGCCCTACGACCAAAATGCCAAGCTTTTGCGGCATAGGTACACTGGCGCGGCGTGAAAAAACATCGTAGTCCGCATGCTCAATGCGCTTAAGCAATCCATGATAAATCGAAACCAGCACCCACAGCGCTGGACGGCTCTCGCGGTCGATCAAGGGCAGCAGCGCCTGTGCGGACTCATAAAATCCCTCCGCGCGTTGAGCGATGGCAGCAAGCAAAGCTCGTTCGTTGGCCGTGGGTGGAGCGTTCATTGCGCGATGCAGCAAAGAATCGAGCGAGACATTGTGAGCCGCGAGGTCTTCCAGCGGCAGGTAGACGCGCTTGCGTTCCGCATCCTCGGCCACATCGCGGAGAATGTTAGTAAGTTGAAAGGCAATGCCAGTCTCCTCGGCAAGCTTCTCGGCGCGACTATCCGCGTAACCGAAGATACGAATGCAAACCAAGCCCACGACCGAAGCCACGAGATAACAGTAGCGATAGAGATCGGCGAAGGTGGCGTAAGTATCCGGCGCATTCGTTGCATCTTGATCGAGATCCATGGTCACGCCGGCGACTAACTCATCGAGCAGGCTGAGCGGTATGTTGAAGTGCGCGGTACAATCGCGCACAGCTAGAAAGATCGGATCGACTGAATTGATGGAAGCGGAGCTCTCGCAAACGGCGCGCCATTCGGCCAGCCACGTTGCCAGAGAGCGGCGGCGCTCGTCGCGAGCCAGCGATTCATCATCGGCCAGGTCGTCGGCTCGGCGCATAAAGGCATAGATGGCGCAGATGGCGTTCCGCCGCGGTTTGGGCAGCGCGACAAACGCATAATAGAAGTTTTTCGCTTCACGCCGGGCAATGGCGCGGCAGGCAGCGTAGGCCGAGTCTAATTCGGGGCCGCTGGGCGTGAGTCCCTCCGATGTGAGTACCTGGGTCAAGCCGCCCACCCTCAACTCTGGTTCCAGAGGCGCAAAAAAGGCAACAGCTTGCCACTGACAGCACGCAGCAGCAGAGCCAGTTTCCTGCTCTTCGAGATTGAGGGCCGCGCGCTGAGCACGTCATAGCCGGAGCGCTCGATGGCGTGCAGAATCTCCAGGCCGCCGCGGCTAAATAGGTCAAGGTCCAATGCCAAGTCGCGACTGACATTGCCGATCAGCGGCAAGCCCTCCTCAAAAAGCGAGCGTGCATATTCAACCTCCAAACGCATCATCCTTCGAAACTCCGGCGTGATGATGCCATCGGCAATATATTCCTCGTTGATGTGAAAGAATTCCATATCTTTCTGGGGAATATAAACGCGGCCTCTTGCATAATCCTCGCGCACATCTTGCCAGAAATTGGCCAGCTGTAGCGCGCTGCATGTTGAATCAGACAGGCGAAAATTCTCCTCATCCGCCTCGCCGCATGTGTGGAGCACCAGACGGCCAACGGGATTGGCCGAATACCGGCAATAGGCCAGAACGTCTTCAATAGCTTCGAAGCGGGTAACGGTCTGGTCCTGACGGAAGGCAACCAGCAAATCGGCGAACGGCTCTTTGGGGATAGAACACTCTTTGATCGTCTCGGCCAACGCGACAAAGACCGGATGACGCGCGCTGCCTTCGTAGCATGCATCGAGCTCGCGGCCCCAAAGATCAAGCAGGGCGAGGGCCTGCGCAGTGTCACCCACCTCGTCCCCCAGATCGTCGGAGACGCGGCAGTAAGCGTAGATGGCATGAAAATGTGGGCGCAGTCGCTTGGGCAGAAACCACGAGGTAACATGAAAATTTTCGTAATGCGACTCGGCCAGCCGCTTGCACCACGCTTGAGCTTCGTCGAGATCCGGCGCGACATCGGGGATGCGATAGTCGTCCGGCAAAGTGGCCCAGCCGCGGGCGAGCAATTCGTCCTGAGACAGCGGTTCCTTCTCGTGCGGTTGCTCGTCCGATTCTTGATTTGCCGCAGTCATGGCTTCGTCTCAGGGCACAATGGCAGTCTTGATCTCGCTGCTGCGCTTCATCAGCTTCTCAAAGACTCGGTTGAGTTCATAAAGATGGGCGTGGCCGGTAATGAAGGCTCCCGCCTGAAAACGTCCGCTCGCGATCAGATCGAACGCCTTGCGGCAGATGGCTGGAGTGTGGTGGAAAGTTGCGCGCAGCGTGATGTCAGAGTAGTGAATGCGATTAGTGTCGAGCGTCACTTGCGTGCCCACAGCGCATCCGCCAAAAAAGTTCACCGTGCCACCCTTGCGCACCAGTTCCACCGCCTCCTGCCACGCCTCCGGTGCGCCAACGGCTTCAATCGCAATGTCCACACCGCGGTCCTTGGGCGTGAAGGCGCGCGTCTCCTGGATGGCCTTGCGGATCGATGCGTTTTGCACAACATGTGTCGCACCGAGTTGCCGCGCGGCCTCCACCTGGCCGTCGTGCCTCACCACGGCGATGGTTTCGTATCCGGCCAATGCGGCCACATGCAGAATCATTAACCCCAAAGGGCCGCCGCCGATGATGGCGACGATGTCGCCCTGACGGGGACGGGAATCTTCAAAGCCATGGACGGCGCAGGCCAACGGCTCAGTGAGCGCCGCATGTTCCAGCGGCACATTCTCCGGCACAAGGAACGTGTTCTTTCCTACGATCCGTTCTGGAATGCGAATGAACTCGGCGTAGGCGCCGTTGTTAAACAGCAGATCGTCGCACAGATTTTCCTGGCCGCGAGCGCAGAAGTAGCACTGGCCGCAAGGCGCGGAGTTGAGCGCCACGACGCGGTCGCCCATTGCAAACCCATCGACTCCTTCACCCGCCTCCACAACTGTTCCGGCCAATTCGTGACCAAACAGAGCCGGAGGTACGATCATGCGCGCATGATAGCCGCGCCGGAAAACCTTGAGGTCTGTGCCGCAGGTGAGGGCCGCGCCCACGCGTACAATCAGTTCGCCCGTTTTGGCTTTGGGAATCGGCACCTGCTCGATGCGAATATCTTCGCGCCCGTGGAGGACCGCGGCCTGCATGGTGCTGCGCCCGAGAAGCGCATGCTCTACGGTCCTGCGGCCCAGGCTAACGGCGGACTCGACCGTCCGGCGACCTTTGACGACCACCGTCTCCACGGTATTCAGACCGGCCTCGACAACGTTTTCGACAGTATCCAGGCCGCCCTCGACGACGTCTTCGACCGTCTTGCGGCCGCGTAGGATCGCCTCTTTCACCGTGCTCGCCGGCGGATTAGGCGCGAGCTCTCGCTCTTGCTCCTTACGCTCGTCAAGCGTGATTTTTCGATCACCGAGGCCGTCGATCAACTCCGGTACGACAGAATCAAAAGTGCGTCTTGGTCTAAAGAAATTCATCGCTCTACCTGCTGCGCTAGACCGGTCGTGTTCGATGTGTGAGTCTGAAAATGGCTCCCGAAAGCCGTTCCAAGCATCTTCGCCGCTTCTTCCTCGGTGCGGGCCTTCGTCAACAGACTTTCAAGCATTTGCAACATTGGATTCTGTTGACGCAAAACCCGCGTCACCCCGACGGCCGGCCACGTCAACCCGTTCAGTGCAGCTCCTGAAACCGCCGCAAGAGGCATTCGATTCCAGATAGAGGGTGTGATGAGGAGCACGCCTGAAATGACAAACATGCATGCAAATACGTAAAGGATCACCATCGGAACACGATTATCCTGGATCGCTTGGTCGATCACTTCTTTCGGCATACGCATTTTAGTGTCATAGTACAGCAGGCTTCCTCCTACTCTCGACCCGCCCCAGGCACAGGCTCAATCATAATCTTCATTGAGTCCGCCTTGGGGTGCGAAGCGACTTCGATTGCAGCAACTGCGTCTTCAAGCGGAAAGCGGTGCGAGATCAGTTGCGTCAAATCGAATCCATTGCGATAGCCGCCGAAGACCAGCTCAGTAACTTCATCCAGAATTCCGAACGAGGACGAGTAGGAGCCAAGCAGCGTTTTTTCGTCCATGCAAACCTGGCCGGGATCGAACGTGGCTTCGCCATACTGGGTCTGGGCAAAAAGCATCACCTTGCCGCCCGGCCTCACCGCGGCCATTGCCGTCTTGATCAGTACATTGCCGCCCACGGCCAGAATCACGGCATCCGCGCCACGGCCATCGGTTGCAGCAACGACTTTTTCTACTACATCTTCCCGGCCGGCATGAATCGGATTATGCAGCCCAAAATGCGCCGCAATTGCGTGGCGCTCAGGATACAAATCCGAGGTGAGCACGCGCGCTCCAGTGCGGCTGGCCAGCACGGCGTGCATCAGGCCAATGGGACCCTGACCGATCACCAGCACCGTCTCGTCGGCAACCAGGTTAAGCATCTTCACGCCCTTTAGGACAGTGTTCACTGGCTCTAAAAATGCCGCCTGTTCAAAAGGAACACCGTCTGGAATCCGAACTACGCCATGGCTGGCCGCAATCCAGTCCATCACGCGAATATACTCCGCGAAGCCGCCGCCCGATGGTTCAAAGCCGGCCGTTGCGCCAACTTTCTTGTAAACCGCACATTGCGCTGGCGTCTGCTTGCGACAGTAGTAGCAGTTTCCGCAAGGCACGTGATGATGAACCACCACCCGCTCTCCGATGTGGAATCTGGTCACGCCCTCGCCCATCCCAACAATGGTTCCGGCTATCTCATGGCCGAAGATGCGAGGAGCGGAATGCGAGCCGGTGTGAATTTTCTTCAGGTCCGTGCCGCAGACGCCGCAGGTGGCCACTTTGACCAGCAATTCCCCCGCTCCAATCACAGGCACAGGAAGCGTTTCCACGCGCAAGTCGTTTACGCCGCGATAGACCACGGCCTTCATGATGGCAGGAATTCCGTTTTCGAATTGGCGCTCAGCGCGGGTGGTTTGGGTAGCCATTAAGCTTGTTTGGGTGACCTTGTTCTTTCAGCAAATCGAGCAGCGATTCAGCAAGAGCGTGCGCGGCCTTCCTACTATTTTCGCCCATCCGCATCAGTCGCCGCCAGTACCAGGGACGAAGAAGGGCAAAAATCACGAAACCGGCCAGTTGAAACTTGCCGTCGGACGAAATAAAGCGATTGAAATCAGGAAGTTGGTCGCTGTAGCCGTCGCTGATGCCCTTGATGCAATAAAACGGGATGCCGCGCATCTTCGCCAAGCGTGCAATCCCGACGGTCTCCATATCCACGAGTGCAGCTTCATACGTTGCGGCAAGGCGCTGCTTCTCTCTGCCATCGGCGACGCGCGGGCTGGTCACAAGCCAGCATTCATCTGGAGGACCGGCCGCGACAAAGCGCTCCCCTGTGCGGGCGTCGATAACGATTGAGACATCGTATGCATGACCGCGCGCAAGCTCCTCGCGCAAAGCTCCAGCCCATCCGGTCGAGATGACCACATCGATTGCTCCGTCCTTTTCCACTTCCGCAAAGGCCTTGATGGCTTGGCCAACACCAGCCCCGGCACAGGCGGCAATCCATTCACCGTCATCGAAGCGCCAGCGCCAGAGATCAACGCCATTCGAGCGCGCATGCCGCCAGCCGCGAGTCAATGGTTTCAATTCGGCGGTCATAGCGGCAATAATGGCGATACGAGTCATGCGCCAGTCACTCGATCATCTTCAAGATCACCAGGCTTATTAGCTGATGATGTCAATCACAGGCTCTTCATCAGGGTCGGACATCTTGTTGTTCTTCTTCCAGCATTTTGGGAGCCCCTCGACGCCGAATTCTTTCAGAGCATTGAAAAGTTTGGGTCTCAAATACTCGTCGAAGACCCGATGACAATTCGGGCACAGGGGAATGCCATTGCACTGGAGATCTGATTTCTTTTTCTGCTTCCATTCCTCCCAATCGATAATGTGAACGGCATCCGGAGGTGGTATGTTATTCCACACATCCGACACGGGAGGTGATTTCCATCTTTGCCTCGAACGATCTTCCGTTTTGTGTCTTGGTTGAATGGCATTCCGATTCTCCTATTTCTTTGGCGTAGTTCATGAATGATTGTGGAGGGTCTACGGCGCGTAACCATGCGCGCGGAACCACTCAATCGCCGCCTTCATCGCCGGATTGACAGGCAGGATGCGGAAACCTAATTCCTGTTGCGCGTGGGCGCTCGACGCATACATCTTCTTGCGCCCCATGCGAACTTCTTCGAGCGTAGCGCGAGGCTCACGTCCGCGGATCCGCCCAGTGATCCACTCCTCAAAAAACGCATAAGTCGCAGCAACAGCAAAGGGAATCTTGACCGTGGGTGAGGGAAGGCCTGTAATTGCCGCCATCTTGTCAAGAATCTGCTTGAGAGTCAGATTTTCGCCGCCCAGGATATAGCGATGGCCTGACTGGCCCTTGGTCAGCGCAGATACATGCGCGCGAGCCACTTCAGCCACATCCACCAGATTCAGCCCAGTGTCCATGTATGCAGGAAACTTGCCGTTCAAAAAATCAACAAAGATGCGGCCGGTCGGAGTAGGCTTTGCATCGTTAGGACCAACGGGAGTTGTGGGATTGAGGATAACAACCTGCTGCCCCGCCCGCGCCGCCTTGATGGCCTCTTGCTCCGCCAGAAACTTGGAGCGCTTGTAGTGGCCAACCATGTCGGCCAACGAAACCGGCGTGTCTTCATTAATGACCACGCCGTCGCGGCGAAAATACATGGTAGCCACGCTGGAGGTGTAGACGACGCGCTTCACCTTAGCCTCGCGGGCCAGCTTTAGCAATTCGCGTGTCCCATCCACGTTGGCGCGGAACATAGCCTCGGGATCGCGAATCCAAAGTCGGTAGTCGGCCGCCACGTGGACCACAGCGTCGCAGCCGTAGATCGCCGAACGCAGCGAATCAGGCTCGGAAAGGTCGCCGACGTGCGTCTCGCCCGCAATGCTTTCAAGGTTTGCCAAGTTACTGGTCTTGCGGACTAGCAGGCGCAGTTCAGCGCCCTCGGCGGCCAGAGCGCGAGCCACATGATGGCCCACAAATCCCGTCGCGCCTGTCAGGAAGACTTTCATAGGTGAAAGAGTAACAACTCAGGCGCTTTTTGCGCATAACTGCGAGTTATTTGCAACAACTCGCCAGTTTACCCGCATTGAGTTCCAGGTTTTGGATCGCTAGGTTCCCGCGTTTCCAGCGGCAACAACAGAAGTCCGGTACCCTCTGGCGTAACCTCAATCTGAAATGTTGCGCCCGGATAAAGGCCTGTCTTTGCCTGCATCGCTTCTGGCAATGCAATACAACCGCAATCCTGCACCGTACCCACCATAGCAGCTACTCCAGCTTTTCCGGAACCAATGCTATATTTTTTTCGCCAGCGGCCTTCTTTTCATTGTAAGCCTTCACCCAGTCTTCCCAGTGCTTGCCGGCAGCGCGATCCTTGCCACTGAATTCCAGTCGGGCGATCTCGGCATAACTCACTTTGCGCTTCTCGGGCGCAGCGGGTGTGAAGTACTGCACCCATGAGTCAGCCAGTGTCGCGCCAGTGTGGCGATTGAAGATGAAAGCTTCTATGCGCTCACCGGACTTGAGGGTCAGAGTTACATCGCCGCGATAGTCGAAGGCTTTTTCGAGAGCCTGGCGCAGGTCATCTTCGCCGGCCAACTTCGGGACCCAGCCTTCCAGATTCTCATGGTCCGTGCCAGGAGCAAGCTCCAGCGCCTCGACCTGTTCCCGCGTATACTTCAGCACCTCTGCAGTCATGCGCGGGTCTCCTCAAGTACATCTGCGTGCGCTTCTATCTTTACCAACGTTACCGGACCATGCGGCGCCGGCTCATTGAGCAGCTTAAGCGCGTGCTCGTCGCGGTAGTTACTGAAGCTGCCGCGCACCATGGCCCAGAATCCCTTCAGAGACCCGAAGCCTTCAAGCACCGCCGACGGCTCGTAGCCGCAACTGACCATGCAATTGGCGCACTTGGAATTGCCGCTGGCCACGCCGTATTCTTCCCACTTTGTTGTTTCCATCAGTTCCTTGAAGCTGTCCGCGTAACCGTCCTGGAGTAAGTAACAAGGCCGCTGCCAGCCGAAGATGTTATAGGCAGGCGATCCCCACGGCGTGCACTCATAATTGCGGTCGCCCATCAGAAATTCCAAAAACAGGGGCGACATATTGAACTTCCAAGTGGGTTTGCGATTGGAGAGAATGGCGCGAAAAAGGCGGCGCACGCGAGCACGTCCCATAAAGCGATTCTGATCCGGAGCCTTGTCGTAACTGTAGCCGGGCGAAAGCACGATGCCCTCGACGCCCATATCCATCACTTCGTCAAAGAAGCCGCGCACGCCATTGGGATCAGTCCCGTCAAAGAAGGTAGCGTTGGTGGTGACACGGAAGCCGCGCTTGACAGCCTCTTTGATGCCTTCGACGGCAATGTCGTAGCCTCCTTCGCGACAAACCGAAAAGTCATGATGCTCGCGCTGCCCATCGAGATGAACCGAAAAAGTAAGATACTTCGACGGCGTGAATTCCGGCAAACGACGCTTGAGTTCGAGCGCATTGGTGCATAGATACACATACTTCTTTCGCGCCACGAGTCCCTTGACGATCTCGACAATCTGCGGATGCAGCAAGGGCTCGCCACCAGGCAAGGAGACCATGGGAGCGCCGCACTCCTCGATCGCTGCAAAACACTCCTCGGGGCTAAGTTGCTTTTTCAAGATGTGCGGCGGATATTGCACCTTGCCGCAACCAGCGCAAGCCAGGTTGCAGCGGAAGAGCGGCTCAAGCATCAGCACCAGCGGATAGCGCTTGTTGCCGGTAAGCTTCTTCTTCAAGACATAGGTGGCAACCGTCCACATCTGAGAGATCGGAACAGCCATCTTTGAGTTATCCTCCGGCGCCTCTTACGAAGCGCTTTCCATAGCCCGCTGATAACTCGTCAGAGCTAGCAGCGGGAAGTATTGGCGATACAATGTGTAAGCCAGATAGAAGACTCTGGGGAAGCCTGTTCCAGTAATGATACCCTGACGAACTGCACCCTTCCCCATCGATTCGTCCCAACTTCCGTCCGGTTGTTGGCGCGTAAGCAACCAGCGCACGCCTTTGGCAAGTGAGTCGGAGCGGTCGTCGCCAGCGGCCAGCAAGCCAAGCAGCGCCCAGGCCGTTTGCGAGGGTGTACTGATGCCGACGCCGCGCGTGTTGGGATCGTCATAACTACCACAGCTCTCGCCCCATCCGCCGTCGGCGTTCTGCATCATGCGAATCCACTCGGCGGCCTGCTGAACTTGCGGCTCGTTGTGGTCGAAGCCGATGGCATCCAGTCCGCGCAGCACCAGGAAAGTCCCGTAGATGTAATTCACTCCCCAACGGCCAAACCAGCTTCCATCCGGCTCCTGCTCACTCAAGACAAACTGGATAGCTTTCTCCACCCGCTTGTCGCCGCGCGTATAGCCGTAGTTAGCCAGCATCTCCAACATGCGCCCAGTAATATCTACCGTCGGCGGATCGAGCATAGCGTTGTGATCCGCGAATGGAATGTACTGGAAAATCATTTTGGTATTGTCTTTGTCGAAGCTGCCCCAACCGCCGTTCCTGCACTGCATGGCAAGCTCCCACTGAATGGCGCGCTCAGCTACCTGGTGCTGATAACGCTCGCGTGGATTGTCCACTTTATTTAGGGCCAGCAGCACCTGCGCAGTGTCGTCGGTGTCGGGATAAAACTCATTGTTGAACTCGAAGTACCAGCCGCCCGGCTCTGTGTTGCGAACCTTTACGGCCCAGTCGCCTTTATGGCGAACCTCTTTCGAGAGCATCCAGTCCGCGGCCTTGATCATGCGCGGATCGGTGCGCTCGACGCCAGCTTCACCTAGAGCATAGACCGCCTGCGCAGTATCCCAGACCGGCGAGACGCAAGGCTGCATGCGAAATGTAGGCTCAGGCATTGCTTCGTTTGCCGGCTCCTCAATACCCAGCTTCTCGAACTCGTCACGCGCACGAATGACCTGCGGATCGTCCTCTGAATAACCCAGGCAGCGCAGGGCGATAATGGCATTCAGCATGGCCGGATAGATGGCGCCCAGGCCATCGGTCATCTCCAAACGTTCGAGCATCCATTTTTCCGCTCTGTTGAGAGCCAACTTACGCAGCGGCCGGATGTGAACCGCTTCGGCCAGATGAAACATCCTGTCCAAAATGATGAAGAAATTTCGCCAGGAGATTATGGATTTGTGGTCCATGCGCAGCCGCAGGGTAGAGTTAGTGCGACCGCCGACGAATAACTCATCGATTCCCTGCTCTGACGGGATTCTCTTGAACGGTTTCTTGGCATACATGATAGCCAATGGAACAAGAATCGACCGCGACCACGAAGATATTTCATAGATATTGAAGTAGAACCAGCGAGGAAATAGGACGATCTCGGGCGGAATGGCAGGCACCGCGTCGTAGTCATACTCGCCCAGCGCGCAGAGATACATCTTAGTGAAGGTGTTACAAGCAACAACGCCACCATGCGCCAAAACCCATTCGCGGCACTTAGCCAGCCGCGGATCGTCTGCACTAACACCCATCAACTTGGCCGAGGAGTAACACTTGACCGAGAGTGAGATGTTGCCCTCGCCACCCGGATAGATGCTCCAGCTACCGTCCTCGTTCTGGTAGCGCATCATTTCAGTAAGCGCGCGCTGTAGCCGGCCCGGATCTCCGCTTTCTAAAAGTGTATGCAGGAAGATGTAGTCGGCCTCGAGCATCGCGTCCGCTTCGAGTTCTCCGGACCAATACCCATCCGGATGCTGCCGGGAAAGCAGGAACTCCCGGGAGCGAACTATGGCTAATTCCACATCCGCCAGGTCCGCATCCAGCCGCCCAAACCGGAGCGCCGCCGACTGCCTTTTCCCTTGCTGATTTCTCATGCGATTTGCAACGCCTCAGTTCTTCTCCGGGAAACCCGGATGCGTGCCGTCTGCGACCCTTCGCTATCTGGGGTTATCCAGCTACTCTAAACTGAACGGCTGGAATGCAGCGGAATTTCTTTTTAGCGATGCCTTCCGCCCTAAACTGCGGCCAATCCTATCGATACCCAATCCCTGAAGTCCCCATGCAGGGGCTGCCAATCACCGTGCCGGCACAGCCTCCGCCCCGCTGGCGCTGCCGATGGCCTGCACAATCTCCGGCGGCAAGCCGAAGCGCACATTCTCCGGCATCACTTCAACCTCTTCGACGTTATTGAAACCGTTTTGTCTCAGATAATTGACCACATCCTCGACCAGTATCTCGGGAGCCGAAGCACCGGCCGTAACCGCAACCGTACTGACGCCTTTGAGCCAATCCGGATCGATGGCCTGCGAGTTGTCAATCAAATATCCAATCGTCCCCAGGTTGCGCGAGACCTCGACCAACCGGTTCGAGTTGGAACTATTGGTTGAGCCCACAACCAACACCAGTTCCGCATTGTGCGCCACATTACGAACAGCAACCTGTCTGTTTTCAGTGGCGTAGCAAATATCCTGGGAGTGGGGTCCGGCGATGTTGGGAAACTTCTCCTTGAGGGCGTGAATGATGTCCCGCGCCTCGTCGAGCGAAAGCGTGGTCTGGGTCAGGTAAGCCACGCGGTCGGGGTCGGGCACCTTAAGTGCCGCAACTTCGGCGACATTCGAGACCACCTGAGTCGCCTCCGGCGCTTCCCCCAGAGTTCCTTCGATCTCGTCGTGGTCGCGATGACCGATGAGCACCAGCGAGTAGCCCTGCTTAGCGAACTTGACGGCCTCGATGTGCACCTTCGTCACCAACGGGCATGTGGCGTCAATGACTTTGAGGTTGCGCCCTTTGCTCCTCTCCCTGACTGCGGGCGAGACGCCGTGGGCTGAGTAGATCACGCGCTGGCCATCAGGCACGTCGTCGATTTCATGAACAAAAATCGCGCCTTTGTCGGCCAACTCATTCACTACATAGCGGTTATGGACAATCTCCCGGCGGACATAAATCGGCGCGCCAAAGGTCTCCAGTGCGATCTTCACAATATCGATCGCGCGCACCACTCCGGCGCAAAAGCCTCGCGGCTTGAGCAACAACACCCTCTTCTGGCTCGGGGAAGTCTCGGAGCGGTTACCGTTCGAGATGGAATCAAGCAGAGTTGTGATCACACTGCCAGTATACCAATGGAAAGACTAAGGGAACAGGAATTAGGGAACGGGGATCAAGGCAATCATACGAAATGTATCTTGCAGATTATTTCTGGCGTCCGGTTATCCTCAAGTTGGGTCAGAATGCTCGGAACGGAACGCTGCATTCGGGGAAGCTCCCACCCCCCTCCCCCCCTTTTTATATTTTCAAATCCTTGCAGATAATTATTGTGGCACCGTGGAACTGTGGTGAAGTTGCGTAGCGTTGATGCGATTGTCCTGACCGGGGACCAGGGAGCCGCAGTATACGAATATTCTCACTGGCTGCTCAAGGAATCCTCGTCCAGTTTTCGGTCCGGCCCAGCAGAGAGATGCCTATGAAGCCGCGCATGCGGAGATTGTCCTTGTCGACGGCCCAGATCTTGCCTTTGTATTCCTTTCCGTTCTCCGGGTCGACGACCGTTCCATCTACCCAGTCATCGCCATCCGAATGGAAGTTGCGCATGATGATCATGCCCAGAATAAGCTGGTTCTTATACCCGCCGGAACACTTGTCGCACAGATCGTGCGGAGTGCGGCCGGGACGCACCTCGGTGACCCGGCCAAAAAGCTTGTCGTTCTCGATGTAGGTTTCTACCTTGCCTCCGGGTGTGCCATCGCTGTTGACCACCTGCCAGTGGCCTACGGCGTTCTGAAGCTTTGGGGTAAGTTGCTGCGCGCATGCCACAGCAGCGGAATTCAGCACGAAGAGAGCAACAGCGAAGACGCAAAGGGATTTGTATTGGTGCAGTTTCAAGATAACCTCTCGTTGCTGGAATTATAGGGCGAGCAGGGGGAAACATTCCTGTCGATGACCTGCAGGACCGTAGCGACGCGTGGTCGAAATTCTAAAGTATGGGACCCCGTCAAAGTCTGGAGCCGAGTTCTCCAGGGACGAGGTCAGGCTCTGGAAGCCTGCTCGCACGCAGGTAGTGATACACATTGTTAATCAGTATGAATGGGGTGACAATGAACGAAATCGCACCCCACCATCCGAGAAACAGGGTCGTGAGCGTATAGGAACGAAAGTATTTCCCGATACACGGGCGGCAAAACTCGCCTTCAACTTTCTTCCATTGTCTGGCTATCACCATGCCGATGTTTTGCCAGAATCTCACGTTCAGAGTAGGGCCTTGGATCCCGCAATTCTTACAGCGCATAGCCTTGCTCCCTTGGGAAAAAGTTCACCCATGCTAACCAAGGCGTCGCAAATGGAATGGTCACAATTACTCAGAGACGAGCCATTCGGAGGAATGGGATACAGGGGCGGCAAAGATTGCCGTCAACTTTCTTTCACTGTCGGGGCTATAACCGTGTCGAGGTTCTGCCAGAATTTCACGCTCAGGGCCGGGCCTTCTATCGCGCAATTCTTGCAGCGCATAGTCTCACTCCCTTGAGAGAAAGTCTACCCGCACTTACCTCGAAATGCAATGGGAACAACTACTTAGAGATGGACCATCTAAAATAAAAGTAAAACGATTTATCTCTAGAAATAAAACGATTCAGCACTCGATCCAGGCAGCTGTGGAAATTTTAGAGCCAAAAGCTCCAAAATGAGACCAGAGTACCCGTCAACCGTGCAAAGTCGATTACTCCAAGCTATAATCGGCCTCAACTTCCGTACAAACAGAAAGCAGGAGTCAGGTGCCGACACCAACTCTCAAACCTACCGCAACAAGCAACGAAAAGTTTGCCGGCGTTACCTATCACATTGAAGGCGAACTCGTTCCCGTCTTGCGTATCGAGCTAGGTAGCGTCCCAGTTTACTTCGAGCATCACATTCTTCTTTGGAAAGAACCCCAAACTCAGATCGGCATCAAGCCCTTGAAGGGAGCCTTCAAGCGCGTGATCGCGGGAATGCCCGTTCTGATGACCGAGGTCAGCGGTCCTGGCCAGATTGCCTTTAGCCGTGACGGTGCGGGCCACGTCTTTGCCATTCATCTGAACCGTGGCGAAGGAATTGAAATGCGGGAACACCAGTTCCTCGCCGCCACCAGCAGCGTCGATTACTCGTTCACACGGGTAAAGGGAATCTCTAACATGCTGATGGGCGGAACTGGGTTCTTCATCGACCAATTCACCGCGCGAGACAGCGAAGGTATTGTGTGGGTGCATGGATACGGGAATGTCTTCGACGTGACGCTGGGAGCCGGCGAGCAAATTGACATCGAACCCGGCGGGTGGATCTACAAAGACAGTTCCGTCCGCATGGAAACGCAATTTCAAAAATTCTCGACCGGGTTGTTTGCCAGCGCCGCACAGATCGTCTGCAACCGTTTCACCGGTCCGGGGCGAGTCGGCATCCAGTCAATGTACATTCACGTGCCAACAGCCGAATAGCCGGCTGGAGATTCCGTGGAAGCAATCTTCCACTATGGCTGCCGCGTGGCGGCGATCAATTCCCAGAGCCAAAAGCGGGATCTGAGACATTCGGCACTACGCTTGAATTGGTCCCTTTCCGAGAATCGCCTCAATCCTGAATTGAAGTCTCGTCTTAAGCTCATCTGTGTTTTCGTACACGATTGTGTTGTACTGGCGCGTGTCGAAGTGAACATTGGCGAAATCTGATTTACTGCAAGTCCAGATATCTGTTCGTCCTAAACCAAACATAAATCCAGCTTCGAAGTAGACTCCGCGCCTTTGGCCCGTGAAATCTGCGACGAGAAATCTCGATTGTCTGATTTTTGCGAGGATTTCATCATCGATTCTATTTACGTGTTCCACTTCGTCTATTCGGATCGGTCGGTAGCCTGTCGTAGTAATGGCCGACTTGATAGATTCCCCAGTTGCTTCTTGTGATGGATCGAACCACATTGCGATGAAGCCGTTGGGTGAGTCGGCTCCCGACTGCTGGGCCCGCTCAAGTTCCTGCCAGCCGCGCGACGTTATTGTGCAGTTAGGTTCTCCTCCTTCCGTTCTTCCAACCACGATTATTCCATCTTCCCCGAGTGCTTGAATGTAGAAGTCGGTCTCAGCGCGATTCTTGGCACACAGTACGGGATAGTCTTTTTCGGGTTGCAGCCCGACGATTTGCCCAGGATAATTGGTGAGGCTCGCGATGTACTGGAGTAACATGAGAAGCTTTTCTCGTACCGACGGGTCGGGCGTATCCAATATGCGTTTTAGCTCCCCACGGCTGTAGACGGGGAAGAGGGAGTAGTCGGACTTGCCGAAGGCCCGTTCCGATATAGAACGGAAGAAATGTGAAAGCTTGTAACCAGTGTCGTGCCTCTGGTTGTGAAGTTCGATGAAAAGGGGTCGCACATTGCGACCGAAAGAGTACTCTCCGCAAGTGGGGCAGATTATCTGGGTGTTCTGGCGCCCGTCACGGCCCTCAGAGCATTCGGCATTGCACACAGGGCAGTGTTTATCGGATATCGCAAGGTCTAGCTGAAATCCTCTATACATTTGGCCTTCCCTTCTCTTACCGGCTCCCAGCGATCATCTGCGCGGCGTGCTGGAGGCTGGTATCAGTTACCGTTGCGCCGGATAACATCCTGGCTACTTCGTGGGTGCGGGCGCGGTCGTCTAATAAGCTAACTTTGGTCTTGGTGCGGCCGTCTGATTCGCGCTTGTCGATCAAAAAATGCTGGTCAGCAAAGGCGGCTATCTGAGGCAAGTGAGTTACACACAAGACTTGCTGTCCGCGACTGAGGGATTTGAGCTTTTGACCGACGGCTTCAGCGGCGCGGCCACCTATGCCAATGTCGATTTCATCAAAAACAAGTGTCCGAGGAGTGGGGTTCTTCTTCTTGGGCTTGACCGCGCCCTCTTCGACGCTAACTTTGAGGGCTAGCATGACACGGGACATTTCACCGCCCGACGCAATCTCATGCAAGGGCTTGAGCGGCTCGCCAGGGTTGGTCGAAATGCGGTATTCGACCTGGTCCCAGCCGTTCGCAGTCCAGTGGGATTGCTCTTCGGTTGCGGTGACGGTAATCTCGAAGCGCACTTTCATGGCGAGGGAGTTAATCTGAGCTTCGGCTAACTTGGCTAACTTGGCGGCGGCAGCTTTGCGCTCGGCACTTAGCGCGGCGGCCGCAGAGCGATAGGCGGCGGCGGCAGCGTCTAACTCGGCGCGCAGAGTCTTCAGAATTTCGTCGCGATCTTCTACTTCGGCTAACTTGCGAGCAACATCTTCTCCAAATGTCATGACCTCGGCGATGGTCTTGCCGTACTTGCGCTTGAGGCGGTCGAGCAGGGCTAGGCGATCTTCAATTTCCGCAAGGCGCTCGGGCGAGGCGTTGATAGCCTCGGCGTAGTCGCGCAAGCTGGAACCGATGTCGCTGACCGTGGCGCGGACCGAGGCGAGCTGCTGGGCCGACTCATTGAAGCGGGCATCGTAGCGGGCCAGCTCCTCGACATTGCGCAGGGCCGCGCGCAGGGCGGCCTCGGCCGACGCGCCGCCTTCATACAGTTGCTCAAAGGCTCCCGTCGCGGCGGCGTAGAGCTTTTCAGCGTTGGCCAGGACGCGCTTCTCAGTTTCGAGAGCCTCATCTTCACCAGCGACCAGGCGGGCAGACTCGATCTCCTTGCTCTGGTAGCTCCAGAGATCGACCATGCGGAGGCGGTCCTGCTCGCCCTGGACTAACTCGTCGAGCTTGGCTGCCGCCTCGCGCCAACGGGCATGGACTTCAGAAGCGCCGTCGGTGGACAGGCCACCGAAGCGGTCGAGGAGGGCGCGCTGCTGGCCCTGGTCGAAACTCGACAGGCTCTCGCTTTGCGCGTGGACCAGGGCCAGTTCAGGGGCAAGCTGCTTGAGAACGGCGATCGTAGCGGGCTGGTTGTTGACGAAGACGCGGCCCTTGCCGGTGGAGAGGATTTCGCGGCGCAGGATGACATCGTTGCCGCCCGAGTCGATGCCGTTTTCTTCGAGGATGGATTCGGCGTTATGGGTAGACTCGAAGACGCAGGAGACGACGGCCTTGTCGGCGCCGTGGCGGACCAGATCGGCCGAGATTTTGCCTCCCATGAGGAGCGAGAGCGCGTCGACAAGGATGGATTTGCCCGCTCCGGTTTCGCCGGTGAGCAGGTTGAGGCCGGGGCCGAAGACGGCAATGGCGTGATCGATGACGGCATAGTTTTCAGCGCGCAGTTCGACGAGCATTTTGAGTGAACCTCTCGAAAACCATCCTTCAGGGGCAAAAGCCCCGTCAATTTCCTTGCATCAATATACGATCTGAAGCCCTTACTCTTCACCGTAACAAGTTCTTACGCGGTATGTTTCGCCCTGATAGTCCGAGCGCAGCATAGCATGAACGGCGGGTTGGGCGGCTTGGAGACCGGGAGTGAAAACGGACGGGGGACCAGAAGGATAACTTGGAGCCGGGCACGGCGTCTGATACCGTGAAGTGTGAGGTGAACGCCGATTCTTACTGCTGCCTTCGTCTTTCAACTACCCGCTGACGGTAGCGCGGCCCAAGGGGCGCAGCCGCTGGCCCAGGGTTCGAGCGCGCTGGTGGAGATGATCACCAATAGCGGCCCTGTTGCGATGACCGTGCTGGTGTTGCTGATGATTGCCAGCCTTTACTCGTGGACCGTGATTCTGGCCAAGATGGCCTCCTTCAGCAATGCGACCAAGCAAAGTCAGCGATTCTTTCGCGGTTTCCGCACGGCGAGCCGCCTGCAGGAAATTGCAACCCTGGCTACTGAATGTCCCAAAAGCCCGCTGGCACAGGTATTCGAAGAAGTATACGAAACCTACAAACGGCAGACAGGCGGCTCGGGACCGCCGCGCAACATGGGGCCACTGGAGCGGTCGGCGCAGACGGCCGCAAGCGAGGCCGTGACCAACCTCGAGCAACGCATGACCTGGCTGGCAACGATCGCGTCCGCGAGCCCATTCGTGGGCCTCTTCGGTACGGTGATGGGCATTGTGGACGCCTTCCACGGGCTGGGCACGGCTGGGGCGGCAACGCTGCGGGCCGTGGCTCCGGGTATCTCTGAGGCGCTGATCACCACCGCGGCGGGGCTGTTTGTGGCCATTCCGGCTCTGGTGGCTTACAACCAGTTTGCGGCACGGATCAGGGTATTCGCGGCACGCATCGACGACTTTTGCCGTGAGCTGCTGAACTCGTTGGATGAGATTCCGGTGCGTGGTCCTGCACGGACGGGGAACACTCCCGGCCCCGAATCCGCCCCGGAGGTGGACCGTGGCGTTTACAAATAGCAACGGCCAGACACGAACGGCGCTGGCGGATATCAACATCACTCCACTGGTGGACGTAGTGCTGGTGCTGTTGGTGATTTTCATGATCACCGCGCCCGTGTTGCAGTCGGGGATTGAAGTGGCCGTGCCCAAGACGCGGACAGTCAAGGAGATTACAGAGCAGCGGCTGGTGGTGACCATCGATCGCGACCAGCAGGTTTTCCTTGGCGATCAGGCAGTGAATATCCACGAGCTGACGAAGAAGCTGCGTCGTGCCGGGACGGATCAATCCAAGCAGGTGATCTATCTCAGGGCCGACGAGCGAGTTCCCTTTGGAGCCTTCGCCAGTGTGATGGACGCGGTGAAACAAGCAGGAATCACGAATATCTCGATTGTGACGCAACCGCTCGATGCGAAGACAGCGGGCGGGGACTAGTCGAGTTAGCCAGTCGGCGAGTCGGCCGGTCAGCTTACCGGCTGCGGAAATGATTTTTCGGAAAGGCACATGGACAGTCTGCTGGAAGGCGGCGAGCAACTGGAGCGGGCACTGGCGTCGGAGCCGATTGTTGCTCCGGCGGCGGGGTCGCTGTTGCTGCACGGTGCTCTGGCTGCGGTCTTGGTGACATACGGCCTTCTGAGTGGACTGTTTCATCACAACCAGTGGGGTTCATCAGGCAGCGGCGGGGCGATTCAGGTAACGCTGGCCAGAGCGCTTCCGCTGCCCTCCGATCAGCCGCCCAATGACAATGTTCTGGCCACCGATACTCCAAGCCAGGCGCCTGCGGAGCCAACGCCTAAGCCCAAAGAAACGGTGGACGAGAGCGCGATTCCCATCTCCGGCAAGCAGGCGAAGCCGCAACAGGAAACTGCGCCCAAGACTGCGCAACATCAGCCGCAGCCGCAGCAGGACAACGTGGCCAAATATGGAGAGCAGGCGGGCTCGTCAATGCCGCGGTCAATGCAGTTGCAAGGTTTTTCAAGCGGCCAAACGACGCTCAGCGACGGCGATTTCGGCACTCGCTTCGGCTGGTATGTGGACAACCTCAATCGCAAGATGGCCACCAGTTGGTACAAAGCGGAGGTGGACCCGCATACTCCGAGAGGCGCTCGTGTCTACCTCACCTTCACCGTTAACCGAGCCGGAAGCCCATTCGACGTACAAATTGATCGATCGAGTGGCAGCGCTACGCTGGACCGATCCTGTCAGCGGGGCGTGCAGCGTGTCGACACTTTTGGCCAGCTTCCATCGGCTTATAATCAAAGTACGCTGAAAGTTTCTTATTATTGTGAATACTAGGGTTGATGAGAACCGCACAAGTCGGAACGGCCCGAGCGCGAGAAGACGCCCTGGCCTCCGTTTATCAGGAAGGATTGCTCATCGCATGAAAGCTCATTCCCGGATTACTTTCCTTACCGCAGTTGCACTGGCTTCACTTCTTGTGCCCCAGCTAAAGGCCCAGGACTGGGTCCATACGGGCACCAACCTGGGCAATGAACGCATTCGCCTTGCCGTAGCGGACTTCAAGCTCGTAGGGGCCGATCCCGGAACGCCGGCATTGAAGGCAGCCTTTGACGCCACGCTCCAATCCGATCTGGCAAACGCGGGCATCTTCGATTTGGTGTCGAAGAGCATGCTCCCACAGGTCACGCCGGGTGCGCCGCAGGAGGTCAATCTGGGGCAATGGTCAGCAGCGCCAGCCAATGCGGCCATGCTGGCCTTCGGTGCGCTCTCGGCCACCAACGGCCGGCTCATTGTCTACGGTTGGCTCTTCGACGCGCGTAACACCGTGAGCCCTCAAGTGCTGGGCAAGCAGTACAACGAAGAGGCCAGCCAGGACATGGCGCGGACCGTTGCGCATCGCTTCGCCGATGAGATCATCCTGCGCCTGGGCGGCGGGATCAACGGCATTGCCGAGACGAAGATCTACTTCGTTAGCTCGCGCGGCGGCAGCAAAGAGATTTGGGCCATGGATTACGACGGGCAGAATCAGCACGCCGTCACCCACCTGGGCACAATTTCGCTTTCGCCGCGCATCTCGCCCGACAACACACGTGTTGCGTTTGCCTCTCTGGGCAAATATGGCTGGGCCATCCGCTTGTACTCCTTGGAACTGGGCCGGATGGTGAGCTTTCCCGCGGGCACGGCAGGAGGAAGCAATCAGTCTCCGGCCTGGTCTCGCGATGGGTCGCGGATCGCCTTCTCGTCGTCGCGCTCGGGCGATTCCGAGATATGGATTGCGGATGCGAGTGGCGCCAACGCGCATAGTGTTACATCCCTCCGCGGGCCCAACATAGCACCCACATGGAACCCGCGTACCAACGCGCAAATCGCGTGGGCAGGTGGGCGCACCGGAGAGCCGCAGATTTACATCATGGACCAGGACGGCGCCAATGTTCAGCGCCTCACCGACTCGGGCTATGCCGTCTCGCCCTCGTGGTCGCCCAGCGGGCAGTTTTTAACCTTCGCCTGGGACCGCAAATACGGCCCCGGCGCTCCAGGCGGGCGGGACATCTACGTGATGGACATTGCCAGCAAACGCTGGCTGCAACTGACCCACGGCGCCGGCGTCAACGACTACCCTTCGTGGGCGCCGGACGGACGGCACATCGTCTTCGAGCGGGCCGTGGGCGGGCACACCGAGATATGGTCGATGCTGGCCGACGGCACTGAGCAGCGTCAACTAACCCAGACTGGCAGCAACTTCATGCCCAACTGGAGCTGGAATTGAGTTGCGGCTGCCGCGCGTCAAAGCTGGCAACGATATAACATCCAGGTGCTCTGCACTATGATGTTTATGTTGCCCTGACTTTGCAGCGGCTCGATGCGGAGAGTTGACGATCGACAGCGGGTCGGCATAGCGTCCTCTCTCAGCAAGCATGAGCGCGAGTCGGAGTGAAAGCATCTTAAGTTGCTAGGATGAGTTCTTGAGTTATCACGTCCCCGGTTTCCCGCTTTCAGATCGACCGTCATTCGCGAGATTGAGAACAACGGCTGGATGCCAGCGATTAAGTAATAATATTCCGGGGAAAGAAACTCGAATTTGCGGAAGGAGTAATCCATTGAACCGACGTAATCGCATTCTGACACCTGTTGCGTTGCTGATCGTCTTGATCGCAGTAGCAGGCTGCGGAAAGAAAACGAAACCGATTTCCCCCGCGGAGACGGCTCCGTCCGAAACCTCGACCGGGGCCGCGCCCACCGCGCAGCTCACAGCGAAGCCCGCCTTGATCTCAGCAGGCGACCAGGTGCAGTTGAGCTGGCAGACGACGGATGCCACCTCGGTCTCGATTGACGGCATCGGCGACGTGCCCACCACGGGGGTCAAGACTGTGACCCCATCTGTATCGACCACCTATCACCTGGTAGCTCGCGGCGACGGCGGCACGGCCGAATCTACAGCGCGAGTTACAGTGAATGCGCCGCCAGCCGTCGAGGTGCCGACCAGCGCCTTGAGCGCAGAAGAGGAGTTCAAGGCCAGCGTGCAGGATATCTTCTTCGACTACGACACATACGATATCCGCGGCGATGCGCAGGCCACTCTCTCGCGCGATGCCTCCTATCTGGTCAGCCATCCAGAGGTGAAGATCGTCATCGGCGGCTACTGCGACGAGCGCGGCTCGAACGAGTACAACCTGGCGCTTGGCCAGAACCGCGCCGATGCGACCAAGAACGCCCTGATTACGGCCGGAGTGGCGGCTAGCCGCATTCGCGTAGTCAGTTACGGCAAGGAGAAACCCTTCTGCTCCGAGTCGACCGAGGCGTGCTGGCAATTGAACCGCCGCGGCGGATTTACGCTCGACCGGTAAAATGGAACTAACAGCGAATAGCTGACGGCTAACAGTGAACGAGACCCGGACAACTGTTAGCCATCAGCTGTCCTTGATAGGTGAATCATGCAGAGAATATACACATTTCGAAATCGTCTCCTTCCGTCGGCGATCCTGATGCTTGTTTTGGCTGCCGCCCCCATGTCCGCGCACGCCACATCGAAGGAGATCATCGAACTGCAGACGCAGGTGCAGCAACTGCTGGATATGGTGCAGCGCATCCAGTCGACCCTGGACACGCGCTTCGGCGTGCTGCAGAACCTGGCCCAGCAGACCGCGGACAACGCCAACCAGATGAGTACGACCGTGACTGCTCTGCAACAGAAGATTGCCGCGCAAAACGATGCGACCAACGGCAAGCAGGACGCCATCTCCGGGCAAGTGCAATCTCTGAATGATTCGGTGGACGAGTTGAAGTCGCGTATCGCCAAGCTCGATAAGTCGATCCAGGATTTGCAGACGCAGTTGCAGAACATCCAGAATCCGCCTGCGACCGCACCTCCGGTGGCAAACGGCGCAGCTCCCGTGGTCAGTCCTTCTGCTGGCAGCGCGGGTGGGGAGCAGACACCGCCGCTCAACGAAACCTTTCAGGCCGGGATTCGCGATTACAACGCCGCCAAATACGACGTAGCTCAGGGAGAGTTTCAGGACGTGCTGCACTACTATCCGCTTGACGACCTGGCCGGGGATGCTCAGTTCTACCTGGGCGAGATCGCCTACCGGGAACAGAAGTTCTCCGACGCCGTAAAAGCCTATAACGCCGTGCTAGAGGGGTTCAGCGGCAACCACAAGGCACCAGCCGCGCAACTTCGCAAGGGCCTGGCGCTAATGGCACTGAACAAGAAGGAAGCGGGCGTCACCGAGTTGCGTATGCTCATCAAGCGCCATCCACAAACCCCCGAGGCCGCGCAGGCGCGCACCAAGTTGAACGCACTGGGGGTGAGGATTGTGCCGACCACGACCAGTAAACAATAGCTGATCAATCACGCGCACTCCGCTTAGGCTGATAATGGAAAAGCCCCGCGAACGCGGGGCTTTTCTGTCCGTGCCGGCTTCAATCGCAGCCATTATTTTAAGCTTGTCATCAAGGCATCGAAGGCTGACTTAGGCGGCCGGGTGATCGATTCAGGCAGTGTGGCCAGCGGCTCATCCACTACGTTAAGCAGGTCGATGAAGGTCGGATGCTCGGTATTGATGTAGAAGACGCCGGTAAGAATTTCGTCTTTCTCTTGCGCCTCCATGATAGTACGCACCGCGTTGGCCTTGTTGGTGGGGTCGTAGTCCTCAAGCAGTTTGCGCAGGCGGAGGTTCGAGCCGTCGTGCATCTCCACTTCATAAATCTCGCCGGAATCGTAATCGACTTCGATCTCATCGAAGCTGGCGACAAAACCGATTTCGTTGATAGGCTCGTCATTCTCCTGCATAAACTTGTAACTTTTGGTCGAGCCTTCATGGTCATTGAAAGTAACACAAGGGCTGATAACATCCAGCAGCACCGTTCCCTTGTGAGCTATAGCCGCTTTGAGCATGGAGAGTAACTGCTTCTTATCGCCGGAGAAGGAGCGGGCGACGAAAGTTGCGCCTAACTGGATGGCCAGGGCGCAGGTGTCTATGGCCGGTAGATCGTTGACCACTCCGGTCTTGAGCTTAGAGCCCAGATCGGCGGTGGCTGAAAACTGGCCCTTCGTCAATCCATAAACGCCGTTGTTCTCGATGATATAAATCATAGGCAAGTTGCGGCGCATCAAGTGAACAAACTGGCCCATGCCGATCGAAGCCGTGTCACCGTCGCCGGAAACCCCAATCGTCGTCATGGTGTGGTTGGCCAGGATGGCGCCGGTCGAGATAGCCGGCATGCGCCCATGTACGCCGTTGAAGCTGTGCGAGCGGCTGAGAAAGTAGGCCGGGCTTTTGGAGGAGCAGCCGATGCCGCTCATCTTCATCACCCGTTCAGGCTCCACGCCCATCTCCCACAAAGCATCGATGATGCGCTCGGAGATGGCATTATGGCCGCAGCCAGCACAGAGCGTGCTCTTGCCGCCGCGGTAATCGATAATAGGAAGGCCTACGTGGTTGACCTTGGGAATGGGTGTAGCGGTCGCCATGTTAGATGCTCTCCTTGGCCGCGAACTCTGGAATCGGAAACTCCGCAGCCCCAAATTGTTCCGTGATGGATTCAGCGTCCACAGGCAATCCGTTGTAGTGGAGAATACTGCGCAGCTTGATAAGCTGGCCGGCGGGAAGATCGAGCTTGAGCAGGCTGGCCAACTGAGCGTCGCGGTTCTGTTCGACCACATAAATACGCTCATGTGCGGCAACAAAATCATGAATTGCTTTGCTGAAGGGATAGGCTCGGATGCGCATGTAATCCGCCTCCTGTCCATAGCGTTGCTTGATCTGGTCCAGGCTTTCCAGCAACGCGCAATCGGTTGAACCGTAGGCAAGGAATCCGATCTTCGAAGTGCCGTCCTTGACCGCAACCGGCGCGGGAACCAGTTTGCGCGCATTCTCGAATTTTTGCGCCAGCCGATCCATCAGCGCCTGATACTCTTCCGGCTTCTCGGTGTAAGCGGCAGCATCGTTGTGTCCCGAGCCGCGGGTGAAATAAGCAGCCTTGGGGTGGCGCGTTCCAGGCAGCGTACGCCAACCAATGGCGTCGCCGTCCACATCGCGGTAACGGGCAAAGCCGCCCAAACGATTCAGGTCTTCGGCGGTGAGAACCTTGCCTCGGTCCAGAGGTTTGGAAGGATAGTCGAACGGCTCCGACATCCAGTTATTCATGCCCAAATCGAGGTCTGTGAGGACAAAGACCGGCGTCTGCATCCTTTCGGCCAGATCGAATGCCGCTTGGGTCAGCTCGAAGCATTCCTTGACCGAACCCGGCAGCAGAATAACGTGCTTGGTGTCGCCGTGCGAGAGGAAGGCCGCCGGGAGCAGGTCCGCCTGCTGGGTGCGCGTGGGCATACCGGTGGAAGGCCCCGTGCGTTGCACTATTACGATGACGCCGGGAATCTCGGCGTAGTAGCCGAGACCGCAAAACTCAGCCATTAGCGACATTCCGGGACCGGAGGTCGAAGTCATGGAGCGCGCGCCAGCCCAGCCCGCGCCCAATACCATGCCGATGGCGGCCAACTCGTCCTCGGCCTGCACCACGGCAAAAGTAGCTTTGCCCTCGGGCGTAACACGCAGCTTTTTGAGCAGATCGGTGGTGGCCTCGACGACTGAGGTCGAGGGCGTAATCGGATACCAGGCAACCACCGTCACGCCGGCAAAAACGGCGCCCATGCCACAAGCCGCGTTGCCATCGATGATGATCTTGCCCGCCGTTTTATTCATCCGCTCGATGAAAAACCGGTCGCGTTTGGTAAAGTTCGCCTGGGCATAGTCGAAGCCCGCCTTAACCGCGCCAAAGTTCAGATCGAAGACCTTCTGCTTCTTGGCAAACTGCGCGCGCAGACCGCTCTCGACAACACCCAGATCGATGGCCAGCAATTGAGCGACGACACCCACGTAGATCATGTTCTTGACGAGCTTGCGCAGCTTGGGCTCTGGGCAAATGGCAGCCGTGATCTTGTCAAAGGGAACGGGATAGAAGAAGACATCCTCGCGGATCTGATCGAGCTTCAGGTTGTCCTCATAGATAGCCACGCCGGCGGTGGGTAAAGCCTCAACATCGGACCGGGCCGTCTCCGGATTCAACGCCACCAGAATCTCGGATTCTCGTTTGCGCGCGACATATCCGTCCTTGCTGGCACGGATCACAAACCAAGTAGGTTGTCCGGCAATGTTGGAGGGAAAGAGATTCTTCCCGCTGACAGGAACGCCCATTCCGAAGATGCTCTTCTGCAATACGCTATTGGCAGATTGCGAGCCGGAGCCGTTCACCGTAGCTACGTTGATGCTGAAATCGTTGGTTATATGCGTACTTGCTTCGAATGCGCCCTGTTCTTGGCCCAGGGCAAGGTCGCTAGTCGCCATTTGGCGGAATTCCTTCCGATGACTCCACAACGAGTCTTCTCTTAGATGTGATTATAGTCACATGCGATTCTCTGCGTCCTGGTTTTGAGCCAGCGGTTTACCGACTTGATTCCCAAAACGTGAGACTACTGGTGCTGATACCGAATCGGCAACAGATGATCCATTGTGTCTGGATTTCCACAGTCGCCACTTGCCAGCTTGGGCCTTGCAGGCCGATGCGCGTCCACGCTGATCGGTGGCAACTTCTTGTAACTTCAGGGTTTCGGCCCATCGACTGCCCAAAAAAATCTCAAAAAACTCTTGACAAGTTCAATTGTGGACTCTTATTGTTCATTTCGCTTTAACTTCCCTGCTCGCGAACAAACAAAAAAGAATTTGGGGTGAATCTGCATGGCAGACACTGCTACGCTTTCAAACCGATCAATCTGTGGCGCTCGTCCTAGCAGCCGGACCACCTGCTGCATCCAGGTGCCGAGCAAGATCGTCCACGATCCCGATCCCTCCATCTACGACCAGCAACTTGTCTTCAATACCGGAGGCGCGCCCACCTTCGACAGCCCGGATATTTCCACTCAGGATCTCTGGCCGCCCACCCCCGCCTCGAACTTGGGAGTCACAGTGCGCAACCTCTCCACTGTTGCGTCGGCAAATCAGACGCGCGTCGACCTTAGTTGGAGCGTGTGGGGGATCGGGATGCCGCGCACGGCCATCGGATCGACATTCGTCAATCTGGCCCGCGCCGGTTTTGCCGGTAGCCAGATCTCCATCTCCATACCCACGCCGCCCGCCCTGACGGCAGCTGCCCTCTTCGGGCTTTTCGTGAACCTCGTTCATCCCTACGACAGTAATCCAAACAACAACGCCGGCGAGCAGACCGTCAACGGCTTCCAAACCAGCAAAGGCGGCCGCTCCCAATCCTTCGTCGTGCCGGTGATCAACCCAACGAGCTCTGCGCAAACCATCAATCTCACCGCGGGTCCAGCGTCAGTCGCCCCCTGGACCACCATCCTCCCCGCCACCTTCACTTTGGGGGCAGGCGCGCAACAAAATGTAACGGTCTCGATAGCAGTCCCCGCAGCCGTACCTGTCTCTCCGCCTGGAACCTTGTTCACTGCGGAGATCGATGTGATCGCCACCATCGGCGGGGTTTATCTAGGAGGAGTCAACATCGCAGTTCTTGTTGACGCTTAAGGAGTCTTTGATGAGCATCAAACTCTGTTGGCTATTAGGCCTCATCGCGGGAGCATTTACCGGCGTGCTGATGTCCCTCACGCACGCTTCGACTGCCTGCTGCGGCGCGCCCGTCTTTCCGCCCACCTTCGGCCGCCTGGCGCTGGACGGCATCGTCGTCGCCCTCATCGCCGTCTTTATTGCCGCCGCGCTTATGGTTCTGTTAACCCACCTGCCCGCGAAGCCGGTCTTTCTGCTGGCTTTGTTCGTCGGCATCGTCACCGGCCTGCTGGTTGGCCCGCTGGCCTATCACATCCACAATCCTGGCGTGGCAATGATCGTCGGCGCCATTCTTGGAGCAATTCTGGGCTGGCTGATCTGCCGCTTGCTCTGCGGCGGCAAGCTCAGCAGCACCTTCATACCGGGGGTAGCGCGATGAGTACACCAACTTGCGGCGCCCAACAACCGGGCACCCTCCCCAGTCCTTTCACTTGGTGGCCGTTCGCAGTGATTCCCGTCGCGGGTGCAGGGCTAGCCTATGTTTGGGCCAACGGCATTCCCATCATCAACGGAATTGTAGGCGCATCCGGCACCGTGGCGGGCTTCTCCGTACTGACAGCCGGGGCCGCTGGGGCCGTCGCCGTCTGCGTCTTGGTTTTCTACTACGCGTTCCAGGCCGACGGCTGCATCATCGCGGCCCAAAAGGGAGATCCCATCTGCGTCTCCGGCATCGTCGAAGACACCACCGACGAAAACTCCACGGTCGTTGATGTCCTCGCTCCTTTCGCCATGGGACCGGCAGGGGCCTTCGATCTGGTGGTCAAGTCCATGTACTGGAACTTCATCACCAAAAATTCCTTCTGGGTCTTCTGCGACAGCGTGGGTGCCTCCATGCTGCCGTGCGTCATCAAGAGCGAAACCGCATGCGGCGGCAAAATCGGATCAGTCGTCGGCGCAACGGTAGGAGCTGTCGGCGGTGTCATTCTCAGCTACATTGCCGCCGCAGCCCTTGGCGGAGCCATCGGTTGCGCCGCCTCCGGCCCTTTTTATCTGCTTTGCTTGCTTGTGGTTCTCATAGTCGCCGCCATCGTCGCGGCCGCCGTAGCCTATGCTGGCGCCGTCATCGGCGGAGCGATTGGCGAAGGTATCGCGGCTGCTGCCAACGCAAACAATCCAGTCGTGAACACCTGGGAAGGCCTCACTGCCGGCGACATCGTCACCGTCAAGGGCAACTGGGTGACCGACCCTAACCTGGGCAACAACGAACTCCTTTACACAACCAGCATCAGTCGCACCGGAAACGTCGGCTTCCCTCCCCCCTACACCACTGCGCAGGCAGACGCCACACCAGCTGACGACTGCCCTGTCGCTCCACCTGCACCACAATAACCGCTGCCCGGCATGAACTTATTCTCCCAATTCGATGCCGGGCAGCACTCCCTGCCCTACATTGTCCGCAATCCGGCGGACTTGCATATGCTCTTGCGCCCTCGAGCCATTTTGCGTCCCTTCAACAAGCCCGGCATTCTGGTAAGGATTCCAGAATTCTCACCGTCCCATGCGCAAGCCTGGGAGCGCCGTCTCGAACCCCTTACACAGGAGTGCGGTTGCAACCATGGAGTAGTTGCCGTCGGCGCATTCCTGTTGCTCTCCGTCGTAGCTGCCTTCCTCGCCAAGACTCCAGACGACGTACGGCTCCCTCTCGAAACTTATCTTTTGTGGAGCGGCTGTTTCGTCGCCGGCTTGATCCTGAGCGCCATCGCAGGAAAGCTCTTCGGGCAGATTCTCGCCGCATTCCGCCTCCGCCGAGCCTGCCGCGAGTTGGAGGCGGAGTTAAACCTGTTGCGCAACGCCAAGAGTTAAATCGATTACCGCAGTCAAATCCCCTCTATCGCCCCGCCTCCGCCAAACGCGTAGAATCCCTCCGCCAGCGCGCAAGCAGCGTTGCGGCGATAACGATCAGCGCCAGCGTAAGGCCGATCCATAGCCCATAAACACCCCAGTGCAGCACAAAGCACAAGGCCAGACCCAGCGGCAATCCCAGCACCCAGTAACCGACCAGATTTGCCAGCATGGGAATCTGGGTCTCGCCCAGCCCGCGAAGCGCGCCTGTCGAGACGGTCTGGATGCCGTCGAAAATCTGGAATGCCGCCGCCAGGCCCAACAAGCTGGGCCCTACGGCCATCACCTGGGAGTCGCGCGTGTAAAGGGCAATGAGCGGTCCTGGCGCCAGCAGAAATGCCATTGCGGCTAGCAGCATGAACCCCGTGCCCAACCCCAGCGCCAGCCAACCAGCGCGACGCGCCCGCGCTCCATCGCCCGCGCCCACGGCATGCCCCACGCTGACCGCCGCAGCCGCCGAGACACCCAGCGGCACCATGTAACTGAGACTTGCGTAATTGAGAGCGATCTGGTGCGTAGCCAGCTCGACCGGCGTCAACCATCCCGCCGAAAGCGTGGCCAGGTTCCAAGCGCCCACTTCGAGAACAATCTGCCCTGCCGCCGGAGCCCCCAGCCGGACCAGCTCCTTGAGTTTCGTCAAACTAGGACCAGCCCAATGACGGAAAAGCGGATGCCCGCGCTTGCGCTCATAGCGCCAGGAAAAGCCCATCAGCGCCAAGGCCATGAAGATGCGCGAAATGACCGTCGAGAGTGCTGAGCCGTTTACCCCCAAGGCTGGCATTCCCCACTTGCCGTAGATGAGGACCCAGTTGCCCAGCCAGTTGAGCAGGTTGGCCCCGACGTAGGTCGCGGTTATGACGCGCACCTCGCCCACTCCTTGAAGGTAGCGGCGCGTTCCAGCGTAAAGAAGCAGCGGCAGCGTGCCCCAGTTCAGGAGCCGCAGGTAAGTGGCGGCCGGTCCCGCAACCGCAGTAGAAATACCAAAGGGAGCAAAGCCGAAGCTGGCCAGTGCAATCACCAGCATCACCGGCGGCGTCACGATCGAGGTCAGATAGACGCTCTGGGCCAGCCAGCGGTGACATTCGTCGTGGTCCTTGCGCCCGTAAGCCTGCGCCACCAGCGTATCCAATCCCAACAGCAAGCCGATCCCAAATAGCGCCGGAGTGTAATAGACGGCATTGCCCAAAGCCACCGCACCGATGGCCGCCGGTCCCAGGTTGCCCACCATGATGGTGTCCACGATGCCCTGAGCCACCCAGCCCACTTCGCTCAACACCACGGGAACCGCCAGCGCGACCATCGCGCCCAGTTCCGGTCTCCACTTGGCTCGTGCGGAATCCATCTTTCAAATCTAAATTGCAGAGCGTCGAATCCGGCGGATTCAGCGGAAGGATTGCTGGGGCGAGTTCTGTTTCAAAGAATCAGCGAAGACCAGACTTACCACTGCGCCCAATCGCCGAAGCCGAGCACCCAGGCAGCCAGCAGGAGGTTGCTCACGGCATGCGCAACAACGGCATCCCCCATGCGTCCCCGCCAGCGGAGCGCAAATGCATAGGCCACACCTGCCAGAATGCCGGCGACCCAGTGTTGGCCATGCATCAGCCCAAAGGCCACCGAAGATAAAACTATAGCGAGCACCGTCAATTTTTCGAAGGAAACGCGATCAAACTCCCGATCCATCAACCTGCGTGCCAGATAACCGCGAAAAGCCAGCTCTTCGGCGATGGGTACGGTGAGCACCGCGGCAACTACGCGGAAGGCGATCCAGGCCCAGCGTGCCATCGGCGAAAGCGCCGCCAAATCCGCGCCCAGCCGGCTGACCGCATGTTGATGCCCCCACCAGGTCGGAGCCATCCACAACAGAAACACAGCCACGCCCGCAACCGGCGCAACCCAACCAAAACTCCAGTTGAGTTTCTTCAACTCCGGCCAGAAATAGCAGAGAGCGACGGCCGCGACGAAAAAACGCAAAGGGTAGAGCCAATCGAAGTATCCCGAAGCCAACTTAGAGACGGAAGCGGCAGCCAGAATCGTAAGAAACGGTACCAGGTACGCACGTATTGCCGGAGACTCTCCGTGTTCGCCCACTTGCTCCGATGCGCCCGCTGCTGTCTCCATTTCGCCCTTCAGCGATCCAGCAGCGGAAGAAATCCTTCGCGTCCAGGAGAGCCTCTGCGTGATCATGGAAAATCCCAATGCAATGCCGATAAATGCAATCCAGCCAGCCTCGGCGTGGAAGCCGATCTGGGCGACTTCCGGGCCGCCCGCGTTGGCAATGAGGATCAGAGCGCAAAGCCGCGCGATGTTCAGCAGCCAACTGCATCCCAGAGCGCAGGGGATGAGTAGAAACGCCTGCGGAAAGCGGGTTTCCTTCCTGTAAACCCAAAGCCAGAGGCTGGTGAAAATGAGTACCAGTCCAAGCCCTTCAATCCCCGAACAACCGCCCGCTATGATGACCAAACAACGCGGCGTCCCGATCGTGAAGGTGGAGGGATCGACAATGAGATCCGGAATAAAATGACCGAGAATAGCACTTACCACGTGGAGAGTGGCTCCCTGCATCATGCCGTTCTGAACGGTGTTCGTCGCATCCCAGAGCAACTTGATCGGACTGCCAAGACACCACCCCGCCACACCGGCGATTAAGGCGTAGAGCCACAACCGTCCCGTCGCGCGAATCGCCACAATCCAGCTTCCCAACGGCACGCAAGCCAAAGCCAACAAAACAGTTCCCAGCAGGTAGAGGGCGCTCTTGGTATACGCATTGGTATCGAAGCGCACCCAGCCAGCCCCTGCCCTCAAAGCCATGGTGAATGAGACAACCGCGGCCATGCACAGGATGTGCGCGCCAAACAAAATGCGGCCGAAGGGAATTTCTTCTTTCAGCGCCTTCAATCTGAAATGGCCGAAACCCAGAAACACCAGATAAGCAAAGATGGGAATCTGACCATAAGTGTCAGTAGATATCCCATGAAAGGCCAGATGACCGGGAATCTTACCCCTGCCTCCAAAACAGAACAAATATTCGAATGCCACCGTGGCGAACAATAAATAAAGCCGACCCAAAAGATGGCTCGGCCAATGAATGCCCGACATTAACCGGAAGCTTCCGCCTCCGGTCGGGGCGTCGTCAGACTTTGTCATTTCTACGTGGATGTTCGTCTATTTCTTACGCCGCACTCGCAATACCGCGAGCGTTCCCGCAAGCAGGGTCAGGCTGCTAACCGCCAAACCGGGATCGATCTCCGGGGAGTGTGGGTGGGGGTTGAAGACCAGCGCATGTGCGGCAGTGCATGTGCCAAGCGCCAGACCCAACACCACGAGTGCATTCTTTATAAAACTCTTCGTCACTTGCAAATCCTTTCCGGCTTTCTACCAAAGGATCTGGAATCTTCGAGCATCCACGAACCAAAACAAGTCGGTCCGGGCGATCAATATGCCTTCAGCGATTCAAACCCGATGCTTCCTGGTTGAGGTCTTGAAACCACTCACAAGACCGTGACAATCTCCTGCTTCAAGGCTTCTTCCGATTCAACGTACCCCCGCGAAGCCCCAAAGAAATAGAGCGACCTTTCGATAGAAAATTCAAGGTCGTTAAGCAGAATGTTAGCACGGGACGAGACAATCCGCGCAATTGCCCGCAAAATCAAAGTAATCAACGGCTGGGTACCAGAGGTTGTCGCACCCGCCCTGCAAGTTTGCCGGGCAAGGCAGCCGCTGCCTCAACCCACCGCAGGTCGCAGTTCCACCTTCTTGGTGACAATGACCAGCTTGGCAGGAAGCAATTCAGGGCCTTCCCAACCCTCCTTCACCGCTTCGATGTGTATCTCCCCGGCCCTTTTCGTTGCCTGCAAGATCACCTGAGCCAAGCCATTGAAGAGTGACCGTTTGGGCTCCTTGTCGCTCTCCTGACAGTTAGGGTCGCCATTGCCCACGCCAATCAGCGCGCCCTCGCCGGAAACTTTAAAACCAATAAAGTTTCCCGCCGTAGGCACCGGTCGGCCCTCCTTGTCGAGAGCCTCAACCTTCACAATCGCCACGTCCTCGCCGTCTGCACCGATCTCCGTGCGATCGGCGGTGAGCCGGATCGCCACCGCTTCCCCGGTGGTCTCGCGTTTCTCCGTCAGCACAACCTTGCCGTTCTTGCTGCCACGTGCCTCGATGGACCCCGCCTCGAACTTCACCTTCCATTCCACGTGCCCAAGATGCGGAACCTTCTGGCTACCGGCGCTCTTGCCGTTGACAAAAAGCTCGACCTCATCCAGGTTCGAATGCACCCACACCGGAATTTCCTCGCCTTCCCTGCCCTCAAAGTTCCAGTGCGGAAACAAATGCAGCACCGGCTCAGAGCCCCACCAAGCCTTGTAGTAATAGAAGGTGTCCTTGGGGAACCCGCACACATCGATGATGCCAAACTGCGAGCTGATCGAAGGCCAGCCGTAAGGCGTAGGCTCGCCGCGATAGTCGAATCCGGTCCAGGCAAAGCCGCCAGCCTCCCATTCTCGCGTGCCGTAAAACTTCCACCACTCCTCGGCCTGTTCGCCCCAACCTGGGTTGTTCACATCGTAAGCGCTCACCGTGTTGCGCAGTTTATCGGTCGAGTAGACTCCACGTGTCGAAAGCGCACTGGCCGTCTCCGAGCCATAGACAGGCCGCTTGGGATACTCCTTGTGAAATTTGTCAGGAAACTTCAAGTTATAGTTGAAGCCGATGATGTCAAGTGCCTCAGAGACACCCTTTTCATTGTCTCCATTCACCGCTGCCGAGACCACACGGGTGGGATCGAGTTCGTGGCATTTCCGTACCATCGTGGCCGCAATCTTCGCACCCTCTTCGGCCATTGCATTTTGTAACTGCCACTCCTCGTTGCCCACAGACCAAAGAATGATCGACGGCGAGTTACGATAGCGCTTGACCATGACCTCCAGTTGCGCCAGGCCTTCGGGATTGGAACTCATCTGCCGCGTCTCACACATCATCATCATGCCCATGCGGTCGCAGGCTTCAACCCACTCCGGCGTGGGCATGTTGTGCGAGGTGCGCACAGCATTGCAACCCATCTCGCGCAGCATGCTCAAGCGGAACCATTGCAGCCGGTCAGGCAACGCAGCACCCACGCCGGCATGGTCCTGGTGATTGCACGTGCCCTGAATCTTCAGCGACTTGCCATTCAGAAAGAAACCCTTGTCCGCGTCAAAGATCGCAGTGCGCACACCAAAGCTCACCCGCTCGGCATCGCGCACCTTGCCGCCGGTTTCAACCGTCACGATCGCCGAATAAAGGTTCGGAGCATCGACCGACCATAGCGCCGGGTTGGCGAAATTTGCCGTCGCGGTGAAGTTCGCTGTTCCATCCACTGCGATCGATTGCGCGCCAGTCTTGGCCGTCGCCACGGTCTTACCCGCAGCGTCGACAATCTGCCAACCCACCGTAGCGCTCTCCGCCTGCTTTCCTTCATTCAGCACAACCGTATCGAGAGTCAGAGCAGCGGAACCTCTACTGAGAACGGCGCGCACATAACTCTCCCACTTGCCCAGGTGCAGCGCATCCGTCTTGGTCAGCCACGCATGCCGGTAGATTCCGGCGCCCTCGTAAAACCAGCCGTCACCAAAGCTCGCATCCACGCGCGCCACAACACAATTCTTTTGGCCCACGGCAAGAAAATCCGTAATGTCAAAGTGGAAGGGTGCATAGCCGTTGTCGTTGCGGCCAATGAAGCATCCGTTTACAAAGACCAGCACATCGCGAAAAGCCCCGTCAAACTCAAGATTGACCCGCCGCCCCGCATCGCTTGTCGGAATCTCGAACTCCTTGCGATACCAGCCCACACTGGTCTCCGGATAGCGGCGTCCGATGGGCTTGTAGCCGTGCGATTTCTGCACCTCGTCATGCACAAAAGGCAGCTCGACCGCCCAGTCGTGAGGCAAGTTCAGCGCGCGCCACTTCGTCGCATCGAAGCCGATCTTGGAGAATGCAAAGTCGGCAGTCTTGGCAAAGTCTCCCTGCCCCATGCCGAAATCGAGATCGTGGGCCGGATCGGTGCCGTGGCCAAATTGAAACTTCCAGCCAAAATCGAAAAGAAATCGCTCGCGCGGCGCAACGGCAGCCAGGGCTTCGGCCGAAGCCGGTCCCGGATAACCGGCCAACAGCGCAGCAGTGCGTCCCCAGGTCGAGCGGGCCATAAGTGAAGAAGCGGATAGAGTGATTCCAGAACAGAGCAGGTCGCGACGAGAGATACCTGACACGGAGATCCCCTCTTTGCATAAAGTCTCGCCGTAGACAGCGGCAAAGTCCACAGCGGCGAGCAAAGCGAAACTATAAATCAGAGGACGGTCAGCTGTAAACGATTTCAAATATCTGTTAAATTGTGTCGTGACTGCGGCGAGCCACCTCCCTTTTAGGGGACGCCAAAGGAAGATCCATGTCACGGGAGGATTCTCTCAGACGTCTGCATGAAGCGCTCTCAAATAGCGCGCTTTCTGTGGTACATGAAAACCGCGAAGCCGAGCAGGCCACTCCCGACTAAAATCAGACTGCTGGGCTCAGGCGTAGATGCCCCTATCAAATACTGAGGTGCGCCATCTCCCGCAGGCCAACTACCGGCCTCTGGAGCATAAATCTGATATTCGGAATAGAGGCTCGCGTCTGGGTTGTCCTCCGCAAAGAGCGTCGCCTGGCTCAGCAACAAACTTACATCGTTCTGATACTGGGAAGGTTCGCTAGCTAGCAAATTGGGATCGTTCGGATCGAGTAGCTCCCAATCAGCCCACTGCGCTTCAGCAATGGCTGTCTGTGTCGCGCCGGGAGCGCTGGCCAGAGAAAAAAGGTAAGCCGCTTCTTCGTACTGCTGGCTGCCCGTAACCGGCTCGATTGTTGCCGTCCAGCTCTCGCCAAAATAAATGTCATTCGCAAAACTAATACACATTAGCGGAGTGGTGCTCGCACTGCCGTCGATGCTGAAGTTATAGGGGTAGACGTAATCCGGACCAGAAACCTGCCCTCCGGTACTCTCGAGCGTCAAAGTCACTGAATCTGCGTAACTCCTAAGTGGAAGAAATGAAATCAGAATACAAACAAATGAGATATAAAGAGCCATGCGAGCACTAACTCTTTTCATGATTCACCTTTTCTGGCCTGCCGCACACAAAGCCAGCCCTCTCAATCGATTCCCGGCTTCGCGCATATTTTCTGATCCGTTCGCTTCTGCTGTAGCGGAACAGTACAAAGAAGAGCTTCCTGAGGCACGAGGATTAAACCTGAATGGCATCAGTTTCTTCTAACTACGTCGATAGTAGATATGGATACACTCAGCGACAAGATTACGCAGTAGCGACACTTAAGTAAGCCTATGTCCGAAAACAGAACAGCCGCGTATTCCGCCATTACTTATAGGGAATATTCTTTGTTAGCTCAGGAAGGTTAAGGCTATAAACCCGGGTGGAAGCTATCGATCCAGCCTTGCAGCAGCGACGGGAAGCAGCCCAGTACAACTACGGCCACAGCAATCAGGACCAGCACCACCATCGTGGCCGGATGAACCTTGATCGGCGTTTCATCGATACCGGGCATAACATAGGCCCGCTTGAGCACTTGTAAGTAGTAATAGAGTGAAACTGCGCTGAAGGCGACAGCCAAAGCTACGAGGGTGAACGGAACCGGTCCAGCCGAGACGCCAAGTACCGCTGCAAACAGATTGAACTTAGCCCAGAAACCAACTAATGGCGGAATCCCTGCGAGTGATAGGAACAGCACCAGCAACACCGCGGCCAGCACTCGGTTGCGCTTATGCAGACCAAGGAATGAGTCGAGCCGGTCGCTACCAGTCGCCCGCTCAACAACTGAAACCACTCCGAACGCTCCGATGGTCGTCAGGCCGTAGGTGAGCACATAGTAGAAGACGCCATTCGTGCTGCGAACAGTCGGGATGATCGAGTTGTCATAGAACTCAATTGGACTTCCCTGTCCCGAATAAGCCGGATGAGTCGCGATCCCCAGCAAGATGTATCCTGCGTGAGCAATGGCCGAGTAGGCAAGCAGGCGGCGGACGCTGATCTGTGCCAGCGCCGCAAGATTTCCTACGACCATGGAGGCTGCCGCAACCACTAGCAACACTAGCCCCAGTTTGGGCCAGGTTTGGTAATAATTCCGCAGAAACCGCTCGACTGAACTCGTTGGCCCCCCGAATGGCACGCCGATCGTCATCCAATTCAAACTCAGTGTGATGAGCAGCGCGAAGCTGGCCACCTTGGAGACGGAGGCGATAAACGCCGCAGCCGGCGCGGGTGCGCCCTCGTAGGTGTCTGGAGCCCAGAGATGAAATGGAACCGCCGCCACCTTGAAACCGAGACCGGCCACAACCAGAATCCAGGCTAAATAAAACAGCGGGCTCGACCCCGATGCTGAGATCGCATCCTGAATTCCATTCAGATTCGTGGTGCCGCTGAGGCCGTAAAAATAACTGAACCCAAACAGCAGAAACGCCGCGGACATGCCGCCGAACAAGTAATACTTAAGAGCTGCCTCGGCGCTCTTTGCAGATCTCTTGGCAAAAGCAGTAAGGATGTACAGACCCAAACTTAGCAACTCAAGTCCGACAAAGATCACCAGCAAATCTTGCGCAGCAGCTATAAGCAATCCGCCCGCCGCAGCCATCAATACTACCGCAACATATTCGCCAACGTGCTTAGTAAATATCGAATCGATAAGTAGCAGCAACGTCAACGCCGTCAGCACCAGGATTCCGGTTTGTGCCACTTGGCTAAATCCACCGGTTGCCAGCAGGATTTCGTCAGCACCGAAGCTCAGCCCACCACGGCCTTGAAACCGCAACGCCCACAGCGCCGCGCCGCACCCGGCCACGCCTATCAACGCAGCCGCAGTCACGCGCAGTTTGAGCGCGGTTTTGCGCAGGAAACCCAAATCCACCACCAGCACCATCAGCGCCGCAATTTCCAGCGCCGTCTCCGGCAGCGTCACGCGAAAGAGGTCTGCGTAGTTCATCGCCCCCCCCCCGCAAGCAGCGCGTTCACGGCCGGCTCAATCGCATCGAGCAATATTTTCGGATAAAGTCCGACAACCAAACTGGCTCCCGCTAGTAAAATTACTCCGCTAACTTCAGGCCAGGTAATTGCGGCTAACTCGTGACCGTGTTCCTGCTCCAACACGTGCACGCTAGGCAAGACATCGCTGAAGAATACCTTTTGCATAGCGCGCCACGTGTAGGCCACGCCTACAACGATGCCGACGCCCGCTGCAACATCCCACCAAGGGTTGACCTTCCATGCGCCCACTAACACCTGTAACTCGGCGACAAAGCCCGAGAAGCCCGGCATTCCGATAGAAGCCAGCCCGGCAATTACAAATGCCAGCGCGGCAAACGGAAGGCGTTTCGAAAGATGCATGGTTCCCAGTTCCGCCAATTGCCGCGTATGTGTACGGTCATAAACGATGCGGCCAACAATGGCGAAGAGCAGCCCGGCAATCACTCCATGCGAGAACATCTGCAAGACCGCGCCGGTAACTCCGATCTGATTCAGAGTCATCAAGCCAAGTAGCACAAAGCCCATGTGACTTACGCTGGAATAGCCAATGACAAATTTGAAGTCGGTCTGAGCCAGGGCGACCAGCGCGCCGTAGACAATGCCGATAACTGCCAGCGCCGCAAAAACATCGCGCCAGGAACCGATGCCGGCGAAAGAGAATCCCCAAGGGTCAAGGCCGCGCGGAAACAAAGCGATTCCCACACGCAAGCAGCCGTATGCGCCCAACTTCATAACTACTCCGGCGAGCAGCATGGAAGCGGCTGTAGGCGCGGCAACATGGCCGGTGGGCGCCCATGTGTGAAAGGGCCACATACCGGCGAGAATCGCGAAACCGGTGAAGACCAAAGGAAAACACCACATCTGAAAACTAACCGGCAGATTGGCATGACCCAGAGCGACGAGTCCGGTCGAGTGGCTGCCTGCTGTTGCATAAGCCGCGAGCAGGCCGACGAGCACCATCGACGAACCGACAAACGAATAGAGCGCCAACTTCATGGCCGCATACTCGCGTCGTGTCGAGCCCCAGATGGCGATCAGAAAGTATTTGGGTACAATTGCAATTTCGTAGAAGACAAACAACAGAAATAGATCGAAACTGAGAAAAACCCCATAGACTCCGCCAATAAGTGCAAGAAAAAAAGCGAAGAACTCATTAGTGCGTACTTCGATGTTCCAACTGAAGAGGACTCCGGCGACCGCGGCAAGGCCAGTCAGCGATACCAGTACACGACTTATGCCGTCAGCGGCAAGCAAAAAATGAATCCCCATCGACGGCACCCAGGGCCTGTCGATGATAGTCATGCGCCCCTGTCCCATACCAACTACAAAGCCCGCCACTGCCATAGCCAAGCCCGCCGCGGCCACACCCAGAGCCAGCCAACGCGACAGTGCGGCACGTTCTTTAGGTAGCAGCGCCTGCGTCAGCGCCCCGGCAAACGAGAGATAGATCGTCCAAGCTAACATCAGAATCTCCAGTGAGCCAAGAGGTACACGACCGTGGGGTTCACACCGCCCACAATCAGTTGCGGCAGAAGGCCAACGAGAAGCATCAGGCCGATAACCGGAGCAAGGGCGAGCCGTTCGCCGTGATGCAAGTCAGGGAAGGTAGCCCAATGTTCAGGCACTGGACCGGTAAATACTTTCTGAATCACAGTTAGGATCACCGCCGCAGTCACCAACAAGCCAAGCATCGAAACTGTCGCTGCAACCCACGCCAACGGAAAGACGCCGCGAAAGATAAGAAACTCGCCGGGAAAGCCGTTCAGCCCTGGCAGCCCCAGCGAAGAAAACAGTGCAATACCCATCAGTCCGGCCAACACCGGAGCTGGCTTGCGCAGGCCTCCAAAATCGTCGATGCCGCGATGGCCGCCCGTCCGCTGTTGGATGATCGCAGCGAACCAGAACAGCGCCGCCGCAGTAACTCCATGGTTGAACATCTGCAGGATGACGCCGTTGAGCGCAGCAGCCTGGCTGGTAAGTACGGCGGTGTCGGTTCCAATTCCACCAGTCGGAACCGCCAGCGCAAAAATGCCCAACAGACAGTAGCCGAGGTGGTTCATCGAGAAATACGCAAAGACGCGTTTCAAGTCTTTCTGTGCCGCAGCAGCCCAGGCTCCCATCACGACTGTAGTCACGGCTAACACCAGCAGCGGTGTGCGCATCTGCGCGATTTGAGTCCCAAAGAGTGGTAGCGCAATACGCAGCAGCCCATAGACACCCATCTTCGACATCGCGCCAGTTAGAAGCATTGTTACCGGCGAAGGAGCCTCAGAGTAAGCCGCCGGCAGCCATGTGTGGAATGGAAAGATAGGCACCTTCACCGCAAAACCGGCTAGTACGCCGATAGCCAGCCATGGCATGACCGGACCAATATGATCCTTTACCATCGGCTCCAGCCAGCCTTTTGAGGCCAGTAAAGTTAGATAAGAAAAGTCCATGCTATGTGTCGAAACAAAGATAGCCAGAAATGCTATAAGTAGCACCACAGAGCCAGCCATGGTGTAGACAAAGAACTGCGTCGCTGCCGGCCCGCGCCTCGCCCCGCCCCATAGCTTGATCAGGAAGAAAGCGGGAATCAGGCTTAACTCCCAAAACAAGAACCAATGAAAGAAGTTCAGTGCGGTAAATGAGCCAAAGAGACCAGCTTCCAGCACCAATACCAGCGCGAAATACATTCCAGGTTGGTGATGCACGCGGTGCGCCGCATCGACCGACATCAGAGTTACAATGGCGGACAGCACCAGCATCAGCGCACCCAGCCCGTCCACACCCAGGTGATACTCGATGCCCAGCGACGGCGCCCACGCGTGCCGCTCGATCAGCCCATAGCCGCCGATAGCGCGCGAACCGCTCCACACGGTCCATACAACCAGCGCGAGCGCCAGACTAACTAGCGCCGTGATCAGCGCCACGTTACGCGCGTGTTTGCTGCTGGCAAGTGCAATCGCCGCCCCGATGAGAGGCAGTACGGTCAACAGCGTTAATATAGGAAATCCGCTCACGCCCGGCCGCTCCAGATCAGCATTAATGCCAGCACAACCACGGCCATCGCTAAGATTCTCAGATAAGTCTGAACGCGACCCGTCTGCACTCGCGCGAGCAGCCCCCCGCCGGTTGATAACTCTTCACAACCTTTGTCGAAACTGCCATCCACCCAGTTATTGTCGAGGAAGCGGTTCAACTGCGCCCACAAACCGAAGACATGTGTGACTCCATCCACGATGCGGGCCCAGACCCGGCGGTCCAGCCAGTCGGCAACGCGCGCCCACCAATCATAGAAAGCGATCACCGTAACTCCGTATAACTCGTCCACGTACAACCGGTCGCGCAGCCAACCCCAGGACACGGGGAAGGATTGCTCCAGTACATCCGGCTCCGTAGGTTTGGGAGAGCGGTCTCCATACATGCGCCAAGCTAAGATCATCCCGAGTACCACCACCACCGTCGACGCACTCATCAGCGTCACTAATCCTGGCTCGAAAAATGCGTGCGGACTGAAGCCTGCGGCGCGGCCGTCCAGAAACGCCCTGAACCACGGCCAAGCAGGCGTTCCAATCAGGCCCAGCGCCATCGCAAAGAAGGCCATGATCGCCAGCGGCATGGTCATCACCGCCGGGCTCTCGATCGCGGGTTTGCCTCCCCGCCAGTGGCCAAAGAAGACGTAGGCCACTTGTCGCGTCATATAGAACGCTGTCAGCAGCGCGCCAAAGATCAGCATATAAAGCGGCACTTTCGAAACACTCCAATGTTGCGCCGCTTCCAGAATGCCGTCCTTGCTCCAGAATCCGGAGAAGAGCAACGGAAAGCCGCACAGCGCCAACATTCCGATCGCATAAGTCAGGAAGGTCAGCGGCATGTCGGACTTCAGGCCGCCCATGCGCCGCACATCTTGCTCCTCTTGGCAGCCGTGAATCACTGAGCCCGCGCCCAAGAATAAGAGTGCCTTGAAGAAGGCGTGAGTTATTAAGTGGAAGATCCCGACAGCCACGCCGCCCATTCCCAAGCCAGCCATCATGTAACCCAATTGCGAAACCGTTGAATAGGCCAGAATGCGCTTAATGTCGTTCTGTGCGATGGCGATCAGCGCGGCAAAGACGGCTGTAAATGCGCCGACCCAAGCTACTACAGTCAGCGCCACAGTCGTTCCGCCAGGGAGCGCCCCGAACTGCAGAAGTGGATAAACTCTTGCAATCAGATAGACGCCCGCAGCCACCATCGTCGCGGCGTGAATCAGCGCCGAGACCGGTGTCGGGCCTTCCATCGCATCCGGCAACCAAACGTGCAGCGGAAACTGACCGCTCTTGCCGGCCGCTCCGGCAAAGATCAGCAGGCCAATCGCCCCCGCCGCCGTGAGGCCCAGAGCCGCGGGTTGGGCCAGTAATACGGCCAGCGCGCCCACCTCGATTGAGCCCGCGCCATGGTTATAGAAGAGCAGCGTGCCAGTCTGCGAAAACAACCATACGATTCCTAAAAGAAAGAAAACGTCGCCCACGCGTGTGGTGAGGAAAGCTTTTTTTGCTGCCGCAGCCGCCGGAGGCTTTTGATACCAGAATCCGATCAATAAGTAAGAGGTAAGTCCAACTAACTCCCAGCACATGAAGAGAAGTAATATGCTGTTCGCAATCACTACACCAAGCATCGCTCCAGCAAACAACGACATGAAGCAGAAGAAGCGGGTGTAGTTCGCGTCGTGCTCCATGTAACCGGTCGAATAGATAAAGATCAGCAGGCCGACAAAGCTGACCATTACCAGCATCACAGCCGAAAGCGGATCAAGCACCCAGCCTAATTCTAAGTTGGCTGCTCCGAATTGAATCCAGGTGAAATTGACTACTTCGCGCACGGCTATGCCATGTGACCATCCAGCCACCACATGTCCGAAGGACGCAAGCGATAGCAGCAGAGAAAACGCCAGCGCACCAAGCGCCAGAGTAGCGGCGGCCTTGCGCTTCGGCTGTTTAAATAGTGCGATCGCCCCAGAAGCCGCCATCGGCCCCGCAGGGATCAGCCAGAGCATCCTCGCGAGCGGCGAAGACCATATTTGCGGAGTGATTGAAATTGCTGCGTACATTAACCGGCTCACCCCTTCATCCTATGCATCTGGTCGAGATCGGTCGTCTTGGCGTGGCGGTGGATAAAGATCACTAACCCCAGCCCAACCGCAGCCTCGGCTGCAGCCACGGCAATCGAAAAAATGGCAAACATCATGCCGGTCAACGGATCGGGATGGGGATGCGACCCGTAGCGCCAAAAGGCAATCAGATTCAGATTAGCCGCGTTCAGCATTAACTCGATGCCAATCAGTACCAGGATGGCGTTGCGCCGCGTGAGCGCGCCAGCGAGACCGATCGAGAACACGAGCGCTGCTACCAGAAGGTAATCCCCAAGCGGCGTCATTCAAGCCCCTCTTTCTCGTGCATGGCCACGATCACCGCTCCAATCAAGGCCGCGGTCAATAACACGGCCACAATCTCCAACGGCAAGACGTAGCGGCCCATGAGCGCATTGCCTATCTGCGCCACGGTGACGATGGGTACAGATGTGGACTTAGGCAGCATCGGCGCCGTCTCAATTACGGCCCAGCCGAGCACCGCAAAGACCGCCGCTGCGATGGCGAGACCAGTCAGCCACGTATGGCTGAAGACTCCGTCCTTTGGTGTTTCAGAACCCTTGGTAAGCAGAATTGCAAAGACCACCAGGATAGCGACTGCGCCGATGTAAACCAGAATCTGTGCGAAGCCGGCAAACTGCGCGTCAAGATTCAGAAACAGAAACGCCAGCCCGGCGAATGCCACGGTGAGCGCGAGCGCGCAATGGACTGTGTTCTTCAGCAACACAGCAGCGAGGCCGCCAGCCACGGTGAGTGTAGCAAGTAAGAAGAAAACAAAGCTCATCAGCCGACCATCCCCCTCTGGACTGCCAGAGTGCCAGAGAACTTACTCCGCATAGCGATAACTCCTCGGTCCAAAATGCTCACTTCGCATCTCCATCTTGCCCATCGCCACGTAGGCAGCAATCAGAATCGCCGAGCAGACCACCCATCGCGGCCACCCATCGCCCAGAAATCTCCATAGCCCGGCCACCAGCAGGTTCAATAGGCACATAGGCAGAACAAATTTCCAAGCAAAGTTCATTAGTTGATCCTGTCTCAAGCGCGGCAGCGTCCCTCGCAGCCATATGAAAACGAAGATCGACAGCATCAACTTTGAAAAGAACCATATCCACGACGGAACCCATGTCAGAGATGAAAGTGGCGCCGACCATCCGCCCAGAAACAGCGTCGTTCCCAGACCGGAAATGGAAAACATGGCCAGATACTCGCCCAGAAAGAAAAGGGCGAACTTAAAACCGGAATACTCGGTATGATAACCGGCCACTAACTCGGACTCTCCTTCCGGTAAGTCGAATGGAGAGCGGTTGGTCTCAGCAGTGGTCGCGATAGCGTACATCACGAACCCCGCGAAACCCCAAGGCGTGAAAATATACCAGTGCGGCAAACCCCACGTGTACTTGCTTTGCGCGGCTACGATGTCACTCAGCGAAAGCGAGGCAGTCATCATCACCACAACCACGCTCGACAGCAGTAACGGCACTTCGTAGCTGATCATCTGCGCCACGGCGCGCATTGCGCCCATCAGCGAATACTTGTTGCGGCTCGACCACCCGGCCATGAAGACTGATAACTCGGTGGACGCGCCCATGGCAAAGTAGAACAACAAGCCGGCATCCATCTCCACTAACACCATGTTACGTCCCATTGGCAGCACCGCAAAGCCCATAAAGACGGTCACCACCAGCACCAGCGGCGCCAGAAAATGCACCACCGCATCGGCACTTAGGGGAACAATATCTTCCTTGGTCAGCGACTTGATGCCGTCAGCCACGGGCTGAAATAAACCGAACGGTCCAACGCGGTTCGGGCCAATACGATTTTGTATGCGGCCCAACCCTTTGCGCTCAAAAACGGTAGTCAAGGCAAAGAGCGCCGGAAAGAGGCAGACAATCGTCGCCACGCTGATCACCACGCCGGCCGCAGGCTGCAGGGCCGTGGGCAGAAAACTTACCAGCCAATGTTTGAGCAGAACAAAGATCTGGTCCAGAGTCTCGAAGATAGGCTTCTCTTGCATAGGCTAGTCTCCTGCTCCGTCCGGATGCTCGACAATTTGTGTAGTCACCGCCGCGGCTTTGGCTGCAGCGGCATCGGCCAATCCCTTGGCCTTGACGTCGGCCTTGATCTTATCTGCGGCTAGCCGCGCGTCCACTCCGGCCGCCTCTGTGGGATGAATCTTGCGGTAATACTCGTTCGACTTTGCCAATTGCTCACGGTCGAGCAGCAGCCCGCCGAAACGGTCGTCTGTGCTCAACTCAAACTCCGTGTCCATCTTGATAGCTTCAAATGGACAAACCTCGACGCAGATCTGACAGCTCATGCATACGGAGATATCGATGTCAAAACGTGAGGGATAGTACTGTGCCTTGCCCAGGTAGTCCAGCTTTTTATCCTTGCTTTTCTCAATATAGATGCACTTGGGCGGGCATTCCTTCTCGCAGATCTGGCAGGCGACGCAGCGCAGACCGCCCTCCCACTCCGGCCACCCGCCGTCGCGGTTCTCTCCGTCGTACACCAGGAACGGAAAAACGCGGGCTGCCTCGAACGGAGCAATGCGCTGCTCCGGGTACTCGACCGTTGTCAGCCGCTCGGGCGAGAAGAAGCTACCGACGAAATTCCTCGCCGTCTCCGCCAGCCCCTTCAGGATTCCCTCACCCAGCAATGCACCCTCCCTGCAATATCCATCTACTTCATGCGTCCTGATGAGCCTTACTTCCTTCGACACAAAGATAAAGTTCTGGGCCACGATGGTCCCCTCAACCAGTACCTCCGGCGTGGCGCCCGCCGTGCCCGCTGCTCCGCTTCCATCCGTACCGATCACCGTCAGCGCAGAGATCGTCGCATTTTTGAAGGTCCACTCCATTATGCCGCTTGCCGAATCACTGCCCGCGCCGTTGTTCCTGCTATTCTTGTTCTTCGAGTTAGCCTTCACGTTCCAGTTGTCCGAGGTAGCAACCGTGCCCGTCGTTACCATCAGCCTGCAGTTTCGCAACTCCTCATTGTCTTCGAGGGTCGCCCGCAGCGCATCATATTCCTTGCTCCCCGGAATCCTGAAAACAAGTTCGGAGGTGCTTCGCTTGTCCGTGGCCATCCCACTGCTCCCTATCCCTGGCGAGCTCAAGTGAAAATTGAAGCTGGACAGCGCAAGGCTAAACCATTGTCCCCGCGACGTCTCGCACGTCAGGCTATAAGTCGGTGTCGCATGCGCCACCCTCGCAGCTTTCAACCCTAGCAAATGGCCACAATCTTTTCTGCGGGCCGTACTCTCATCGTTTCGACCTCGTCTGGTTCCACTTCGTATCGTTCAGGACTCCGGTCCCTGCTCTACCGGTCCACTTCTCCCAGCACAATGTCCACACTGCCAAAGATCAACACCACGTCGGCCACGTTGCTGCCCAGACACATATCCTCAAGTATCGTGAGGTTGATCAAGCTAGGCGGCCGCACGCGATAGCGATAAGGATTCGGCCCGCCGTCACTGATCAAATAAAAACCCAACTCGCCCTTGGGCGCTTCGATCCGCCCATAAGCTTCGCCCACCTTGGGCCGGAAACCGCGGCTCCTGGCCTTGGGGTCCATCACCGGGCCGCCGGGAATTTCGTTGAGCGCCTGCGTCAGAATTTGAATCGACTCGCGCATCTCCAGCATACGAATCATGAAGCGGTCGTACACATCCCCATGATCGCCCAGCGGCACGCGGAATTTGAAGCGGCTATAGATGCCGTAGCCGTCCACCTTGCGAATGTCGTAATTTACGCCCGAAGCGCGCAGCATCGGACCCGTCACCCCAGCGTTGATCGCCAACTCCCGCTTGAGGATGCCCACCCCTTGGGTCCGCGCCATCAGAATCTCGTTGCTGGCTAGAAGCTTTTCAAATTCGTCTACAAACCCTGAGAGGCCGGCTACGACTTTGCGCGTCTTATCCAGCCATGCCGGCGACGCATCCACACGGCAGCCTCCGAAGCGCATGTAGTTAACCATCATTCGCGCGCCAGTCAGTTCCTCGAAGAGGTCAAGAATTTTTTCCCGCTCGCGAAATGCATACATCAGCGGCGTGCCGCTTGCGCCCATCTCCTGAATTAAAAATCCAATCGACGAAGCGTGATTCTGAAAGCGTGTCAGCTCGCCGAGAATCACACGCAGATACTCGGCGCGCTCCGGAACCTCCTGGCCCGCCAGTTTCTCGACCGCCAGCGCATAAGCCCAGTTATTCGTTAGCGGGCAGATGTAATCCAACCTGTCAGTGTAAGGCATCGAGGCCAGGTAACTAACACCCTCGGCAATCTTCTCGTGGTTGCGATGCAAGTAACCGAAGACTGGCCTGAGTCGAATCACCCGCTCTCCGTCCAGAGCCACATCCATGCGGAAGACGCCGTGCGTCGAGGGATGGTGCGGCCCCATGGCCACTTCCAGCAGCTCTCCTTCGCCGTCCGGTGAAATCGGCGCAGGACGGTTCCATCCCTCCGGCCTCTCATCAACGGCTGCAAAATCATTTTGCGTTGCGCTCATGCACCGGCCTCGGATTCTAACGCTGTTGGTCCGGCACTCACCGCCTGATGCGCCTGCGCCCGCTTGAGCACGTCATCGTGAGCCGTGGGCTCGTACTCGAAATCATCCGGATCGACGTAATCCCGCCGCATGGGGTGGTCTTTGAATGCATCCCACATCAGCAGCCGCCGCAGGTCTGGGTGCCCTGTGAAGACGATCCCGAAAAGATCGAAGACCTCCCGCTCCTGAAACTCCGCCGATCGCCAGACAGGTGTCAACGAAGGCAGCTCCACTTGATCCGTCCTGTTCACTGTGCGCATCCTAACCACCACCGGCCCATGCTTTTTCTCCACCGAATACAAGTGATAGACCGCCTCAAGATACCCAGGCTCGACACGCTTGCGAGTTTCCTCGACTGCCTCTTCGACAGTCTGCTCCGTTCCATCCACGGTTTTAGTAACTTGATGTATGACTTTAACTTTCTCTGCGATCTCCTTGTCCGGCCAATCCACTCCGGTCACGTTCGAGAGAAAGTCCAGCTTGAGTTCCGCATCATCCCGCAGAAACTTCGCCACATCGAACGCACACTCCGGCGCAAGCCGCAGCGAGTGCTGTCCCGACGGGCTGGGGTTGGGCACAACCTCCACGGTCACGTCCGGTACGGCCGCCTCAATCACCGACTTGATTTCTTCTACTGTCTTCAATCCCGAATCCTTCAAAACTGTTAGCTGCTATCGAATCACCACCGGCAACGGCCATACTCCATTGTTCGCCGGCGGCTCGAGATCGTGTTCTCCCTGCACAGGCACGGGAAACTCACCGCGCGCGGCTGAGTCCAAATGCCGCGGCCGCCCCTCCCCTGTCAAAGGCTGGCCATCAATCTTTTTCTGCAACGTCATGAAGGCCTGCATCAACGCCTCGGGCCGCGGCGGGCACCCAGGAATATGCACATCCACCGGAATATAGCGGTCGATCCCCTTCAACACGTTGTAGCCCTGCTTAAACGGCCCTCCGGAGATTGCGCAAGCTCCCATCGCGATCACGTACTTCGGCTCGGCCATCTGGTTATAGAGTCGCACCACCTGCGGCGCCATCTTTTTCGTCACTGTCCCGGAGATGATCATCAGATCGGCCTGCCGCGGCGATGGCCGAAAAACCTCGGCCCCGAAGCGAGCCAGATCGTATCGCGCCATGGTCGTAGCAATCATCTCGATCGCGCAACAGGCCAGCCCAAACTGCATCGGCCAAACGGAGTTGCGCCGGCCCCAGTTGTAGAGCTCTTCGATGGTCGTCACGAAGACCCCTTGCTTCCCCAGCTCGATCTTCAATCCCTCATCCATAGCTCGCTCCGTTCCAGCTGTCAGTTAACAGCTATCGGCAAACAGTTCTCAATCCACCCAATCAGTTACCGCTCAGCTTCTAACTGTCTGCTGTTAGCTAACAGCTGTGAGCTGCATTCAAGCCCACGTCAGCACACCCTTAGCCCAGGCCCACGCCAGCCCCTCGACCAGCAGCAGCACAAACACCAGCATGGCCCCGCAGGCAGCACCAGTCAGCCCTGTGAATGCCACCGCAAAAGGCAGCAGAAAGACCGCCTCCACATCGAAGATCAAGAAAATAATTGCATAAAGATAGTAAGCAGACCGGAACTGCATCCAGGCATCGCCCTTGGACTCCAGGCCGCACTCGTAGATGGCATTTTTTACCTCGTTCGGTTTGGGTGGCGAAAACACCTTGGCCCATAGCCACGCCAGCCCCAGCGGAGCCAGCCCAAAGCCCAGCGCAGCCAAAAAAAGAATCGTAAGAGAAAAATAAGGATTGGAAGCCATCTTGGAAAACAGAATCCTTCTCAATTAACGTACCAGTTTGATGGCCGTCTTGGCGATAAGATGCGCCCTGTCCGCCAGGGCCCACTTTCATTTTGCCTTATTCATCCCACTCTGTGAATCGCTCGCTGCAAAGCGGACAATTTGCAGTTGCCGCAAGCCTGGCTTAATCTTCAACCGCAACGGCAATCTCGGCGGCAATCTTTGCGTGCAACGCGTCCGGCAATGCGGGCATGGCGCCCGATCGCGAAGCCAGCCATGCGCCCCAGCGGTTGCCTGCCTCGTTCAGCGTGGCCAATCCGGCCCCGCGCAGTAGGTAGTGGGTCATAGCCGCAGTAAACGCATCTCCGGCGCCGATGGTGTCAACTACCTGGACGGCGATTCCGGGGTGCTCGTGCCACTCGTCGCGCGTCACCAGCAAGCTTCCGTGGCAGCCGCGAGTCGCGGCCACCATCTGCAGTGAGGAGAATTCCTCCAGCAGCAGTTCCGCCGCAAGCCGCAACGAACCGGGCTCAGACTCGCTTTGATCCGCCAAGCCCAATGGCGCCGGCAGCCCCAGCAACGCCAACACACGCGGCGTCTCAACGTCGTTCATCTTCAAAACAGTTGCCAGTTCCAGAGATTTCTGGATCACATCGCCCGAGTAGAAGGGTGTCCGCAGGTTCACGTCGAAGACCCGCACGCACGACTCCTTGGTCTGCGCCACCAGCGTCTCAATGGTCTGCCTAGACTCATCGCTGCGCTGCGCTAGTGATCCGAAACAGATTGCGTCTGCCCGCTCGGCCAGTTGCGTCCAGCTATCGGTCAACTCGAGGAAATCCCACGCGGCGGGCTGATGAATCGTATAACTCGGCTGCCCGTCTTCAAAGACCACAGTCACCTTGCCCGTCTCATGCGCCGGATCTACTTGCAGAAAGCTTGCATCGGCCGGCAGTGGGCCCAGCAACGCAACTGCCTTTCGACCCAAATCGTCGCATCCGATGCGGCTCAAAATCGCGGCGTGATTGCCCAATCTCGCAGCCATCACGGCAAAGTTAGCCGGCGCGCCGCCCAGCCTCAGTCCTTCCGGCAGCGCATCCCACAGCAACTCGCCGATTCCGAGAATCAGATGCGGTTCCTTCAAATTCAATCCCCACTCGCCAAACTTCTCCTGGGAAAAACCGCAACTTCATCCCTCCCAGCGCCAGATCGAGCAATCCTCAAAATTCGCCGACGCATATTCCCCGTCCGGCTGGTTGGCCAAAATTTTATGATCTGCAATCGCATCCGCACGCGACCGTGGCACCTGCCCAAGAAACAGCCTTCTAAACCCGGCCTGCCGCTCCAGTTCGCGCTCCTGCTCATTGTTCACATAGAGAATATCCAGTTGTCCCGTGCGGCCCGCCAGTTTTTTTTGCCACGCAGTAATCAGTCGCCGCATCACCGGCGCGCCAAAGGGATTGAACAAAAACGCCAGGCAAGGCCCCTCTGGCAGAGGAAAATCAACCGCATCGCCACAGGTCATCCTTATCGGCGCAATCGCCCGCCCGGCAGCCCGCCAGACGGCCAGGTTCCGCTTGGCAATCCGCACCAGCGTAGGATTCAGTTCCACTCCCGCCACCCGACGAAACGGCAATCGCGCCGCCAGCAGCATCGCCCGCCCCATCCCCGCACCCACGTCAACAAAGCTGAACTCCTCCATCGCAAAAGCCGGCCGGCTCCTCTGCCAACGGCGAACCAAAGCCATCAAAACCGAAGGCGCGACACCGTAGTAAGCCGTCGCATATCTGTCATTGTGGCGTCCGCTCTTCAGGTGTCGCCCCGCGACCAGCCCGCTGGTCCGCACGCCAAACTCCTCATCGAACGGGTGCCGCGTAAACCCATCCCCAACCTTGAGTCCCGGCAGCCAACGGCTTGCAACTTTCCCGCTTGTCATTCAGCAAGAATCTCCATCGCATCGCGAACGCAACATCTCGTCCTCAAAATACAGCGGCCTCCCACACGGGGAGGCCTTGATGTTTAAAACATTGAATTGATCTTAGCGCAGACGAAGCGACTTGATAGCCGCAGGCAGCCGCTCTTCGATGAGTTTGGCGCGCTCAGCCGCGATGCCGCCCAGGTAGCTCGGCGCAGGTGTGGCCGTCAGCACCAGCGCAAAAGCAATCACCGAGAAGACAAGCCCCGCGATGCCTGCCGAGATCAACATGTGGTAGGTGTCGGCGATATCCAAACCGAAAACGTTGAAGGCGACATGCTCCAGCGGTTTGATATGCTTGAGAACCGCGAGCGCGAAGAGAAAGAAAAACACCGCCAGCGAAGTCAACACAGCCAACGTCACATCCAAACTGCGATGAAACCTCTGCCGTGCCCTGCAGTGGGGGCATTCAACAAAATGTTGTTCGTAGTCTTTGCGCATCTCCGGTGAAATCCCAGAGATGTCATATCGCCAGCTTGCCAGTATGGCGCCCGCGACTCTGTCAGTGCATTCAGTACTTGCCATAAGCGTATAGACTCACTTTGTGCAAAGGATGTGTTCAACCGCCATGTTCTTGCAGCGGCTCACGTGGCAGGAAGGGGTTAATTATCCGGGGCGCCGATCAGTCAATGACTTCTCGATCAACTTTGCCTCGCCTTGCAAAACAGCCTAGCTGTATTCCCTGCCAATTACCTGGTACAGAGTGAAGCCCGTCTCATGTCATTGTAACCCACATCACCTAAAACGCGATAGGCAAAAGCGGCTCATGTTGCGCGGCCAACAACAGTCTATTGGCCAGCAAGCTCGCCCGGCCGTTCAAAGCGCGCTCTGCCGTAACCCGCGCAAGTTCAGGAAGATTATTGCTTTCAGACAGATGCGCCAAAATCACGTAGGCTGCCTGGCCGTCGTAGCCATCCTCTAGAAATCCCGCCGCCGCCTCGTTCGACAGGTGTCCTACGCGCGAAAGCACTCTCTGCTTCACCGCCCACGGGTAAGGCCCATCGCGCAGCATCTCCAAATCGTGGTTGGATTCAAGCAGCAGCAGATCCACGCCCTGCAACTGCGCCCTGACGTTCGGCGGAATGTATCCCAAATCGGTGGCAAAGCCCATCCGCACTCCCTCAGCGCGAAAAACGAAACCCACCGGGTCAGCAGCATCGTGAGGAATGGTGAAAGGGCTGACGGCGATGTCGCCAATCTCGAACGCCTCTCCCGCCTTAAAGTACTCCAGCGCCGGAAGCCACGTAGGATCCTCCTTGCGCGACGGAACAGCCTCAGAGCCATCCAACGATGCACATTCAGCTTGGTCGACCGCAGATTCAGTTTGGCAGACCGAGGATTTATCCCCGTCAATCACGCCAATAGAATCAGGAAGCGCTTCAGCCCCTGAGGTCCGCTTTTCACGAGATCCATCCGAATCCCTGCCGCTTTCCGCACCATCCAAACCCATCTCGGCCTCCGGATCATCCGGCTCGCCCTCATCTTGAATCGCCTCCGCCTCTCTCTCGGCTGCCCTCTTGCGGTATTGCTCCAGCCATTGCGCCTGAGTCATATGCCGCTGCGGCGTCAGCCAGCGCATCCATGCGCGGTGCGTGCCCTCTGTAAAGTACACCGGAATTCCCAGCTTGCGCGCCGTCGCCGCCAGCCCGCCCACGTGGTCTGAATGTTCATGAGTAATGATGATCGCATCCAGCGTCTCCGGCTTCTCGTCCATCAGCCTCATGCGCCGGAAAAGTTCCCTGCAGCTCAGCCCGCAATCCACCAGTATCCGCGTCCGCCCCCCAGAGACAACCGTACTGTTCCCCTTGGACCCCGACGCCAGCACCGTGAATCGCACCATCCTCTGAGCATACCGCGAACCGCCGATCCGGAACGCTGAAGAATTACCTTGACCGGCTCAGGATCGCAGTCTACGATCTCAGCCGAAAGAAGTTACATTTGAAATCTCTCCGGTATTTCTTCCTTCTTGCTGCGTTCATACCGCTCTTGGTTCTCCACGCAGGGTCACAATCCACACCCGCTCGCCCTAACGCTGCCCAGCCGGGAAGCTCCACGCCCCGTCAATCCACCTCCGAGCACATCGCCAAAATGCCCGTCGTGGCGCTGCCGGTAGCCGATTTCAAGCTGCTCAACTCCAACACGGGATGGGTCTCCACTGGCAGTCAACTGCTCCTGACCACCGACACCGGCGCCCACTGGAAAGATATCTCCCCTACTGCTTCTACTCTGGGAGAACCCAATGGAAGGACGCTTTCCGGCGTCTTTTTTCTCAACGCGAATACCGGCTGGCTGCTTTATGTAACCGATACTGATGACACGGCCGCCGACGGGCATCCATTCCAATACGATACCTACCTCGCCTACACCGCCGATGGTGGGGCCTCTTGGACCGCCATTTCACGGCTCCCCAGGCCGGATCCCTGGCAGGAGATGACCGGCGGCGGTTCCCTCGTGTTTGCCGATAGGCTTCACGGCTGGGTGGAACTGGGTACGCTCCGCTCCGGTATCCTCTTCGCCACCTCCGATGGGGGCCGAACATGGCAGGAGCCCAAGAGCCAACCTGGAATTGGTTCAGATATGGTTGCCCCTACCGATAAGGATCTTTGGATGGCAGGAGGAAGGGATTCCGTTCTGGTTGCGACGCACGACGGGGCAAGCACCTTTCAGGAAGTCTCTCTGCCGGTTCCTGCGGGAATTGGAGCCGACGATTATCCAACCTACGGCCTACCAGTCTTCACAGATGGCCTCAATGGCTATGAAAGCGTAAAGTATACAGGCGGAAATGGCGACAAGTCGGCCATGGTTCTTTTTGCCACTATGGACGGTGGACGCTCCTGGAAACCGGATCGAATATTGTCGAACCTGGATGAAAGTTCTGCGGGCGGAAGATCATTCTCCGCGATCGCCGGTTCTGACTGGATATTCTCTTACACTCCCGATGGTTCACAAACAACTCTAACAAAAATTCACCCCCATGAAAAGAGAACTGCCACAGCCAATAAAAACGGGCACGACGGTTTCAACGGCTGCGAGCTCAGCTTTCTCACGGCAGACGAAGGTTGGATGAACTGCTTGGGCAAACTGTCTTCTACTATCGATGGCGGAGCCACATGGACCACTATCACACCTCGCGCTCGCAACGGCGTACTTACTACGGCCCCAGTTACACCGAGTCAAAGCGTACCGATTCAGGTGAAAACAAAACACTCATCGATCGTTCCGGCAGTCGCCCCACCAAACCATATCCCTTACGTTAGCGGAATTGACCAGCACCTCGGGTTCGACAGCACGGATGTTTTGTCGTCGGGCAATATGGGAATTTGGTGGAATACCAGCCCGTACTACGACGTGGGGATATACCTTCCCCACTCGCCCAATCGCCATAACGATAATAAGTTACTTGGACAGAAGGGCGTAAATTGGGTTGATGCTATCATTGGGCAAGGCTGGGGCATCATTCCCATCTGGTTCGGATTGCAGGCACCGTGCCCGCCCTCCGGTGTCACCTTTTCTAGCTATATAAGCACCAATGCTTCAGAAGCTGCAAAGCAAGGAGAGGTCGGTCTTGATCTGGGAGACCGTTTCAGCCACTACTGCATGCTCAACGGAGATGGCGACGCCATCGAATCCGGTCGTATTCAGAGCACAGAAGAAGCCCTGCGACGCCACTTCGAGGGAGAACCGACGATACGTTTCGCCCTCGAATGCGGAACCCATTCACCGTGGATCAGCCGCCTGCTGGAGCAGCTGGGCCACCAGGTGATCGTGGCCAACACGCGCAAGATTCGCGCTATCACCGCCAGCGAATCGAAGAACGACAAGAACGACGCCGAGAAGCTGGCCCGCTTTGCTTTTTGCGACCCTCGCCTGCTGTCTCCCATCCGCCATCGCAGCCCCGAGCGGCAACAGGACCTGACAGGACCTGAACCTGATCCGGGCGCGCTCGACTCTGGTGCGCGCACGGACCATGATCGTCAACGCATTGCGCGGCCTGGTCAAAAGCGCCGGCTGCCGGCTGCCGGCCTGTTCTCCGCAGGGCTTTGAAGCGTGCGTGGAAGCCTCTATCCCTCCGTCGCTGATCGAGGCGGCGCGCCCACTGCTCAACCAGATCGTCGCGCTCAACGCCGGCATTCAGCAGATGGATCGCGGTATCGAGCAGTTGGGCAATCGCTATCCGGAGATCCCCACTTTGCGCACCGTCCCCGGCATCGGGCCGCTGATCGCCGCGCCAGGCGGGCGCGTTCCTCGGCCTGCGTCCGCGGCAAAGCCAGTCCGGCGATTCGGATCCGCAGCATCGAATATCGAAAACAGGCAACGTCTATCTGCGTAGCCTGCTGGTGCAAGCGGCTCACTATGTGCTGGGTCGCTTCGGGCCCGACTCCCAGCTGCGCCGCTGGGGCCTGAAGCTGGCCGCCTCAGGCGGCAAGCGCGGAAAGAAACGAGCCATCGTAGCCGTCGCCCGCAAACTGGCCGTCATCCTGCATCGAATGTGGCAAACCGGAAACGGCTGGCAAGCCTATCCGCAATCTCGAAACAACACCGCCAGCAACAATGTCTGCATGGCCTAACCGAACTTGCCAAACAACAAGGAGATAAACCTTTTGCCAAAGTGCATAGCCAAACTCGCGTTCCGGCGACTGCGACCCGGGCCTTGGCCCAAGAGGCCGTCCTTTAGATAGCAGCGCCCCTTCATCGTCATCGGAC
>JBEKRS010000006.1:0-141098 GCA_049518535.1 Occallatibacter sp. | reverse complement strand
GCTTCAAAGGCGTGCCATCGTAAAACACGCCCCACTCCGACAAACAGATCCCATACCGCGCTACTGGGCAGATAGACACTGCGGTTCTTCCACAATCGCTATGAGCGACACACTCCTAGGCTTACAGGTAAACGACGTCTGTTCAATTTTGAACGGCACGATATCGGATACAAGGGATCAAAGGGCGGTAAATCGATTTCGCCTGGGCGGATCTCAATTTGCTGTCAAGGGGAACGGTTGCCGCCAAGGTGCTAATCTTCCCGTTAGAGTGAAAACAGGAGGGACTTGTGCAAATATCTTTGCCTCAACTCGCCGCGATCGGGCTGGGTATCGGATTGAGTGTTGGATTAGCGGGACAGGCGGCGAAGCCTGTTGCGACGGCATCTTCCAAGCCGGCGATCCGTGGTCAGGCGATTGGGGAAGTTACGAATCCGGTGGCCGATCCCAAGGCCGTGGTTACGCTGGGCAATGCGCGGTTTACCGTGCTGACGCCGGAGTTGATCCGCATGGAGTGGGCGGAGGACGGCAAGTTTGAGGATCATGCTTCGTTTGTGTTTCTGAATCGGCGGCTGCCGGTGCCGAAGTTTCGCTCACACTTCGAGGAGATGGGCGGGGCCAAGCAGTTGCTGATTGAAACGAGCGCGTTGAAGCTGATCTATCGGCCCGGTGATGGTGGACGTTTTACGTCGGACAATCTCTCCATTGAACTCACAGTGGATGGCAAGCCGGCGGTATGGCATCCAGGAATGGCAGACCCCGAAAATCTGCAAGGCACGACACGCACGCTTGACGGTGCGCGGGGAGCGAAGACACAGGAGCCGATCGAGCCTGGTCTGATTTCGCGATCGGGGTGGGCGCTGGTGGACGACTCGACGCGGCCGCTTTTCGATTCGGCGGATTTCAGTTTCAAAGAAGGAGAAAAGAGCCCGTGGCCATGGGTGATGGAGCGTCCAGTCGGCGATCGGCAGGATTGGTACTTCTTCGGCTACGGGCACGACTACCGAAAAGCGCTGGGCGACTATGTGCGCGTGGCGGGACGAATTCCGCTGCCGCCCCGATTTGCCTTTGGGGCGTGGTGGTCTCGCTATTGGGACTATAGCGACCAAGACTTGAACGAGCTGGTGCGCGGCTTCCACGAGAATGATGTACCGCTGGACGTGCTGGTAATCGATATGGGTTGGCACCTCGGCGAAGAGCAGCTCAAAGCTAAGGGCGAGGTCGATCAATCAGGCCACGAATTGGGATGGACCGGATATACGTGGAACAAACTGCTCTTTCCCGACCCGGATGCGTTTTTGGCCAAGGTGCATGCCGAGGGGCTAAAGACAACGTTGAATCTGCATCCAGCTTCGGGCATCGAGCCGTGGGAGGAGGCTTATCCGGCAATGGCCAAGGCGATGGGCATCGATCCGGCGACGAAGAAATACGTGCCCTTCGACATTACTGACAAAAAGTTCGCAATTAACTACATGAACCTGCTGCACCATCCGCTGGAAAAGCAGGGTATCGACTTCTGGTGGCTGGATTGGCAACAAGAACACCGCACAGAGTTGCCCGGCGTGAAGCCGACTTGGTGGCTGAACTACGTTCACTTCACCGATCAGCAGCGCGAAGGCAAGCGGCCGTTGCTATTTCATCGTTGGGGTGGGCTGGGCAACCATCGCTATCAGATCGGCTTCTCCGGCGATTCCGTTTCGGTGTGGGATTCGTTGGCCTTTCAACCGTGGTTTACGGCCACGGCAGCTAACGTGGGATACGCCTATTGGAGCCACGACATCGGCGGACACATGCCGGGGTCCGTGGAGCCGGAGCTTTTTACGCGCTGGGTGCAGTTTGGCGCATTCAGCCCGATTCTGCGCACACATACGACCAAGAATCCCGAGAGCGAGCGGCGCATCTGGGCGTATCCTGAACCGTATTCATCCGTGCTGCGCTCGACCTTCCAGCTTCGTTATGCGCTTCAACCCTACCTCTACACTGAAGCGCGGCGCACTTATGACACGGGCGTGGCTTTCTTCCATCCGCTCTATTATGAGTGGCCGGAAGAGGCAGGAGCTTACGAGAGCAAGGGCGAGTACATGTTCGGCGACCATATGCTAGTCGCGCCGGTGACTGCGCCGTCGGACGGGGCCAGCGGCCTGACCACGGAAAAGGTTTGGCTACCGAAGGGCGAGTGGATCGAGTGGCCGACAGGCAAACATCTGACCGGGCCGGCGACGGTTGAACGCAGCTTCTCCATCGAGCAGATGCCGGTGTATCTGCGTGCAGGGGCCATCGTGCCCATGCAGCCAGAGATGCGTTATACGGGCGAGAAGCCTGTGGACCCGCTGATCGTAAACGTGTGGCCACTTACTCCGGGGACGAGTTCGAGTTACTCGGTGTATGAGGACTCGGGGGTCTCGATCGAGTACCAGCGCGGAGTGTTTGCGCGCACTCCGATCAAGGCCACGCAAATCGGCGACACGCTCAAGGTGGAGATTGGGCCGGTCGAGAGTGGCTACCCTGGAATGCAGAAGACGCGCGGCTTTGAGGTGCGGCTGCCTGCCGATTGGCCGCCTGCTTCAGTTAGCGTGAACGGCGTTGCGGTGAAACATGCCGGGCCGATGGGTAAAGGCGGATGGTCCTTCAAGGGTAATACGCTGACGACGGTGATTCCCGTGCCGAGCGGCAGCGTAGCGGCCAAGGTGATTGTCGAGGTTCGCCGAGCGGCGGGACTGACGGCGCGGCGCGGGGAGCTGGACGGCTTTGCCGGCGAGATGACGCGGCTAAGCGGCTCCTACCACGCGATGCAGCAGACATTGCCAGTTTCCGATCCGCCGGACGCACTGGTCGATGCAATGCAGACCGGCGACCGGCTCTGCTATCACCCCGAGAAGGCGCAGCAGGAGATTGCCCACTTACATGAAGTGCTGCCTAAGGCGGAGGCCGCTGTCGCCGAGATTAATGCGGATTTCAATGCGCGCATGGAAGCGTACATCGCGCACATGAGCGCCATCGGCTGGCTTCCCGCGGGGATGGACAGGGACGACGAAAAACAATTCCGACTGCATGCCATGGCCAGAGCGGAGAAACTGGTAACAGAGGTTGGCAAGTAAAGGAAACGCCGGCAGCCTGCGGAGACAAGGCGTACGCATTGGCTGTCTCCGATCCCAGCGTGAGAGCCGGCTTGAACCTGTCAAGTTCACGGAGATGCGGGTTTTCTTCCTGTTTAAAATGAACTGATCGAGAGGAGTGCCATGGCTTTAGATCGTAGGAGCTTTCTGGCTGCCTGCAGCCGCGCGGGAATCACTTCAGCGCTGCTGCCTGGGGTTTTGTATACGCTGGCTGCGCAGGACGCTTCCGCACTCTCAGCGGACGCGGATTCAGATGCGAAGCCGGCGGAATTGCAGAAGATTACGGCGGAGATGCTGGATCAGGCAGCGATGCTGGCCGGGGTGGGGCCGTTTACCGGCGAGCAGAAGCAGATGATGCTGGAGAGGCTGAACGGCCAGCGTGATTCGTACGCACCGATCCGGGCGCTGAAGATGGCTAATTCCGTTGCGCCGGCATTTGTGTTTCATCCGCTGCCGGCGGGAGCCAAGCTACCCCTCCAGTCGATGAGCCCATACAGCCCGGCCACGCCGATTCCCGATACACCGGCGCATATCGAAGACCTGGCCTTTGCGACCGTCAGCGAATTGGCCAGTTTGTTGCGCGCGCAGAAGGTTAGTTCGGTCGCGCTGACCAAGATGTACCTCGACCGCCTCAAGCGCTATGACTCAAAGTTGCATTTCGTTATCACACTCACCGAAGAGCGGGCATTGGCGCAGGCGAAGAAGGCGGATGAAGAGATTGCTGCTGGAAAGTATCGTGGGCCGTTGCATGGGATTCCATGGGGCGCGAAGGATTTGTTAGCGGTGAAGGGCTTTCCGACGACATGGGGCGCGGGCGGATTCGAGCACCAATCGTTTGAGGAGGACGCGACTGTTGTACAGCGACTAGATGCGGCGGGCGCGGTGCTGGTGGCTAAGTTCACATTGGGCGCGCTGGCGATGGGCGACAAGTGGTTTGGCGGGCGGACGCGGAATCCCTGGAACATGGCACAGGGTTCGAGCGGATCTTCGGCGGGCTCGGCGAGCGCTGTTGCAGCGGGATGCGTGGCCTTCGCCATTGGCTCGGAGACGTTGGGATCAATCTCCTCGCCCTCGACCCGCTGCGGGGCGACCGGGCTACGACCCACCTTCGGCTTTGTGCCGCGCACCGGAGCAATGGCGCTGAGTTGGACGATGGATAAGCTAGGGCCGATTGCACGTTCGGCCGAAGACTGCTCGCTGGTTTTGGCGGAGATTCACGGGCCGGACGGCAAGGATGCTTCAGTGTATCCGGCGAGCTTCGCGTGGGATCCGGGGCTCGACTGGAAAAAGCTGCGCATCGGCTATCTGAAGAGCGAGTTCGACTCGCCGGGACCGCTCAAGCTGGCCGAGGTCAAGGCGGACGAGACGACCGAAGAGAAGCAGAAACGCGAAGAGCAAAATGTCCAGATGAAAGCCGCTAGCGAACGCCGCGACTATGACCGGCGCTTTGAGTTGGCCGCGTTGGAGAAGCTGCGGGCGATGGGCGTGACGCTGACGCCGGTGGAATTGCCCAAGCTGCCTTACGACGCAATGACGTCGCTGCTGACAGCCGAGGCCGCTGCGGCTTTCGACGACCTGACGATGACGGGCCGCGACCGGCTGCTGACTGAGCAAGGCGCAGAGGATTGGCCGAATATTTTTCGCATCGCGCGACTCTATCCGGCGGTCGAGTACATCCAGGCCAACAGGGCGCGGACGTTGGCCATTCAGCAGGTTTCGGCGCTGTTCGACGAAGTGGACATTATCGTCACGCCGAGCACAGACACGCAGTTGCTTGCTACCAACCTGACCGGGCATCCGGCGCTGATTGTGCCCAACGGGTTGCGCGGCGACGACGCGCCCACACCACCGAAGATCGACGACGGCGAGCACGACGACATCGGAGGGCCTGGCACACCGGTCTCGCTGACCTTTCTGGCCGGCCACTATCAGGACGCAAAGCTGGCCGCGTTTGCGTGGGCTTATCAGCAGGCTAGGGGGTTCCACAAGCTGCATCCAAAGCTCGATTGAAGACGGCACTGCCCTTGCCCCATGTACCATTTGGGAATGGCGCTAGTTGAAGTGGATGCGATTTCAAAGAACTACCCGCGAAGGATAGGATTGCGAACGGAGCAGCGCGCCGTGGTCGAGGATGCCTCGCTCACTATTGAATCTGGCGAGACGCTGGGGTTGGTGGGAGAGTCGGGCTCAGGCAAGACAACGCTGGCGCGGATGATTCTGGGGCTGGTTGAGCCAAGCCGGGGCGCGGTGCGCGTGGATGGCATCGAAGTGGCGCGGGCCTCGCGGGTTGAGTTGCGCCGCCTGCGCCGCCAGATGCAGCCCGTCTTCCAGGACCCTTACGCCGCTCTGAATCCGCGCATGAAGGTTTTGCAGATTGTGACGGAGCCATGGGTGATTCACGGCAGTGCATCCAGTGCGGGTAACTCTTCAATGCCCGGAGTCATTGAGAACCGCGCTGCTCCCCGCGTGCATGCTGGTGAATTGCTTAAAGAGGTGGGCCTCGACGATTCGGCGCTCGACCGCTTTCCGCATGAGTTCAGCGGAGGGCAACGCCAGAGAATCAACATTGCGCGCGCGCTGGCGCTGAGGCCGAAGCTGTTGATCCTGGATGAGCCGGTTTCTGCACTGGACGTGAGTGTGGGAGCGCAGATTGTGAACCTGCTGCGACGGCTGCAGCGCGAGCATGGGCTGACTTATTTGTTCATCTCACATTCCATGCCACTGGTGCGCTACTTAAGCACGCGGATTGCGGTGATGGAGCGCGGCCGGTTGGTGGAGACGGGCGAGGCCGAGGCTTTGTGTGCCAGTCCTCGAGAGGCCTATACGCAGCAACTGCTAGCAGCGACGCCAGAGTTGCCCATGGTCGTGGTCTGAGCGGTGATCTCTGCCAACTGACTCCTACCCCCTGCCGGAACTATAATCGCCCCATGCTGTTCAGCGGCGATCCTCGGCGTCGGTCGGTTGTATTGTTTGCGGCTCTGGGTCTGCTGCTTTTTGCAATGCTAGGCGGGCTCCAGGCGTTCAACACATCCAGCTTTCTCAATCCTGATACCGCGGGCGAGACGCTGATCTTTACCGGACTGACGGTGCTGGTGTTCCTGCTGCTGCTGCTGCTGCTGGTGCTGCTGCTGAGGAACATACTCAAGGTTTATGCCGGCCAAGGGAGCAGCGGGCTGGGCACCCGGCTGCGTTCGCGAATGGTGTTGGGCGCGGTGTTGATCGCGCTGGCGCCAGCGGTCTTCATGTTTCTGTTCAGCTATTCGTTGATGAACCGGTCGCTGGACCGATGGTTCTCACCGAACACTTCCGAACTGCGCGAGGACTCAAACCAGGTGGTGGTAGAGTTGGCGCAGTATGTGACGGTCAACGCTCACGTGGAAGCAGAGTCGATTGCTAATTCGGGCGCACCGGACCGGGAACTTCCGGCTCTAGAGAGTGAGTTAGCCACGCATCGCATAACGCTGGCTGGTGGCTTTGCGGTGGTTTACGACCAAGATGAACGGGTGCTGGCCAGCATTCTGGCGCCCGTGGAGTCGAGTCCTGCTAGTCTGATTCCCTGGCCGGATGAGGGCGAGCAAGGCAAGGTGGTTTCGCTTCATGGACCGCTTTCGACCAGCCTGCTTTGGGCGGCGAGGCGAGGCGATGACCCGGTGATCAAGACGGCGGGCCAGGAGTACGCGCTGGGCATGTCTACGACCGCATCGGGCAAAGTGGTGGTGGTGGCGCTGCCGATGCCCCCAGGGCTGAGCCAGTCCGCTATGCGCATCCGCTCCGGCTCGGCCACTTACTTGGGACTGTTTCGTACGCGCAACCAGATTCGCACCACGCTCTTCGAGGCGCTATTGCTGATCACCGTGTTGTACTTCTTTTTGAGCGTATGGGTGGCGCAATTTCTCTCCAAGCAGATCACGCTTCCTGTAGAGGCGTTGGCCGTGGCGATGGCCGAGATTGCGACGGGCAAGTACGATCATCGCGTGGAACTGACGGCGACCGGCGAGATGGGCGAACTGGTGCGAGCCTTCAACCACATGGCGGCCGATTTGGAGGCCAGCCGGCAGTTGGCAGAGAGCTCTTCCCAGCAACTGTCCGCGGCCAATCTGGCTATCGAAGAACGCCGCCGCGAGCTAGAGACGATCGTCGAGACGATTCCTTCGGGGGTGGTGACGCTGGACGGCACGGGCACGGTTTTGCAATCCAATCGCGCCTTTGCGGCGCTGCTGGGTAGGCGCGTGGATTTTGGCCTGGGCGGGGAGAAGATCGACGCGTTGTTTCCGGCCGAGTGCGCCGACGATCTTGCTGGCGTGATTCGCCGCGGCCGCCGCATGGGAGCTGCGTTCACGGAAATAGAGCTTCATGCTCGTGAACGCATTTTGCATTTGGCTATTACTAGCGCGCGCTTTGAGCTGACGCGCGGACGTCAGGGAACCGTGCTGGTGGTCGAGGACACGACCGATCTTCTGCGGGCACAGCGACAGCTTGCGTGGAAGGAAGTGGCACAGCGAGTGGCCCACGAGATCAAGAATCCGCTGACGCCCATAGCGCTATCCGCCGAGCGTATCGCCCGGCATTTGGATCGCGGCCAGCCAGACTCGCCTGCCGTCATCCGCAAGTGCAGCGAGGTAATTCTGGGCTGCGTGGGAACGTTGCGCACACTGGTGGACCAGTTCTCCGCGCTAGCCGAGTTTCCCGCGCCGCAGCCGCGCGCTTGCGACATGAATCAAGTGGCCGAAGAGGCTCTGGCGTTGTTTGCCGGCCGGCTGGACGGCATTACCGTCAAGCGCGATCTGGAGCCGGGATTGCCGTCAGTGCTAGCCGACCCGGAAGCCGTCCGCCGCGCCCTAGCCAACCTGATCGACAACGCTGCTGAGGCCATGCAGGACAGCTTGCTGCGCGTGCTCGGGCTGAGCAGCTCACTTAGCGAAGACGGGACGGCAGTCGAGGTCGAGGTCTCTGACACCGGACACGGCCTGACGGATGAAATACGCGAACGTCTGTTTCTGCCTTTCTATTCGACCAAACATCGCGGCACCGGCTTGGGGCTTTCGATTGCGGCCAAGATCGTCCAGGAGCATGGCGGCACGCTGCGTGCCGAGGCTAACAGCCCCAAGGGCGCGCGCTTTCTGCTGCGGCTGCCGCTGATGGAACCTGTGCCGGAGCCGGCCGCGGAAGCGTTGGAGGGGCACGTTGCGCAGGCGGGGCGAGTGGCGGAGGCGACGAACGCCGCGTCCGTCAACCCTGCAGCTTCGCTTGGGGGATCGCTCACATGAATCACATTTTGGTGGTGGACGACGAGGCGGAGATTCGCGCTTCTCTCGAAGAAATTCTGCGCGAGGAGGGATATGGTGTTGCCACTGCGGCCACTGCGGCCGAGGCCATGGTGCTGCTGGAAGACGCTCCTTATGATGTGATTTTGTTGGACATCTGGTTGCCCGATCGCGATGGTCTGGACGTGCTGAGCGATATTCACCACCAAGGCGCTGACATGCGCCCTGAAGTGGTCATCATCAGCGGCCACGGCACAATCGAGACTGCGGTCAAGGCCACCAAACTCGGCGCGTACGACTTCCTCGAAAAGCCGCTTTCGCTGGAGCGCACGCTCATCGTGTTGAAGAACGCAGTCGAAGCGCGGCGGATGCGCGCGGAGAATTTGGAATTCAAGCGCCAATTCAGCGTTGGCTCGGTGCTTACCGGCGAAAGCGTGCCCGCCAAAGCGCTGCGCCAGCAAATTCGCTTGATGGCGCCCACCAACGGCCGCGTCCTGATCTATGGCGAGTCGGGGACCGGCAAGGAACTAATCGCGCGCTCGATTCACGCCGAGAGCCTGCGGCGGGATCAGATTTTTGTCGAGTTGAATTGCGCCGCTATTCCCGAGGCGCACATCGAGGCGGAACTCTTCGGCTATCGGCACGGCGCTCAGCCCGGCGGTTTGCCTGAGCAAAGGGGAACGCTGGAGCGCGCCGACGGAGGGACGCTGTTCTTAGATGAAGTCGGCGACATGAGCCTCAAAACGCAATCCAAGGTTCTCTCCGCGCTCGACGACCAACAATTTACTCCGGTGGGCGGCACGCAGCCAATTCGCGTGGACGTGCGCCTGATTGCCTCCACCAACAAAGACCTCGAAGAAGAGATCACCAAAGGCAACTTCCGCGAGGATCTTTTCTACCGGCTCAACGTGGTGCCGTTTTTTGTACCGCCGCTACGCGAACGGAAGCAAGACATACCCCTGCTGGCGCGCGAGTTTCTGGCCGAGTTTGGACGACAGTACGGACGGCCGCGGATGGAAATCGGCGAGGAGGCGCTGGAGGCCCTGGCCCAATACCACTGGCCAGGCAATGTGCGCGAATTGAAGAATGTGATCGAGCGGGTACTCATCCTCAATCCCCGCGCCTTGCGCCTCGAACGCAAGCATTTGCCGCCGCTGACCCACAAGGCCAGCACGCGCTCGACGGAGGAATTTTCAACGCTCCAACAGGCGCGCGAAGCGTATGAGCGCGAATACATTTTGAAGAAGATTGAAGAGGCGCGCAACAACGTGAGCCGCGCCGCCGAATTGTTGGGCCTCGAACGCAGCCACCTTTATAGGAAAATGAAGACGCTGGGGATTGGCGTTAGAGAGTAGGGTTGTCCGAAAGCGAACACGTATTTGCGAATGCGGACAAAAGAAGAGCTGCGCTCAGGGCTATGATTTGCAGTTATCGCTTTACCGGTTCATGACTTCCGCCGGCTGGAGAATTGGCTCGGAAATTGCTTCTGTTTTTGACGGCACGAGACGTGGGCGGAGGAGAGCGATGGCTTACTTTGAGCGGGTTCGCGATGTAATTTCAGGGCCGTTTAGTCTCGATGTAATCCAGCAGCGGACGAAGGCGGGATGGCAGATGGTTTCTATCGAATGGCGGCGCGAGCTGCCGGATTCGGAAACCCCACCCGAAGGTGGATTCAGCGAAGATATACCTTTCGGACTGCGCGTCGCAGAGGACTGCTCGCGGCTGGAAGTCCATCCTCGCGAGCATCAGGCGCTGATGCTGATGATGGAACTACTGGTGCAGGATTTCTCATATTCGAGCATCGTTAGCGATCTAAATGAGAAGGGGTTCCGCATGCGGAACGGCCGGCCCTGGAGTCGCGTGGCGGTCTTCAATATGATTCCGAGGTTGATCGAGGTAGGGCCACGCTTTTTCAGTTCCGAAGAGTGGGAAAAGCGGCGGCAAAGCTTCTCGCGGGCCAAATCGCCAGAGGTTGGGTAGAGCATTCTCCAGCGCACCGCCGACGCGCTATTTCAATATCGGACCCAGTGAGCCTGGATTATCGCCTAGTTGGGGGTCGACACGAAAGTCCCAGACGGCCTGGTTGATGTCGGAGGCGGAGATGATCTCGACCAGCGCATATTCGCCGATGGTGAGCGGCTGACTAGGAGTGATCTTGAGCCAGTGCTTGCCGGTAAGAACCTCGACCTTGGCTGGAATCACGTTCTCCTCCTGGGTGACCGAGCCGTTGGTGCTCGTGTGGATGGCGCCGACTATGCGCACCGCTCTGCGCTCGTCCGCGCGCACGATTGCGAAGCCCGATGTGGGTGAGTGTGCGCCGTGCTTGCGGTTGGCTACCTCCTTGGCACCGCCAGTCTCGACGGTCAGGGCGTGGGAAATGACCTTTTCGGCATCGTCGCGGGCGTCCAGCGCGAGATAGATGGCCGGATCGTTCACGTGCAGGTGAACCTTGGCGTGCGCGCCGTCGAGTTCGAGGCTGGCCTTCGCGCCGGCCAGCGGATTCAGGGTGTTCAGCCCGTGCTTGCTTTTTGCATTCAAGGTCAGGTCGATGGGCAGAAGCTCGACCAGTTCGGGCATGCCCTGGAAGGTGTCGAGGGCAAAGACCGCATCCTCGTCGGGCAATTCGAGGCCCTTGACCACCTCGGGACGCCGCGCCTTTTGCTCCTCGCGCTCGGCGGCTTCTTCCTTGTCGATGTCCGCAGCCTCTTTCATGGCCGGCGAGGCTTCCTCTGGTTGGCTGGCGTGGTCGCGCTCCCACTTGCGGGTGGCGTCCCAGTCGACCAGGTCCACCGGCAACTCTTCCCAGTCGCCACCGCGCTCGACGGAGATGTAGCGCACGCGGTCGCCCACGATCTCGTACTTGCGCACCAACTGGTAAGTGCCATCCTTCAGGATGAGGCGGTGATTGGTGGCCATGCCGGGCAGTTCCGGCTTGAGGGGCAGCGGCTTCTGGGTCTGCGTTACGCCGACCGAGGTCATAGTCAGCAGGAGCGCCAGGACAATCTGCAGTGTGAGGCGCATTGGAGGGAAATTGAGCATAGTTCAACAGTTTAGACGGCGCTGGTGGAGGTTGGCGGGCGGACGGGAGGAAAAACCGGGCAGAAAGCGCAACCACGATTGCTGCTGCTACGTCCAACAATGTGTATCCTTGAAGAGGGGGCGGTTTTATTGACAGGGTTGCAGAATCAGATCCGCGGTAGTCACGGCCCGAAGCCACGCGCTTTCGGGGCGGCGGCTCTGGTGTGTCTGGCCCTGCTCGCGCTGCTGGCCTTGGTTCAAGTGGCGCACACACACCCTCTCGACACGGATGCCGACCATTGCTCGCTGTGCATCGCGATGCACTCGGCTGCGCCCGTTGCGGTGATGGCAGCGGTGGTTGTCCTGGTCAGAATCGGGACCCCCGCACCGTTCATTGAGGCGCGGGCGATCATCCGGCATTGGCACCCCAAGCTCTTCACGCGCCCGCCGCCCGCAGGCCGCTAGGACATCGTCCCCGAAGTTCCGTTTCATCCTGACCCTGGTTGCACCCTGCACCTTGTGCGGGCGCGTCTCCGGCACTTTCCCACAGGTTGACTCTGGAATCGACACGATGTCCGAGTGCACAGAGAATGCCGTGGCGGCTTGAGCCCCGGCCTGCTTTCAGGCATTATGCAGCCATTTCCAGGAGGTTTTCCATGCCGATCAATCGCGGCACCATTGTTCGTATTCTTCCCGCCCTTGCCTTGTTTCTGGTGGCGCTCTATAGCCCCGCAGAAGGCAGCAACTCCGGCGCGGTGCACGGCACCGTCACTGACCCCTCGGGCGCGGTAGTTCCTGGCGCGACCATTCGTCTGGTCAACGAGGTCAGCGGGCTGGACCGGACCGTGTCCACCGACGCGGCAGGCCAGTTCGTTTTTGCGAACATCCCCTTCAACCCTTATCGGATCAGCGTCTCTGCCAACGGCTTTGCTCCACTGAGCCGGAATTTTGAGATTCGCTCTCTGGTGGGAACCAACCTCAGCCTGGTCCTGCAGATCGCCGGTGGCTCCCAGACCGTAGTCGTCGAGTCTTCAGGCGACTTGGTGGAGACCGACCCCACCTTCCACACCGACGTGGACCGCGAAATGTTCACCAAGGTGCCGCTGGAGAGCGAGTCTTCTTCCCTCAGCTCGCTGGTGACACTCTCGACGCCGGGCGTGGCGGCCGATTCGAACGGGCTCTTTCATGGCCTGGGCGATCACGCATCTAACTCCTTCAACGTCGACGGCCAGTCAATCACCGACCAGCAGAGCAAGGTTTTTTCTAATCAAATTCCGTCGGACTCGATTCAATCCATCGAGGTCATCAGCGGCGCGCCGCCTGCCGAGTTCGGCGGCAAGACCAGCCTGGTGATCGTGGCTACCACGCGCTCCGGGCAAGGCGTGACCAAGCCAACCGGGAGCATCAGCAGCTCCTATGGTGCTTTCGGGTCGGCCTCAGGCGGCTTCGACCTGGCCTACGGCGGCAAGAAGTGGGGCAATTTTATCGAAACAGACGGCCTGAATACTGGCCGCTTTCTGGATCCGCCGGAGTTCTCAGTCTTCCACGACAAGGGCAACGAGCAAAATGTTTTCGATCGCGTGGACTATAACTTTAGCCAGGCCAATTCGGTCCATGTTGACTTGAACTACTCTCGCTCCTGGTTCCAGACACCTAATTCCTACGATAACCTCAACGTCGAGAACGTGGTCAGCGGCGGCACGAGCGCCAGCCCGGACTTCAATAACGTGGGTAACACCGATCAGCACTCAAAGATTGGGACCATTAACATCTCGCCCACTTACACACGAGTTATCGGCACTAACACGGTTTTCAACCTGGGCGCCTTTGTTCGCAGGGACGCGTATAACTACTATCCCAGCGGCAATCCTTTGGCCGACCTGGGACCATCCAATCTGCAAACCTCGTCCATTTCGCAGAACCGAACGCTGACCAATACTGCTGTTCACTCCGACATTTCCTACGCCAAGGGAATCCACACCATCAAGGCCGGAGCGCAATATGGACAGACCTTTTTGAGGGAAAACGACAGCCTTGGAGTGGTCGAAGCGACCTATAACTCGCCCTGCGTCGACGCGGTCACAGGGATTTCCCTGCCGGGATACTCCCCCACCACTGGTTGCAGTGGCATCGATTCCATCGGCAACGCAGTGATCGCAAACGCCAATTACCTCACTGTGCTTGCACTCAGCGATCTTACTCGCGGTGGGAACCTCTACAATTACTTCGGTCACACCGATGTAAAAGAACTGGCCATGTACATTGAGGACCAGATCAAAGCCGGCAACTGGCTCTTCAATCTCGGACTGCGCGGGGACGTTTACAACGGCCTCACCTCGGCGCAACAGGCGGAGCCGCGTGTCGGCATTGCGTACAACGTGAAGCCGACCACGACCGTGCTGCGCGTCTCCTATGCGCGCACGCTGGAGACACCGTTCAATGAGAACCTTGTGCTGTCGAGCACCGGGTGCTCGAATGCGGTGCTGGCGCCGCTGCTAAACTGCAGCTCCGGCGTCTCGGGAACGATGCAACCCGGCTTTCGCAACGAATTTCATGCCGGTATACAGCAGGCCTTCGGCAAGCGGGTTGTAGTTAGCGGTGAATACATCTGGAAGTACACGCACAACGCCTTCGACTTCAGCGTACTGGGTAATACGCCGATTACTTTTCCCATCGACTGGCATAACTCGAAGATTCCGGGTTATGCGTTGCGCGCAGACGTTCCCCAGTTTCACGGCCTGAGCGCCTATCTGGTTGCCTCGTCGGTGGCCGCGCGCTTCTTCCCGCCGCAGGTGGCCGGAGCCGGCGCCACCGTGGGAACAACCGGTCTGCCCTTCCGCATCGATCACGACGAAAAGTTCAACCAGACCACGCATCTGCAATACACCCTTTCGCGCGGGAAGGTGTTGAATGGCCTGTGGGGCGGCTTTAACTGGCGTTACGACTCTGGCCTGGTGGCAGGTTCCACGCCATGCTATGGCGCTACAGATCCATACAATCCAGTCGCCGACAGCCCTTGCGGAAACAGCACCGTCACCTTGCCCGACGGAAGCCCAGGGATCGCGATGGTGGACACCAACTTACCCCCTACCACCAATCCTGTAACCGGAGCGAGTGTAGCCCTCCCTTTAACTGCGGACGAAGAGTTTCAGGCAGGATTCGCTTGCAACGGAGTAAAGGCAACGCCCGGCAACCCCATTGAGACCATGACCTCCCAAGGGCCTCAGCCTGTCTGCCCAGCCTCCGAGTTCACGTCGAGCCAGATCAAAATACCCGCCCCCAACACCGGCGACAACGACCATAATCCTCAGCGCATCGCGCCGCGTGACTTATTCGACGCCTCCATCGGCAAAGATAATCTTTTCCACGCAGATCGCTATAAAGTGAACCTGGACCTGACGGCCATCAATGTTACTGACAAGTATGCGCTTTATAACTTCCTGTCTACCTTCAGCGGCACGCATTATGTAACTCCGCGCGCGCTGACGGCGAAGATTACGTTGAATTTTTAGCTGAGAACCCTTGCGGACGGTGGAAAAATCTGCAAAATTTCGTGGTCAATTGAAAATAAAAAATGGGGGGGAGGGGGGTGCCGTGGGCCTCGGCGAATCCGGAGTGGCGTCGAGGTACACGGACGCTCGCGTCAGGATGTTCTTCAAGGGCTCTCCGCTATTTCTTTGCAGCGGACAGTGATCTCTAAAGCTCCGGCCCCACTTACTGTTCCTATTGTGCGCCTGGGCATGGGTATTATCTGCAAAGGGAATCGGAGGAAGGGGGACTTGAGCTGTGCCGAGAGCAACTGCGGCAGTTCACGTAGCCTCGCCTTATTTTGGTTAGCCACAAGAACGGGCTAGGATTTCGGCGAAGTGGAGAGCCTGGCGGTGGCCTAGCTGATCGATCTGCTCACGGCAACTGAAGCCGTCGGCGGCGATGATTGTCGTGGATGCGGCTGCCTGGACCGCAGGCAACAGGCCGAGGTTGGCAATGGCTTTGGAGACGTCGATTTTGTCGGCCTCGAATCCAAAAGGACCGGCCATACCGCAACAGGTGGAGTCGATGAGCTCGACCGCGGCGCCGGCCTTCTTGAGCAGCGCGATCTCGCTGGCCGGTCCGCCGAAGACGGCCTTGTGATGGCAGTGACCGTGGAGGATGATGTTTGCGCCCTGAAGCCGGCCGGCCACCCACTCGGGAGCCTTGGCGGCTAGCCAATCGGCCAGAAGCCAAACCTGCTTGCTCATGCGCTGGGCGCGGGGATCGTTGGGAAAGAACTCCAAAGCCTCATCACGGAAGACGCTGGCGCAGCTTGGTTCGAGGAAGATGAATGGTAGGCCGGCTTCAATCTGCGGAGCCATGCGGTCGAGGACGCGGGCGAGGTAAGCGCGGGCGACGGAGAGCAGGCCGAAGTCATAAAGCGCGCGGCCACAGCAGATGTGGCCTTTGGGAATTTGGACCTGAAAACCCGCCTGGGTGAGTACGATTTCCGCGGCGGCCAGGGTTTGCGGGTGGTAGTAGTTGTTCCATGTGTCGGCCCATAAAACCACCATCTGCGGTGGGGACAACCGCACGTTGTTCCTTGCAGCATTTTGCTTGATCGAAGGACGAGGGACGTTAGTAGTTTCGTCGGCTGCGGCGCGCGCCTTCTTGTAACTTTTGGCGGCGAGCTGTGGCATTTTACGCTCTTGGGCTACGCCCACAATGTACTTGATCAGCGGGCTGGTGATGGGACCTGTGAGCACGGCGTTGGTGAGTGCCGGAGTGAGTGAGCCCCAGCGGGCAAGGCAATTGGCAAAGCCGAAGATATAGTGATGCAGCGGGTGCGGACGGCCCTTGTAACGCTGGGCAAGATACTCAGATTTGTAGGCAGTCATATCGACAGCCACCGGGCACTCGGTTTTGCAGGCCTTGCAACTAAGGCAAAGGTCGAGGGCCTCGTGCACCGCGCGGCTTTGGAAGCCTTCCTTGCGCAGCGCGCCAGCCAGCATCTCCCACAAGAGGCGTGCGCGGCCGCGGGTGGAGTGCTGCTCCTGGCCGGTGGCGCGGTAACTGGGGCACATGACACCGGTCTTGGTGTTGAGACAGGCGCCGACGCCGACGCAGCGAGCAGTGGCTCGCTCGAGAGACCCCTGATCGGCGGCAAAGACGAAGTGGGTTTCGAGTGCGGTTTGTGACTGATTGCTATCCAGAGGACCGTGGCGTAGATTCTCCACCGGGTCGTAGACGCGCACAGCATCGGCCAGCTTGCCAGGATTCATGCGGTTGTCCGGGTCCCAGATAGCCTTGAATTCACGGAAGGCTTCGATCAACTCCGGGCCGAACATCTTGGGCAAGAGGGCCGCGCGGGCCTGGCCATCACCGTGTTCGCCAGAGAGAGAACCACCCAAGCTGAGGACCAGATCGGCGGCGCGGCTGATGAACTCGCGGAAACGGCGCACACCCTCGACGGTGTGGAAATCGAAGTTGATGCGCAGGTGGACGCAGCCCTGGCCATAGTGGCCGTAGAGCGGACTACGGTAGCCATACTCGACCATGAGAGCCGTGAGCCGACGCAGGTAAGCGCCCAAGTGCACAGGAGGAATGCCGGCATCGTCCCAGCCCTCAAAGCTCTCCGGTTCGCCGGGAACGAAGGCGGTTGCGCCCAAGGCAGATTCGCGCACATGCCAGACGCGTGCTGCGTCGGCTGCGTTATAGATGCGGGCCACGGGCGCCTCGGGCCAGGTTTGCACGGCGCGGGCGAGGGCTTCGGCCTTCGATTGCGCTTCGGCTGCGTCCCATGCACCCATTTCGACCAACAGGAAACCACCGCCTTCAGGAAGCAGAGAGACGTCGTTGACGGCGAGATTCTTGCGGCGCATGAAATCGAGGAGCAGACCGTCGAAGCCTTCCAGGCCGATGGGGCCGAATTCAAGGACGCGTGGGACGGCGTCGGCGGCGAGGAATGCGTCGGCAAAGCTGAGCGCGGTGAGCACGCGGAAGGGCGGGCTGGCGGTGAGGTTGAGCGTGGCTGAGACGACGGTGGCGCAGGTGCCTTCGGAGCCGACCAGCGCGCGGGCCAGATGAAAGCCGTTCTCGTCGAGCAGCTCGTCGAGGTTGTAGCCGGAGACGCGGCGAGGAATGCGAGGGAATTTTTCGCGGATCAGTCCGGCGTAGCAGTCGCGCAGCTGAGCGAGGCCGGCGTAAATCTGGCCCGTGCGGCCGCCGGCGCGGATTTGGGCTTCAAGTTCGGCAGGGGTGGTGCGGCCCACGGTCATGCGCGTGCCGTCGTAGAGGAGCAGGTCGAGGGATTCGACGTTGTCGACGACTTTGCCGCCCAGCAGGCCGTGGACGCCGCAACTGTTGTTGCCGATCATGCCGCCGAGGGTGCAGCGGGAGTGAGTCGCAGGGTCTGGAGCGTAAGTGAGGTGGTGATGCTCGGCAGCCTCGCGGAGACGGTCGAGAACAATGCCGGGCTCGACCGTGGCCAGCTTGGCAGCGGGATCAATGGAGGTGAGGCCGTTCATGTAACGGGAGAAGTCGAAGACCACGGCGACGTTGGCGCACTGGCCGGCCAGACTGGTGCCTGCGCCGCGAGGCAGGACTGCGGCTCCAGTTTTGCGGCAGGCGGCGAGAGCGGCTTCCACGTCGTCGGCGTCCCTGGGCAAGATGACGCCGACGGGAAGCTGGCGGTAGTTCGAGGAGTCGGCGGCGTAGAGAGCGCGCGAGCCGAGGTCGAAGCGGATGTCGCCGCGGAGGTTTTTTTTGAGCAGAGATTCGAGCTCGCGGTGAGCGGAGAAGCGCTCATGGTCAAGCGGCGGCTGGTTTGTTAAAACGGAAAAAGGCGAAATGCTCACGAGGGAATGATAACGCGCTGCGCAGAAGGCTGGAGAAAGCGGCTGATACTGGGGAAGTTAAGTGCGGATTCACGGCTTTACAGGCAAGAACAATAAATTATCTGCAAGGTTTTGAAAATAAAAAAAGGGGGGGAGGGGGTACCCTCCAGAAGGGGCGCGCTAATGGCGTTTGCGATGAATGAGAGGTTGGATCGTTTTTCATTTCTCTTCCAGTGTGCGCCGGGGGAGGGTAATTCTCTGCATTGAGCGGCGGAAAGGCTCATGGCTCCCTCCGGTTCATAATGCGGGAGGAGTTCGTGTCGAGCGAACATTCCAGGCTCCAAAAAAGGGACCTGGACCATCTATGCCGGCGCGGGAGTAGCCAGCGGATGGAACGATGCGTCCGTGATCTCCGTGGAGCCTTCGATCGTGAGATTGCAACCTCGGTGCAGGCAGAGCATATTGTAGCTGCCTGTCATTCCGTAAATATTCTCCTTGTTTTCGAGGAAATTGTTTGGGTTATAGAGGGTTGGGATGTGCCACCAGAGGCGGTAATCCTGGCTCATCACCCACCTGATCAACGCTTCGGACTTTTCTACGCGATCGTTCTCCAGATACATGACTGGATGGGAACGGGCAACGACGTCCTTTGCGCCCTTCAAGACCTCCAACTCAAAGCCCTCGACGTCAATCTTGATGAGCGCGACCTGGGCCTCCTGCACGATCTCATCGAGCGGATGGCAGGGAGCGGTAACCACGGAGAAGATACCGCCTTGTGCGGACATGGAAACACCGCCAAAATTCCCCTCGCGACGATAGTCCGGCGCGGTGAACGAAACCACTCCAGGCTTGCTTCCGCAGGCATAGGGGAATGCCTGGACATTCATCAGGCCGTTGAGGGCCAGGTTGGCGCAAAGCTGCTGAAAGATCACTGGCTGAGGCTCGAAGGCTAACATCGACCGACCTTGCCTTGCCAATTCTTTGGCCAGAGGCACAGTATGAACGCCCATGTTGGCGCCGACATCGATCACCAAACCGGGAAATCGAAGCATTCCCAACAAGACATCGATTTCGGATTCAAAGCATTCTCCATAGCGCAGAAAGGCCTGCCCCATATAGAGATCATTCAAATTGACGAGCATGGTTCCGTGCCGCGTCTCGGTTAGCTGGTAGGGGGCGGAGATTGAAATTTCAGGCATGGATTGAGCTCCTCGCCCAATGCAAGTGGCACGCTGCGAACCATTCAAATTACCACCGGATTGGAGAAATGCAATGTGCAGGTGAATGCGCAAGAGCATCCCCGCCGATGCCCCGAATCCCTGTGAGGCTTCAATGTCACGGAGCAGTGGTCATTAGTTCCCGATTGGCTGAATAGTTCTATTGTGCGCCGGCGGAGGGTTATTGTTTGCAATGAGCGGCGGGATAGGTTCGTGGTTTCTCGGGTACTAGGATCTGGATCTGGGAGACCCGACCGTGCAGCGCTTGCGGTATTTAACAATCTCGAATTACGCATTGGCGATTTTGCGCAAAGCCAGGAATCCTTCCGGCTACACCGACGCTTAGCCGTACTAATCTTGACTTGCGACCGTGCGCACCCGCAAACGAGCCTAATTACCCAGACTATATGTCACATTTACGACCGTCTCCACTTCGACTGCCACTCCATTAAGCAAGTAAGGCTTATACTCCCATTTCTTGACGGAGTTCACGGCTGATTCGGCAAGCATGGAAGACGGCGAAGCCAGCACTTCGAGGTCGTGTATCCTCCCATCGGTTCCTATAACCGCGCCAAGCACTACTATGCCCTGCTCGCGCGCCATCTTCGATGCCAATGGATAGACGGGTTGGGTTTTCTTAACCAATGAGCCCGTTGTCACATCGTCCTGGCTGTCCCCGTGTGGACTCGGCGCCCGCTGTTCCAAAGTCGCATCGGTTGGGGGCATGAAAATCGTATTATCAGCAGTATTGAGAGCTTCGACTGTTTCCACAGATACAGTGAAGAGTTTCTGCTTGCCCTCTGTCACGACAACCTGTCGTGACAGGTAGCGACCCTGTGTCTTGACCAACTGGCTAAACTGTTTGGTCAACTGATTGGAGTAAGTCATCCGTAGCGCCAGTGTCGCCGGATCGAAGCAGTAATAACTCGCCATGCCAGAACTTGGAGCCTGTAACTTACCGTCCACAAGCCATTGGAGGGTCGTGAGCACACACGCAAGATCCGGCTTGTCTTGCGGGAGCATCTTCAGATCGAGTTTCATCCTGCCGGAGTCCAGAACTCCACGCTCTGGTAAGGGGAAAAGGAGGGTTCCCTCCATCGTCCTCTCGAAATATCGCAATGGGTTTCCGGAGCCCTTGCGGTATAAAGCGCCCCCCGCAGTCGACCATTCAGTATATTCGGCTCCGATTCGCGTCCAGCTACTGCGGTATACCTTTGGCGATGACCACCAGAATTCCCACGTTCCCTGCTCTGAAGGGTTTCCCTTCAGATCGTAGAGCTGATAGGTAGCCTTTAGATGCCATGGTTTCAGTTCTGGTGAGGAGAAGTCATAGAAAGGAGCGGCAGCCGCAAGGATCTCGCGCGGCTCCTTTGGGAAGCCAGGCCCAGCGTTGACAGCAGTCTGACTGAAACCAGGCAATAGAACTGCCGAAGACAGAACAGAAACAGCGAGCATGCGCATCATTCTGAGATGGTAGCAGACGAATTTCACGTGTGGCATCGGCGGAATGACCTTGCCATGGGCGCTTCAAATCCAGATTGGCATCTTATAGCTAGCACCGATCCAAACTATCGATTTCTATCGAGGCCTCAACCTCGATTTGCACAAATCAGCAATGCTCTTGGCTATTATCGAAAGAAAGATCAGTACCAATATCCCTGAATAACGGTGTCAACTAACGAGGACGGATCGAGTTACTCATCCAAGCGGGCAGACTGGCGGAAAACAAAAGAGCCGCGGCCCCTTCCAAGGCTGCGGCTCTTTGCGGCTGACCTGCTGCCGAAGTTACATTTCTTTGACGCCTTCTACGAAGGCCTTCAGCTTGCGCGAGCGTGACGGGTGGCGCAGCTTGCGCAGGGCCTTGGCTTCTATCTGGCGGATGCGCTCTCTTGTTACCTGGAAGCTTTGGCCAACTTCTTCCAGAGTGTGCTCGGAGCCGTCTTCGAGGCCGAAACGCATTTTGATTACCCGCTCCTCGCGCGGGGTGAGCGTGCGCAGAACCTGCGAGGTGTACTCCTTGAGGTTGACGCTGATGACCGCTTCAGAAGGCGAGACTGCTTGACGGTCTTCGATGAAGTCGCCTAAGTGCGAATCTTCCTCTTCGCCGATTGGAGTTTCGAGCGAGATAGGTTCCTGCGCGATCTTGAGCACCTTGCGCACCTTGGCTACGGGAATGTCCATGCGCTTGGCGATCTCTTCGCTCGATGGCTCGCGGCCTAACTCCTGGACTAACTGGCGACTGGTGCGGATTAGCTTGTTGATGGTCTCGATCATGTGTACAGGAATGCGAATCGTGCGAGCCTGGTCCGCGATGGCGCGGGTAATGGCCTGGCGAATCCACCATGTTGCATAAGTCGAGAACTTATAGCCGCGGCGATACTCGAACTTATCGACAGCCTTCATCAGGCCGATGTTACCCTCCTGAATCAGGTCGAGGAATTGAAGACCGCGGTTGGTGTACTTTTTGGCGATGGAGACAACCAATCTCAAGTTGGCTTCAATCAGCTCTCGCTTGGCCTGCTCGGCGTCCATGTCGCCCTGGATCATCTCGCGCTGCGTACGCTTCAGCTCGGTGATTACAACGCCTGCGTCGGCTTCGATCTTTTCGAGATCAGCCCGGCAATTTTTCTGCTGACGCCGGTACTCCTTCTTTAAGTCCTCACTTCTGCTGGACTCGTGCTTTTGGTCGAGCGAACGTATCTGCCGCTCGAGCGTACGCATGGTGTCGACGGTCTTGTTGACCTTGTCGAGCAGGCGCTTGCGCTCCATAGCCGTGTACTTGAGTTCGCGCACAATTCGCGAGACGAAGACTTTTTCGCGAGCGATCAACCAGCGGGTTTTGCGAGCGGCAGAGGCCTTGGCCTTGATGGCGGTGGGTGCGGTGGCCTGTTTCTCCTCAAGGAGCGCAATCTTCTTCTGGTGCTTTACCAGCGCTTCAACGCGTGCCACGGTCGCCTTGACCCGCGTCTGCACGACTTCCTCGGTGAGCTCCTCTTCGTCGAAGATCACCACTTCTTTTATGTTGCGCACGCCGCGCTTGAGGTCCTCGCCCAGGGCCGCAATCTCGCGAATCACGATGGGCGAACGCGAAATTGCCTTGAGCACGCGCATCTGGCCGCGCTCGATGCGCTTGGCAATCTCTACCTCGCCCTCGCGAGTCAAAAGCGGGACGGTGCCCATTTCGCGCAGATACATGCGCACTGGGTCGTTGGTCTTTTCGAGGGTCCCAGGCGTCAGATCAAGCTCGACGTCTTCACCCTCTTCCAGCTCGAAATCCTTGTCGCCGCCGAATTTGGGGCCGTCCAGAAGATCGATGCCCTGGGTGCCGATTGTGGTGATCAGGTCGTCCAAATCGTCGGCCGAGGAAGCCATCTCTTCCGGCAACATGTCGTTTACGTCGCCGTAAGTCAGATAGCCTTTCTCCTTGCCCACTTCAATCAGGGTGTCAATTTCGTGGTCGTGTTCGGGTTCATGTTCGTGCTCAAACTTCTCTTCTATCGCCAAAATGCTCCTACTCTCTTCGCCATTCCCAGGGATGCTGGACCCGCTTCAATTTCCTAAAAGGGTCGCCGTTCCATGGTGGTCGCGTTGAACTCAATGCCGTGGCTTCGGGATTTATCATCCCTGGTGATGCTGCGCGCAAGGTTGATTCAGCATCGTCATGCGCGCCGGTGCGGGTCCAGTCCGGAGCGCGCTAAAAATTCCGGTGAAATGCGGAAAACTTGGCGCGCAGGTACACGAACATGCGGTCACCCGCATAAAAATGCGGTTTCTGGGGTTGCTCGGAACAGGATGACAAGCGCTTCAGGTTTTACCTGGGTCGCCCGCGAGCCGCAGCTCATGGTTGGGGCAAAGTGGCGCGCATCCGCACAGAGATCAATAGATTACCATGTCTAGTCCGCCCTACCAAACAAAAATCTAGGACCGCTTCAAGGTACTTTTCGGTTGTCCCATGGCTGGACCGGGCCTTCTTGCCTTCCGTCCACCCCTGTTTCTCCTTTTATTTGACGCAGCAAAAGACGATTCGACGCAGGAATTACGGTGTTGCGACCGGGGTTTTGCGTGGGCTTGGAGGTTGCTAGCGTTCTGGCGGGCGCTGGTTGTGTAACTGGCGCAGGGCGCGGTCCAGATCGAGCTTTTGCTGCGTCAGGAGGGCCAGCTCGGCGAAGTCGCCGCGACGCTCGGCCTCGGCAATCAGCGTTCTCAGGTCGCGCTGGCGACTTTCAATGGCCCGCTCGTGAATCTCCTGGATGGCGCTCTGGACTTCATTCGTCTCGGGAGGCTTGGTCTCGGCAAGCAGCGCCTCGGCGAGTAAAGCTCGCTGCGCCTGGTCTTCGACTGCGTCCATCGGATCGCTGGCTTGACGGCCGGCAAGCGCCTGAAGCGCCGCGAAGCTCCCCAAGTGCTCAAACCACGCAGGTTGCTGGGCCAGGGCTTCGGTGGCGAGACTCCGCGCCTGCTCGCCGTCTGGGTCGGTGATGGCGAGCGCCCTCAGCAGCACGCGCTCGACCTCGGTCAGCGCCGTGGCTCGTGGCTCGATGTGGTCGCGGCGCTTGAGCGCGGCTTGGCGAAGTTCCTCGCGCAGCACCGCCGAGTCGATGCCTAACTTCTGCGAGGCGTCGGCTGCAAACTGCTCCCGTGCCAGCTTTTCCGGCATGCGGCGAATGTGCGGCAGAAGATAGTTCATGGCCTTTACCTTCTGCTCGGCGCTGGCGCCGGGGAAGAGCAGGCGAGCTCGCTCTATCAGGTAATCGGCTTGGCGGCGCGCACCGCGTAATGCGGCTGTATAAGCCTCCACGCCCCGCTCGCGGATGTAGCGGTCGGGGTCAAGGCCATCGTCGAGGGTGACGATTTTAATCGTGAACCCCTCCTCGGTGAGCAGGGCAATGGACTTCTCTGCAGCATTCGAGCCAGCCGCGTCGGGATCGAAGTTGACCACGACCTGCGAGGTGTGCCGCTTGAGAATCGCCACCTGCTGCTCGGTAAAGGCTGTGCCGGAGGTCGCGATCACGTTCTGAATTCCGCGCAAGTAAACCGAGATGCAGTCCATCTGGCCCTCGACGAGCAGGGCGAACCCGTGCTGGCGAATCGAGGCTTTGGCCTTGTCGAGATTGAAGAGGACCAAGCCTTTGGTGTAAAGAGGCGTCTCCGGCGAGTTGATGTACTTTGCGCCGGCCTTTTCTCCGGTTTCAAGGGTTCGCGCAGTGAAGGCGATCACCCGGCCGCTCTCGCTCGATATGGGGAACATGACGCGCTTGCGGAAGCGGTCGTAGATGGGGCCGAGGCTGCCATCGCCCTGCTCCTTGGATGCGAAAAGGCCGCTGGCACGGAGGGTTTCATCGTCGGCCATGCCGCGGAGCCGGTCGCGAAGGGCGTTGAAGCTGTCGGGAGCGTAGCCAATGCGGAAGGTCTTAATGCCTTCGGGAGTCAGGCCGCGGCCGGCCAGGTACTCGCGCGCCACGGCTCCCTCCGGCCCACGCAACTGGTCTTCAAGCCATAGTGTCGCGGTTTCGTGCAGCTCAAGGAGCTTGGCCCGCAGCCGCGCTCCAGCGGCTTCTTCCGGCGAGGAGTATTCGCGCTTAGGCAACGAAATGCCGCATTTACCGGCAACGATCCGGACCGCCTCGGGAAAGCCGACATTCTCGATCTTTGCCACGAAGCTGAAGACGTCGCCCGACTCGTGGCAGCCGAAGCAGTGGTAGAACTGCCGCACCGCATGGACGGAAAACGACGGCGACTTTTCCTTGTGAAAAGGGCAGAGGCCGGTGTAATTCTGCGCTCCCGCCTTGCGCAGGCGGATGTAGCCCTCGATCACCTTGACGATGTCGGCCTGCTGCTTGACGGTTTGGGCAAAGTCGGACACGGGGTTCTATATAGAGGATAAGGCTGGCGGGCGGGGCGACGCTGAGGGGGCACGTAGATCGGTTTGTTTCTAAATGGCCGATCTTGGAGGCTTGATTCCTATTTAGGCGGTGAGATCATTTTTAAGTCGGGCCATCCATAGGCAACTTCGGTCAGCGTCGTGCCTCCAATTTCGATTTCTTTGGAGGTGACAGACAGCGCGCCCGACTTCTGGTAAAAGCGCCGAGAAGGATTTCTTTCCAGCACCCAAACAAGCATGCTCGAAAAGCCTTTGCTGATCAACGATCCCGCAAGTTCTTTGAGTAGATTTGTTCCAATTCCTTGTTCTTGCGCCTGCTTTAGTAGATAAATTGCATATAACTCGGCGTTATAACTCTCGACCGGCTTACGGATGGGTCCACCGCTGATAAACCCGAGGATATTTCCGTTCTGAACGGCTGTATAGGCTTGGGTTCCCTGCGTGAGCCATTCCCGCCAAAGAACTGCACGCTCCGTCTCATTCAGCGCGATGAGGTATTCGTCAGGGACGATCCCCGCGTAGGTCGTCCGCCAACTATCTATATGTACATGCGCAATCTGCTCCGCATCCTGCACGGTTGCAGCACGAATCGTAACCATAGGCACACAATAACCTTGCCGTCGCGATGTCAGCAACTTATCGATAAAGGACGCTGTAGGGGCTCGCGCCAATAATACCTGTTGCAACGAATATCTTGCTCGCGCATCAAATCTTCTGTACGGCAGAGGAGGTCAACCATGTCGCTTCGCCCCGTGAAGCAGATTCTTTCAACCCAACCCACCATCGAAGGCGCCGGCGTGCGACTACAGCGCGCTTTTGGTTTTGGAAAGACTGCGGAGTTCGATCCGTTTTTGTTGCTGGACGACTTTCGCAGCGACAATCCAGTCGATTATGTGGCTGGGTTCCCCTGGCATCCCCACCGGGGAATTGAGACGATAACTTATGTTCTGGCTGGCGAAGTGGCTCACGGCGACAGCCTGGGCAACAAGGGCCGCATGACTGCCGGAGACGTGCAATGGATGACTGCGGGCAGCGGGATTCTGCACCAGGAGATGCCCAAGGGCGATGCCAAGGGCCGTATGCATGGCTTTCAGCTTTGGGCCAATCTGCCCGCAGCGTTGAAGATGACCGACCCGCGCTACCAGGACATTCCGGCCAGCGCCATACCCGAGGTGACTGAGGACGATGGGGCGAAAGCGCGGGTGATCTGCGGCGAGTTTTGGGGCAAGAAGGGACCGGTCGAGGGCGTGGCTGCCGACCCGCGTTACGTGGACATCTCTGTGCCGCCGGGCAAGCGCAAGCGTATCAAAGTGGAGACCACGCGCAACGCCTTTGCCTATGTCTTTGCGGGCGCGGGTACTTTCAGCGATGCTTCAGCCCCCCAGCCCGTGTTGACCGAATCGGCCGTGGACCCTAACTCATGGCCAGTCTACGATGCAAAAAACCACTCGCTGGTTTTGTTCGATCGCGGCGACGAGATCGTGGTGGAGGCTGGTCCAGAAGGCATTCGCTTCCTGCTGGTCTCAGGCAAGCCTTTGGAGGAGCCTGTGGCGTGGTACGGTCCGATCGTGATGAACACGCAAGCCGAGTTGCGCCAGGCGGCGAGCGAATTGCAGAACGGCACGTTTATCCGGCACAAGTAAGTGGGTGGGACGTAACTTCGAGCTATTCGAAAGCTGATTTGGGAAGTTAGAAGTTAGGCGCTTCTAGCTTTCTTCCCTTCGCCGAAAGAATCTCTGCCGGAGTAACTCCGCGCTGATGCAGGTTGCGCAGACTGAGCGCGTCATGGCGCTTGGCTAGGCGGCGGCCGTTGCTATCCACGACCAGCCGGCAATGGAACCAGTTAGGAATTTCGAGCCCCAGGGCGCGGTAGAGAAGAATCTGCCGCGCTGTGGACTTGAGCAAGTCCTCGCCGCGCACAACTTCAGTTATCTTCATGGCTGCGTCGTCGACCACGCAGGCTAACTGATAACTTGGGATGCCGTCACGCCGCAAGACCACAAAGTCGCCGAAATCCACGCCAGCCACATACCGCTGCGGGCCAAGGTTCCCGTCGACAAACTCGATAGCTTCGCCGTCCGGAACGCGGAAGCGCCAGTTATAGCCATCCGGCTCAATAATCTCGTTGGTCGCGGAATCAGGCGGCTCTAAAATGTTGGTCGCGAGCTTGCGGCAGGTACCGGGATAGACGGGTTCGTCGTCCAACTGGTCTAATTCCGCGTCGCTCTTTGAGTTATGGCCGCCAGTCGAAGCACCTTCATGCGGTGCGCTGAGCGCTGCTTCAAGATCCTTGCGCGAGCAGCGGCAGGGAAAGAGAAAGCCACCTCGGAGCAACTTGCGCCACGCTTCCAAATAGATAACCCGGCGGCCGCTCTGCTCATAAGGTGCATAAGGCCCTCCTAAGTCCGGACCCTCTTGCCAATTAATTCCCAGCCAACGCAAGTCTTCCATGGCAGCCTCGGAATAGATGGCGCGGCTGCGCTCCGGGTCTAGGTCTTCCATGCGGATCACCAGCGTACCGCGCGCGGCTTCTGCACGCTGATAGGCCGTCCAAAAGGTACGCGCGTGGCCCACATGCAGATAGCCGGTGGGCGACGGCGCAAGACGGCCGCGATAACTCGACGCGAGCGATGGAGAGTGAGTGGCCATGCTGATTATCAGTGTAGCCACCTGCGATGGGGGAGCCGCGTTTGGCGGCAATGAGACTGATTTGTGTTGGGAGACGAAAAAAGCGGATGTGAGGGCGATGCTCTGACCCCATGTGTCCTGAAATAAAACACCCGGCGAAGTGTGTCGTGAACGATTGCCGCCATTCTTTGGCTTTCCCATCTATGACAGGGCGGCAGTGTCTTCGGCATCCGCCTTCGGAACTCGATTCGGCCCTGGCTTTGGCAAACCGAAAACGGGGCCTGTAAGCAAGCCAGACGCCCCATTAGCCCAGATTCCTGGGTGGAACATGGGAATCCCAAAAACCATAGCCACTGCACGGTTTAACTGCTATGATTCTGTTTTATAAAAGGCCTTGCAGGGAAAAGGTTACTTCAATATACTGAGTCACACTGCTTTTCCTTTATTGTTGGCGTACATTCAGTTGCTTTGGACTACTTCATAGGCAAACCGGAGGATTTCTCCTGCACGTTAGACTTGCTGATTGAGGAGCACGATGATGAGCAATTGTCCCGATCTCATGAGCCATTCAATTCCGTCCACTCCCGTCTCGATGGAAGAGAAGTTGCAGGAACTTGCAACCCTCCCGTCGTACAGGGAAAATATCCGCTCCGGGCAATTCTTAGTTTTATAAGAATCTGCGTTTCACTTTAGGCCAACTCGGGCCTTTCTGCCTTGTGTGTTGAATTCGACGCCTTGGGAATCGCTCTCCTTGGGCTGAATCTGCCCGCAAAGGACGAGGCGGACAATGAAGATGTTGACCGGTATCCCCCGCAGTCACTCTTCAGCATTGGTACAACAACGATTTTTGTTCAAGGTGTATGAAGCTCAAATACGTACGCAAGGTGCGAGGACGATTTGTCGCTTCATGCGTGCAGACGAAACCCGAAATACCTGAACCAGTGTAACTCTGAAGAAATTGAATGAATCCTCAGCGCTGCAGGACTTTGATTTATTCCCTCCGTACGCCTTGGTTAAACCCGAGAATCTTCGGTTCAACCTTAACAGGAGGAATCATGACCAGAAGACATTGTTCGTTTTTTGTGGCATCTCCAGTGTCACAATTGATCGCTTGCTCCCAAGACTTTGTTGTGACTACCATTCCCGCGTGCCAATCCGACGACGCGCTCTCACAGATGTTTGAGGCGTGCTAAGTGAAGCGGGATATGAAAGTGCAATTGGCTGGCCTGGAATTGGCCAACCCGGTAATCGCCGCCAGCGGTACCTTTGGTTACGGCATCGAATTTGAAGAGATCGTCAATTTGGAAAAGATTGGCGCTTTCGTCACCAAGGGCATCTCTTTGGAACCGATCACTGGGCACGCCGCGCCGCGCATCGTGCAGACTGCTGCCGGTATGTTGAACGCCATCGGCCCACAGAACGTGGGGGTCGAGGAGTTTATCTACCAGAAGCTGCCTATGCTTCAGCGCTATCCAGACTGCAAGGTTATCGTCAATATCTTCGGTTACACGGTGGGCGAATACCTCGCCGTCATCGAGAGACTCAACGAGGCCGAAGGTATTGCGGCTTATGAGTTGAACGTTTCCTCCCCGAATCTTCATGCTGACGGCTTGGCCTTTGGCTCCGACCCCAGTTCACTCGAATACCTGGTCGGCAGCGCTAAGTCAGCCTCCAGCCGCCCACTAATTGTCAAGCTCTCGCCCAACGCGGGCTCCATCGTCCACATGGCCAAGGTCGCCGCCGCTGCCGGAGCCGATGCAGTGAGCATGATCAACACCTTCCGAGCCATGGCCATCAATGTCGAAACCCGTCGTCCCCGACTGAGCAACATCATCGGCGGTCTCTCTGGACCGGCCATCAAGCCCATTGCACTGCGCATGGTCTACGAAACAGCCAAGGTCATCACAATTCCCATCATTGGCATGGGCGGCATCGTTACTCCGGAAGATGCAATTGAATTTCTGATGGCCGGCGCCACGGCCGTACAAGTGGGAACCGCGAGCCTGGCCGATCCCTGCGCTACCGAGCGTCTCACCAACGGCCTGATTTCCTGGTGCCGCAACCATCAAGTTGAGAGTGTTTCCAGTCTGACTGGCGCACTCGACTCAGCCATCACATGGCCGACGCCAGACCCGATTGTCTATGGCACCGTACTTAGCACTGCTCAGCTCAATGCCACGGCCTCAGTTCCAGGCACATTTACCTACACGCCTGACATAGGCGATGTGCTTACAGTGGGAAACCATATGCTTTCGGTGACCTTCAGACCGAACTACACCGAAGACTATGCTCTGGCGCAATCTAATGTCTTGCTGTCAGTAGTCAAGGCGACACCAACAATTAGATGGCCGGAACCCGCTCCAATCCGATATGGCGCTAAACTCAGCAATGCGCAACTGAATGCCACGGCCTCGGTTCCAGGGACATTTGCCTACACACCTGCCATGGGCGAAGTGCTCCGCGAAGGAAGTCATACGCTTTCAGTAATCTTCACGCCGGCCGATACCGAGACCTACGACTCGTTGCAAGCTGAAGTGTTACTCACTGTAATCAAAGCGGTGCCAACCATTACGTGGCCAGAACCTGCTCCTATTGCCTGTGGCACCGAACTCAGCAGTGCTCAGCTCAATGCCACGGCCTCAGTCCGAGGGACATTCGCCTACACTCCGGATATAGGCGACGTGCTTCCAGTCGGAAGCTATGTGCTCTCGGTAACCTTCACGCCATCAGATACCAAAATCTACACCGCGGTCCAAGCCGATGTATCAATTACTGTGACCAGGTCAAAACCAGCCATCACTTGGCCAGAAGCCGCGCCCATTACATACGGCGCCAAACTCAGCGCTGCTCAGCTCAATGCTTCGGCTTCGGTTCCAGGAACGTTCGTCTACACTCCTGCTATTGGAAACGTGCTCAAGGTTGGAAGCCATCTGCTCTCGGCAACCTTCACGCCGACAGACACAGAGAACCACACTTCGGCGGAAGCGGACATGTTGCTCTCTGTAGTCAAGGCGACTCCAGCCATTACATGGACAGAGCCCGCACCAATTATCTATGGCGCCGCAATTAGCACCGTTCAGCTCAATGCCACGGCCTCGGTCCCAGGTACATTCGCCTATACGCCCGACGTAGGCGAGATGCTCGTGGCGGGAAGCCACGTGCTTTCGGTGACCTTCACGCCAAATGACACCGCGAACTACACGTCGGCGCAAGCTGAAGTGTCCTTCAATGTGGCTAAGGCGACGCCGATCCTTACCTGGCCAGAACCCGCTCCAATTGCCTATGGTACAGAACTCAGTTCCATGGAGCTTAATGCCACAGCCTCGGTTCGAGGAACATTCGCCTATGCTCCTGCCATCGGCGATGTGCTCACGGTTAGGAACCACATGCTGTCGGCAGTCTTTACGCCAACAGACAGCGATAACTACATTTCGACGCAAGTTAACGTGTTGCTCTCTGTGGTCAAGGCGATTCCAATCATCACGTGGTCAGAGCCCGCGCCAATTGTCTGCGGCACCGAACTAAGCGCTGCTCAGCTCAGTGCCGTTGCCTCGGTTCCAGGCACATTCGTCTACACTCCGGCCTTAGGCGCTGTGCTCGCGGCTGGAGGTCATACGCTCTCGGTGATCTTCACGCCATCAGATACGACAAGCTACATCACGGCCAAGGCCGCGATATCAATGGCTGTGACAAGGCCAATGCCAACCATTAGATGGTCAGAACCTGCGCCACTTGTCTATGGTGTCGAACTCAGCACTGCACAACTCAATGCCACGGCCTCGGTTCCAGGTACCTTCGCTTACGAGCCGGCCATTGGCGATGTGCTCACAGTTGGAAACCATACCCTTTCGGCAACTTTCACGCCGACCCATACCGAGGACTATACCGTGGCGCAAGCTGAGGTTTTGCTCTCGGTAGTCAAAGCGACACCGGCCATCCTATGGCCAGAACCCGCACCACTTATCTATGGCACTAAACTCAGTCCTGCGGAACTCAATGCCACCGCCTCGGTCACAGGCACTTTCCTCTACACTCCTGGCGCGGGCAGCATCCTCGCAGCGGGAAGCCATGTGCTCTCGGTGACCTTCATGCCGGCCGACGCCGAGGACTATACTTCGGCGCAATCTGAAGTTTCGCTCACTGTAGTCAAGGCAAGGCCAACTATTACTTGGCCAGAACCTGCACCAATTGTTTGTGGCGCCGGACTCAGCGTTGCTCAGCTCAATGCCACGGCCTTGGTCCCAGGAACATTCGCCTACACTCCGACCTTTGGCGATGTGCCGCCGGTAGGAAGCTATCTGCTCTCGGTAACTTTTACGCCAACTGACATCGAGAATTACACCATCGCCCAAGCCGAAGTATCGATTACCGTGACCAAGCCGGTGCCAACTATCACTTGGCCAGAGCCCGCACCAATTGTCTATGGCGCAGTACTCAGCGCTGCTCAGTTCAATGCCAAGGCATCGGTTCAAGGTACATTTGCCTACACTCCGAACATTGGCGATGTACTCCCAGTGGGCGACCACATGCTTTCGGTAACCTTCACTCCAACCAATACCAAGGACTACACTCAAGCGCAAGTTGGCGTGTTGCTCACTGTGGTCAAAGCGACGCCAGCTATCACATGGCCGGAGCCCGAACCAATTGTCTATGGTACCGGTCTCGGTACTGCACAGCTTAATGCGAAGTCAACGGTTCCAGGGACATTCGCCTACACTCCCGGTGTAGGCAACGTGCTCCCAGCGGGAAGTTATGTGCTCTCGGTAACCTTTACGCCAACAGACACCGAGAACTACTCTTCGGCAAAAGCTCAAGTGTTTCTCAATATACTCAAGGCAACGCCTGCCATCACATGGTCGAAACCTGCTCCAATCACATATGGCACCAGGCTGAACTCCACTCAACTCAATGCCATGGCCTCGGTTGCAGGGACATTCGTCTACACTCCTGCTATAGGCATGGGACTTTCAGCAGGGAAGCACGCGCTTTCGGTAACACTTACTCCAACAGATACTGCGAACTACACTATCGCACAAGCTGAAGTGTCGCTCTCAGTCGCAAAGGCAAAACCTGCTATTACATGGCCGCCTCCTCGCGCGATTTCCTTCGGGACGGCGCTCAGCAATACTCATTTAAATGCCACAGCATCGATTCAAGGAACATTCGTGTACAGCCCGGCCGCAGGCACGCTGCTTTCAGTTGGTGCGCAGATACTTTCGGTAACCTTTACACCTTTAGACACCGCAGACTACACAACAGTAGAAGCCAGCGTGTCCATTGAGGTGGAGGAGGCGTCTTACATTGCTTCGTTCACGCCTGCAAAGGTCGATCCTGATGCTGAAGAAATTTTCCAATTGCTTAAAACCTTCCGCATAGATACGGAAGATCAGGAACGCAGAACTCCTGTCACACAGGCTGTGTTGTCGGATTGGCAACACTCGCCGCTTGCTCCAATGAATATCGCGGACTACGCCGCGACCGAGGAAACAAAAAGGAGAGCATTACATGGGATCGGCGGCTCTATCCAGAACTACGAGCCTGAAACACGTTTCTACAAGGGGGCGATGTACAGAAAAGGTGCGGATGGCCAATGGCATCTTCAGGATGAATAACATAGAAAAGCTTGCGCCTCTTTCTGAGGATTTCAGCGGATGACACAGCGAAAAAGCTGCTGCCACCGACTCGATATTCATAAAGTGGCCTAAGCTGCGGGCATTCTTTGAGCATCCCGCTTTCTCGAGATACGATTCGCTGCTACGCCGGACAAAGCACGCGGTAGAGAGTTATAGCCATGAGTAAGTTCGGAATTGGAGTAGATGAACCCCAATTCCGAACAAACCGGATATTGAATTGCTATTGCGATATTGTGTAAGTTACCTGCGTGAATCGCGGTGCGCACGCATCCACAGGGCAGCTTGCGGGGAACGAGGACGAGTAGATACGGTCCCCGTTAATCGGTGTATTGGTGACATCGTACACTTGTATCTCATACTGCGTTCCCCCTGTTACAGTGGGAAAAATGATGTAGTCCTCGCCCGAGTCGCCATCCATTACGGCAGCTGTCCATACATCGTCGGTGAGGTACTGCACACCATGAATGCCGTTTTGCAAATGGGTGATGGAAATCGCTCCCCAAAATACACTCACGTTATGAAGCCGATGTTGATGTCGCCCGTGTAATTGGGGATTCCTCGAAGTTCCAGCTAATTTGCCCGTTTTGCAAGAAATTCGGGAACATGCCGCCGACCGGCACGCCATCAAGCTCAAATAAATCGATCGTAATATGCACCCATCGGCCGCAGTTAGCGCCGTTGTCAAGCGGGCCAATCAAGGCGAGGCCAGCCGCGGTTATTGGGCGAGGGAGGTGGTCCCCATAGATGCCGGGGTCGTTCTGGATGATTCCGGTATGGAACCCTTCCGCTGGTGCAAGAGAGACCGCACCCTGACGCGCCGCCACAGAGGATGTGAAGTGCCCAATCTAACAGCGAAGAAAAGGAGATAAATTCTGCTCTGCCAAAGAGTGAACGTTTGAAGTAACCTATCGCATTCTCACTTAGAATGCGACCACTGATCGGATACAGACAGGACAACCGGATTTATGAAACAGTAACCCAAGGCGATTCAGAATGAGCGCCAAAGTGCAGTTGCATCTGTAACCTTTTCCAAGAAATTTTTTTCGTGCGTACAAATGCGTAGGGATGTTAAAACGTCTAAGCAAAAGAAGTCAAGTCACTACTTTGCGGCGTTCCGAGGCAGCGCGCTGATTGGGTCTTGGAGGTCATGCAGGCCGATTGGCGGCACGGCGGTCCGGGGCGTATGGAATAAACCAGCGCCACGCCGGCAGTCGTCGTGGGGATGCCTAGGGTGACAATTAACTTGCCGAGGAAATAGAAGTGGCTGAAAGTATTTCACTATAGATATAATTCCTTGGGCACGTTCGTTACGCCGAATCTAACCCGTGCCGATTACTGGTGTCTCTTTCAAAGAAAGCCGCAACTAGAACTCTACCTCACGATCTGCGTGCCCCCCCACGGAGGATCAATGCGAATCAGATATTCCCTCTCCCTCCTCGCTGCCATGCTGTTCGGCGGCGTGCTGCAACTCTCCCACGCGCAACTCACCCTAACCGAGACCAGTTCAACCGACTGGCACATCACCAACGGCGTTCTTACGATGGACTTCAACCCGGAAGCCGGGGAAATCTATACTATGTCCCTAAATGCCTTTTCGGGCGACGACCTCGTCGATACCACCCAAATCGGCGGCGACGGCAACCCGAAGGGCTTCTACATGGACAACGACGGTACGTGTCAGACCCAGGGAATAGGCAGCGCCTCCACCCCCACGGCGAGCTTTCACCTGGACAGCGGCCACTACTTGGACTGGTGGATCAGCTGGCCGACCAGCTCCAGCTGTACGATGACACTGACCTTGCATTACATTCTGTTTCCGAACGATCCGACAGTATGGACCTACTACGTGGCCAACCACGCTTCGGGAGCGGCGGAGGGCACCTTTGGTCAGCTCCAGTACTTGTTTCGCGTCAGCCAGACCTTGTTCGTCAATACCTATTCGTTTAACTCGGGGCTGAATAATCTGGGCGGTTGGGCGCTGACTCTTCCTTCCGCAGCCGATCTCGCCTCCACCGATCCTGGCCGCGCGGTGCAGAATGCCGCCGAAGATCTGCACGGTTTTTCGCTGCCAACGGATTGGGGCCGCGAGTTCTATACCAAGTATGATTTCTCCACCTATGAGTACCTGCATCAGGCGCAGTGCGTTTACGGTAGCCAGTTTGGCGCCTGTTCGATCTTTCCTAGTATGGAAACTGGAGAGGGCGGCCCGACCAAGCAGGATTTGGCCTTCACTGGCAATATTGTGATGGGCGAGTTGAACTCCAACCACCTGAACAACAACACGCCCGGCTATGTGACGACTGGCGCGACTACCCGCATCTTTGGCCCGATAGGATTCCAATTCTCGGAGGGCGAGTCAGCCTCCACGATGTACACAAACGCGGTGAATTCGATTTCTACCGCGTTGAACAACTTCGCCGGTGACGGCGTGCTGACCGGCGCCGGCTATACCCCGATTGGGGCCAAGCGTGGCACCGTTTCGCTCGCCATCAGTGGCGGCGGCTCCAGTTCGGCGAACACCGCCTGGGCGGTATTGGGCGACCCAGAAACGGAAATGCAGTATTCGGCCAATGGTTACCAATACTGGACGACCCTCAACTCCAGCGGTGATGGAACTATCGACAATGTCATCCCTGGAACCTACCGGCTGAGCGCCTACGTGCTGGGCGAATGGGGTCAGTTGCGCGACGACGGCATCACCGTGACAGCGGGCGCAACCACCAGCCCGAGCCTCACTTTCAAGCCAGAGAACTTCAGCCCCAGCGGCGATGCCGCCATCTGGACCATCGGCACTCCCGACCGCTCATCGCATGAATTCCTGCATGGCAAGAACACCTCCGGGAACGCTGGTTCCTGCTCGGAATGCGACGATCGCGAATACTTTGGCGCTTGGAACTATTGGGCGGATTTTGCAGCCAATAAAGGCGCGGTGATCTACTACGCGACGGCCGTAGGTTCGACGCCCGCAACCAACAATCTCAACCTATGGAACTACACACAGTGGGAGGAATTCGATCCCGGCCTGTATGACTCCACCAACGATACAACCGATAACTACGTCAATACCATCCCCACGTATGTGAAGAGCCTCTCCGGCGAAAGCGGGACCAATGGAGTTACAACGACCGTTCCGCCGTGGACAGTCAACTTTGCTACGACCGCCGCGCAGGTGGCGCAGGGCAGTCACGTCGATCTGTCAGTTGGCCTGGCATGCGTGGAAGCGAACCTGACTGTTTCGCTGAATGGACACGCGCTGACTTGGGACGCCATCAAAAACAGCGATTGCTCGGTGCGCAGCGGCTTCTCCGGGACCTATCAATGGGTTGTCTTCGAGTGGCCGACCTCCGATCTGGTTGCGAACGGCAGCGATAACGCTCTGACTTTCACCGTCAGCGGCAATGTGCAAGGTGTAGAGTATGACGCGCTGCGGATGGAGATTTCCAGTACAGGAGCGAATCCCTCCACGACCGGCTGGCATGACTACGCGTATGTTACTTCTGGTACCAGCATCGCTGCGAATGACGCCGTGTCGAACAACTTCTAGACAAAGTTCGTGAGACTGTCATTCAATCCCTAGCGGGAGAGAATCTGCCTTGGGGTAGTAGGCAGATTCTCCCTCGTTTTTTAATTTTTATTTGGGCAAATCGGCCGCATACGGCAGCATCCACACAGAATGCAACCTGAGATTGGTCGAAAAGCACCATCATCATCTTCCCGTGCCGCCGACGGTCATTTTGTCTAACTTGATTGTCGGCATTCCAACGCCAACTGGAACGCTCTGGCCGTCTTTGCCGCAGGTGCCGATGCCTTCGTCTAGCTTTAGATCGTGACCAACCATGGAGACATGCTTGAGGGCTTCGGGGCCGTTGCCAATTAGAGTGGCGTCGCGGACTGGCGCGGTGATCTTACCGTCTTCAATGAGGTAAGCTTCGGAGGCCGAGAAGACGAATTTGCCATTGGTGATGTCTACCTGGCCGCCGCCAAAGTTAACCGCGTAGAGGCCGCGCTTGACGCTGCGGAGAATGTCTTCTGGGGCGTCGTCGCCGGCCAGCATGTAGGTGTTGGTCATGCGTGGCATGGGGATCGCCTGATAACTTTCGCGGCGACCCGAGCCTGTGCTGGGCATACCCATCAGCCGCGCGGAGAGCTTGTCGCTGAGGTATCCGCGCAGCGTGCCGCCCTCGATGAGGACCGTCTCCTGGGTGGCCGTGCCTTCGTCATCGACGTTGAGCGAACCTCTGCGCCCCGAGATTGTGCCGTTGTCGACGACTGTGACTTTTGAGCTGGCGACTTGCTGGCCGATGAGGCCGGTAAAGGCAGAGGTCTTCTTGCGATTGAAGTCGGCTTCGAGGCCGTGGCCGACTGCTTCATGAAGCAGAATTCCGGGCCAGCCGGGACCGAGAACGACTTCCATTTCGCCGGCCGGAGCAGGCACGGCGTTGAGTTGCAGAATCGCCCCGCGTGCTGCCTCGCGAGCCAAGTTTTCTGGGCTTTTGGAGGAGACAAATTGATCGAGGCCCGCACGGCCACCGCCACCGGCCGAGCCTTTGGTGGTGGTTGCATCCTCTTTAGCGATGACGAAAACGTTGAGCCGGCAGAGGGGTTGGGTATCGCTGGCGAAGGCTCCGTCGCTTGCGGCGATGAGGATGCGGCGCAGCTCTTCGGAATAGCTTGCGCGGACCTGGACGATGCGCGGATCGAAGGCGCGGGCGGCACGGTCGGCTCTCAAGATCAGCTCCAAACGCGCGGCGAGGTCAAGATCATAGCCACCGGGTGGAACGGGATAAAGGCCGGCGGCGGGCGTTTCGACGAACCCCTGCACGGGCTGCTTGGCCGGTCCTGATGCGATGAGCGCGGCGGTGCGGGCGGCGTGGAGCAGGCGCTCAGGGCTGAGGTTGTCGGTGTAGGCGTAGCCGGTGCGCTCGCCAGAGAGAACGCGGATTCCGCAGCCGGCGCTGACACCTTGAGAAGCGGATTTGACGATCTGCTCATCGACACCCAGAGCGGTGGCGGTTACCGACTCGAAGTAGAGGTCGGCATAGTCGCCGCCGGCCGAGAGCGCCTCGCCCAGACAGCGCTCCAGGAGCCGCTCGGTGATGCCGAACTTTTCAAAAAAATATCGTTTGTGACTCGTAAGCGGGGAAGCATCCGGTATATTCATCGTGTTTTTCAGTTTACGCCCGTTTGTGTCCGGCGGGAGCGCTGCCGCGCCGGTTCCTCTCTTGATTCGGGAGTCTATCGCTGGCGTCGTCATCGTGATACATTTTTCTCATGAAGAAGATTATTGCCGCTGCCCTGCTTTTGATGGTGTTTGCGAGCCCGGCGTTCGCTGCCCAGGAACATCATCACCACCACCACCACCATCACCACCACCATCACGCCTGAGACGAACCAGGCACCCTGACGGCTCCACAGCCGGAGCCGGGTAGCCCAACGTGGTTCCAAGACCGCGGAGAATGAGGGTATAGCTGCGCCATGACGGACCTGGACGATCTACGATATCCGATCGGCAGCTTCAGCCCACCGGCGAGCAGCTTACCAGGCATTCGCGCGGCGCACATTCAAACGCTGCGCATGCTGCCTGAGCGGCTCCTCAACGCCGTCGCCGGCCTGAACGATCCACAACTCGATACGCAATATCGCGAAGGCGGATGGACCGTGCGGCAAGTGGTGCATCATGTGGCAGATAGCCATTCCGTGGCCTACATTCGCTGTAAGCTGGCGCTCACCGAGGATTGGCCCACCATCAATGCTTATGACGAGGGAGCCTGGGCCAACTTGGCCGACAGCCAGCGGCCGATTGACGGCTCGCTGACGCTGATCGAGGCGCTGCATGGCCGCTGGGTGGCGCTGTTTGAAGCGATGAGCGAAGATGACTTCCGCAAGGGATACAACCACCCCGAAAATGGCCAAGTGAATCTGGCCAAGGCGCTGGCGATGTACGATTGGCACTCGCGCCACCACACCGCGCATATCACGAGCTTGCGCGCGCGGCAGGGCTGGTAGAGGTAGATGGCCGCTGGCGCCGAGATCGCCTCACCCGAACGGCTGACCCAAAGCATCGAGCAATATTTGGTTGACCATCCGGCGGCGGCGCTGCTCGAGGACGGGCGTGTGCTCTTCGACATGCGCACGGCGCGCTATGCGGTGAGCGAGCAGCATGGGCGCTGCCTGTTGCAACTGTGGAGCGAGGAGCGGAACCTGATCCGCACGGTGGTCGATGTGCAGGAGCGGGCGCAATGCCTGCGTCTTGCGACCCGGCGCATGGGCGCGGCTAAGGCGCAGACGCTTGAGTTGGTTCCTACCAGCGACCGCCGTACGCCCACTGCCCGCGAGGCTGCGCGCCGCAATTATCAACGGCTGCTGGAGCGCGTGCTGACTCGCTACTTCGTCGGCTCGAAGGTCGATGGTCTTCGTTCGGCGATGGACTTGGAGCACAGCTTTGGACCGGCTTATGTGCGCGGGCGGTTGCTTAAGGGGACTGCGGCAGAGGCGGTGATCGGCGTTAGCGAGGCAGAGTCGTCCTCGATGGTGGACGGCGTTCTGACGCTAGGGATTCTCTGGCTGGACCATTGCAGGCAGAAGGGCGACGGGCGGCGGCATTTTGGCGGGCTTAAGGTGGTTGTGCCGGTTGGGGCGTGGCGAACGACTGCCGAGCGCATGGCCTGGCTGAACCACGGAGCCGCGGATTTTCAGCTTTTCACGCTGGACGAGCGCAGCGAGGAGCTGGTGGCTGTGGATTTTCGCGACACGGGCAATCTGGAGTCGCGGCTGGTTCATGCGTTTTCCGGAGATGCGGCCATCGAGCGATCGCAGGTTGGAATCGACCGGCTGATGGCGTTGATTCCACCGGCCGCTCGGGAGCGGGTGGAGATACGGTCCAGCTCGACCACTGAGGTTGGACTGCTTCTGCATGGGTTGGAATTCGCGCGGGTGCGGCACGGTTTTTCTGCGAACTCCTTTGCCAGGGAGGACGAGGTTAGCTTCGGCGCAGGAGCTAACGAGACGCCGCTTACGGAGGAGAGTGAGGCGCTTTGCCGCAATCTCTTCGCGCGACTTTTCTTGAGCCGTCACGGCGACGGCACGCATACAGATCCGCTTTTCCGGCTGAAACCGGAGCGCTGGCTGGAGGCCCGGCTGCGCAGTGAGATTACGGAGTTGCTGCCGGGGCTCAGAGGCGATCTGCTCTATACGCAGGTGCCGGCGCTGACGACAGGCGACCGCGGCTTGCTGGACCTGCTGACGCTCGATCGTAACGGACGGCTGGCGGTGATCGAGCTTAAGGCCGACGAGGATCTGCATCTGCCCTTTCAAGCGCTGGACTACTGGATTCGCGTGCGCGCTCTGAACGACGATCGAAAGCCGGGAGACGGAAATGAAGGCGGAAGGCCGCTGTCAGCTTTCGAGCGCCAGGGCTATTTTGCTGGCGCGGAGGTTTCGCCGCTTGCTCCGCGATTGCTGCTGGCTGGCCCAGCTCTGCGCATTCACCCCGCCAACGAACCAGTGCTGCGCTACTTTTCTCCGCAGGTGGAGTGGGAGCTGATCGCGCTCACCGAGCATTGGCGGCGGGAGCTGAAGGTGGTTTTCCGTAAACGGAGTAGCGACGTGCGGAGTTGAAGCATTTTCAGATCGTCTGGCGATGAATCTTGTTTTGCCTTCAGTCTCGACGGCTTTGCCAGAGGAGCCGCACACCAGCGAATAAGAGTGCAGCTCCGGCGATACAAAAGACGGCTGAGATCCCTACAAAACCTGCCGTCTGGTCGAGGTTGGTTGGTTTAAGTTCGTTGGGAACATTTGGGTCGGGAAAAAACAGGTTTCTGATGCCGCTCAACAGGAGAATCGCTCCAACACCCAGCCTCCACCACGGAGATCGACTAACTTTGGGTTGATTCACCTTGGAACTTCTCGAAATATGTTTCTGGCAAATATTCGTATAACTTGATTAATCCCGATCTAATTCCGCAAACAACTCGCTTAGTACCACGCGGATCGGTGTTCCGGGCACAGTGATTTCGCCGGAGGGGGCCAGTTCTAATCCGGTCCTTGTTACGCGATAGGCTACGCGGCGCGCGGGGTCCACTATCCAGATATGTTCAATGCCAAAGTCAAGATATTCGTCCGTGCGCTCGGTAAAGCGGCTAAGTCTGTCTTCCGGGGAGAGGATTTCGATGACCAACAACGGCGGATGGGTAAGAGTTGGCTCGCGCGGGGTTCCGGCGCGAAGCACGGTGACATCGGGTACGCGAAAACGCGTTGCCATCACCTGAACGCGTACATCGGTAAGCGGGCGCACTCCCCACTCTTCTTGGTGATTCATAAACAGATGTGCCAGCAGCGCTTGCAAATAGCTATGATCGTACTCGCCCACATTGCGCTTCTCGATCCGTCCGTCCACATAGTCGCAGTCGGGGCGGTAGCTCGTAGTGAGATACTCGCGCACGGAGATTAACTCCGGCTGGGAGTTTTCGTAGATGGGCAGAGTCGCCATGGACTGATTATCGCGCTGATCGGGCAGTTCCGCCAGCGGAATTCATTACGCTAATTCGATACCGGCGATGTCGGCTTCGAGGCCGCCGTACTCGGGATGATCGTTTTCGCGGATGCGGTAGGCGAGGTCGATGACGCTTCCTTGCGTCAGGCCAAGTGCGGCGGCGCGGGCGGCCAGATTCCAACCGACTGCGCGCAGGACTCCGCTGGAGCCGGGCAGGGGCTGCGGCTGGACGGAATCTTGAGCCAACTCCAGCCGGATATGGCGTTCTTTCATGATGCGGGGCGGAGAGAGCAGGCGTGCGCGGCGAGCAACAAAGATTGGCTCGGGATTGCCGTGGCCGAAGGGTTCCAACTTGTGCAGCCAGCCAACGAGCACCGGCGTGATGCGGTCCAGCGGCAGCTCGGCATGGATGCGGAGCAGATGTTCGGGCTCGCGCGCGGACAGATGTTCTTGAGCGTAGACGCGCAGGCGGCGCTTCAGCTCGGGCAGCGATTCGGCGGGAAGAGCAAAGCCGACAGCGAAGGCGTGGCCACCGAAGCGAGTGAAGAGATCGGCACAGCTTTCGATGGCGTTTAGTAGTTGGAAGCCGTCGACGGAGCGGCCGGAGCCGTGAGCTACACCGTCCTCGACGCTGACAACGATGGCTGGCTTGGCAGTGCGCTCGACGACGCGCGAAGCTAGAATGCCGATGACGCCGCGGTGCCAGCCTTCGCCGTCGATGAGCAGCAAGCGGTCGGTTGCTAATTCAGCGTCACCGGCAAGGCGCGTTTCAATGGCGGTTAGTGCGGTCGCTTCGGTATCGCGACGCTCGCGGTTGAGCCGTTCGAGTTTGGCGGCCAGTTCGGCGGCGCGCGCCGGATCGCGGGTGGTGAACAGCTCAATAACGTCGGAGGCCACGTCCATGCGTCCAGCGGCGTTGATGCGCGGAGCCAGACGGAAGGCAACATCGAAGCCGGTGAGCGGTTTGGCCGCGGGATCAAGCGCGGCAGCGGCGAAGAGTGCGCGCAATCCAGCACCAGCGGGGCGGCGCAGTTCGCGCAGGCCGAGTGCGGCAATAACGCGGTTCTCGCCCTTCAACGGCACGGCGTCGGCGATGGTGGCGATGGCGGCCATCTTCAAAAAACTTGGCAGGGTTTTCTCACGGGTGCGCGCCTGATCGCGTCGTTCGAGCAGCGCCTGGGCCAATTTCATCGCAATGGCCGCGCCGCAGAGAAATTTTTCCGGATAAGTACATGAGGGTTGATTCGGGTTCAGGATAGCAAGCGCGTGCGGCACACTCTCGTCGGCTTCAAGCAGGTGATGATCTGTGATGATTAGGTCAAGACCGAGACGGCGAGCGGTTTCTGCTTCGGCAAAGGCCCTCATGCCAGTGTCTACGGTGATCACGAGGCGAACGCCCTCGGCGTAAGCGGCTTCGAGCACGCTCGATTGAAGACCGTAGCCCTCGCGCAGCCGGTGAGGCACATGGAAGCGAGCGACTCCACCGAGCATCTCGATGGCTGTCTTGAGGAGGACAACTGCGGTGGTGCCGTCCACGTCGTAGTCGCCGTAAAGCAGTACCGGTTCTTTGGCGGCTATAGCGCGCTCCAGCCGATCTACGGCGGCGTTCATGCCCAGCATCAAGAGCGGGTCGTGAAGATGCGTTCCATCAGGATTGAGGAAGTCAAAAGCGTCAGAAGGTGCGACGATGCCGCGGGCCACGAGCAACTCGGCCAAAACTTGCGGCAGGCGGGCGGCTTTGGCCAGCGCTGCGGCCTCTGCTGGATGCGGCTCGGTGAAGGCCCAGTGCTGACCGGGGAGCTTACGCTCTTCGCTCTGCGGCTGGGCTTGCGGCGACCCAGCTTGCGGGAGTCCAGCTTGAGGCAAAACCGGGTGCAGTATTGGTTCAGCGCCCACCGGAGTTACTCGTCTTCTTCGTCGTGATCGTGATCGTCGATGACGATGTCCTGGAAGCTCTCGATATCTTCTAACAGCGTCTGGAAGCGCTCATACCACTCGGTCGTCGTCTCGTGCAAAAAAACCAATCCCTGATAGACGAAGCCCAGCTGGATGTAGCCGAGATTGCCGGCGTACTTGCGCAGCCACTGCGCCTCGACCAGTTCAGTCGCTTCTTCGTCGGGGAAGTTCATCTCCCCAGCTTCGTCGATCAGCGCGTCGAGTTCCTCGCGCTCCAGCGTCATCTCGCTGAATGTAACGAAGGGAGCGCCGGCGTGCTTGGCCATCTCCACAAAGTCTTTCCATGCGTCAGGGTTGCCCTGTCCCTCCCACACGATGGAGGGCACGTCCTCGGTGACGTAACCGGGAAGGCGTTTGAGACCATGGCCTTCAATAAAGGCCACCATATCGTCTTTAAGCGGGAGGAGGTTGTCAATGCTCATAATCTAACTTCCATTTTCGCAGATGGGGGCGGGTTGGCGGGCTGCGATTGTGGAAACTTCGCCGCGAGGGCTGGGACGTTGCCGGAGTTGGAAGCGTTAGTCTGGATGTATACCGGATTCAGGAGGACTACCGCTTGCCTGCATTTGAACGCCACGTCTTTGTCTGCCACAACGTGCGACCCGACGGTTCGCCGCGCCCGTCCTGCACGCGCGACGGCAAGAGCGACTTGCACACCGAGTTGCAGCAACTCGCCAAAGCCGCCGGGTTGGGCGCGCGGGTGCGCATCAACAAGTCCGGCTGCCTGGACCAGTGTGAGCATGGGCCGATGGCCGTGGTTTATCCGGAAGCTGTCTGGTACGGCAATCTCAAACCTGAGGACGCGGCGGAGATTGTGGCAGAACATCTGGTTGCGGGACGGCCAGTCGAGCGGCTGCGTGTTGCCGATGAATGCTTGAATACCAAAAGCTGTCCACATTTGGGATGAGAAGCTTTCGGCGGATAGAGATTCACGCCTATCCGGCGGAAACAGCTTTGAATGCCTCACGGGCGGCGGCTAAAGTTGCGGCGACCTCTTCTTCGCCGTGTGCCGTGCTCAGGAAGGCAGCTTCAAATTGCGAGGGTGGAAGCCACACTCCCGCACCCAGCATGGCATTGTGGAAGCGGCCAAAGGCGGCGGTGTCGCTCAAGGCGGCCTGGGTGTAGTTGGTGACCGGGCCGCTCGTGAAGAACCAGGTCCACATGGAGCCTACGCGGTTGAGAGTGAGCGGAACGCCGGCTCGGGTGGCTTCGGCGGCTACGCCCTCGGCGACGGCTTTGGCGATGGCTTCAAGTTGTGGATAGACTTCGGCGGCGTGCGCTTGTAAATAGCTGATGGTCGCGATGCCCGCGGCCATGGCCAATGGATTGCCGCTGAGAGTTCCGGCCTGATAGACAGGACCGAGCGGGGCGAGCAAGTCCATGAAGGCGCGCTTGCCGCCGAAGACTCCGACGGGCAGACCTCCGCCGACAATCTTGCCGAGGGTGACTAAATCGGCGTCGATGTTATAGAGCTCAAGAGCGCCGCCGAGCGCCACGCGGAAGCCGGTCATGACTTCATCAACGATGAGCAGGGCATCTTCGCGGTTGGTGAGGGCGCGCAGGCCGGAGAGATAGCCGGGAGCGGGCGGAATGCAGCCGGCGTTGCCGACGATTGGCTCCAAGATTATGGCGGCAATCGAATTGGGGTGAGCATCGAAGGCTGATTCGACAGCCGCGAGGTCGTTGTAGGGCAGGGCGTGGGTGAGTTGGGCGATCTCTTCGGGAACACCGGCTGAGCCTGGAATTCCAAAGGTGGCTACGCCGGAGCCAGCCTTGACCAGGAGACCGTCGGCATGGCCGTGGTAGCAGCCCTCAAATTTGATGATGATCTTGCGGCCGGTGACGGCGCGGGCCAGACGAATAGCCGACATGGTGGCCTCGGTGCCGGAGCTGACGAAGCGTAATTTCTCGATGGCCGGATAGCAGGCGATGATGCGCTCGGCTAGATCGGCCTCGGCGGCAGTGGAAGCGCCGAAGCTGGCGGAGTTGCGGGCGGCTTTCTGGATGGCTTCGACGACCGGCGGAAACGCGTGGCCGAGAATCATCGGTCCCCATGAGCCAAAGTAGTCGATGTAGCGATTGCCGTCGGCGTCGGTGAGCCAGGCACCCTGAGCGCTTTCGATGAACGGCGGCGCGCCGCCCACCGCACGAAAAGCCCGCACGGGCGAGTTTACACCGCCAGGGAAAAACCGCTCGGCGCATTGTTGGAGAGCTTGAGAACGAGTGTGGGGACGGGTCGCGAGTCTGGAACTCATGGTGGGTTCAGTATAGAAGGCGAGAGGATATGCGCAGGGCGAATTGAATCGCGCTTCTTTGCGCAGGCATCTCGATAAGTGTGAGCGAACTGAATGGGATTGGAGATCGGCTGTTGGTCATCTTCGATGGACATTGCGGGTTTTGCAATCGCTCGGTGCGGTGGTTTCTGCGCCGCGATCGCAAGGATCGGCTAAGGTTTGTTGCTTCCGAGTCGCCGAAAATTGCGGAGTTTCTGACGCGGTTTGGGATGGGGTCGCCGGGTTTGGAGCTGGGTTCGAACACGATTGTGGTTGTGCGAGATCCCTCTGGGGCGGCAGAACGGGTGTTCACCCGGTCGGAAGCGGCTCGGGAACTGTTAGGCGAGTTGCCGCAGCCATGGCGGACTTTTGGCGTTGTGTTTGGATGGATACCCCGGCCGTTGCGGGAATTGGGTTACCGGCTCATCGCTCGCTGGCGGTATCGCATTTGGGGGCGGCTGGAGAGCTGCCCCCTACCCACAGCCGAGGAACAGGACTGGTTTCTATAGCTTCCCGGATTCGGAGGCACCGCAGCGGCGGGCGAAACGAAACACGAAGAGATTGATGGTGATCGAGAGGCCCAGCAGAAAGCCGCATACCGCGTGCAGCCAATCCTGGTTGACCGGGATAGAGGCTCGAAAGGTCCACAGCAGCAGGCCGATAACCAAAGAGATGTTGGCTAAGACCATCCGGCGCCGAGCCTTGGAGTCGAGTTGCGTATATCGGATACACATGTCAGTTTTCCTTTCAGGGTTAGTCGGTGTGGCGATACCAGAAAAACAATGAGACCTTGACCACACCAAAGGTGAGCATGACAACAACCAAATCCCAGCTCCAGAAGTGGTTGACAAGAAGGCGGTAGGCGAAAATGCCGTAAGCCACCAAGAGGGTAGCGAAGCCTGCGACGCTGCTGGAGCGGCGGCGATGCTCCAGGAAGCGCTCATCGGCGAGTTTGCGGAGGAAAGGAATTCTGCTGAGGATTGGATGGGTCATTTTTCGCTCTCCAACTGGAAGATTTCATCGGTGGAACAGGCGAAGATCCGGGCGAAGACGAGAGCCAGCTCGAGGCTGGGCACGTAGCGATTGCGCTCGATGGAGTTGATGCTTTGGCGGGAGACGCCCGCAGCCATCGCCAGTTGCTCCTGGGTCCATTCGTGAGCGGTGCGCAGTTCTTTGACCCGATTTGTGATGGCGCGATCCATGTAAAGTTCGCTTTCCAAATTAGAGTAGTACGAAGCGGAAGGCATGTCAAGCCGGCTTGTCATTTTCTGCATCCGTTCTTTCATGTTTGGGAATCGTAAAGCACCTGGAATGCACAGCGACCTCGCCGAAATCCTGCTAAAATCTACCTTTCGGCCCCTCGAGCCAAGAAATCCATCCATAGAAAGTCGCATCGTGCCAGACGAACCCAAACCTCAATCCGTGACCTACGCCGATGCCGGCGTGGACATTCGCAGTGGCGACCGCGCCAAGGAACGCATCAAGTATCTGGCGCAAAAAACCTTTAACCGCAATGTGTTAGGCGGTATTGGCGGCTTCGGCGCGCTTTACCGGCTGGATTTGCAGCGCTGGAAGAACCCTATCCTGGTCAGCTCATCCGACGGGGTGGGCACCAAGTTGAAGGTGGCCTTCGAGTTGGGATTGCACCAGACGGTGGGCGTTGACCTAGTGAATCACTGCGTGAATGACATTGCCGTGCAGGGCGCCACGCCGCTGTTTTTCCTGGACTACCTGGCCACGGGCAAGCTGGACTCAGAAGTGATCGAGGACGTGGTGACAGGGCTGGCAGATGCCTGCAAAGCTAACGGATGCGCTTTGATCGGCGGTGAGACGGCGCAGATGCCAGGCTTTTACAGCGATGGGGAGTACGATCTGGCGGGCTTCATCGTAGGCGCGGTGGACCGCGACAAACTGGTGACCGGCGTGGGCATCAAGGCTGGCGACGTTCTGGTGGGCTTGCCCTCGACCGGGCTACACACCAACGGTTACTCACTGGCCCGCAAACTTTTGTTCGAGGTGGCTGGCTACAAGCCCACTCAATACGTGACAGCTATCAAGGAGAAGGCTGGCGCGGCGTTGATGAAGACCCATCGCAGCTATCTGGCCGTGATTCAGAAACTGGTGACGGCGGGGCTGACCACGGGCATGGCGCATATCACTGGCGGTGGCATCACGGAAAACCTGCCCCGCATTTTGCCTAAGAGCGTAGCTGCGCAGATCGAGATCGGATCTTGGCCGGTGCTGCCGATCTTCGAGCATCTGCGCGAGTTGGGCCAAGTCTCACAGGAAGAGATGATGCGCACCTTTAACATGGGCATTGGGTTGATTGCGGCGATTCCAGCGGCCAAATTCACGCGTGCCAAGAACCTGCTGGATCGCGCCGAGGAGAAGTTCTTCGTGATCGGGCGCGTGGTCAAGGGCGAGCGGCGGGTGCAGTACACGTGAGCTTCTTGGAATGAATGCGGCCTGATTCGCGCAGAGCGAGTCATCATTTCAGGGAAGCGTGCTGCTTTGAAATGCTCAATGTGCAGATGCGAGCTCAATCAACCGATGATGCCGAAGACATTAGATTGTGGCGGAGACTGTCTTCGATGCATGGCGGAGTCTGAAGATCCTGATTGTTTTGAATTGATGAAGAAGCTGGAAGACTCGGCTACCCGAGACCAAGAGATCCTTCGTTATGAGGCTTGGCGGATCAAGCAATAGATGAAGGATTGAAGAGTACGAACCTTAGCCACGAGGGAAGATCTTGGAGATCGCATCATTAGATCGGCCCCTTCGTTTGGGAATTCTGCTTTCCGGCCGCGGATCGAACTTTTTGGCCATTGCCGAGTCGATTCGTACGAAAAGATTAAAAGATGTGGAGATTGCTGTGGTGGTCTCGAACGTGGCTGAGGCGGCTGGGCTGACCAAGGCGCGGGAATTGGGGCTGCCAACAGCGGTGTTTGTTTCCAAGGGCCGCGACCGCGCCGAGCACGACGCCGATTTGATCGCCTGCCTTCGCGCGCATCGCGTGGAGCTGGTCTGTCTGGCCGGGTATATGCGGCTGCTCTCGCCCGAGTTTGTGGCTGCGTTTCCGAATCGCATTCTCAACATTCACCCCTCGCTGCTGCCGGCCTTTCCGGGCCTCGATGCGCAGCAGCAAGCCTCCGACTACGGCGTGAAAGTAGCTGGCTGCACGGTGCATTTTGTGGATGAGCATCTGGACCACGGCGCGATCGTTTTACAGCGGGCGATTCCAGTGCTGGAGGCTGACGACGCGCACTCACTCGCCGAGCGCATTCTAGTAGAGGAGCACATCGCCTACAGCGAGGCGATTGCCCGCGTGGCAAGCAGGGGATACGAGATTCGCGGACGACGATTTGTGAAGCGGAAACTTCTCCAATGAGGTAGCACGGGTTGCGGCGTAAATCCGCTCCATTGGCCGCAGACTTGACGGCATGAACACCGCGGAGACTCGTGCAGCCAAAGAACAAGGCCGATGCCAAACTTAGAACATCGGCCTTCGTACTTATCGGGCAGAATATTTCTGCGTTCTCGCCATCTCATCCCACGTCAAGAATTTGCAGGCGCACCAGGGTCTGGTTCAATAGCTGATGGGCAATTTCGCCGAAGGTGATGGGGCCAGTGACATGCCCAGCTCGTTTGCCCTCGAGATTACCGTACAGATAGTTGAGGATGCAGTTGCAGGCAAACGCCGGTTCATGCTCTTTGCCAGTAACGGCTTTTGCAAAAGCGCCAGAGTAGTCTGCGACTGGCTTGGCGAAATGATAGTCCACTCCAGGAAAAACTGGCGCGTAGAGATCGACCGTACCTTTTGCTGCGTCGACTGCCTGGAAGGAGACGTTGATGCAGCTGCCGTTGTAGTCGCCGACCAGGGGGAACTCCGTTGGGATTCCCTTGAGGGAGATGTATTCGGCGAGTTTGGCCGGCTTTCCGTTGATCAAGCATGTGCTCATGTGGATGCCAGCTTCTTCGAAGCGGATGAGATCCCCGCCGCCGCTTTCGAAGATGTTGACGATCTCGAGATCAGCCATTCGGCCAATGGGCAACGAGACATGGAATGCCACACACCTGTCTTCCAAGACAGCGCCCGACTGGCCATTGAATACAGCGGGCAAATCGATGCCGATGCGGTCCACCCGTACGCCGGAAACCCAACCCACGACGGGATGCAACAGGAAGCCGTCGAGTGTGGGGGCTTGTTCAGCAAAGGCTTTGTGGATCTCGGTGGCTGCCGGCAATACCAGGAAGGTAAAACCATTGGCCGGTGCGTCGCGGTGAAGTTGGGCCAGGTCCTGCGGGCCGTAGTCCAATGCCTTGACCTCAATGGCGAACTCCGGAACCTTGGTTACGAAGATGCGGTCTTCCGACAGCAGACAACCTTCTTCCGTCATAAAGTAGCAGATGGTTCCGCCAACCCAGTTGCCCCGCGGGAGTTGGCTCAGCGCCTCTCGGCTTCCGGCCAGGAACAAGGACTCCCCGGCGACAATTGCTGCTTTTACTTCGGGGATGGAACTTAGTTTGGCATTCACGATTGTAGACATGGATTCTCCTTGCACCTTAACCGACGATCTGGGCGACTTCGCTGGCGAAAATGGATTCGAATTGCGTAAAGAACTTGTGGGTCTTGGCAATGATCTCCTTAGTATTAGCTGGCGACGCGTTCCTCTCGTAGCTCATTTTGTTGCTCTGGACAAGCATGTTTATAGTTGCCTTTTCGGACTTTATTGGCTTTTCCCCTGTGACGATCTGCACCCAGACCGGGTGGTCAATATGCGGAATCATGGAGCGGTGTCCTCCTACTCTGTTTCTATCGGCGCACCGAAGGCGTTCTTTAATGAGAGAATTCTCACAGGGCAGTAAGAGATTTGAATGTCTGAAATAGCGGTTTGGCGGCCGGAAGCGTTGGCGCTCATTTGCATGTCAAGCTGCGCATGGTTCTAAGTGACCGTGTAAGTCGATGATACTTAAGTAACTTAATTTTTTGTCTATCTTTGCCGAAGATATTGGCAAGATTACTTAGGCTATAAGTAGCACGAAAAGAGACGGAGGTTCCGCGCCGGGCGAATGTTCACGCCCTCCCCTAGCGGATGGCGCCCGGGCGCGGGACCGTCTCAAGTTCTGTGTTGTAGCGGCTCTCCGCCGCGAGCCTGAGCTGCAACCACGGCGGCGCTCGAAGTTGGAGAGATGCGAGAAATCGAGACCAGCGGCTGGCCGGAAACGGCACCGGCCCCTGGTCTCGATTTTTTTGCGTGGAAGCGGATTGCACCTCTTCCGCGCCTGCCAAATTCCACTTGAACCAAGGCGGCTGAGGCCGTCTTTTTCTTTTCCAGGAGCTTTCCTCATGAATTCTATTTCGAATATCTGGAACCACCCGAAGACCTCGATTGCGGGGCTGTTGATTGGGATAGTGACCATCGCCAGCGTCCTTTCGCAGCAAGGCATCACGCTGGGCAATATGGGAACGGGCACTGTCATTACGCTTGTTTCCGGGCTTGCCACAGCACTGCTCGGCCTGTTGGCCAGGGACCCACAGAGCCAGACTTCATCGATCGGTTCGACGGCCAGGCTAGGCGTCTGGGCGTTGATCGCCTTACTGCTGCAGTTGCCCTTTATGAGCGGCTGCTCGGGAACGACTGTGGCGCAGGATATTGTGAACTGGACGCCGACGCTCGAGAGTGCGGTAGCAACGGTGGATACGACTGCGGCGCTGCTGGCTCCGGTGGACGCGCCCATATTCATTGCGGCCACAGTCGGCTTCGATGCTGCCTCGAATCTGCTTGTTGTCCAGGCGAGGGCGTATCTGGCAAATCCCACGTCCAGTATCCTGGCGCAGCTTCAGTCGCAGGTGGTCACTTTCCAGCAGCAGGTGAACGCTGCACTGCTTTCGGCAGCCAGGATCGTGAACGCCGCAAGCCAGCAACACGCTCTCAATGCAATCAACGCAGTCAGCACAGTAGTAAATGCAATTCTAGCGCTAGTGATCTCGATATCGAGCAAAGCCCAAGTGGCGCAGATGGCCGCAGAAAGCACCGTGAAGCTGGCAATGGTTCAACCTTACCTGGATGAAGGCAAGGCTGCTGTCATAGTGGCCGGCCACTATGACGAGTCAGTCGAGTGGGCGCGGGCACAGGGACGCTTGGTGGAATTGAGTGCGGTGCGGGCCGGCTTCTAGCAAGACAAGAACATTGGATCGGCGGGCGGCAGTCTTGGAGCGGCCCAGGAAGCATAAAAAACTTCCTGGCCGCGTTCCTCATTCGGAATTGATCCTTCCGCTGTGTGATCTGAGTCACGGAGCTGGCATGCCTGAACTCGATAACCTTGGAAAGATGGCGCAGGCGCCCGGAGCGCGGAAGCGACCAAGGAGTTTCATCATGGCTTACGTAATTACCGACGCATGCATCAAGGACTTTCTCTGCGCAGCCGAGTGCGCCACTGCCGCCATTGCACCAGTCACGGCCGACGATCCAGCCGCCGCCGGAGTCTCTCAGTTGTTCATCAATCCGGACGAGTGCATTGACTGCGGCAATTGCGCCTCGATCTGCCCATCAGGCGCGATCTTTTCGCTCGACGAACTGCCAGCGGGCAAATCGCAATTTGCCGAGAAGAACAAAGCCTATTTCAATTAGGCTGCTTGCCGTCCCTCTGCGGGAACGGAGTCTTACGGGCGTAACTCCGCAATCTGGAAGCGTACTTCCGCAGAGGCATTCCAGAAGCTCTCAGGGCTCTGTCTTTGCGGGCACCGGCGGCATGGCTGCATACTGGGTCTGCGCCGCGGACGAGGTCAGGAGCGTCACCGGGAGGGTGAGCGTCTGCACCGTTCCCGGGTCGTCGCGCAACTTCAGGTAGAGTACGCCGTTGACGGGATGGGGAACGCCCAATTGGGTTCCCGTGAAGTCCGGCGGCACATCCGCAGCGTTGTCGAACTCAGGTGTGGCGGCAATGGACTCGGCCAGGAAGAGATTGCTTCCAACCAGCGTGCAGGGCTTAGACACGGCATGCGGGCAGTGCAGTTCCTTGAAGCCTGGCAGCCGCACCAGCTTTCCCAGAGAGAGCCAGTCGCCGGCTACTCCGTCGGCTGAGACGGCGCGCGCGTGCAGCGGCCCGAATGCCGAGGAGCCGAAACGGGCCAGCGGTTCTACCACCCCCAAGGCGGTCTTTGCATCCTCGAGCATCAGGCTGCCGTCGGACAGCGTCAGCACGGTACGGAAGCTGCCGTCTTCCGCAGCTACCTCGACCTTCTCATCGCGGGGAAAGTTTACCGGCACGCTGGAATGCAAAAAGAAAACCAGTCGTCTTTCAACGGGCAGATCGTCGGGACTTCCCAGATGCACGGGTGAGGGCGCGGCAGAGGCGTCGTCCTGCGTTCCCTTGCTGAGTAGCGTGAGTTGCGGGCGCGGCGGCTCGACACTCACTGGCACCCGTAACAGGCGGCCGTCCTGTAACTGCACGCTGGCAAAATAGCGCTTGCCGGGTTCGAGGGCCGAGGTCGCGCCGTCGGCTTTCATGGTTAACTGGTCAAAGTCCTGCACGCGATTGAGCGTCGCGGGGGTCCAGATAATGCTAGCGAGGCTGACCTTGGCTACTTCGTCCAGACGGTTGCCTTTCAACAATGCCTCTGCGTCACCTGTGCTCAACATAAGACGGTCGAGTGCCGCCGCCTCGGCGTATGCCAGCAACACCAACTGGTCGGGCTTCTCCAGCCCATACTGATAAATCTCCAAATCGACCGGCCCAGGAGCCGCGTCTTTCATGGACACAATTACTTCCAACTGCTCCGGCTTGGGCGACTTCCAAACTAGCTTGAGCGGGCTGCCCGTCCCCATCTTCTCCTCGATTCGGTCAACGCACAGCGAGTTCTCTCCTTCGATGTGCAGCGTGTCCTCGCGACCTACGACCAAGGCTGACTGATCAACTGCCGCCACAGCCCACTTGCCCGAGAGAGCCGCGCGCAGGTGGAAGCGCGGACCTTCCCAATCGTCAAAGCCCCACTTGCCGCGCAATACCCCTGTTAGCTCGCCTTCAGGCAAGGTGGGAACGGGTTGCGACAGCGCCAGTCCGCCCAGCGACGGATCGGCTTTCACCGCGAGATCGATCGGCCCGCTCTTGGACTCGATGTGCAACGTGAGTTCGTGGGCAAGCTGAGTAGCAAAGACCAGGGGCGCCCCTTCGGCTGACAGCACCAGGCCTGGCTTCTGGGCGCAAAAACTCTCAGTCGCGCTCACGGGATGCAGCGGCGGCGGCTTGGAAGCGCCCACCGGCGGCAGAGCCACCACTACCACCGACTTGGGATCGCGAAACGATGGAGGAACGTTCAGACGCAGATTGAGCGTATCTTTTGTGGGCAGGGCGAGCGCGGGAATGTATTGGAAATGCGCCGTGTGCAACGACGCGAGGATCCTGGCTGTGTCTACGATGGCGCCAATATATGGGCTATAGATGCCCGCTCCTCCCATGGGAGTGGAACTTATCTGATTCATCAGGTCCACGGTGGAACCGCTGGTCAACTGTGTCACCAGCGACTGCGCATTGGCGTCGTCCAGTACCAGGCCCTCGGTGTGCTGCACCAGGCAGGGAGCTTGCTGATCGGTGGGCTTGTCGAAGCACTGCTGATCCAGCCGGATGCCCAAGCTGCGGGCCGCTTTTTCAGCGCGTTCCTTGAGCAGTTTGGGGTCAGTCTGTGAGGTCTCCTTGACCTCTGTCAGATACGTATCCAAGCGCATGCGATCCCAGCTGGCTGCCTGCAAATCCTGGGTGGCGCGAACAAAGACGCCGGGGCGGTTGGTCACCGCTTTGCGTAGCGTGGTAAAGTCACCACCGGTTTCCGGCGCAAGAAAAATGAGAGCTTGCTGAGCCTCTTCGGGCACGGTAACGAATACGCCTTCGTTGCGCGCTTGGCGCGTCCAGGTTTCCACGCGAGTAAACCACTCCGGCGGCGGCGGGTTGGTGGCCCCGCGCAAAAATGCAACGATCAATACAAAGCGGGCTGACTGGCTCTCCGGCAGATCGGGGTGAATCCACAACCGGTCTCCTGGCAGCAGGTTGGGAGTTTCGCCGATCGGCAGCGTAATCTCGCCCCGCTTAACGTGCACGTCCACCGTGGGTCCGGCGAGATCGAAGGCCGGGCCATCGGCATGAACTCCGGTTGAAACCAGACACCAAAACAAAAGCAGTTGTAAACAATGGCGCATATCTACTATTGTACGGAGCAAGCCGTCCGGATAAAATTACCGAGGGAGCATGGCTTCTCCCGGCGGCCGTTAGCGGATGAGGCGCGGCATTTATACGCCACAGCTCACTAGGACCGTCTGGTGGGTTACACTGAAGTATGATTAACTTCAAACAGAGGGACTAGCTAGAGTATTTCTCGAATTCATTTGCGGCCGAAGAAATAAGCGGAAGGTTGTCGAATAGGGCAAAAAGCCTTTTGAGGATTATGTACCGCGTTAACTTCATCGGGAAATGCTAGGGGTATTTATCTGCCGTATCAAGGCAGGCGCTCCTTGAATCTATTCAAACGAAACGTGAAGCATCGCAGGGCCGCATAGAAGGCTGCCCGCAACGCAGAGTGAATGGCCAGCCAGTCCTCTGCCGCGATAAGTGAACTTTAAACTAGCGCTGCTTTCTTTTGTCCGCGCGCAACCCAACTCCGGAGCGAGGCGATGAAGCCTTCCGGAGATGTTGCGGTGCAAACGGGCGTGAGGAGCGGCATACGGAGAAGAAAGAATGAAAACGGCAAAAGCAGTTCCAAGTAGCATAGATGTTGGCAACCTGAGTATCCCCGATGCGGAAGAAATTATCGAAGAAGCATTAAACGAACTGGCGTTCTCCCCGGACCCCGGCCTTGCGCGAGCCTTGCATTTTCTGGCGCCGGCGGGCTACCAGGCAATTGTGGAGCTATGCAGCGAAAGCGGTCGCAGCAAGCGCCGCAATGCCACTGCGGATGCATGGTCGCCAGAGGAAGACGAGGTGCGCATCTATTTCGAGCGCATCGACGGCAGCGAGACGGCGCAGCGTCCGGCCAGGGCGTCGCGCGCCTATGTCGAACCAGCCTTCGACGAGGATGACGACGGACAGGAAGCGGTGATTCCTGCCGACCTGGATGCGCGCGTGAAGGAGCTATGCGCCGCTTTGGCCGAGGCCGAGCGCGGTGGCCACGCTTTCATCGCTCTCAAGTGGTTCCGTGACTCGTTTTTGCCGCGCAAAGCCTTCCGCTGGAATCAGCATCCGGAGTCGCGCCAATCCGTATTGGCCGAGGCCATTCAGCGCGGCGTCGTACTGACTAGCAAGATCGCCAACCCCAAGACACCCGCCTATCCCACAACCACTATTCGTCTCAACCGTGCCGAGGTCGGCATTCCCGATGAGGCGCAGCGCTTCCATCCGGTGGCTGCGCATGGCGATTCGATTGCCGAGGCGATCGAAGAGGAACGGGGGAACCTGTGAGCTGCTACTTTCTTGAGGCCACGGCCTTCGCCAAATTGTTTGTTCAGGAGCAGGGCACCGACGAGTTGATCCGCCTGATGGAAGCCGTCGAGGACAACCGCAAGCTGATCTCGGCGTCAACGCCGCTCGAGGTCTATGGCGCGATCCGCCGGCGTGAGCGGGCCGGCGCTATCTCTGCTGAGAACGCGACGGCAGCGCTCGACATTCTGCGCCTGGAAGCCGCGCGCATGGTGCAGGAGCCGCTGAATCCCGCAGTGCTCGAAGCCGCGCGACAACTGCTCGACCGCACCACACTGCGCTGGCCCGACGCACTGCAATTGGGCGCCGCTCTGGTAGCTCGCGATATGTTCCAGGGCACGGAGATCATCTTTGTCTCAGCTTCGCCGCAGTTGCTCGAAGCCGCCAAGACCGAAGGCTTCCACGCGCTCGACCCGGCGAAAGAAGCGGCGGAAACGGTTCAAGAAGCGGATTAATTCGGTTTGCCTTACATCACACACACGCGACATAAGGCAAACCGGTCTCATGATTCTGCTCTAGCGGCGTTTCTTCTGTTTGGCGTCTAATTTTGTCCAATATTTAAATGCATCGGCATAGAGCTCGCCATCGAGATCTGAGGCTCGCTGTTGTATCCGTGCCTGCGCATTGCGAATGGCCTGGTTGTAAATAACCGGGCCCACTTCTTCCAAGAAGAAGTTGAGCAATAAACCTGCCGGAAGATCGCCGATGGGTTCGGACATATTCTCTTCGAAATAGCGTTGAATCGAGGCAATCGCGTCCACGCGAGCTTGTTTGGGAATTTCGATTGTAATCATCTGAATTAATTCCTTGACGCACTCCGGCGACAAGTAGTCCGCCGCACTGCATGGCATCACTGGTCGAGGTTGCTTGTGTGTGTCACCGTCGAATAGATTGCTTGCATAAAATCACGGTCAACGGGTATAGCCTGGGGAGCGAACCACGGCTTCCACACTTCCGGCAAACGTTCGTCCACGATTTCCTTCTCAGTTTTTCCATAGGAAATCTCCTTCCGGACATGTACCATCGTGTGCTCCAGAAGCGAAATGTAAACTGAAAGGTCGCGGCGATTCGAGAGTTCGCCGTGCCCGGTGATTACGATTGTTTCATCATTAATTCGGTCCAGGACGGCGGAGAGTGAACGTGCCGTTCCCTCCATGTCGATACCGCCCGTCAGGTTCCTCTGGCCAGCGAAGATATCGCCGAGATCAACAACATTAGCTCGCGCAAAATAAACGACGGAGTCTCCATCCGTGTGGCCGTTGGCATAGTGTTCCATCTCAATATCTTCGTCATCAAAATGAATCGTCAAAGAATCACGGAAAGTAATACGTGGCCAAGCGCGTTCTGGATACGGCCCGATTGACGTTGGTGACCATGGCGGTCTCTGCTTCGTCATCAGACGTTTGCGCACATTCTCCTGGGCAACGATCGTTGCGTCGGGGCCGAAAATTTCGTTTCCGCCCACGTGATCGTAATGCCAGTGCGTATTCAGCAAAAATTTCACGGGGCGCTTTCCGAGATCGTCCAGCGCTTTCTGAACCATGGGGTATGCCGCCGCTTCGGGATGATCCACCAGCAGATAGCCGTCGGGGCCAGAGAGCACGGCAATGTTATAGAGACCTTGCGGCACGCGAATTTCAATGAGATGAATATTTCCACGCACCTCAATTATTTTCGCTTCCGCTTTCGAAAAGTCCACTTCACCCATCGTGATCCACTGGAAAGCGAACAATGGACTGCAAAAGGCCAGCAATACTAGAAGCCCCGCGAGGTAGTACCCTCTTTTCATCGAATCCTCCTGGCTTTCTTCTCTTCGAACTGTTCAGTCAACGCAGTAAAATCTGGTTCGGGAACGAATTGCTTAGCAGGTCGGATGCCGTTTTCGTTACTCCCGACGAAACCGATTGGCCTGTTCAAACTCATCGCGCAGCACCGGCGTGCGCAGATTTTCACGCAGGTGAGCGAGGCGTTGCTCGAGAGCGCGCAGCGCGGCCTGAACAGCTTCGGTATTGGTGTATGCGATGTCGCGCCACATGGAGTAGGGGCTCGCGCCCAGCCGCGTCATCTCGCGCAAGGCACGTCCGCCCACGTCTTTCAGTTCCGGTGCGTTGCCGACTTCTTCTTCAAGCAGCGCGCTCAGTGCCGTGGCTACAAACTGCGGCAGATGGCTAACCCAGGCGACTAACTCATCATGGCGCGCGGAATCGAGATCGATAGTCTTCGAGCCCATCGCCGCGACCCACTCCCGCCAGCCCTTCACTAACTCTGCGGAATGCGCTGAGCGTTGCCAAGTTGCGTCGTCGGTAAAGAGCCACACCGCGCCGCGAAAGAGGTTTGCATCGCCCAGCACCGCGCCGCCCCGCTCCTTGCCCGCCATAGGATGGCCGGGCAGAAACGCGGCGCGCTCCGGCGCGTTGAAGAGGCGGCCGGCGGCAGCCGTGATCTGTGCTTTTGTGCTGCCCACATCGGTAACCAGATGCTCTGGGCCTAGCGCGCCGGAGAGCTTCGCCATATAGTCGAGTGAGGCGTGGATTGGCACTGCCAGCACTACGACCTGACTGACGCGCGCGGCTTGCAGCGGGTCGGCCGCAACCGAATCAAGAGCGCCCATGGAGAGCGCTGCCTGCGCGCCCTCGGGGCTTCGGTTCCAGCCCACGATTGAGCCGCGAAAACCAGCCGCACGTAACGCCAATCCCACTGACGTGCCCAGCAACCCCGTGCCCAGTATGGAGATGCGTTCGATCATTCCCCGGTCCTCAGCAATCCCTACAGTCATTCTTCCCATTAACAAGCTTTCAAGCAGCTACTTACCTCTGCCTCACTCCAAGTTTTAAATTGTCCGCCGAAAAGTTCCATATTGCATGCAAGAAATGATGCCGCGTACCTAAAGACATTTCCGGCATCATTTTTGTCAGCTTTTTGTGACCACACTGGACCATCAGGACGTAGCTGAAGATAGCGATTAGCGAGATGCACATCTCCATGAGTGAATGAAGAAAGTTCTGAATAGAAAATATCGTATGCTTCTACATGATCAACTTCAAATGCCATCTGGCGAATTGTTTTTCCCGACCATTTCCAACTTTTAGGTTTCCTCCCTTTCTCGTTTATCGACGAGAATTGTGGAGAAGCAGCGTCGAACTTTTTAATAACCTCGATTTGCTGCTTTGACCAATGATCCTTCCAAATTAGGGCCATCGCTTCTTGCCAATCGGGCTTTATACTATTGCGATGTTTCTCGCACGCATCCATAGCGAGTTTGTTCAGTATCGCACTAAAGTTGATGTATTGAGGAACGCGCTCAATTGGAGCTTTTGTGATGTAATGCGCTGTCACATCGATCTCAAACATTGTGCGAGCTATTGCGTAACCCACAGTAACGGGATACCATTCCCAGCCAAATGAACTTGAAAGTCTTAATAATGCTTCAGCAGACGATAAATTCTGAAGGAGGAAACAAATCATGAGTGAGGTGTACCCCAGATCGGTCTGATCAAGGGGTACGCCATTAGCCGCTCGACCTCCAAGATCGACTAAACGTTGCAAGACATCTTTATGTTGATCAGGCGTAAGGAATAGCACAGAACCTCACTTCCGTAACATCATCACTGCCCAATAACACAATCCCTACATCGTTCTTCCTACCGCCGTAGCAATGACCCGCAACTGACCCATAAGCTCGTTGAACTGCTCCACGTACAAGGTCTGCGCGGCGTCAGAGACGGCCTTGTCGGCGTTGGGGTGAACCTCGACCAGAATAGCGTCCGCGCCCGCGGCCACAGCGGCCTTGGCCATGGGAGCAACCATATCGCGCCGTCCGGTGCCATGCGATGGATCGCCGACGATGGGTAAGTGCGAGAGCTTGTGAATAACCGGAATCGCGGCGATGTCCATGGTGTTGCGCGTTGATGTTTCATAAGTTCGAATGCCGCGCTCGCACAAAATTACGTCGTAGTTGCCGCCGGACATGATGTACTCACTGGACAAGAGCAACTCTTCTATCGTGGCTGCAATGCCGCGCTTGAGGAGAACTGGCTTTCGCGCCTGGCCCAACTCGCGCAGCAGGTTGAAGTTCTGCATATTGCGCGCGCCCACCTGAAAGACGTCCACGAAAGGCAGCATGGGTTCGATCTGCGAAATCTCCATCACCTCGCTGACCGTGAGTAATCCATGCGCCTGGGCGGCCTCGTGCATGAGCTTGAGCCCCGGAATGCCGAGGCCCTGAAAGGCATAGGGAGAACTGCGAGGCTTGAACGCTCCTCCACGGAGAAAATCTGCGCCAGCGGCTTTGACGCTGGCGGCTGTCGAGAAAATCTGTTCGCGTGTTTCAATCGCACATGGTCCGGCGATCACCGCAACCTGCGTGCCGCCAATCTTGACGCCGTTGGGAAACTCGATCACTGTTCCTTCGGGGCGAAAGGCGCGGCCAGCCAGCTTGTAGGGCGAGCTGATGCGGAGCACATTGAGTACGCCCGGAAGCACTTCGAATTTACTTAGATCCACATTGGCGGTGGGGCCGACGCCAGCGAGGATGGTTTGGCTTGAGCCAGTGGTTCTATGCACGCCGACACCCACTTCCACCATGGCGTCGATGACGGCATCGATCTGCTCTTCGGTCGCTTTCTCCTGCATCGATACGATCATTGCTTGTTCCCTGTCTCGGGCGCTTTAGCGCCTGTGCCTTGGCCCGAGGCGAGCGCCTGGGCATTCCTCTCCGATGCCAACTCGTTCCTCTGCAATGCCCGCATCACGTCGATAATGCGCTCGTAGATATGCGTCAACTCGATGTCCGGCAGCGGCCCCTTGTTGGCCGCGCGCACGTTGGCAAAGATCACCTTTTCGCGTGCTGGCTCATAGACCGGCAGCGAAGTGGCAGCCTTCAGATGACCGATCATCTGCGCAGCGCGGGCTCGTTCGCTCAGCAATTCCACAAGCTGGCGATCCAGAACATCGATTTGGTCTCGCAATTCTTCCAGCGTCATTTCATCCTCGTGTCGCGTCCAGTCGCCGGTCCCGTTCAACTAGGACGGGATACACCGGTTGCATAGGATCAAGAGTTGAACAGAACTTTGCGGCGCAAGCGCCGTTAGCAGGCGATGCGTTTACCGGGCCAGCGCCGCCTGAGGCAGGCGAAGGCCCTTGATAAATCGAGCCACCGCGTGCGGCGTCGACTCGGGGCCGCCCTCGGCGGTCGACCGTTCAATCAACTCCACAATCGCGCTGCCGACCACCGCTGCATCCGCGAACTCGGCCACCTGGGCAACGTGTTCGCTGTTACTGATGCCGAACCCCACGGCCACCGGCAGCCGGGTCCATCGCCGAATGCGCGCGACTAAAGAGGCGGCATCGGAGGTCAGGCTCTGCTGCGTGCCAGTAATGCCGACGCGGGAGATTGCGTAAACGAAACCTTTGGAATGAGTCGCGATGGCTTCCAGCCGTTTGTCGGGACTGGTGGGCGCGGCCAGGAAAATCGGCGCAAGTTTTACTCGGGCCATTTCGGTGAGATACTCGCCCGCCTCTTCGACAATTAAGTCAGTTACCAGCACGCCATCCGCGCCTGCAGCCGCGGCATCATCCGCAAATCGGCTCAGACCATAGCGCAGAATTGGATTGAGATAGCTGAAGATCACCAGACCGGCAGCGGCGCGTGCCACGCGAATTTCGCTAGCCAGCTTGATTACATCTCGAAGGCTGACGCCGCGAGCAACAGCCCGCTCCATGGCGCGCTGAATCACGGGTCCATCGGCCAGCGGATCGCTGAACGGCACACCAAGCTCGATCACATCGGCCCCCGCGTCGATGGCCGCTATGGCAATATCGCGCGTGGCATCGAGGCTGGGATCGCCGGCCGTGAGATAAACCACGAGACCTGGTTTGCATTCGGGTTTGTGATCGAAACGTATCGCCATTGAAAGCCTTGGGAACCTTTATATCAGCGGGTGCCCCACCCTCGCCGCGTCTTTGCCTTTGCGGCTAGGGTGGGATACCACGAACCGCCGTCACTCTCCCTGAGTCTTCAACTCCCGCGCCCAATAGACCTGTCATCCTGAGCGGCGCCTAGCGAAGTCGAAGGACCTGCTTTTCGGGTCCGTGAATAGCCCCCGCTACAGCTTCAACTCACGCGCCAGGATACCCATATCCTTGTCGCCACGTCCAGAAAGGTTCACCACCAGTATGTCATGAGAATGCATTGTTGGAGCAACGCGCAGGGCCTCGGCCACCGCGTGCGCGCTCTCGAGGGCCGGCAAAATCCCCTCGGTCCGCGCCAGCTTCACTACCGCATCGAGCGTAGCCGCATCGTCCTGCGAGACGTATTCGGCGCGCCCCGAGTCGTGCAGAGCCGCGTGCTCAGGGCCGATGGAAGCGTAGTCGAGGCCCGCGGAAACTGAATGCGTCAACGCGATCTGACCGTTCTCGTCCTGCAAAACATAAGAATAAGTACCCTGCAAAACTCCCGGGCCGCCGCCTTGGAATCGTGCCGCATGTTGGCCCAACTCGATGCCGCAGCCGCCGGCCTCGACGCCGATAAGACGGACCTCGCGGCTGGGAATGAACTCATAGAATGCGCCGATGGCGTTCGATCCACCGCCCACGCAGGCGATCACAACCGTCGGCAGCCGGCCCTCTTTTTCAAGAATTTGCTCCTTCATTTCGCGGCTGATGCAGCGGTGAAAGTCTCGCACCATGGTCGGATAAGGATGCGCCCCCAGCGCGCTGCCGAGTAGATAATAGGTCGTCCGAACATTGGTGACCCAATCGCGCATCGCCTCGCTGATGGCGTCTTTCAGAGTCTTCGAGCCCGACGAAACTCCGCGGACTTCAGCTCCAAGAAGACGCATCCGAAGCACGTTCAACTCCTGGCGCTCCATGTCCACATCGCCCATGTAGACCACGCACTCCAGGCCCAGCAGCGCGCACACCGTAGCCGTAGCCACGCCGTGCTGCCCCGCGCCAGTCTCTGCAATAACGCGCTTCTTGCCCATTCGCTTGGCCAGCAAGCCCTGGCCGAGAGCGTTGTTGATCTTGTGCGCGCCAGTGTGCAGCAGGTCTTCGCGCTTGAGATAGATTTTGGCTCCGCCCAACTGCTCGGTCAGCCGCTTGGCATAGTAGAGCGGTGTTGGCCGGCCGGCGTAGTTGTGGAGCAGATCAGCCAACTCCGCCTGAAAGGCCGCGTCGTTCTTGGCCGCGTCGAACTCGCGCTCTAACTCGTCCAGCGCAGCGACCAGCGTCTCCGGCACATACCGTCCGCCATAAACGCCAAACCGCCCCGGCCGCGATTCGGATGGAACTGATGGAAGAATGATCGATGCCATGGGGGCCTCCTGCGCTTGCCCGGAAATTGGAGAACTATTCAGTGTACAAGGAGGCGGTATTCTCGTCTCAGATTCACGCGCGCCCAATAGCTCTCTAATTTGTCTTCATCTCTCGTTCTCCATTGTCCAGCTTCAGGGATGGTTGCCACGATCCATTGGTAATCATCTCCTCTAGACTCTGCGAGGCGGAGTTCCGGTCAGACGGATCAGTAGCCCATACGTATCCAAAGTCTCGGTGGTGCTTGATACCCATGTTTTCGTATTCAACAAATCCATAAAGATAGGCAGTCAGATCTCCCTTTGCAAATTCCTCAGCAAAACCTCTGAATTTAAGAGGAGCATCCTCGTAAACAAACCCCGCACAAACGGGATCTTCAGAGGGTTCTATGATGCTGGAACCGGTGGTGAAATCATCTGGATCGGGTTGCGGCAAGGGCCACCGTCCGCCTCGGACGACCACAAACCTTCCAGCGCTGAAAGTAATGTACGCATTAGATTGGCCACTGTTTGTCAACTCTATACAGGTAGTCAGGTAGAGAAATCCTCCCTCCGTGCCGTTGACTTTAATCGGCTGTGCATAGAGATTCAGCCTAGCTCGATCCTTATGTACCATAGTGTCCATTTGCCGCTTCATGAGTTCGACTTGACTCAGAGCGGCGTTCGCGTTTTCCTTCGCTGCGCCAGCCAGTTCATGCAAATGGCCAGCGTGTACTCGCATAAGGCAAGCCTGCCAAAAGATAGCGATCAGCGTCCCGGAGAGTACAACTGCTTGCAGAATTCCGGCCCAGAAGAGGTATTTAGTGTATTTGGCAATGTTCTTGTCTTCATTCAGCTGAGCCGCAGCGCCATTATTTCCTGAGAGATTGTCTCTATTGTTGCCAACTGCCGGCGTATTAATTGGTAGATTTTCGGAGCGTATGGGTTTTAGATCAGTTCCGCTATTTGGACTATTGGAAACTCTATTGTCCTTGGCGATCGCGGTATTCTTCGAAGTTTGAGCAGCGCCAAACAACGAAAGCCCCATGAGAATGGTCACAGCGAATTTCGCCAAATGTTTGCGCATATTGTCGAAAAGTATAGCTCTCTGGTTCCCGACTGGGAAACAGTCAGTCCACCGTGTGCCCTACACCTCGATTTTGAGATATAGGTGTGAACCGCATCATGCTGCCTTCGACGCCCACCGGCGCTATCATCAATCTGTGCAAACCCATTACAGACTGGGCGACATTCTGGCCAATGCCATCACCCATGGCATCGGCGCGGCGCTGGCCACCGTGGGCGCGGTTTACATGATTGCCGCATCGACGCGTGGGACGGCGTGGTACGTGGTCAGTTGCTCCATCTTCGCCGCGACGTTGGTTCTGGTCTATATCTGCTCGACCCTCTACCACTCGCTGGTGCGGACGCGGGCGCGGCATGTTCTTCATATTCTGGACCACTCGGCCATCTATCTGCTGATCGCCGGCACCTACACGCCGTTCTGCCTGATTACGCTGCGCGGATCGTGGGGCTGGACGATCTTCGGCATCGAGTGGGGGCTGGCCGTTGCCGGAGTGGTCTTCAAGAGCTTCGCCGTGGGACGTTTTGCGATCGCCTCAGCGCTGGTCTATCTGGCGCAGGGCTGGTTTGTGGTGGTCGCATTGGGGCCGCTGATTCACGCGCTCGGCTGGCCCGGACTTCTTTGGCTGGGCGCAGGAGGCGTGGCTTACACGCTGGGAATCGTCTTCTTCGCCTTTGACCGTCTGCCCTATTTCCATGCCTTATGGCACCTGTTTGTGCTGGCCGGAAGCATTGCTCACTACTTCGCCATTCTTTTCTATGTCGTTCCTCCGCGGGTGTGAATTGTTCGCCACTGAATGGTCGGATCGATGCGTCGCTGGCAGCTGAGAGGCGAAGAGCTTGAAGAGTATGATGGGGAGCGGGTTCAACTTGAGACGCATCGGGCGGAGTCATAATGGCTAAGTTTCTGGTAACCGGTGGGGCCGGCTTCTTTGGTGGCATTCTGAAAAACAGACTGCTGGCCGACGGCGCTGAGGTAGTTTGTGTGGACCTGGTGCCCGACCCGGCCCGGCATCCTGCGCTGCTGAGTTTGCAAACCGACATTCGCAACGAGCCGGCCATGCGGGCCGTTTTTGCGCAGCACAGCTTCGACGCCGTATTTCATATTGCCGCGCAACTGGCGCACGGCCGCATGAATCGCGAACTGCTATGGACCAGCAACGTGGACGGAACCGGCGTGATTGCCCGGTGCGCGCGCGAGGCCGGGGTCAAAAAGCTGGTCTTCACCTCCAGCAATTGTTTGTGGGCCAGCAACTTGGGCCATCCGGTGCGGGAAGACGACCCGCCCGCTCCAATCGAGGTCTACGGAGAATCCAAGCTGGAAGGCGAGAAGCTGCTGCGCCAGTTTGAGGATGGACTCGATGTGGTTATTCTGCGCTGTCCCACGATCATCGACAGCGGACGGCTGGGCCTCTTGGCGATTCTCTTCGAGTTTATCCGCGAGAGCAAGACGGTGTGGGTGGTCGGCTCGGGCGGCAACCGCTATCAGTTCATCTACGCGGGCGACTTGGTGCAGGCTTGCTTGCAGTCACTCAAATTTGCAGGATCGGGCACATTCCACGTGGGCAGCGACAACGTGCCCACTCTGCGTGAGTGCTATGAAGCGGTGATTGCCGAAGCGGGAAGCCATTCGCGCGTGCGGTCGCTGCCCAAGGGGCCGGCGCTCGGGGCAATGCATCTGGCGCATGTACTGAAGATTTCGCCGCTGGGCCCGTACCACTACCGCATGATTGCCGAAGATTTCGTCTTCGATACCAGTTGCATCCGCTCCGCAATGGGCTGGTGGCCTACGGTCACCAACAGCCAGATGCTGACCCGGGCCTACAAATACTATGCCGAAAACCGCGCAGAGATTTTGGCGCGAGAAAATGTATCTGCCCACTCGCAAGCCGCAAAGATGGGCGTGCTGCGGCTGCTGAAGTGGATCTCATGAGCTGGTTAGCTAAGCTTTTCAAAAAGGACGATCCGGCGCAAGACCATCCAGTGCGGCACGGCGCAGGCCTTTCATCGTGGGGCCCATGGCGGCTCTTCTGGGTGGCGCTGGTTGTGCGGCTGGCAGTCATCGGCCTCTGTCACTACTACCGGATACATCCGGACCAGGATCACTTTCATTTTGGCGCGGAGATGGGCCGGATCGCGCGCGCGCTGGCCACGGGCCGCGGTTATGCGGATCCTTTCTTTGGTCACACCGGACCGACGGCGTGGGTCACACCGTTGTTTCCACTGATTCTGGCTGGCATCTTCAAAGTCTTCGGCGTCTATTCCACACTTTCAGCGTGGGCCATTCTCATCTTTGACAGCCTGCTGAACGCGCTGATGATCCCTTTGATCTGGGAGATCGGCGAGCGCTGCTTTGACCTGCGCACGGCGCGCTGGTCGGCATGGATATGGGCGCTCTATCCGGCAGCCATGCAGTATGCCGTGAAGTGGATTTGGGAGATGACACTGACCACCTTCCTCTTCCAACTGGCGTTGGTGATTGCACTGCGGGCCGGCAGCGTGGGCGCAAATGCCGGTCGCTGCGCCGACGGCCCCACTTGGCGGCGCTGGCTTGGATTTGGTTTGGTGTGGGGACTGATCGCGCTCGGCAATCCGGGACTGTTATTGTTTCTGCCGGTTTGCGGGGTTTGGATGCTAGCGCGGAGGGGGTCAGCCTGGCGTATACAACTGCCTAAAGCCATCGCCTCCGGAGTGATCTTCATCGCTGTGATTGCTCCTTGGAGTTGGAGAAACGAGAAGGTCTTTCATGCGTTTGTGCCCCTCCGAACAAACATGGGAGCGGAGCTTTATCTGGGAAATGGACCAGGAGCAAACGGCTTGCTAATGCAGTACGACCACCCCACGGTGAGCGCGGGAGAACTTGAACTCTATCGGCAGGAGGGCGAGTTGCGTTATAGCAGGGAGCGGGGTGATCTGGCCAAGCAGACAATTCGCGGCGACCTGCCCCATTTTCTTTGGCTTTGCCTGATGCGCGTCTACTTTTTCTGGTTTGGCGTTCCCAATGCCGTTCTCAGTCCGCTGGAAATATTTGGTCGAGGATTGAACTTCGGCTTTACCTCCCTGGCCGGTCTGTTGGGCTTGGCGCTGGCCTGGCGGCGGCGCGTTCCTGGCGCGAGCTTGTTTGCCGCGGCCTTCCTGCTGCTGCCGGCGGCCTATTACGTCATCGAGGTACATGCCCGCTTCCGGCATCCTCTGGAGCCGCTGATCACCCTGCTCGGCGTCTTCCTTTTTCAGCAGGCGGAACGGCGGTGGGGGTTTACTCTACCTGTTTTGCGGCGGCTCTGGCCTGTACGGCCGGAGTGCACCGTTGCCGGTGCAAATTGACCTTGGCGCGCAAAGCCGGTACACTACTCTAGTTTGGCGATTCCTGCCTGTGGCCGCGGAGCCAGACGTTCGCTCCTCCAATTTTGGAACTTGAGGGGCTTGAGCGTACACCTGCGGCTCGGAAGTTTCCGCCCGAGCTATTTTCTATAAGCGCGCACCGGCTGAGCCGGACCTGCGCTGGAGGGTTTATGTACGCGGTTATTCGCACCGGTGGCAAGCAGTACAAGGTCGCGCCAGGCGACGTAGTGAAGATTGAAAGCGTGGCTTCCGAAGAGCAAAAGGACAAGACCGTCGAGTTCAACGACGTGCTGGCGGTTTCAGGTGAGCCGGGAACCGTAGCCAAGCCGGCCACCGCCAAGGTGACCGCTGAGGTGCTGGGCGAAGGCCGTGGCGACAAGATTCTGGTCTTCCACCTGAAGCGGAAGAAGCAGTACAAGAAGCTGCAAGGGCACCGGCAGAATTTTACCGAGGTTCGCATCAAGGCCATCGAGGCCGACGGCGTGACCTACACCGCCGCGAGCTAATTCGAGAAGCAACAACCGGACAAAGAAGGGAATTGAGCAATGGCACATAAGAAGGGTGGAGGCAGCTCCACAAATGGACGGGATTCCAACGCGCAGCGGTTGGGCGTGAAGGCCTTTGCCGGTGAACTGATCACCGGCGGCTCGATCATCATGCGCCAGCGGGGCACGCGAATCAAGCCGGGTGTCAATGTGGGCATCGGCTCTGACGACACTCTTTTCGCCAAAGTCACCGGACGGGTGAAGTTCGTTGACCGTGGCAACCGCGGGCGGTTCGCCTCGATTGAACCCGTGGCAGCAGAGTAAGAAAACCCGAACTGAACGAAAAGGCCACGGCTGGTGCCAGGCTCTTTTTGTGCTCTCTCTTCTATTTCCAGCAGACCGTTCAGGTTTACGACTCGCGGCTCTTCATGCCCTGGGTAAGCGCCTTTGCGACGACCCTCTCGGCGTCGGTCAGGACAAAGCCGCCAGTGGGTTGCAAGGCCACCTGAGTTCCGGTGTGGCCCAGAGCGCAGGCAATCTCGTTCCAGCGCAAGATGACAGAGTTGACGGGAATCACGAGAGGCTCGCGTGGTGGTTCTGGCAGTGCGAAATAGGCCACCCAAACGCCAAGCCCGGCCAGAACAATACCCTCGCCGACAAACTGAACCGGGTCGGCCAACGGGGTATGGACCGTAGTTAATAGCGATTGCACGAAGTCATTGGCCGAAAGCACGCCGAAACCGAGGGAAATTCCAAAGGCCATATCGCGCGTCTTGAGGTGCAACGCATGCATGCTCAGACAGAGGAAACCCAGCAAGCCGAGTTCAAGGATGCTCACAGAACGCATCAGTCTGTAGGCCACATCGGGAATGTTGAGTGCGTGAGGATGCTCAAACGGAAGTACTGACAAGCTCACGATGACCGAGAGCAAGATCGTCCAGCGGAATACCACAATGCCGAGCCTCTTCAGTCCGGAAAACGCCGAAAGCGCGGAACGGAAGACCTCCAGGCAGATGAAGAGCAACAGCACGGCGCTGGCTAGGTAAACTGCCCAGTAGATGCAGAAGTAAGCGACGAGCCAATCCGCAGAATAGAGGAGCAGCAGCAGCGGTGTCGACGTTACGTGCAGTGCCAAGTAAGCGCCCATGACCGGGAAACGAAGCTGCAACCTCTTCTTCCAGAAGAGGACGCCGATCGCAACCCAGAGCACAAACTCAATGACGGCCATAACGGACATCGCGGCCTGCAAAGACATAACTAACCTTTCGCCGTTCTGAGAACTCTCTCAGCATAGCGCGTAATGCCCCATTACTCAACTTAAAATCGCTCTCTTGCATTTGATACTTTTCTGCCGCGGCCTTAGCTCCTAGTTACCCGGCGGATTTTCGGGGCAAGGGATTCCGGGCACGCATCCGGGGATAGGCAAACTATTTGGGCTTGGATCCAGCAGAAGCCCAGTGGCTGGCTCGTGGCTCTGGATGAGGGGTGCGGCAACAGCGCTGGCCAGGCCGACTGCGACTATGGTCAATGTGGAGATGCGGAGTACGAAATTCATCGTTGGTAACCTCGGCTAAATTGAAGAAATCTTTCGTCTGTTCTGAAATCCTAAAGAATAACTCAGATTAAGTCCAGCCCTTTCAAATAGATGATTAAATGGTAACGAGAGCAGTTACTAACGTACTATCTTCTTGGCCAGTTTTCGCCCGTCATCTGTTGTAGCTTACCCCTTATTCGCCTTCGTATGTGCCCTTCCCGCATGCTAAAATAAGGGTAGGAAAATTCGCGAAAAAGCCCCCGTCTTTCAATTGGTTAGACCCCTGAATCCCGGCTTAAACCGCACCTCGGCCGCCGCGGCGTCTGTGGAGCTTGAAGCGAGAGCCCTGCGAACGGAAAACTATGGCAACTGAACCCCTGCTTCCTGAAGATAACGGCAGTTACACCGGCGAGAACATCAAAATACTCGAAGGCCTGGAGGCAGTACGCCTGCGGCCGGCCATGTACATTGGCTCAACGGGCGAGATGGGCCTGCACCACCTGGTCTACGAAGTTGTGGATAATTCGGTAGACGAGGCGCTGGCCGGCTATTGCAAAAAAATCGAAGTAATCATCCACGTGGACAACTCAATCACCGTGGTCGATGACGGCCGCGGCATTCCGGTGGATATGATGCCGCTGTCTAACGGAAAGATGATGCCGGCGGTGCAGGTGGTGCTGACCAAGCTGCATGCCGGGGGCAAGTTTGATGCCTCCACTTATAAGGTCTCCGGGGGCCTGCACGGTGTGGGCGTGAGCTGCGTCAACGCGCTCTCGCAGGAGTTCAACGTCGAGATCTGGCGCGACGGCCACACATGGGAAATGGACTTCAGTTGCGGCGATCCCACCAGCGAACTACGTCAGGCGGGCACCAGCAAACGGCGCGGGACCAAGATACACTTTTTACCCGACAAGACCATCTTCAGCACCACCGAGTATAACTACGATACCTTGGCGCAGAGATTGCGCGAGATGGCCTTCCTCAACAAGGGCTTGGAGATAACGCTAACTGACGAGCGCACTGCCGATGCCAAAACCGGCGAAGCTCGCCGGGCTGAATTCAAGTACGCTGGCGGCATTGCCGAGTTCGTCAAGCACCTCAATCGCGGCAAGCAGGTCTTGCACGAGAAGCCCATCATGATGGAAGCGATGCGCGATAACGTGGAGATCGAAATCGCACTGCAATATAACGACAGTTACTCGGAGACCGTCTTCAGCTTTGCCAATAACATCAACACAGTTGATGGCGGCTCGCATCTCTCCGGCTTCCGGACTTCTCTTACCCGGACGATCAACGCTATCGGCCAGTCGCTCGGCCTCTTTAAAGACATGAAGGAAAACCTAAGCGGCGACGATGTGCGCGAGGGTTTGGTGGCCGTGGTCAGCGTCAAGCTTTCGCAGCCGCAGTTTGAGGGCCAGACCAAGGGCAAACTCAACTCCGACATCGCCGGTACTGTGCAGGCCTTCGTCAACGAGCGGCTCGGCATGTTCCTCGAGCAGAATCCTCCCATCGCCAAACGCATCATCAACAAGGCCATTGAAGCCTCGCGCGCCCGCGAAGCTGCACGCAAGGCCCGCGACCTGACGCGGCGCAAGGGTGCACTCGACGGAGGCGGATTGCCCGGCAAATTGGCCGACTGCTCGGAGCGCAACCCAGACCGCTGTGAGTTGTATCTTGTCGAGGGCGAGAGCGCCGGCGGCACCGCCAAGCAGGGCCGTGATCGACGCTTCCAGGCCATTCTGCCGCTCAAAGGAAAAATTCTTAACGTCGAAAAAGCGCGCTACGACAAGATGCTGGGCCACGAGGAAATCCGCGCCATGATTACAGCGTTGGGCTGCGGCATCGGCAAGGACGACTTCGACGCCACCAAGATTCGCTACGGCAAAATCATTCTTATGACCGACGCCGACGTCGATGGCTCGCACATTCGCACCTTGTTGCTGACGTTTTTCTTCCGCCACATGACGGAACTGATCAAGCGCGACAACATCTACATTGCGCAGCCGCCGCTCTACAAGATCAAGAAGGGCCGCTTCGAGCAGTACATCAAGGACGATCGCGAGTTTGTTAAGGTGATGGTTAACCGCGCGTCGGAAGGGATGATCGTCCGCCACGGCGAGCAGGCCAGCCGCATCGAGGGCGCCGACCTGACCCGTTTTATGGGCACTCTGAATGAGTATCTGGGCTTCGTCGAGAAGGTGGACAAGCGCATCCGCAACGAGAAACTAACGGAGCTGTTGGCGCGCGCCGAACTGGTTCACCGTGCTGACTTCACTTCGAAATCCGAGAGCGAGATTCCGCCCAAGCTGATCGAGTTAGCCGCGCAGTTACGCGAACTGACCGATGAGTTTGGTTTCAAATCGCTGGGCGATCCGTTCGAGGACGAGGAGCACCACACCTGGTCGATTGGATTCGTCGACGCACAGGGCGCAGAGCGGCGCATCGATTGGACCCTGGCTTCGAGCCCTGAATTCCGCCAGATGATGGCGAAATACACGCTCATCAAGGAATTTCTCGAGCCGCCGTTTCTTATCGAATTCGCCGCCAAAGCCGCCACAGTCGAAGCGAGCGCCGAAGCTGGACCCGACGACGGGACCGAGGCCAGCGAAACTGAAGGTGCCGAGGCGCAGGCGGAAGCGAAACAGGCTCGTCGCACTGCCCGCCTGTTGCGCGAGCCGGTCGAAAAACAGACCGCGAGGGAGCTGTTCTCCTACATCGTCGAACAAGGCAAGAAGGACTACCAGGTGCAGCGCTACAAAGGTCTGGGCGAGATGACATCTACGCAGCTTTGGGAGACCACAATGGACCCCGAGCGCCGAACCTTGCTTTCAGTGAAGCTTGAAGACATCGCCGAAACCGAAGCCATTTTCACCACCTTGATGGGAGAAGATGTAGAGGCGCGCCGCAAATTCATCGAAGACAATGCGTTGGACGTGAAGAACCTCGACATTTAGGGTCGGCTGCGCATGTTTGCTGGCACCCTTCAGCGTCGCACGTATGCTGCCCCGAGTTAACGCAAGATGAATTCCTACCTATCGAAGAAGAGATTTGGGGCGCCCGGTTAATCCCGCCGTGGTATACTCTCGCCACTTGGCGGATATTTGCCTTCCGTTACCTCTAATTCCCTGCTCGATTCTGAGAAACGGATTCGTGGGGCATCCGCAAGAATGTTGGCACTCGACCGTAAACCAAAACGAAAAATCAAGATGTTAGCGAGCAATCTGCCGCTGGAACTGCGTAAGTCAACCTGACGCTAGGAGCTGACCTCACGTGTATCGGCCAATAGCAGTGCGATCGGTGCGAAACCGCGCCCACAGGTAGATTCAGAATTCAGCGACTCTCACAAGTCTACGATCAAGCCTTGGAGGGACGTACAAATGAACTCGCAAAGCCTTACAAGTCGCCTAGTACTAAAACGTTTTATCTCAATTCTCACCGTGTTCATTTTGATCGATCTGCTTTCGTGGCCCATTCTATTCTCGCTGAACCTCTGGATTCTGGGAGATCGTGGCAGCTTTCTCAACCTGGACTATCTGCAAAGTCAGCACCTGCGACTAGGCGTGGACGTCTATTACGCCTATGGTCTGCTGCCCGTTCTAATTCAGCACTGGCTGTTCGTCCTCTTTGGAATGGGCTACTGGCCACTAATTGGATGTGCGGTAATTACCTTGATTTTGATGGCTCTCTTCTGGGCCCTCTATCTACGCCATTTCCCTGAAGAGACAGTCTGGTTTCTGGCCCTCTTGGCAACCTGCCGCATTATTCTTTGGGTCAATCCAAATTTTCCCTACTCACTGGTCCAGTTATCGATGCTGTTTGCGCTACTCTTTGTGTTGCTGGGAAAAATGGACATCGGCTTGGCCATTTCCGCTCTGGGCGCCTGGAGTGTACCTTCACTGTCTCTAGTCTTGATGGCCTCGTTAGCTTTCTGCATTATTCTCAACTGGTACTTTCAGCCGAATCGCTCCGCCTTACTGTTAATTCGGTCGCTCGCGCCGGGGATCGTAACGTATGCGGCAGTCGGAGTGTTGTTAGTTACTCAATTTGGATGGCAATCTGTTCTGGCAACGGCAACGCCGATTGCTGGCATGCGCTTCTACCGCGTAATGTATTATGGTGCGCTCAATTCATCGATCATTCAGTTTGTCCATCCTCCCAACCAAACAGTTTCTTATTACTTGTTCTACACATTTTGCACGCCGGTCGCCTGGTGGGTTCTCAGCGTCCTGAGTCTCTCTGTGTTCGGCGTATTGGCCATACGAAGAATGTTGGTAAACAAAGTCCTGACCAATCGAGATGTTGCTATTACAGTTTGCGCTGTTGTTCACGGAGTCTTTGTATGCTTTGCGTATGGAGCACACGTCCAGCACTACATCTTTGACCCGTTGCTAGTTATGGGAATGTTACTTGGGCTCACTACATTGCCGAAGGGAAAAGCGCGCGCAGCGTTTCTGTCGATCTACGTCTGCCTAGCGGTCCTTGGTCAGGCAACTTTTGTTCGTGCAACCCTTTCGGCCTGGAAGCAGGACGTAAGGCCGCCGGATTTGACGGCCAATCTCTATGCTAGTTCGGACTGGGTAAGCGAATGGAAGCAGATTCTGGATCTTTCGACACACAAGAATCTCTTTCTTCTCTCCTATAGCACTGGAGTTCACGACTATTTCCCAACCGTGCATTCTGCGGATGCATGGTTTCTCAATCCAGGAGAACTTACTCCAGCGGACAAAGATCGCCTGATGCGGAAGCTTGAAAGCGCGGAAGTCGTGGCATTTGACTTATCAAGTCCTACCACGTTGGTAGATACCGATCCCGACGTTCAGGGGTATCTCAAATCGCTATGTCTCACGCAATCAACAAAGTATTTTCAGGTCTGGTGGCGGCCATCCCAAGTTAATGGCCATGAGTGTATTGCAAACCTACAGCGAGTTCCCAAAGACAGCGGCTATCTACAATGAGCTCGTTTCCTCGAAGTGCCCCAACATGGAACACGGGCCGTCCTCGACACATTACTTTGGTCCATAGCGCGACTTGCATCTTTGTCATAGAGTTATGCAATGTATCTAAGTCGGAATGACGTGCGCAGGGCCTTTGCGGAGGATGAGTTTTTCCCGCTCTTCCAGCCGCAGGTAGAACTCGGGACCGGCAAACTAGTCGGTTTTGAAGCCCTTGCCCGGTGGAACCACGCGTACCTTGGAGCCATTCCGCCCGCTGCTTTCATTCCCATCGTTTTGAAGAATGGGTGCATCAATCTACTTACCCAGAAGCTACTAGAAAAGATATTTGCGTCAGCTCCCTTGTTGCCCGGTTCGTTGAGATTGTCGGTCAACCTCTCACCGCTTCAACTTTTGGATCTGACGATTCCCGACAGGATCGCAGATGCCGCCGAGCAAGGAGGCTTTCCGCTCGGCCGCCTGACCATAGAGACAACCGAAAGTGCGTTGCGCGACGATCTTCCCGGCGCCCAAGCTGTAACTCGTGAGTTGAAGACTCTCGGTTGCAGATTGTCGCTGGACGATTTCGGTACAGAGCAATCCAGTCTTTTCCACCTGCTGGACTTGCCATTCGATGAACTGAAGGTGGATCGCAGCTTTATTCGTGCCCTGACTGAAAACCTTGCGGGTCGGAAAATTGTCTCTGCGGTCATCAGCCTATGTAAGGATTTGGGAATGATAACAGTAGCAGAAGGAGTTGAGACTGCGGAACAGGCATACATCATGAACGATCTGGGATGCGAGTTAGCTCAGGGTTGGTTATTCGGCCGGCCCGCGCCAGCCGGAGATATTCCGCGCATCCTCTCCGCCGCGCCTGGCACTTGCGCCGCATCTTCCGCCACTTTCGTGGAGATGGATAAGTTATCTCCTACAGCTGTTCGCGCAGAGGAACCGTGTCAGGTGAATTAGATTAGGTGCGGTCTTCTCCACGTCTCGATTTGTTTGGAGACCTGGGCCGTTGAGCCAATTTGCAAGACTGGCCGTGAATTATGCCTTGGCTAACACGCCGCCGCTGATGCGCTCCCTAACTAACTCGTCGCCATGAGCAAGGAATTCTTCCAACGGCAATTTGCCCGCGTCAACTTCCGCGAGTAAGTCGCGCTGCGCGGCGTACTCCTTGTTGACAATTCCCGCTTTCGATTGCAGCATCCGCCAGGCCTTGCGGCGTTCCACGCAAAACATGACTAACTGGCGGCTAAGCGCTCGGTACTCTGTTTTGCCATTCTCCTCGAAGGTGATATAGACGCCGAAGTCGGGGATGAACGCGCGGTGCGTGGGGTCGAGATAGCGGCGGTAGACCACGTCTTGCTGAGTTATCCGCGCCAGCATGTTATCGAGGTGAATGAGTTTTGCCGCAGCTTCCGCCTTGAGCTTTTTCAGGTGGTTACGGAAGCGGGCTTCGGTGACGCACCAGTGGGCCACGGTATAGCGGGAAGTTTCTCCGGTGACCCTGTCTTTGGTCTCGTACCAATCAAGATCGATAGACGGATTGCCCTTAATGTCCAGGGCTTCCTGATAGGTTTCGCCGAGGCGCGGGTTAAAGACAAACTCCGGTACGCCGCGCGAGTCGCGAACACGCTGCGCCTGATGGAGAGCCATGTCGTCGGCCACACCATGCTCGGGTTGGCAGGTAGTGAAGGCCTGAAGGAACATAACGCCGCGATACTCCAAACCATCCAAGATAGCGCGGTAGAGTTTGGGTGCGTTGGCCATCGAAACCTGCGCGACAAAGGGCGAACCATGACCAGCCAGAAAGGTTTCTGCGACAGTTTTCTTCTCGGTGTTCTTGCCCTGGGTGGCAGCGCCAAAAACGTTCATGTCGTTGCCGCCAAGCATGGGTGTAGAGTCGGAGTTTTGGCCACCGGTGTTCGAGTAGACCTGAGTATCGAGCATGAGGATCTTGACGTTGGGCCGGTTCTGCAAAACCACTTTAGACGTGTTCTGGTAGCCGATGTCGCCAATGCCGCCGTCACCGCCGACCACCCAGACCTTGGGCAGTTCGACGATCTCGGCATCGGTCATCAGCGCGTCGGTAAAGTGGCTCAAGTGGTAATACTGCTCGGCGTCGATCACGTCGGTATCACGAGTAAGTAGGATGTCGGCCAGCCGCTCCGGAATAACGGAGCGGCGAGCGTGATCGACGATGAAACTCTCGCCCATCAGCCAACCCACGGTGACGCCATCCTGGAAGAGCGAGTTCATCCAAGGATAGGGGTGTGGATTGTTGGGAGCTGTTGAGCCATAAACTGTGTTACAACCGGTGTGCGCGGCCATGGCCATCACGCTCATGCCGTTGGCCAGGCGGCCGTCGACGGCTTGCAGGTTCTTGTGGTTGAAAGCTTCGGTGAGAAGTACGGCGGCAATCGCTTCGACTAACTCGGCATCACTGATGGGTCCATGCTTTGCTTCGTAAACGGCAATGCGGGCTTTCGTGTCCTTCTCGTCTTCGCCGCCTAAACCAAGGACCAGGTGAGCAATGGCCTGACGAAGCAGGTCATACTCGGCTTGGTTGCGCGCCTTGAGCACAGCAAGACGAGCCACGCCGCGCTTTTCCAGGTCGCCTGCCTTGGCCAGAAAACGATCGGACTTGGCGTGGAAGACGGGACGCATGTAAGCCTCGGTTACCGCAGCGATGGAGCGCAGAACGCTCTTTTCTCCGCAACCGGCACAAGCTCCGTCGCCCGCCACCAGCGCGTCATAAGTGGAGCGCACCATGAGCATATTGCGCAACGTGGCGGTCTTCGAGTCAGCTGGATTCGCCGCGTTGAAAAGGCCCAGATATTTTTGCGCGGTATCGGGCAGCAAATCAAGGAAGCCTGTTCCGGTCTGGTGCTTGGCGTTGACCTCCTCAGTTTCCGCGACCATCCTCAGCGCCTGGTGGTCTCCGCAGGCGGTGACGCAAGCGGCGCATCCTTTGCACAAATCGGAAACAAAAATCGAGAAGATGCCGCCCGACCCAGGAGCCTTGCGCTCCGGCGAAGAGAAGATAGCGTTCACCTTCTGGTAGGCCATCGGGACCTTATCGAGGATCGAAAAGAACTGCTGCTTGGAGTTAGCAGAGAAGCCATCTACTGTTTCAGTAACTTCTCGTAGGATGGTGGGCAGCGGTGTTCCGCTCTTGATCTCTGCCGACATGCGCTGACGGGTGCGTGTCTCGATCTCCGGCAGCGCGGCCAATAACTTTGCGCGATCGGCGGAGTTAGCCACGTAAAAAGATACAGCAGTGCGCAGCAGCGTGCTCAAGTCCTGCGCGGTGTTAGGTAGCGCCGTATCTGGGCAGACCGAGATGCACTCCATGCACTGGGTGCAATTTTCGGGAATGAAAAGCGGGGTTTCGCGGCGGGCCACGTACTTGGATGCCGTGTCGCCTGTGGCAGCGGCGATCATGCCCATGGCCGACAGCGGCGTGGCTGGCTGGTTATAGCCGAAGCTCGAACGAAACTCTGCGTCGAAGTTAGCCACGCTGGCCAGCGGTGTACGCTCGGCCTGACCAGTGGGCAGCGGGTTAGAACGGCAGCCTGTGCCGCACGATCCTCCGGCTGTTGCGAGTTCAAGAATCGGCAACAGCGCCTCGCCGCGCAAGGAAGAGTGGTCGGCTGCCGTGAGCGCGCCGATCTTGATCTCCTTTACCTGGTCGTAGCCCTGCATCATAACTTCCATGTTGGACTGGACAACCGCATCGCCTAACTTGCCGAACTTCTTGACGTACTGCTTGTGCACCACGTCGCGATACTGTTCCTGTGTAATGCCAAACTCACGGAGCAAGCTGCTGACGGCAAAGAACGCGCCCAGAAAAGCGTTGCCCTGCATGCGCAGTTGTAAGTCGCCGCGGTCAGTGGCTTTTTTGGCGATAGCAAAGCCCGGCAGCGTGAAGACGCGAATATTTTTCTCGATGATCTGTTTGCGTGCGCGCAGCGGCAACTGCTCCCAGGCCTGCTCGCCTTCCTGATCGGATTCCCATACCAGGCTCCCGCCTTCGGCCATGCCATCGAGCGGGTTGGTGTGTGTGAATGCTTTGGGGTCACAGCAGAGAACCACGGTGACGTGGCGCAGGTCGCAGTTAACGCGAATGCGCTCCTTAGCCGCGACCATGAAATACGAAGTAGGCGCGCCCTTCTTCTCTGAACCATACTTGGGATTGGCGCTGACGTGGATAACTTCTTTTGGATTGCCGAGATCGTCTTTGAGGCCGTCCCGTTCAAAGAGCAAATCGTTGAGATCGCCGATAATCGCGCCCAGGTTCTTGCCCGTGGTGATTGCACCCCAGCCGCCGATCGAGTGGAAACGAACGGCCACCGCGCCTTCAGGAAGCAGCGATGGAGTTTCGTCACCGATAACACTGTAGGGGTGATCGATGCCCAGGACAACAAACGATACTCCGTCCGATGCTCGCTTACCGTCCTTGCGGGCGCGGCCAGCGGTAGCAAATTCGTAAGCGCCGATAACATGCTCGGGGCGGAAGTCGCGCGAGCCAAGGCCGTAACTGCCGCCGTAGATCTTCGGGATTTCAGCGAGCGAAATTGCGGGCAAGCCCTCGGTGGATTGAACGGCCTTCGAAAATGCAGTGCGAATATCGCGGCCCAGCGGGTTGTCGCCAGCCAGAGCCTCGTCGGTGCGCTCCAAAATGATGATGTTCTTTTTGCCCTTGAGCGCTTTCACGATAGCCGCTTCAGGGAAGGGACGAATTACGTTGACATGAATCGAGCCGACGCTTGCGCCGCGAGTTGGGCGCAGATAATCCACCGCAGCTTCGATGTTTTCAGCTGCTGAGCCGAGCGAAACAAAAACCGTCTCGGCGTCTTCGGTTTTGTACTCGCTGATGAGACCGTAGCGGCGGCCAGTGAGTTGGGCAAAATCTTCGTACGCGGCTTCGAGGAATTCAAGAATCGGCTCGCAGAAATTATTGCGCCGCGCGACGATTCCATTCATATAGTGTTCCTGGTTCTGCACAGGGCCAAGAAGAACAGGGTTGGTCAGGTCCATCATCTTGGGAACGCGGCGGCGTGTGGGGCCAAATAACACGCGCTGCGCCTCGGTGGGGCAGTCGATGATGTCCGCCGGCGAGCCGAGATACTCACGAATCAGCGCGGATTCATGTTTGTAGAAAGTGCGCTCGAGGTGCGTGGTGAGGAACCCGTCCATGATGTTCATGCCTGGGGTCAGGCTCAACTCGGTCACGCGGCGCAGAATCAGTGCCTGGTCGGCGGCTTGCTGGGCGTCCTTGCCGAAGAGCATGATCCAGCCAGTATCTAGCGCGCCATAAATATCGTCGTGTCCGCAATGCACGTTGAGAGCGTGCTTTGTGAGTGCGCGCGCGCCCACCTCGAGCACCATCGTCGAGCCTTTGCCCGGCGCATGATAGTACTGCTCCACTCCATAAACCACACCCTGACCGGAGGTGAAGTTGACCACCCGCTTGCCGCAAACCGAGTGGGCAATCGCGCCGCCCTGGGCCGCGTGCTCGCCCTCTGTTTCAATGGCGATGGTGTTCTGCCCGAAGACGTTCAAATGGCCCTCGGCATAGGCCTGCTGGAAGAGTTCGCCGCCCTCTGTGGAAGGCGTAATCGGATAGAAAACGCCAGCGTCGGCGATGCGCGTCTCGGTGTGGTACGAGACAAGCTGATTTCCATTTGCAGTAACCCGAATGCCGGGGAAACGAGCAGCAACAGTCATATGTCCCTCTCTTCTAAGTCCAGGTTTTCAATCGTAAGATCTTTGATGCGCGGTGGGAGGCCTGCTCGACGGGCGAGCGCGGGGGAAGATGGCCCCAGGAAGCCGCGCAACGTTTTCGCAATTCGCGGAAATAGCGGCCTATTATGTATTATGCACCCTGTGAAGGGATACCCTGTCCCATGTGGTGAGATGGCACCGCTCTCCAACCAGCGTTGTTGCCGGTTTCTTCATGAATCGTAAAGAGATGTTCACCGTTAAATGCAATTGCCATCCTCCATGTCTCGTGTACTTTTGATGCCCCGCTTTTCTATACGATTCCTTCGCGGGAATGCCACGCGCTCGATGGTCTCACCATGTGGTGCAACAGGCTGCGGAGATTTTTGCCGAGCCGAGTCTTGCACTTGCGCAAATTCTGACGCGCCAACAGGCCCCCGAATCGCTTACCATGCAGCGGAGGATTTCTCCGCAATGAATTCAGTCTTGAAGTTATCTTTTGTTCGCTTTGCCTGTCTGGCGGCCTTTGCCAGCGTCATGTTTTTTTCAGATCATGCCGGCGCACAGAGCGCCGCCGATGCCGCGAAGATTGCCGCCTCTCTGCCGGCTGACACTCACTCGGTGATCGATCGCCTCTCCAGCCTGCACGAGCTACCCGATGGCGTCTGGAAGCTCCATGCCGGCGACCTGGCGCATGGCGAGTCAGTGAACCTGGACGAGAGCGACTGGCAGCCGACCGCCAAAGGCAGCAAGGTTGCCAACGATGCGGTGTGGTTTCGCCAGACCTATCAAATTCCAGAAACTTTGAGTGGCTACGACCTCACAGGCTCGCGCGTCTGGTTCGAGTTCCACGCCTATGCCAACGGGCCGATGCCGGAGATTCTCTACTTCAACGGCCGCCGCGTGGCGATGGGAGACGATCTGGAGCCGGTGGTTTTGTTTGATAGTGCCAAGCCCGGCGATAAGGTCACCGTCGCCGTAAAGTTGCTGCATACGGTGGACCTGAAGCGCTTCAACGGTGCTTCGCTGCGCATCGATTTCCCCGAAGGCCGTCCCAATCCCGAAGACCTGCGCGAAGAGTTTCTCTCCGCCGCGCTGCTGGTTCCCGCGCTTGCGGCGAGCGACACGAGCAAGCAGGCCACGCTCACTGACGCCATTCGCACCGTTGATCTGAGCGCTCTTGACGCACATGATCAAGCGAAGTTCGATGCCAGCCTGAAGGCGGCTCGCGCTAAGCTCGATGCGCTAAAGCCTCTCTTGCAGCAGGTCACTTTTCACCTCACCGGCAACTCGCACATTGACGCGGCCTGGCTGTGGCCGTGGACCGAGACGGTGGACGTGGTGAAACGCACCTTCGGCACCGCGTTGCAACTGATGTACGAGTATCCCAATTACACTTACACGCAGTCGGCTGCGGCTTACAACGAGTGGATCGCGGACAAGTATCCCGACATGAACGCCGAGATCGCCCACCGCATCAAGGAGGGTCGCTGGGAGATCGTGGGCGGTATGTGGGTCGAGCCGGACCTGAATATGCCCGACGGCGAGTCTCTCGTTCGTCAACTGCTGGTGGGCAAGCGCTGGTTCAAGCAGCAGTACGGCGTGGACGTGCGCATCGGCTGGAACCCGGATTCGTTTGGCTACACCTGGCAGTTGCCGCAGATCTACAAGAAGAGCGGCGTCGATTATTTTGTAACTCAAAAGATGGCCTGGAACGACACCAACCAGTTACCTTTCAAGCTCTTTTGGTGGGAGTCGCCCGATGGGTCGAAGGTGCTGAGTTACTTTCCGCACGATTATGCGAATAACAATTTGAATCTGGTGCGGCTGGCGCGCGACTTCACCATCGCTCAACGGCAGGCCACCGGATTACCTGAAATCATGGACCTCTACGGCATCGGCGACCATGGCGGCGGACCCACGCGCGCAATTCTGGACGAGGGCTTTCACTGGGCTGCGCCTGGCCACGTCACGCCGAAAATCGAGTTCGGCACCGCGCAGAGTTACTTCAGCGCGCTCGAAAAACAGATTGCGCCGGATAGTCCGGTCTGGGATTACGCCTCGATTGCCAAGGGCTACACACCTCCGCCGCCGGTAGCAGGCAAGGTGAACATTCCCACGTGGAAGAGCGAGCTTTACTTCGAGTACCACCGCGGCGTGATGACCACGCAAGCCAACCACAAGCGCAACATGCGCGAGGCCGAGGTTGAGGTGCTGGATGCAGAGAAGTGGGCGTCGTTGGCTTGGCTCGATGGTAAGAGTTATCCCGCAGCAGAGTTGACTGAAGACTGGAAGAAGGTGCTCTTCAACCAATTCCACGACTTAGCCGCCGGCTCCGGCATCGGCCAAATCTACAAGGATGCGCAGAAGGACTACGACGTGGTGCGCTGGTCAACGAATGAAATTAATGCGGACGCGCTGGATAAGACCGTTGAAAAGATCAACACACAAGTCAAAATTGATAAGTCCGTACCCATCGTGGTTTTCAATCCACTTGGCTGGGAACGTTCTGGCGAGGTCACAGTGAAATTACAACTGCCAGATCCCAAGCAGGACATCGACGTTTCAGATATGTGCGAAGCAGAGAGTCCGATCAACCAGATTGATCCCAACATCATTTCTCGCAATTTGGAAACTGGTGAAGTTGAATTAAGCTTCTGGGCCTCCAAGATACCAGCTCTTGGCTACAGGGCTTTTCGTATAGGTCCTGCTTACAAACACAAGAAGGGCGAACCAGAATTGCTTTGCGTGCATGGAATCTATCAAACGCAACAAGACATTACAGGGAAAACTCTAATCCTTCAATATTATCCTGAAAGCCCGATAGTAATAGTAAATAAAGAGACAGGTTGCATAGACAAAATCCTTGATGTGAGATCGGGTTTTGATTGGATTCAACCTGGTCATTGCGCAAATCAACTTCAGTTTTTCAAGGACACGCCAACAAATTATGATGCATGGAATATCGATCCTGGAACTTTGGACGGCGCACCGAGTGTGATTGAGAAAGCAGACTCCGTAGAGTTGATTGATCAAAAAACGGAACATCCGTCAATTCGTATCAAACAACATTGGCAAAATTCAACGTTCGTCCAAACGATTCGATTGACTTTCCCGGATCAGATCGACATCGACAACGAGATCGACTGGCACGAAACGCACGTCTTGCTGAAGGCGGCTTTTCCGCTGGCGGCATCCGGGCCGTTTGCTACTTACGAAATTCCCTACGGTACTATCGACCGGCCGACTACCCGCAACAACAGTTGGGAGAAGGCGCAGTTTGAAGTCCCTGCGATGCGCTGGGCCGATTTATCCGGGGCAGGTACCGACGGCAAGGTGCACGGGCTGAGCGTGATCAATGACAGCAAATATGGCTACGACGCAGTGGGCAACACGCTGCGGTTGACGCTGCTGCGGTCGCCCAAATGGCCTGATCCTGATGCCGACATGGGCCACCATCACTTCCACTATGCGCTCTATCCCCACGCAGGGACATGGAAGGATGCGCTGACCGTGCGCAAGGGTTACGAATACAACTACCCACTGACGGCTGTCGTCACCACGGCGCATCCTGGCACTCTGCCTGCCAGCCATTCTTTTGCTTCGGTCGAGCCGGAAAATGTCGTCCTGACTGCGGTGAAGAAGGCAGAGGATGCTAATGGTCTCATCTTCCGCGTTTATGAGTGGGCAGGCAAAGAAACGACCGCCGTGTTCCACGTGCCACCGGGAGCGACGGGCGCAACGGTGACCAACTTGATGGAAACGCCAGAAGGTGCGCCGCTGGCTGTGGTTGGCGATGTGGTCAAAGCGCCGATTCACCCCTACGAGATTCTGACGATCCGGGTGGATTACCCCAACGGCGGCCCGAAGTAGTAGCTCCTGCCCAAGCGCGAACAAAGGCTCCGGAAACGGAGCCTTTGTTTTTTGGTACTCTACCAGCAAGGAGTCTGCGCGATGGACATTACTTCCCCATTTTTTGTTGTCTCGGTTATCGTTCTCGTCTTCACTGTGGCAATTCTCTTCGCCACCAGTTCGAAGGAAGACGGCAACTCGGCACACTGATCCGCGTACTCGCAGATCCGAGACAGCGCCTGGTGCGATGGCAATCGCATGAACGCTACGTAACTCCGCCACAGTTCCGCGACAAGTTTAATTATCTGCAAGGTTTTGAAAATAAAAAAGGGGGGGGAGGGGGGTGCCTTTTCCCCGGACGCTGTACTCCGCTCCAAGCAGAGCGAGAGGTCGATGCAACTTGAGGATAACTGGACGGCTGATAATGATCTGCAAGATGCATTTCAGGCGATTGCAGTCGGTCTAGTGCGTGCGAACTCCTCGGCAGCGAAGAGATTCGCGCCTCTCAGAATGCAAGAAGGGCCGCAGCGATCAGATGCAGCGGCCCTCGAGTCTGATTTAGCCTAATTCTCCAGCTACTTCTCCTCTTTCTTTTCCTTGTCATTCTTCTTGTTATCGTGCGACTTGTCAGCTGGCGGCGCTCCCGGTTTTGCGGGCGGCTGAACCGCAGGTTTTGGCGGCATTGGCGGCGCGGGCCTTTCGGCTGGGGGCGCGGCTGGCCTGGCTGCTTGCGGCGGAGGAGCGAATTTCTCAACTGGCTGCGCGGCCGGTCTGCCAGCTGGTTGAGGAGCTGGCCTTTCCGTCGGCCGCTCGTCAGGTCTAAAGGCCGGAGCAGCTGCGGGAGTAGGCCTAGCCATCGGGGCAGCCGGCACCGGCCTAGCCATCGGGGCTCCTGGAGCAGCAGGGGCCTTCGATCCCGGAGGCGGAGCAACAGCGGTGCGGCCCGGCAAGGCTCTCATCGGCGGGGCTGGCCTGACCGGCGGGGCCATGGGCTGACTGCCCGGCCTGGACGAGACCAGCTTTCCGCTCTCATTGATGACGACGGGGCGCGCAACGCTCACGCGCACTGGCCGGGCAGGCGGATGGCCGACAAACGAAGCCCGGCTTGGTTGAGGCTCGGGGCGTTCCAGCACCTGCACGTGGTCGAAGACATGAACGTCCACGACAACCCGAGCTTGACCTACCGGGCGTCCAGCCGCAAAGTCCGCATTGCTTACGGCGGAGACGCCGATAGTGCGATTGACGTAGGTGACGTTGACCACATTGATGTTTACATAAGTGGTTTGCACATGAACGCGCGGACTCTCGGAGATGTTCGAAATATTAACCTGGTCAACGTAGCGAGGGCTGCACGGATACCAGGGCCGGTAAGCCTCGCCGGGCCCAAGCGGGAACCACGCAGAGACGCTAGCGCCGCCCACATGAATGCCGCCGGCAAAGACGACCAACGCGGGAGACCAGACAGGATGCGCAGCAACGGGTCCGGGAATCCATCCCCAGCGACCATTGAACGAAACCCAGCGGCCGTAGTGGAAAGGCGCGTAACCCCAAGGCTCGTCCTCGACCCACACCCAACCCCAGGGCGCGTGGTTTACCCAGTGGCCGTAATGATAAGGAGCCCAGTCAGCGGGAACATTGCGCGGGAACCAAACGGCGCCATATTGTGTGCCCGGTTGCCAATCGCCGCTTGCGTCCAGTTCGTAAGCGCCGGGGATCTCCGGGCTTACATAGCGATAGGAAGCAGCGTTGGCAATCTGCCGATCGCGCTGCTGGCTCCAACGGTCCAGGTCATCCCAGTCCGCCGGTTGCAGCCACTGCGGAACGACTGGGTTAGAACCGGCCAACTCCAGAGCCTGTCCGGCACGAAGTGTTTCCGCATCGAAGCCCGGGCCGCCGACAAACGATTGCCAGCCGAGATTGGTGAAGATGGCTGCGCCCTCATCGGGCATCACATCCACGCGCAGTTCTCCGGGTTGATCCAGGCCGCCGCTGCCGCTCGGAGTATTCACGTGCAGCCGCTGGCCAGGCCACAGGCCAAGACAATGGACGTGGACCGAGCCTTGAGCGACACCGATCGAGATGCTGAACGGAGTGCCGTCGACGAAGCTAACATCGGAGTTCGGTCCGATGCGAATGAAGGTTTGGCCCACCTGGACTTCGGCGCGGCCGTCCGAGTCGGTGAAGATGCGGTCGCCAGGACCAAAGGGAAGATTTGGCAAAGCCTCACCCCAGTCGTCCGAGCCCGCAGGTTGAATGGAAACATCGCCGGAGATGTAAGAAAGTCGGCCTGCCTGGGCGGGCGGGTCATCCTGGGCATGTAAAGGTGTGGAAGCGAGCGCGAGAATCACAGAAGCGGCTGTTGCGATCAACAGTTTCCGCAAACTAAGAGCAAACACTTGCATCGGATCATTCCTTATCGTGCGGCGCTTAGGAATTCCTTCCAGTGAAGCAGGGAGGCGGATAACCAGGCGCGTTGCAGTTGAGGTTCGTGATTGCCATGACGGCAGATCACCGTGGCCTTACGTGTGCAAGACCCTCCATGCTGGATACTAACCCCATTCGGAGGGAAAAGTGGCTAAAAGAACCTGTTGCGGGCAGTGCAATTCGAGGAACCTTTCCATCGCGACGGGCGTATAACGGGGCTAGAGGGCGATTGCATGATGTGGAACAGGTTGCTGTCTGCGATAAGTTTAGGCTTGGGTCTGGCGTTGATGGCCGCAATGGCAGGCTGCCGCGTCAATGTGGAGAAGGATGCCAGCGGCCAGGAGAAGGACGTCCAGGTGGATACACCTTTCGGCGGCGTCCATGTGAATACCAATCAGACCACTGCGGCGGACCTGGGATTGCCGGTCTATCCCGGCGCTGAGATGGTGAAGGACAACGACAATCACAAGTCGGCCGACGTGCATCTGGGCTTTGGCGAGTGGGAGATGCGCGTGAAGGCGGTGTCCTATGAGACCTCGGATTCGAAGGAGAAGGTAACAGAGTTTTATAAGAAGGCTCTGGGCCGCTATGGAGACGTGATTACCTGCCAGGGCAACTCTCCAGTGGGCACGCCCGCAGCTACCTCCGAGGGGCTAACCTGCAATGACGATAAAAGCCCCAAGGTGCAGATCAATAGCAGCGACTATGGCCTGGACAAACGCGGCCTGCAATTGAAGGCCGGCTCCAAACGCCACCAGCATATACTAGGGTTTGAGGAGAGCGGAGCGAGCAACACGCGCTTTGCTCTAGTGGCGCTGGATTTGCCGGCCATGGTGGATTCGAGCTCCGGAAAGAGCGATTAGTGACTGTTTCCACCGCCTGGGAGAGAAGAGACGCTCCTGCCCAGCACAATTTAAAGTTCTGGTTGAGTGCCTGGTTTCCGGTTGCCGTCGGTGTCGGCGTCATCGTGCTGGAATCGACGGAGTGGTTTGGCTCCAATCATACCAGCCGCCCACTGCGCTGGCTCTTCGAGGCCATCTTTGGACCTGTCGGGAACGCCCGTTGGGAGGTCCTGCATCATCTGATCCGCAAGTCAGGGCACTTCTTCGGCTACGGCGCAATCGGGTTGGCGTGGCTGCGCGCCTGGTGGATGACGCTGCCGCGTTCTCACTTCCTCCAGGATGCATTTCTTGCGCTTCTGGGCACGGCATTGGTGGCCAGCTGCGATGAGTGGCACCAAACCTTTCTGCCCAACCGGACCGGAACACCATGGGATGTGCTGCTGGATTGTTGCGGGGCAATCACACTGCAATTGCTGGTTTATATTTTCATGCGTCTCTTTAGACCTCGATCGAGAGGATTTGTGTAGGCTCCAGTAGTCTGTTTATCTATGCAGTCTTCGCGTCCTGAAGTTCGCGGCGTCGATGTGGACGAGCAAACTCGCTGCGCCCACTATAGAACCGCTCTCGACATAATCGCCATCAGGATGAAGTGCTGCGGTTTGTATTACGCCTGCAAGGACTGCCACCAGGCGCTGGCAGACCACTCGATTGAGATTTGGCCGCAGCAGCAGTGGAATCAACCTGCGGTTCTTTGCGGCGCTTGCGGATATGAAATGACCATCAAGGAATACATGGCCAGCAGCTACAGATGCCCTCATTGTCACGCCCCATTTAATCCGGGCTGCCGCAAGCATTATCAGTTCTATTTCGCGAGTAATGAATAAACGAATTACTCAGTTCAGGCGAATTTAACGAAACGAAGAGACACCGAGTTCATGCAGTAACGAAGTCCGGTGGGTCTGGGACCGTCGTCGAAGACGTGGCCGAGATGCGCCTCGCACAACCGGCACGAAACCGCTGTGCGCGGCACACCGAGCGAAAAATCGTTGCTCTCGTGCACATTTTCCTTCGCAATCGGCTCCCAGAAGCTGGGCCAGCCCGTGCCCGACTCGAATTTGGTATCGGATCTAAAAAGAGCCGTTCCGCAGCAGACACAACGATAGAGACCTTTGTCGTGATTGTTCCAATACTCGCCGGAAAAAGCGCGTTCCGTGGCTGCGTGACGCGTCACTTCAAACGCGGCAGGTGACAACTGCTGCTTCCACTCCTCATCGCTTTTGACCACGAGCGGCACGGTAACAACATCTTCACGCTGTCCTGCATCAGAGAAATGCACGATCTTCACTTCCTTGGGCGCGCTTCCTTTTGCCTCGATCGTCTCCGTTCCATTCCAAAGTTTGAGGGCAATCCCCGCAACCGCAGCTCCGCCTGCGATCATCCCGGTGATCACAAACCTTCGACGAGTCATTTGGCTTGCATCGCTATCCAATTTCTGAATCATGATTCCCTCCCATTGTTCTATCTCTAAAGTTCATAACAAAACAGAGACTGTCATTCTGAGCGAACGAGGCCCCGAACGTTGTTCAGTTCCGGGGTCCCCAAAGAGCGGTCTTTGCTCTTTGGGGTGGAGTTCGGGGGTGGTGAGTCGAAGAATCTGCTTTGCCTTTCGTGAGTTTTACAACGGACTTTAGAGACAGCACACTACTAACCCGTTCATCCGAACGTGAAGGAAAAAGCCTGCACTCCTGGATCGTCAAACTCAATTGCGAAGACGTGGTCGGTGACAGCTCCCTTCTGCCTCACCAGTTGATATAAGCGATGGTCTGTCACGACTCCGTTGCCCTGTGCATCCGTGTCCACACCATGATTGTCGCCGGGCACGTGGCCGTCAATGGTCACGCGAAAGCGAACGGGCTTTCCGTCGGCCGTTGGACCGAGCACAAGATGCAGATCGCGGGCATGAAAATGAAACACGATCTTCCCGCCGCTCGATTTCAAAACTGCGACCTGTCCGTGATCGACCCATTTGCCGGCAAGTCCCCATTCATTCAGCTTGGGTTGGACTGGTGCAATATAGGTCTTCTCCGCGTCCTGCTTGATCCCGCCCTGCGATGCGAAATGTTCGGCTCGCGCATAGCCGATGTACGTCTCCGGTGATCGCACGTCGCCTGCGTCAGCCGCCGCTTCCACTCCTTGTGCGTGAACGCTGACAGCGCTGGCGGGCATTGGTTTCCCGGCCCGTTCCTGCAAAAGTTCCTGAATCCATCGCTCGGACTGGTCGTAATTTCCCTCACCGAAGTGCTCGTATCGTACCTTCCCCTTGGCATCGATAAAGTAATGAGCCGGCCAATACTCATTGTGGAATGCATCCCAGATCGCATGGTTGCTGTCGAGCGCAATGGGATATGTAATTCCAAATTTCCGCACCGCTTTTTGCACGTTGGGCAGCTCTTTTTCGAAATCGAATTCTGGCGTGTGTACGCCGATCACGACCAATCCGCTGTCCTTATACTTGTCTGCCCAGGCTTGCATATAAGGCAAAGAACGCAGGCAGTTGATGCACGAGTATGTCCAAAAGTCGACAAGCACCACCTTGCCTTTGAGCTGCTTTGCCGTCAGCGGCGCGGAATTGAGCCATCCAGTTGCGCCCGACAAGCCATACAAGGGTGAGCTGCCGACGATGCTCGGAGGTTCCTGAGCTTTCGCAACTGTAATTGCACTCCAGCCCATAGCGGCAACCAGCGCCAGCCCAATCCATGTCCGTCTGCCTTGCTTAAAATCGATACCCATATTGCGTTCAATCCCCCATGGGGCACTATAAATAGGATGAGGTACACCCCATTGCCAGACGCCGCCCTCTCTGTAGACGCTCTGGAAGAGCAACGAGTTACAGAACTTCGCATCGCCCAGGGCGACGCCGAGCGCATGTTCCACGAAATTGAGGGTCGCGGTCTAATCCGCCCAGGCATCAGCGAGGGCCAGCTGAATGAGGAAATCTATGAACTGGCCAAAGAAATGTACGGCATCAGCCTCTCCCGGAATTAGCGGGTTTGATCCTGATTTCATCCGATACAAGGTATTTCTCCTCGGTTTTCCACAGGCCAACCATCAACTGAGCCAAAGTGAATCAAATCAGGCACCAGTTATCCACTTATTTTTTCTTGCGGCGGCGGTTCTGGTCTGCTTATGCACCCAAAGTCTTGGCATAATCCAAACAAGAGTGGCTTCTCAGTAACTTTCCAAAGTCAAGTCCTGGAAAGGCGAAGTCGAGAACCCGAGTTCGAGACCAGAGACCTTGCCGGTCCACCCACGGGAGCACTGAAGAGTGACCAGCTATAGCCGCCAGGACGTGTTGCGCATCCTTCAAATCAGTTCCCGCCAGCTGCAAGGGTGGGAACGGGCAAAGCTCATTTCCCCGCAGCAGAATTACACCTTCCAGGACCTGGGGCAGTTAAGGATCCTGCGCGCCTTACGTGAAGAAGACGTTTCAGTAGCGTCGATCCGGCACTCGATTGTGGCCATGCAGGCGGTCGCGGGGATGGCGAATCCGCTGCTCGAAGCCAGCCTGGTCAGGACCGGAACGCGCCTCGCCTTCCGGCACCACGGCGCGATGGTCGACCCGATCCGCCGCCAGCTGCTCTTCGACTTCGAGCGGCTCGAGCAGCAGATGAGCCAGCCGTCAGCCAGTTCCGAGCCCTACCCGTTGCGTGGTCCGGCCTCCGTTAGTCCGCGGGGTGTGCAGTCTATGTTCTTATCGGCGGTGCAGGCCGAAGAAACCGGCGAAAAGGATTGCGCGATCGAGCTTTACGAGCAGATCATCGCGCACGATCCGAGCTTTGCGCCGGCCTACATCAACCTGGGCACGATTCACTTCCATCTGCGCCAGTTTGACCGGGCCGAGGAGCTTTACCGGCGGGCGACGGAAACCGATCCCAACTACGTGCTGGCGTTTTTTGACTTGGGCAACGTGTTGGACGAGTTGCAGCGCCTGGACGAGTCGATTGGCGCTTACCGGCGGGCGGTCGTGCTGGCTCCCCGTTACGCCGACGCCCACTATAATCTGGCGCTGGCACATGAGCGCAAGGGAGACCTGCGAGCGGCATTGCGGCACTGGCAGGCTTATGTGCGGTTGGATAAAGGCGGTCCCTGGGCCGAGCACGCGCGCGGGCAGATTCGCAAGCTGCTCGACCGCGAAAAGCTCTCAATCGCCTGGCGCTCCAAGGGGTTTATTCCACCCCGTAAAGGACTGGCGGCGCTGGAAGTTGTAAGCTCCTAACGTCTTCCGAGCGGAGATTTCTTTTCCGCCGCAACTTCGTACCGGCTTTGGAGTCTAACCTTACTAGAAAGAATCCGCCGTGTCGGGGAAACCTCCTTCACGGCAAAGTTTGCGTGCTCAGCCCGGCTCGCCTGGACTCCCCTGCTGCTACCTGTGTTTCTGAAAGTGGAACCTGGCTCTTCTGCTCTGGCTCTAAATCGATCAAGATTCCATCGATGGGTACGCGTATGCCCAACCTTTCAACCTATCAAATTACGAGGATGGCAATGAAGACAATGCTGGCACTCACACGGCAAAGGCGAATTTGGGTCTGTGGCTGGATCGCTGCTTGCACAATGATTGCTTCCCAACTTGGCGCGCAATCGGTTGCTCCCCGCATCTCCTCCGAGATCACCAACTCCGAACGGGCAACGCTGACTGGGTCGCTGCATCCGCTGGCGCAGGCTCAATTCGACGCCGGACGGGTACCGGCAGCTACCAAACTGCAAGGAATCACCATCGTCTTCAGCCGTTCCGAGGCGCAGGAGGCCGATCTGCAGACGTTGCTCGCCGAGCAGCAGGACCCCGCCTCCCCGCTCTATCACCAATGGCTCACCCCAGACGAGTTCGCTGCCCGCTTCGGCATGGCTGACTCCGACATCAGCAAGGTGGAAGCCTGGCTCCAGCAACAGGGCTTTTCCATCGATTCGGTGGCCCGCAGCCGCAACATGATCCACTTTTCCGGCAACGTGCGCCAGGTCGAGCAGGCCTTTTCCACTGAAATGCACTACTACAAAGTGGATGGCAAGCAGCACTTCGCTCCCTCGACGGAGTTGAGCGTGCCCCTGGCCCTTGCACCCGTCGTTGTGGCTGTTCGCGACCTCAACGATTTCCGGCCCAAATCCATGCATGTCAACATCGCGCGGCCCGACTATACCTTCTGCTGTGACTCGAGCAATCAGGACGTCGTCCTCTTTGCCCCTGGGGACATCAAAACCGCCTACAATATCCCATCCACCGACACCGGCACAGGGCAAGCGATTGCCATCATGGGCCAGTCGGCCATCGTGCTCAGCGACATCGAGAACTTTCAGAGCGCGGCCGGAATTCAGATCAAAGATCCCTCTGTGATACTGGTGCCGAACACGGGATCTTCAGTGACCGCCGATGGAGATGAATCCGAGTCGGACATTGATCTGGAGTGGTCGGGCGCCGTCGCCCCCGGCGCAACCATCAATTTTGTTTACACAGGCAATGCCCCAAACACCGGTGGCGTCTTCGACTCGCTTTCGTATGCGGTCGACCAGAAGATTGGCAACATCATCAGCATCAGCTATGGCACTTGCGAAGCAGGAAATACCCCGTCGGACCTGACCTCAATGGAGGCCGTCACATCACAAGGTGCGAGCCAGGGACAAACCATCGTCGTTTCTTCGGGCGATTCAGGCTCCACGGGTTGCTACGGCAATTACGGCAATACGAACAACACCGCTCCCGTTGCCAGCGACGAAGTATTAACCGTCAACTACCCGGCCAGCAGCGCCTATGTCACCGCCATGGGTGGCACTGAGATTACGAATGCGAACGACGCCGTGGGCACTTATTGGTCAACTGCGGGCACTTCAGGCATCTCGCTGAACACCGCCCTGTCGCACATCCCTGAAGTGGCATGGAACGACGACTCCGCATCTTTTGCCGCAGAGAATGGCTGGCAATTTGCGCTTGCATCGGGCGGTGGAGGCGTCAGCACGATCATCCCCAGACCAACTTGGCAGACCGGCGTTACCGGCATTCCTTCCGGCAGCTTTCGCCTTGTGCCGGACATCTCCCTCTACTCCTCGCCCAATAACCCCGGCTACCTTTATTGCACCAGCGATATGAGTGCCTGGTATCCAGGGTCATCGAGTAACCCGGCGCAGGAGGCCAGCTGCGGTGCCGGCCAATTCTATGACGACATTACTGGTTATTTCAACATCGCCGGAGGCACCAGCTTTGCCGCGCCCATCTTTGCCGGTATGGTGGCCATCATCAATCAGGAGAAGAACTACACCGACGGACAGGGCCTGGTTAACCCCACGCTCTACACCCTGGCCAGCAATAGCTCGACCTATAGCTCGGCCTTTTACGACATCACCGCGGGCGGCCCCAATGGCGGCGCCGGAATCGGAAACGAATGCACGGCTGGGTCGAGTTATTGCTCCACCGCCGGTTCAGGTAGTTACAAAACCACCACTGGCTACGACGAGGCGACCGGACTGGGTTCGGTCAACCTGGGTGCTTTGATAACCGCTTGGCCTGCCGGCACCGGCGGCACGCTGATCTCCACTACCACCGGGGTCACCGCATCGCCCACCAGCGCCCTCGTGAATGCCAGCATCAACTTCACTATCTCGGTTACGTCCACCACAGGCTCCACAGTTCCCACTGGCAACATATCGCTGAGTGTTGACGGCGGTACCGCGTTCACCGAGGCTCTTACCGCGAACGGCACCTACGTTTACCCCACTTCTTTCACCAGCGCAGGCACGCATACTGTTACCGCCCAGTACGAAGGTGACGCGACGCATGGGACGTCCTTCGGCAGCGCAAGTGTAACAATCTCGGCTGTTAGCTCTGGCACAGGTACATTTACGGTTACGGCCAGTCCCAGCCCGCTCACTGTCGCCCAGGGCTCGACAGGAACGGAGACCCTCACCATTACGCCGTCGGGAGGCTACACCGGAACGGTGTGGCTGACCTTCGACACATCCAACGACACCGCGCTGGGGAATCTCTGCTATGAGTTCACCACGATGTTGAACAACGACTACGGGTCGGTTGTGGTGAGCGGAACCAGCGCCGTGCAAACACAGCTTCAATTAATCACCAATGCTGCTACATGCGGGGCAGTCTCGCCTCGCACAGGCGGCGGTCAGCAATTCCACAGACTGGGTGCAGCGAAGACGGCCAAAAATAGCGGCGCCAATCCTGCTCCGCTTGGCTTGGCCTTTGCCGGACTGCTGCTGGCTGGCTTCCTCGGCCGGTATTCGCGCAAGTTCCACGGTATGGCGGTGCTGATTGCCCTGCTTGCCGTGGGTCTGGCGGTTTCGGCGTGTGGCGGCGGCAGCAATGGTGGCACAACCACGGTCACCAATCCTCCCAAAGGGACCTACACCATCACAGTCTTCGCTCAGGACTCGGTCTCAACCTGCCCAGGGACGTCCTGCATCTCTGGACAAACCACCTTCACCTTTACCATTGACTAAACCTGAAACCTGCCATGGGGCGAAACACGGGGCGGACACTGCACAGTGTCCGCCCCTTTCCTTTTCACTCCAGCTTGCCTAAAGAAGCGGCTGTACAGCATTTTCGCTCTTCCTATAGACCTTAATGCCCTGTCATCCTGAGCGGAACGCAGTGTAGTCGAAGGACCTGCTTCTCAGTTTTCCGCTGAAAGGGTGAGATAACATCGCTCTCGAATCCACCGCGCCGAAGGCGGTCCGCCTGGACGGCAAGTCCCCTCCGCTCCATGCATAAGATTACCCACCCCCAGCGCACAATAAAAGCATGAACAACGACCAGAGCCGCGTCTTTTCGCTGATAGCTGACTGCCGACGGCTGAAAGCTGATCGCCGACAGGTACCCCCTCCCCCCCCTTTTATATTTTCAAAACCTTTCAGTTAATTCTTTAGTAAACACATAAATGACCAACGATAAATAACTTACATGCGAATCTCGCCGAGAATTCCACCACCTGTGGAACCGTGAAACTGTGAACCTCATGACATCGTCTTCGTTCCGGTGCGAGCCGTCGGTTTTGATAGACTTCAAAGCCGGAGGCAGTTTTTTTGGCTCGCACATCACAAATCCCATCTTTGTCACAGCTTTCTGAAGAAGAAAGCCTGTTCTATTCCACCGTTCGGCAGTTTGCCGACGAGGCGATCGCTCCCGAAGTCCGCTCCATGGACGACCAACAGCAGATCGATCCTAATCTGATAAAACGGATCTTCGAACTCGGTCTGATGGGCATCGAAATTCCCGAGGAGCTAGGCGGCGCAGGCGGCAGCTTCTTTGACGCGGTCCTGGCCATCGAGGCAATCTCGACCGTGGACCCAAGCGTCGCCGTGCTGGTCGACGTGCACAACACGCTGGTGATCAATGCGCTGCTACGCTGGGGCTCTCAAGACCAGCGTCAGCACTGGCTGCCGCGGCTGGCTGTCGACACGGTAGGAGCCTATGCGTTAAGCGAGGCCGGCTCAGGCTCGGATGCTTTTGCCCTGCAAACCCGCGCCGAGGCAGTCGAGGGCGGCTATCGTCTCAACGGCCGCAAGCTATGGATTTCGAGCGCGCACGAGGCTGGGCTGTTCATCGTCTTTGCCACGCTCGATCCAGCAGTCAGCTACAAAGGCATCACGGCCTTTCTGATCGAAAAAGGCATGCCTGGCTTCGCTGCGGGCCGCAAGGAAGACAAGCTGGGGATTCGCGCCTCAAGCACCTGCGAGCTGCTCTTCGATGGTTGCGTGGTTCCGGCAGCGAACCTGCTCGGCGAACCCGGCAAAGGATACAAGATCGCCATCGAAACTTTGAACGAAGGGCGCATCGGGATTGGCGCGCAGATGCTGGGGCTGGCCGAGGGTGCGTGGGGCCACGCGGCGCGCTACGCCAAGGAGAGACGCCAGTTCGGCAAAGCGATAGTAGAGTTTCAGGCGGTCGAGTTTGCGCTGGCCGAGATGGCCACGGAAATTGAAGCAGCGCGGCTCATGGTTTACAACGCAGCGCGGCTCAAGGATGCGGGCAAGCCGTTCCTGCGCGAGGCGGCGATGACTAAGTTTTTTGTCTCGCAGGTGGCCGAGCGGGTGGCCAGTCAGTGCGTTGAGGTCTTCGGCGGCAACGGCTTTGTGCGCGATTACCCAGCCGAGAAGTATTACCGCGACGCCAAGATCGGCAAAATCTACGAGGGTACTTCAAATATGCAACTGGCCACCATCGCCAAACAGGTGCTCGGAAAGTAGCTATATTTAGAACCTTTCCTTAAATTGAGAAAGGAATGTAGCGCCGGTCTCCAGACCGGCTGTACTGGCGGCGCCCACGCCGCCAGACGTTGCCTGTGGGGCTGGAGACTCACAGAACGGCCGGCCAAGAGGTCGGCGCTACTAATTTACGGATAGGCTCTTAGTTAGTAGAGTCTTTCTGACGAGTGGCCTTGACCGCCGACAGCATTCCGACGCCGATCATGATCACCGCGCCCACCGCAATCCAGTGCGCTGGCACATGCACCAGATGTGCGGCGTAAGCCAGCCCGCCGATCATGATTGCGAATCCGGCCGCATAAATTCCAAACGACATATGATCTCCTTGCTAAGTAGATGCGCGGTTTTACGAATGAGTTGGGCTTACGCTTACAGCTTGGCTGCCTTGGCTGCCTTGGCTGCCTTGGCTGCCTTGGCTGCCTTGGCTGCCTCTACCGGACGGCGTGGAGGATCGAGAAGTTTCGGTCTCGATGCGTTCTCCTCTGGAAATTCATCGTGCAGTACCACGCTCAGCAGCGACGTGTGAACGTGAATGCGGCCGTTGTATTCGACGTAGCCAAGCTTTCTGAAGCGGTTCATGAAGAAGCTGATGCGCGACCGTGTGGTGCCGATCATCTCGGCAAGAGTCTGCTGAGTTATCGGTGGAAGCAGAGTCACCGGTGAACCCGGTTTTCCAAAGCCCGCCATCAACAAGAGTGCCCGCGCCAAGCGCCTTTCGCTTGAGTTGAAGATCTGATCGACGAGGTCCGCCTGGGTCCGGATGCCACGGATCAGAATAAACTGCATGAAAAAGTCCGAGAACTCATGCTCCTCATGCAGGACGCGAAGCATTTGGGCTCTCTCGATCCTCAGCACCACGCAGATGGATATGGCCGAGGCCGAGGCCGGCCGGATCGCTCCCACTCGGGCCATCGACTCCTCGCCAAAAAAATCCCCGGCGGCAAGCATCGTAACCGTGGCTTCTTTTCCTCTTTTGGAGACGACGGTAAGCTTTCCGTGGCCACTGCAGAGATAAAACACAGAGTCGGCGGTATCTCCCTGGGAATAGAATTCCTGCTTTGCCGTGTGACGGACGATTCTTCGTCCTGGTCCCTCGGTGGCAAGAAAAGCGGCGGTATCAAAGTGGTTCATTGCGACTCCACTCATCGAATCGGCTTCCTTTCGGGTACGTAAGAAGTTCAAGAAGCATGCGTGCTCGCGTCATTGAATGCGACCTCCGTTTCAGAAAGCGCAATAGTTGGCGTACGCTTATAGCATTGCATTGTGAACGGTAAGTATCTGAGCGGTTTAGACCAGTCGATGTATCTAAGTGGAAGAGAGAATCCGCGCAGAATGAGGGCGCGGATAATGGAGCAGCGACCACAATCGATCTCTGGCCTGCCCCCCGGCCATCGTTCTATAGCGTTTGCGTACGCTTGACGGCGCGGACGCCACCGACGCGGCGCAGCCCGAGAACCATGCGGTTCAGATGGCCGACGTCATCGGCTTCGGCAAGCAATTCGACGATGGCTTCGCCGTTATCGTCCTTGCGGATCTCGACGCCGCTGATGTTCGAGTTGTCATCGGAGAGAACGGCGATCAACTCCTTCAACATGCCAGCGCGGTCGTCGCAGGCGACAGTGATCTTCACCGGGTAGCGCTGCGTCTTCCCAGCCGATTGGTCGCCCACGCGAGACCACTCGACATTGATGCGCCGGTCGCTCTCATAAAGCAGGTTCTGCACGTTCGGGCAACCTCGCGCATGAACTGCCACGCCCTTGCCGCGCGTGACGTAGCCGACAATTTCTTCGCCGCGAATAGGGTTGCAACATCGTGCACGATAGATGAGCAGGTCGTTCTGGCCCTCAACCTGAAGCGAGTCCGAGCCGGTGAGATGCAGCTTGCGCACCGCGTCAGACATGGCCGCCGCGCCGGAGCCCGACTTGATCTCTGGAACCGGTTCAACTTCAGACTGACTGGCGCAGCCAGGAGCCAGCTTGTTGAGCAACTGACGCGCGGAGTGCTTGCCCAGGCCCAGTGCGGCGAGCAGATCGGCGGCGGTGGCCACGCCGTATTCGTTCGCGATGCGCCCAAGATCCTGATCGGTGATCTGGCTCATCGGGACTTTGAGTTTTCTTGCTTCGCGCTCAAGCAGCTTGCGGCCGATATCGAGGGCGCGGCGTCGCCGGTCTTCGTTGAGCCAATGCTTGATTTTGTTGCGCGCGCGTGGACTTTTAACGAAAGTCAGCCAGTCGCGACTCGGTTTGTGGTCCTTCTGTGTGACAATTTCGACAATGTCGCCAGTGCGCAGCTTGGTGCGCAAGGGCGCCATGCGGCCGTTGACCTTTGCGCCCACGCAGGTGTGGCCCACCTCGGTGTGGACGGTGTAGGCAAAATCAACAGGCGTGCCGTCGGCCGGAATCACCACAACCTTCCCTTTGGGCGTGAAGGTGTAGGTCTCGTCGGGATAGAGATCCATCTTCAAACTGGAGAGAAACTCGTTGGGGTCGGTCATCTCCTTCTGCCACTCGACCAATTGGCGAATCCAGTTCAACCGCTCCTCGTCGCGAGCCGTCACAACGCCTCCGCCAGCTTTGTATTTCCAGTGGGCGGCGATGCCTTCCTCGGCGGTGCGGTGCATCTCCTCGGTGCGGATCTGCACCTCGAACTGGTGCCCGCTCGCGCTCATCACCGTGGTGTGCAGCGATTGATAGCGGTTGGCGCGGGGCATCGCAATGAAGTCCTTGATGCGGCCCGGAACGGGATGCCATAGAGTGTGTATGAGTCCGAAGACGGCATAGCAAGCGGCCACATCCTGAGTGATGACGCGGATGGCCAGCAGATCATAGACTTGATCAAAAGAAACCTTGGAGCGCTGCTGCTTCTGGAAGATGGAATACAGGCGCTTGATGCGCCACTCAACGCGGGCCTCGATGTTGTTTTCGCGCAGTTGTTCGGTCAGCGTGTCCTCCACGCTGTGCAGAAACTGCTCGCCCTCGATGCGCCGCGCCTCAACGGCCGCCGAGACTTGCTCGTAGCTGACCGGATCAGTGTAGCGGAAGGCCAAATCCTCAAGCTCGCCGCGCACCTTGCCCATGCCCAGCCTGTGCGCTAGAGGCGCGTAGATGTCCAGAGTTTCTCGCGCGATGGCTTCCTGGCGGTCCGGTTTCAAATGTTCCAGGGTGCGCATGTTGTGCAGCCGGTCGGCCAGCTTGATAAGCACCACGCGCACGTCCGAGACCATGGCCAGCAGCATCTTGCGCACGTTCTCGGCTTGGCGGTCCTCGCGATTGGCAAACTGGATTTTGTCGATATTGGTGACGCCCTCGACGATGTGGGCCACCTGGGCGCCGAAGCCGGCCTCAATCTCCTCATTGGTTGCGGGCGTGTCCTCGACTGAGTCGTGCAGTAGGCCGGCGGCAACGGATGTCGCGTCCATCTTCATCTCCGCGAGAACCTCTGCCACCTCGAGCGGATGAACGATGTAAGGCTCGCCGGAGGCCCGCATCTGCCCCTCATGGTGGCGCGCGCAGAACTCCCATGCTTTGCGGATGAGAGAGATGTCTTCGCTGGGACGGTTGGCGTGGACCTGCTTGAGTAGGGCCTCAACCCGCCGGTCAATGGCATGCTGGTCGACGACAAGTGCGACGTGCTGCGTCTTCCCTGTGGAAGCCGGGCCCGGGCCGTGAACCTCTTCCGGTATGGATTGCCGGACAGTCGCCATGCTTCATTATAGGCCGATGTCGTTTGCTGCGCATGAAGGGCTTTGAATTGCTCTCGAAGGCAATCGCATGGAATACAGCTTGCAGATCATTTCCCGCCGTCCAGTTACCCTCAAGTTGGGTGGATCTCCCGCACTGGTTGGAACGAAAAGCAACATACGGGGGGAATAGCACCCCCCTCCCCACTATTTTTTGTGAAACTGTGGAACTGTGATGAAATTGCGCAGCGTTCATCCGGTTGCCCTGATTGCTCCCTCGCAATCCCGCAACGGGATTCATCCTTGATAGGATTGGGCTTGGATAAGACAGATCAAATCAAGGGAGCCCATGACCAAGCCGCGTACTACCCGACCAGTTGCGACCCAAAAGGCGCCCAAGGCTGTCAGAGCCGACAGACCGGTTTCTAAATCTCGGATTCAGGGAGCCACGATTACTCGTCGCGCCGCCGACCGGTTGCGTTTGGGCCATTTGTGGGTTTATGCCTCCGACATTGAGTCGGTCGAATTGCCTGCTGGCGAAACTCCGACGCTCCTGCCGGTAGCCGACAGCCGCGGACTTCTGCTGGGCACGGCGCTCTACAGTCCGACATCGCAAATAGCGTTGCGGCTAGTTTCGCGCGAGGCTCTCAATGAGGGCGCATGGCTCCAATTGCTCGAAGCCCGTCTCCGCGCAGCGATCGCACGGCGGCGTCCATTGCTCGACGAGCGGAACGATGCCTGCCGGTTGTGCTTCAGCGAAGCCGATGAGCTGCCTGGCCTCGTGGCTGACAAGTACGGCGACCTCATTATCCTTCAGTTGTTGACCAAAGGTCTCGACAACCCGGCCGTGCGTGAGAGTTGCGTCCGCGTCCTTCGCGAAGAGCTGAATCCGTCAACCATTTTGGAACGGCCCGACCCAAGAGTCCGCGAACTGGAGGGGCTGGCAGCGCCGAGTTCCGAACCTCTCTTTGTCAAGGACGCCGCAGCTCCGGCCCTCAGCACTCAATTCCGGTTGAATGGCTTGCTCTTTCAATATGACGCCAACTCAGGACAAAAGACAGGCGCGTTTCTAGACCAGCGAGCCAACTACGCCGCTACAGCAGAATGGGCGCGAAAGCTAAGCGCGGCGAGACACGGCGGAGGCGGACGCGCGCTGGACGTGTGCTGTTACCAGGGCGGTTTTGCCCTCCACCTTGCGGAGGTCTGCGGTCAGGTTACAGGGATCGATGCCTCCCGCGCATCGCTCGAAGTGGCGGAGCGAAATTACGAGGCCAACCGATCGCGGCTCACCGCACAGGTGGAGTGGACGGAGGGCGACGCCTTCGAGATCCTGCGCGATTGGTCGGACGCAGGCGAAACTTTCGATGTTATTGTGCTCGATCCGCCAGCCTTCGCCAAGAGCCAGAGGGCCGTCGAGGGCGCGCTGCGCGGCTACAAGGAGCTGAATCTGCGCGCACTCAAGATGGCGCGCGCCGGCGGCTTGCTGGTGACGTGTTCCTGCTCGCATCACGTGAGCTGGGCAGACCTCGAAGCCAGCGTAGCCTCGGCCGCCGCCGATGCGTATCGGCGTGTGCGGTTGCTGGAGCGACGTGGAGCCGCACCCGATCATCCCGTAGTGCTGAATCTGCCGGAAACAGAGTATTTGAAGTGTCTGGTGCTGGAAGTAGAGTAAGCGCGAACCCATATCGGTACAGTACATACCCACGGTAACTAACCCGAGGGTACTTATGTCTTGCAGGCCATTTATATGTTATAGAGCGCCGGATACGAACTATGGTAGCTTCGTCTCCGAGGTCACATAAATGCAACTGACCAGACTCTGTGCTTTGCTTCTTTCGCTCCCCATTGCCTTGAGCGTAGTCATGCCCGCGGTTGCTCAACAAGGGCAGTATTATGCAAGCTATGTGCGCTTCACCCTGCCGGGCATGAAATCCCGAGGAGTCCTTGCAACATATTCCCCAATCGTTGCCATTGATGGCCAGACGATCCAATTGCGAAGCGATGACGGCAGCAGATTTACGTTCACGCTGGACGCAGATACCGTGTACTGCCAAGGCGAAATCAAAGTTTCGGATTGGGCGTTCTTGAAAAACATGGGGAAAAAAACCTCAGTAACCGTCATGACAAATGACGACACGGACAAAAAGGCTCTCGTGGTGTGGGATCGAGGACCCTCATTGTCCATGCAAAAGGGAGCGATTATTTTTGATTTTCCGCCGATGTGTAAATAGTGCGGCTACAGCTAGGATGCAATGAGATGTCAGGCACGAGCCACGCGCTGATTGCCTTGCCAGGGCGTGAATAGGCGCGGGAACCAGCCTGTCATCCTGCGGAGCGGAGGGCGGCTGGGCATCGCCTGGTCGGTGGGTTTTGTCGGCGTGGTCGCTGCACGCAACTGCTCCAGGGTGTCCCTGACCATCGCTCGCAACGATTCAGCTTCAAAGGTGCATGATCGCAAATAAGCCGAGACGCTCAATCCGGCCTCGGCGGCGCGGTGGTGCAGTTGCGCGCATTCCGTTTGACTCATTCGAATAGTAACGCTTGCGTCCTTGAGATTCCGTTCGAACTGCGTGACTCGCGGACGGCTGGGTTCCGGGGCTGGATTCGTGGTGGGCTTCGGGCTTGCAGTGGAACGAGTCGCCGGTTGCGGAGCCTCCGCCAAGGCACCTGGAGAGGACTCCTCGAGATGGAATGGCTCCGCATCGGCAGCTTGAGTAAACAACGGATCAGGGAGATCGGTTGAGCGGTACCGCGTATGTGCGCGCAAGGCCCGCTCGTAACTAAGAGTTGCCACGTCGTCAGCAAGGTCGTCATCGTTCCAGGCAGCCGCAGGCTTGCGTCCTTGCGACTTTGGCCGGTCGCCTGGAACTTCGGACTTCCACCCCAACGTTGAAGATCCATCACCATCGCCTACTTCAGCCCTTTTCGCGGCTAGCGCGGCCAGCAGCCCCGCAAAACTGGGAGAGGAGGAGGGGGAGGGCGAAGGCTCGATTGGCTGTTGCATGTGATGGAGCATACCGCGCTTCTGCACGGCCAGCGTGAGGAATTCCCCATGCAAAGCGTCAACCCAATACCAAAAGGGGAAGCGCTTGTTGCGTGTCCCGGAGTGGAACGCTCGAATGCATCGCCATGCACGACGAATTTCACACTCCAACAGGAATTCGGTGACTGGAGGGTTTCAGACGCAAGTCAGTTCCGTTGCCTCAGGGTCGGGGAGCACGCGGCCGGGGAGCCTCAACAGCTGCCCGACGGCTTCGGCGGACATGGGGCGGGCAAAGAGATAGCCTTGGCCAAAGCGGCATCCCAGCTGACGCAGAAGGCGAAATTGTTCGAGGGTTTCAATTCCCTCTGCCACAACATCCATTCCCATCACGCGGGCCAGCTCGATAATAGTGCGCACGATTTGCAGCGGCTGATCGCCCTCGGTCATACGGCGCACGAAGGAGCAGTCAATTTTGAGCACGTCGAAGGGAAAAGAATGGAGATGGTTGAGGGAGCTATAGCCTGTGCCGAAGTCGTCCATCAGCAGCGAGACACCAAGCCTGCGCAGGCTCCCGAGGACTTCCATGGCGGTGCGCATGTTGGGGATCAGGCTGGATTCAGTCATCTCGAGTCCCAGTTGACGGCTGGAGATGCCGGATTGAACCAAAAGGGCCTCGACGTGGTCGGCCAAACCCTCGCGCGAGAACTGTCGAGCTGATAGGTTGACGCAGACCCGCAGCGAGCCGTGACGGGTATCCTCGCGGCACCACTTTTGAATCTGGGTGCAGGCCTCGGCAAGCCCCCAGTCGCCGATGGGCAGAATCAGCCCGCTCTCTTCGGCCAGCGGAATAAATTCCATGGGGGGAATCAGTCCCCGCTCAGGATGGGCCCAGCGGATGAGAGCTTCAAGACCTACAATCTTGCGCGACTTTAGATCGACCTCAGGCTGGTAATGGAGCACAAACTGGCCCAAATCGAGGCCTTGGCGCAGATCGGCAATGGTTGGCCAGCTTCCATTGTTGATTTCGACAACCTCAGCCAGCGGCTTCCGATGCCCGTTTCCATCGAGAGCTTTGCGCAGCCTGCGCAATTCCAATTGGCTGGAGACCATTTCGGCCATGCTCTCAAATATGCGAATCGCTTCCGGCTGCATATTCTCGCTCGTCTTGCGGTGAAAGACGGTCAAAAGCCCGAGGATCTGTCCGTCGGAGGAGCGCACGGGAGTGCTGGAAAAAGAGGTCATGCGAAGATGATTGAGGCGCGGCAATAGATCGTCGCCGAGAGGATGTCTCGAGATATCCGGGACGAAGATCGGACCGTCTTCCGCCAGCACCAGATCGAAGATCGAGTTCTTGCGCGGCAGTTCGCGAGCGGTCTGGACCGAACTGGACTTGATCCAGATGCGGCTCTCGTCGGCAAATGAAATCGTGACAGTATCGGCGTGGAAGTACTCGGCAGCCAGCCGGGTGATAGCATCGTAGGCAGGCTCGGGAGGAGTGTCGAGAATTCCGGTCTCAATCAGTGCAGCCAGCCGTGCATCCTCTTGCTGTCGATCCATTTCTTTGGGCTCCAACCCTGTTTGTGGCATCTTCACTCCTGGCCCTGTAGTACCCTGGACAGCTCGGCTCGAACTGGAGACAGCCGACCTGTGTGTGCCGGCTGCTTTCCAAACAGCCGAAAGCTGCTAGTGGCTCGCGTGTTAAGTGACAACCTTTGAATGGCCGCCGACAAAGCCTGACGTACAGGCTCCGCATCTCTCTTATCGGAAAGGATTACCAAGGGCATGAGGTTACTGCGGAGATGTTTTGGCGAGTACCGCCTCTCTGCACCAAGCACTACTTCAGGGCAGTGGGCTGTTCCGTTTCCGTCCACAGGAAGGTGAGTTCGTCGGCATCGTCCTGGATTTGCTGGTCAACTCCGGCGCTTGCGGCGTGATCGGCGGCCAAACCGTAATGGAGAAGAATGGAACGCTTGCTGGACGAGGCCGACTGCAACAGGGCGGTCATTTTGCGCGCATGGAGCGGGTCAATATGCGTTTCACCGTCGCCGGTCGAGAACATGACAGCGGGGTAGGCCGTGCCTGCTTTGACATTGTTGTAAGGCGAATACTTGAGTAGATAAGGGAATTGTTTTTCGTTCTCCGGCGAGCCAAATTCCGTTTCCCATATGGAACCTCCAAGAAACTTCTGGAAGCGCAGCATATCCAGCAGCGGATAGCCGCACCAAACGGCGGAAAACAATTCCGGTCGCTGGGTGATCGAAGCGCCCATCAGCAGTCCGCCGTTGAACTGGCCCTCAATGGCGAATCGCGCGGCTGAAGTGTACTTGTTGGCGATCAGGTACTCGGCGGCAGCGAACCAGTCATCGAAGACATTCTGCTTCTTATCGAGCATCCCCTGCTCGTGCCAGCTCTCGCCGTACTCACCGCCGCCGCGCAGGTTGGGCACAGCTAGCCAGCCGCCTTGCTCCAGCCACCAAGCATAAATCGGGCTCCAGACGGGAGTCTCGCTCGAGTTGAAGCCGCCGGAGCCGGTCATCAGCAGCCGCTCCGAACCATCCTGCTTCAAACCTTTCTTGCCGGCAATAAAGATGGGAATCTGCGTTCCGTCCTTCGACTTGAAGAAAGCCTGCTTCACTTCGTACTGGCCGGGATCGAAGGAAATCTTCGGCTGGGCGAAGACCTCGCGTTTGCCGGTCAGCGTATCCAAGCGATAGATGGTGGGCGGCTGAGTGAACGATTGGAAGCTGAAGAAGGCGTCGTGGTCGATGGTCCGGCCCACTAAGGTTGATGCCGAGCCAATACCAGCCAAGTCAATGCTGCCCGCAGGCTTCCCGTCCAGCGTGTAAACAGCGATCTCCGATTTGGCGTCTTTCAGCCGATTGACGTAGAGTTTTCCGCCAACGATGGAGAAGCCGTCGATCACATCTTGTGTTTCCGGGACGATGGTCTGCCAGACATCGGGCATAATTCCGGGGTCTGCTTTGAAAATCCGTCCCTTGGGCGCCTTGTAGTCGGTCTCCACGTACCACGCACCTTTGACGTAGATTGCCGAGAAGCGGGAATCCAGTCCCCACACCAGGAGATCGAAGAATGAGCCCGGCTTGGTCAGGTCGCGGAAGACAATATCAACGCGCCGAGCGGGAACGCCGCGGTCGATCTTGACGACAAGGTAGCGGCCGTCGTCAGTCACCCAGGCTCTGAACTGGTCGGCAGGACCCAACTCCTCGCCGCGGAATTCGCGCCCGAAGACCAGCGTGTCTTGCGATCTTCGTGTGCCCAGCACGTGCTTGTAGAGTAGCGTTCCCGCTTTGTCGCTGCGCGTGTAGTAGAAGCTGACAGAATCCGGAGCAAAGCTCACGCTGCCATATAGGGCTGTGGGCAGCTCGTCCTCCAGCGTCTTGCCAGTCTTCACATTGAACACGCGGATAGTGGTTTCATCCGCGCTGCCTTCGCGCACCTTGTAAGCCACCAACGTTCCGTCGCGGGAGACGTCGGCCAAATCCACCGTTGTGTTGGGGTCTCTGCTCAAGGCGGCGGGGTCGATGAGCCGCTCGTCCTTTGCCGTCCAGCCCCGGCGGATATAGATCGAGGCCTGCTCCTCGCCGGCCAGGCGTTTCATGAAAAAGTAGTTGCCGCCGCGTTCTATGGGAATCGACCAACGCGAAACGCGCTCCAGATCGTCCAGATCATCCAACAACTGCGAACGGATTCGCGCCTGCTTCATGTAGCGCGCCGTGTAGGCATTCTGGGCATCGATGAAGGCTCGGGTTTCGGGGCTCTTTGCATCTTCCAGCCAACGGTAGCTATCGACTACTTTCGTTCCAAAATACTTATCCACGACCGGAATGGCCTCGGCAGCGGGTGGCGGCGGCAAGGTGATGCCATCGCGGCCATGAATCGTCTGGGCAGACGCACTCACTCCACCGGCAATCCAGAGCACTATAGCCAATTGAAAACTCCGCCGCACGCAGTGCCCTCCTGCGGACAGGATAACCCGCAGAACAGCTCCATCGATTAATTGAAACGGAATTGGGCGCTCCACACCTCCGGCTGGGTTCCCGTCGCGTCTCCGTTTTGCCCTCAGTTGGGGGTAAGAACGGGCATCCCGACGAACCATGATAGATAACTACTTTTGCTTGCGGACATTTACAGTCCATGCCTTCGCCCCGGTAAAATCGAATCCAGTGGCTGAACGGCCCCCAACTCATCCCACGCCGCCAGTGCGAAGCAGGTGGGCACGCGGTTTGGGATTGCTGCGCCCTTCGCACACGCACACGGCTTTCAGTGCGGGCATGCTCCTGTCAGTCTCTTCCTTTCTCTCCAGCGTCATCGGCCTTATTCGGGGCAAATACATCGCATGGCTCTTTGGCGCTGGCCCTCAGACCGATGCATACATGGCTGCCTTTCGCCTGCCCGACCTGATGAACAACTTCCTGGTTGGCGGGGCCGTCTCCATCACATTTATCACCATCCTCAACCGCTATCGCGAGCGCGATGAAGAGGCCGAAGGAGAGCGTGTGCTGTTTATCGTTCTCAACCTCGTCGTGCTCGCGCTAATCGCGGCCACGCTCGTGTTAATGTTTCTCGCCGTTCCCTATATTCGCTTCACCAATCCCGGATTTACCGCCAAGCAGGTGGCACTTTGCGCGCAGATGACGCGAATTCTGCTTCCCGCGCAGATATTTCTCTTCATCGGCAGCGTACTGGGAGCTACGTTGCTGGTGCGCATGCAGTTTCTCTATCAGGCAATCACGCCCATTATCTATAACTTGTGCATCATCGCCGGCGGGATGCTACTGGCCCATCGATTGGGCATTCGGTCCCTGGCCATCGGTGCCACGGCGGGATTCCTTCTAGGATCCTTCGCTCTCAATGCACTCGGAGCGGCCCGCGCTGGGGTGCGATACCAATGGGGCATCGACCTCCATCATCCCGGCCTGCGCCAGTGGCTGTACATGACTTTGCCGCTCATGTTCGGCTTTACACTTCCCTTTCTGGATCAATACTTTGCGGGCTTCTACGCTTCCCGCGGCAGCGGCGACATCACACGCCTGGCCAACGCCAAACAAATTTTCTCCGCGCCGATGTCCATGCTTGCGCAGGCCGCCGGTGTTGCCTCTCTCCCTTTCTTCGCCCAACTCTGGGCTAAAGGCAAACGCTACGAGTTTGCGGTTGGCGTGGCAGACTCCGTCTCCCGCGTTGTCGCGCTGGGGCTGTTGGTCGCTTCCGCCATGATCGCCCTTGCGCAGCCCATCGTCGGCCTGCTCTTCGGCGGTGGCCGCTTCACCCCGGAGGACGTACACAAGACCGCCATCTTCTTTGCTCTCTATACGCTATCGCTCTTCTTGTGGTCGGCGCAGGCAATATATGCCCGTTCCTTCTATGCCGCTGGAATCACGTGGCTTCCTATGTTGGCCAGCACCGTCATCACGATCGTCGCCTTCCCGCTTTATGGCTTCGGCTTTCGCATGCAAGGAGCCGCCGGCCTCGCTCTGGCCTCAGACGCCGGCATCGCTCTGCAGGCCTTTTGCCTCGCCGTCCTTCTGCACCAGCGGCGGATGGTTTCGTTGGCCAGCCTGGACTATGCGGAGATGGGCCGGTGTCTGTTCGCCGCGGTTGTGAGCGGCGCGGGGGTTGGGGTGATCTTCGGATGGGTAGGCGGCGTGCTGCACAAGGCGATGCCGAGCCAGGTTCGCTGGATCGACCTGGCTGTGCTTTTGGCCGGGACTGTGCTGTGGGCTGCAATTGTCAGATGGATACTGGAAGAGTCCGGGTCAGAGCTGCCCAAAGTGGCGATGAAGCGCCTAGGACTGGGTAAGAGAATTTCGCAGTAAGTTTCAGTTCATTTTTTGCCATCTACTTCAATTTATGTAACTTGCGATATGAATCTCTCGCTGTATTTGCCAGCCATCCGCTATCCTTCCCTCAAAAAGACACAAGCGCCCTTGCGCCGGCAGAGGCGCTTGTCTTCGAGCTGGACCAGAGACGCGACTACACCTGTACCGGTTTGGGCGCTTCCGACGCGGCTTGGGCGGGAGCAGCAACTGCGGCTCCCGGCTTGATCTCGGCCTTCTTGATGTCGATTCCGCCCTTGAAGAAGGCGCCATCCTCGATGCTGATGCGCGCCGCTGTCACGTCGCCTGTCAGGCCGCCTTCGGCCCGGATGTCGACCCGGTCGGAGGCGATGATATTGCCGCGCACCTTGCCCAGAATGACGATTTCACGGGCGGTGATGGTGGCTGAAACCTGGCCGTTGCGGCCTACGGTAACGCGGTTGCCGGGAATGCTGATGCTCCCTTCGACCTTGCCGTCGATATACAGCGATTCGGAGCCCGTAATATCGCCCTTGATAAACAGGCCCTTGCCAATCGTGGCTTGCTCGCCGGTCGAAGCCGGGACGCGGTTAGTGTTTTCGACGGATGGAGCGGGGGGCACGGGGCGGGAGGTGTCCGGCGTGAAACTGGGGGTGACGGGTCCGGATTGGGTAGGTTTCCACATAGCGCTCAAGATGATTCCTTTTCTGTCCTGAAAGGGACTGGGCTTGCCAAGGCGGAGGGCTATTGCCGTGTGCCCGAAATCTGGATCTGTGGACTGTCGGCTCTTCGCCTTCTACAACCCACATGCGGCCACAATTAGAATCGTATCCCTTCGCGGTCCGCAGGGAACATTGCATTGCCGCTATTCTAAGACAGCAGGCCCCGAATTGGCGAGAAGCAGCATTCTCGGCATGGTTCCGCCGGCCCGTCTTGACTGCAAACGTCGCAAAAGGTATGCAAATACCCTACCCTTGAGTTATGACAGATCGAGAACTACTGACGCGAATAGCGCGCTCTGCCGGCCAGAAGGCCGGATACAAGCAACTGGTGCGTGAGCTAAGTCTCGGTGGAGGCCGGGAGCGGCGTTTGCTACTCGAGCAATTGGCGCGACTGACGGTGCGCGGCGCGCTGACCAAGTTAGATCGCGAGCACTGGAGCATCCCGCGGCCACTTGGTGCAAGCGGCACACGCGATAATCTAGCAGCCGGCCGCCTCGATCTGCATCGCGACGGCTACGGTTTTGTCAGGCCCAATGCACGGCAGGCTACAGGTCAGGACCGGGGTCCCCACGGACAGGTCTTAGCCCGTGGGGTGGAAGAAGACATCTTCATCCCGCCGAACGAGATTAACGGCGCCATGCAAGGCGATCAAGTTCTCGTCGAAGTCGAGCCGCCGAAGGCCGATGGCCGCCGCATGGGCCGCATTGTGCGAGTGCTGGAGCGGCGCAACCCAACCGTCGTCGGCGTCTTTCACTACGCCCGCTCCGACCGCGCGCCGGGAAACACGGTTGCGCCTTTCGACGAGCGGATGACGCAACACATTCTCATCCCAGAAGGACAGGAAATTCCATCCGTCAACGAGTCCGCTACGCCGCATCGTGTGTTGGGAAGCGAAGCGACCGCAGCTTCGATTCATGACGATCTTGAAGGTTTGGTCGTCGATGTCGAGATCACCAGTTGGCCAACGCCGACGCGCCCGCCAGTGGGCCGTGTGATTGAGGTTCTAGGCTCGCCGGACGACTTCGGCGTGGACGTAGAGATGATGATCCGCAAGCACCAACTGCCGCGGATTTTTCCAGACAATGTACTGACCGAGGCGCGCGCAGTTGCCCATCTTGATGAAGATGAAGTTGCGAGCCGGCGCGATTTTCGCAGTCTTCCAATTGTCACCATCGATGGCGAAACGGCACGCGATTTTGACGACGCGGTGTTGGTGACGGAGCACGTGAACGGCGGTTTCGAGTTACAAGTCCACATTGCCGACGTCGCCGAATATGTGCGCGCCGCAACGGACCTCGATCTAGAGGCGCGGCTGCGCGGAACCAGCGTATACTTTCCCGACCGCGCCATTCCCATGCTTCCGCAAGAGCTATCGACTAACATTTGCAGCCTTCGTCCCGGGGAAGACCGGCTGGTCCTGAGCTGCATCATGCAGCTCGACGCAACGGGCCGCATCGAGAGTTACGAGATAGTCGAAGGAGTTATTCGCTCGGCTGCACGGATGACCTACACAGAGGTCCACGCGATTCTTGAAGGCGATGTAGAAACGCGCGCGCGTTATGCAGCGCTTGTTCCCAACTTCGAGCGGATGCGCAAGCTGGCAGGCTTGATGAACAAGCGGCGCGAGGAGCGAGGCAGCATCGACTTTGATTTGCCCGAGCCAGTGATCGAGTTTGACGAGCAGGGCCAGATGCGCGGCGTAACCAAGTCCGAGCGCACCTGGGCCAACCGGCTCATCGAGGAGTTTATGCTTGCTGCGAACGAGTGTGTTGCCACGTGGACGGAAGACCTGGGCGTACCCTCGCTCTATCGCATTCATGAAAAACCGGAGCCGCGCAGAGTGGTCCAATTTGAGGAACTGGCCGCGAGCTTTGGCTATTCGTTGGGCTTAGGCGCGCTGCCGGTAAAACGCATCCAGACGCGCGGCGAGCGCAGAGACGCGCGCGGGCAGGGACGCAATCCACGCACGCACGAGGTGCCCGAAGACATTTCGGTGACGCCGCGCATGTATCAAAAACTCGCGGCCAAGATCGAAGGCAAGCCTGAGGAACGCATTCTGAGTTATCTGATGCTGCGCTCATTCAAGCAGGCGCGCTACTCGGAGATCAACGAAGGCCATTTTGCGCTGGCCGCACCCACTTACACGCACTTTACCTCGCCCATTCGGCGCTATCCGGATTTGATCGTTCACCGCATCGCCAAGACGCTTTTGCGAGAAGGCATTCGCGGCGAGGGCACGGTCGCGGAAGGGCGGCATAGCTCACCCTGGACGCATCCCAATGAAGGCCTGACAACAGATCGTGTGCCCCACTCTCGCCGCGCCTCTTCTTTTGCGGCTAGGGTGGGATCGGCCTTCCCCGGCGAGCCGCCCATTCCAGAGGCGGAGTTGGCGCAGATTGCCGAGGAGACCAGCCAGACCGAGCGCCGCGCCGCCGAGGCCGAGCGAGAGTTGGTGGAGTGGAAGAAGGTTCGCTTCATGCAGGATCGTGTCGGCGAGGAGTTCTCCGCGCTGGTGCTGAACCCGGCAAAGTACGGATTGTTTGTCGAGCTGACTGACCTCTTTGTTGAGGGTCTGGTGCCCATCGATTCGCTCAGCGGTGACCGCTACACGTGGCGCGAAAATACTCACGAGATCATCGGCGAGCGCACAGGCCGTCGCTACAGAGCTGGCGACCGTGTGCAGGTGATCTTAGACCGCATTCTGGCTCAGGAGCGCAGGCTGCAATTCTCGATTGTGGAGGAGGGTCTGCCGCTGACCGGGAAGCTGGCAGGCAAGAGAGCGGTCGCGCACAAACCGAAGAAGAGCAAGCGCAAGGACGCGGCTCTGCATTCCAAATCCAGGAAAAAGTTTGGCAAGAAAGGCAAGCGGCGATAGAGCGTGCCTCATCCCATACAATGAATCTGGGAGCATAATTGATGGCACACACTGTATTTTGCGTTCGCTACAAAAAAGAAATGGAAGGACTAGACGAGCCGCCGTTCGACTCCGAGTTCGGCCAGAAGATTTACAAGAATGTCTCGAAGGCGGCATGGGGCGAGTGGGTAGACCGCCAGAAAATGCTGCTGAACGAATACCGGCTGCAGCCCTGGACTCCGCAGGCGCAACAGTTTCTAGTCGAGCAGATGGAGCAGTTCTTCTTCAGTGAGGGCTCAGCCCTGCCCGCAGAGTTCGTTCCCCCTCCGCAATAACAAGCGCGGCCGCAGCGCTGCCTGGATTGTCCGCATGCGATTTCACGGCGGCAGGCTGCGCAGTCGAAACGGATGAATGCGATTCTCCCGCCGGATGCGAGCGCACAAGGCTTGCCTCGTGTAAACTAATCAAGACCCCAAAAGCCGGCTCGCTATAGAGCCGGCTCGATTGTGTCGGGACGTGGCTCAGCCTGGTAGAGCACTCGCTTGGGGTGCGAGGGGTCGGCAGTTCAAATCTGCCCGTCCCGACCATTATTAGAATCAATAGCTTACAGAATTTTGTTTCCGTGACAAGTATCCTACGCGAGGGGTCTAATTCTTGCAAGGATTTTTGCCTTTCTCTTTCCCAAAACAATCCAGTGCAACCAGAGCACGGATAAAGCGCGTTTTCGCAGTCATGGTGCTGTAGGTTTACCGGGCGGAACGTCATCTATTCAGAGCCAAACATTTTGGAAGTGTGGCTGAACTATGACCTAGACGAGAGCTAGGCTGGAATCGAGTGCAATGGATATTTCTGCGGGAAGTGCCCTTTTCGGGGCGGCCATCGGCGCTGTGGTCACGGGCTTTTTTGCCCTCCGTGCAAAGCGCAATGAGTACGTCAATGACTACTTCAAAATCGTGCTCAACAAGCGTGTGGAAGCCTATGAGCATCTTGAGGCGCTCATCCAAGCGTACAAAAGCACTTTTGTTGACGTGGACAACAAGGCGTATCACGCACCGTTCGCATCAAAGGGACTAAGCGAGAACGCATTTGGCCTCATGGGTGCGGCAACAGACAGCGGCCTTTGGCTGACCGATGAAACGTTCGAGGTCCTTCAAAAGCTCAACTACATCATGTTTGGCGAACCCAATAAAGAAGATGACCGAATCGCTTTTGGCAAACGACACTATGAAGAAATAGCGAACCTTCGGGAGAAACTCGAAACTCACCTGGCGTCTGACATGCTGGAGTTGCACAAGGTCACAAAATTCTTGAGGGCCAAGAAAGAACGCTCATTGGGGTTCCACGCCGTTAGGCTTGAGCACAGCCCGAAGAAATAGCTGGTGTCTCACTTCACCGTCAGCCGATTGGTCACGCTCTCATAAACAGCGCGTGGTATGCGGAGGCTTCGATAGCCCCGCTTGCGCATGGAAGCTGGGCGCACCACAACGATGACGCACCGTATGCGCGCCCTCGGACAAGCTTAACGATAAAAACAGAACGGGCCGCGTCATAACTGGCGCGGCCCGTCTCAATTTATAGCGACATCTCATCGATTCGATCGCTCTAGGTATTCACGTCGCGTGCTTCTCCCAAAATCAACTTGAGCGTCATCTGCCGACGGCCACGATAGATGGTGACACTAATGGTGTCGCCGGCCTGATGCTTGTCCATGAGCGCGTTGATCTCCTGAGGATCGGTGACCTGCTGGCCGTCGACGGCCACGATCAAATCGCCGCCAAGCATGATGGGAGTGTTCCCCACGTAGGCTTGCTGATTGCCGCCGTGCAGGCCCGCTCGCTCTGCCGCGCCGCCCGGCACAACCTTCTGAATCAGGACGCCGGAATCGGCTGCCAAACCCATCTGGTCGGCCAAATCGGGACCAATAGCGTAAGAGACGATGCCCAGCGAGGGCCGCTTCACGCGTCCGTAGCGAGTGAGGTCCGACAGCACCGCTTTAGCCGTGTTGATGGGAATGGCGAAGCCGATGCCCGAGCTCTGATCTGCGCCGTTCGACGCGATCATGGTGTTGATGCCGATGACCTCGCCGCGGGAGTTGAGCAACGGGCCTCCGGAGTTGCCGGGATTGATGGCTGCATCGGTCTGAATCGCGTCTTCGATGGGCGCGCCCTCTGAGCCTTTGATCGAGCGGATGGAACTGATGATGCCGCGAGTCATGGTGCCGTTAAGACCGAAGGGATTGCCGATGGCGTATACCTTCTGGCCCACAGCCAGCCCGCCAGAGTCGGCCAGTATGACCGGCTCAAGGTTAGGCGCTTCGATCTGCAGCAGGGCCAGGTCATGCACTCGGTCTGTGCCGACGACCTTGGCTGCATAGCGGTGCTTGTTGCTGAGCATCACCTCAACGCCGCGATTAGCATTTTCGACGACGTGGAAGTTAGTGAGCACGTGTCCAGCCTTGTCGAGGATGAAGCCAGAGCCCTGGCCCTGCTGCGGCACCGTTCCATAAAAGAAGTTGAAGACCAAGTTGGTGGAAGTAATGTTGACCACCGAGGGCAGCACCCGTTTATAGATGGCGATGTTGTTCTGCTCCTCAGCATCATAGGCGGGCGACGCCTCGGCCTCGGTGAGTTCGAGCGGGGAGCCAGAGCCGCTGGTGTGGGTCAGCGTCCAATGACCTAAGCCCGACGGAAAATGCGCGGTGAGGTACCAAAATCCACCCACCAGCAAGATAACCAGAAAAAGTTGGCGCAATTTCATAGCTCTTGAACCTGAAAACCTTTCTGTAATAGATACGACTACAGCGCTCTCAAGTTCCTTGGGGAAGAGGCGAGCCGCTGCTTCTATTTTAATGACTCATTTGGTGGAAAATTGTTGCATTCGTTCTGAAGCCGCCGCCATAACTCCTCGACTTGGGCGCGAAGATCCTCCTTATCTCCCGTATTTTCCAATACATAGTCCGCGCGGGCTGCTTTAATCGCGTCAGGAATCTGGTGCGCCAGTCTGCGGCGGGCATCGGCTTCGGCGGCCTCGTGGCTAGCTCCCGAGGGGCTGACGCGGGCAGCATAGCGCGCGATCTTCAACTCGTCGGGCGCGGTAACCACGACGATGCGGTCGATGCGGCGACGCCAGTCGGCCAGCACGGTCTCGCTTTCACCACGGGCGCGTGCATCGCGCTCGACCTCAAAGATCAGCGCCGACTCGATAACTGCTATTGCTGTGGGATTGCGCGCGAAGACCAGATTCATCCAGTCTTGCTGCGCGGCGATCACAGCGGGATGCACGATAGCGTTCAGCTCATCTAACCGCCCGCCCTGAAAAACCAGCTCTGCCAGCCGCGCACGATTCAGGCTGCCATCGGGACTGACGACCTCGGAACCAAAGACGCCGACGATCTGGGAAAAAACCGGCTGGCCCGGCTCCATCAGTGCACGGCCCAACTCATCGGCGACGATGACCTCCGCGCCCAACTCGCGCAGCGTTTCAGCAACGGTGCTTTTGCCGCTGCCCAACCCGCCAGTGAGTCCTACTCTCAACATGGGTTGACAAACCTCACTTCACACGCCGCTGTGGATCGGGGAAATGGCTGAAATCAGCGGTCACTATCAGGAACAACTGCCAGCTTTGGAGTACATCGTGACTTGATCTTGTCGTAGCCCTTGGTTTCTTCTTTATCCAGAGCCGTCGCTTCATCCTCCGATATCGTTTGTTCGCAATAAACCAATCCTTCGGAAGTGTGCTTATAGATATAGATCGTCGAATCGGAAAGATATGAAACTGATTCTTCACTTTGCTTCGCTTGATAATTCGCTGATCTTCCGCAATCTAATGCAAAAGTTCCCTGCCCATCTCCTCCCAAGAATGCGCATGCCTCGTCTATAGATCTATAATCACATAGTTCCACTGATTTCTTACAGGCCGCGGGCATTCGTTCGACACGTTCATGATCAAATCGACTTCGCAATGCATCGTTCTTCAGTGGATATAACTCTAAAAACCTATCTTTACTTAAGTCGACAAACTGTAGTTTCTCGGGCTGCTCGGGAGCGAAATGAACCATATTCTCCGTCACTACCACCTGGTTTTTTGCAACACGTCGAATATCAAATCCGTCAATGATTGCCACATTCTTGAGTTGTTGATCCAACACTACAACAGCACCGGCGGACGGATTGTAATGAAAATACAAAAGAAGGTAGTCATCCAGAAACTCGATTCCCTCAGGAGAACCACAGCAATAAGGATCCTTTTCTTCTAGTTGCAATTCTGATCGGAGGATTGCACCGGTGGTCTGATCGTATCGTATCAAGTGGGGAAAGCCGGTTAACGAATCACCATCTCTTCGCACATACACAAAATAGACATATGGCTCTTTACTGTCACCTGTGCCGTCGACAGCCTCGTCCAGCTCTGCCTTGGTAAATGAACTAATGGGCACTCCGGCGGATTGCAATTGTTCCCGAAGTGGCGCTTGAGAGCGGCCAGGAAGAACGACAAAGAAAAGCGCGGCAATCCATCCAAACGCGTGCAGATGTTTGACAGCCAGCATAGTTCACATCCTCGTGTTACTTTGTCAACAATACTCTACAAACCCCTGCGCATCTTGGCCGCGCGCACGGTGTTGGCCATCAGCATGGCGATGGTCAGTTTGCCCACACCGCCTGGAACCGGCGTATACGCGCCGGCAACTTCAAAGGCCCTGGGATGCACATCTCCAATCACCACTGATCCGTGCTTGGCGAAGGCTGCCTCACGCTTCTCGTTACCAGCAAAGAATCGCTCGAACTCGGTACGGTCCGTGATGCGGTTCATGCCGACGTCGATGAGCGTTGCGCGCGGCGTCACCATCTCCGCCGTGATGAAGCCCGCGCGACCAATGGCGGCTACCAATATGTCAGCCTGGCGGGTAATCGCGCCCAGGTCGCGAGTCTTAGAGTGACAAATAGTCACAGTAGCGTTCTGGTGCAGCAGCAGCATCGCAGCAGGCTTGCCCACAATGTCGCTGCGGCCCACCACCACCGCGTGCTTGCCGGCGATGGCAATGCCACTGCGCTTGAGAATCTCGATAACTCCGGCTGGGGTGCAGGGCGCTAATGTCGGCCGGCCTGCCAGCAAGCGGCCCACGTTGATGGGATGGAACCCGTCCACATCCTTTTCTGGAGAGACGGCATCGAGCAGAGCCTTGGTATCGACTTGCGCGGGCAGCGGCAACTGGATCAGGATGCCGTCGATGTCGTCCCGTCCGTTGAGCTTGGTGACCAAATCGAACATCTCTTCCGTAGTGACTGTGTCCGGCGGAGTGATCAGCTCGCTGAAGATGCCAAGTTCCGCGCAAGCCTGGACCTTGCTGCGAACATAAATTTCCGACGCGGCCACATTACCCACCAGCACCGCCGCCAGCCCCGGCCGAATCCCCTGCGCGGCCAGCGCGCGCACCTCTTCGGCCACTTCCAGTTTGATGGCTGCGGCAATCGCCACGCCGTCGAGAATCCTTGGCATTTCACGCTCCAAAGATTCATCGTATCGTGTCTTGCTTCCCCAAGCGCGAGACTGCATCCATTGCCGACGCAAAGAGATGCGCTGCCCAAGCAAAAACAATCCAGCCGGCAATCATCGGTAGATCGGCGGGTTATAGAGTTGCGGGGGCTTGATGTGAGCTTGCGCATTCCTCAGCCGCAGCTTGCTGATGTGCACGTCGTAACCGGTTCCAGACAGCAGCGATTCGAGCACAAAGGTTTCCGTGCCTCCACCATGGAGTTCGCTATAGCGGTAAACACCCACATCGCCCTCGCTGGTCTCCCTGCCGCCGGAGGAAGCGTCGAGAAAACTCTGTGCATCAGCTACCGAGGATGCGGCGTGGCCTTCACCCTCGGTCAGGCTCTCAGCTGCATAAGAGCGCACCAGCTTGGTCCAATAACGGCTGAGCAGGTCGGTCGAGGCAAACAGATCGGCCCACACAATCTCGCCACGCACGGCCACCACCACGCCGACGGCATTCTCCTTGCGAAGCTGGGCGAGCACCTCGTCGCGCGACTTCATAACTGGCGCCGCAGCCTCATCCACCTTGGCGCTGACCGAGCTATCCTCCATCGCCTTGGCATAACTGGTGGTGCCGATAGCGTGCGGATACATAGCCCCCGATCCTGCGTTCATAGGCAGGTTTGCCGCAGCAGCAGGCGCGGCCTCCATTCGCGAGATAACTCCATGCACCGACTCCCAAACCTGCTGCTGATCCTTCGCGACCATCGCTTGCTCGCGTACCGTCGGCTGCACCATAAAGCTGTGTGCGGGCGTTTTGTCCGCCGCGCCAAAGGTCGCAGAACTCGCCGTCCAACGCCCCGGTTCGATGCAAAAGACTCCAAGGTCGATCGGCTCGCTGCCCGCGGGCACAATGCGATCCTTGGCAATGACCCTGTCCTGCTTGCCGCCGGTGACGATCTCGCCGGCCAGCAGCAGCAGTGGCTTATCGGAGTTGTTGACAAGCACCAGCGTGTTCACCTGGTCTCCGCGATAACGGTTTGCATCAGGTACCGGAACCCCGGGAAATCGGCCGTTGTAGTAAGGTGGCACGCCGATCGTTCCCCTTTGCCGCACCAGTCCCTGCACGCGGCCGGCTTCGGTCACTTCCACTTGGCCGCTCTTGATTCCCTCATCCAGAGTAAGAAACGGCGTTCCGCCCAGAGACTTGCTGTTGGCGCGGACAACCGGGAAGAGAAGCAGATTACCGCTCTCAATCGGAGCAAGCACCCGGTAGGAACTTTTCGATGACTCCTCTGGCCCGCCGGCCGCCTTCACTCCACTCTGTTGCACAAATGCCGCAAGCGCCAACAGCAACGCCCCCGCCAACCCCAACCTGCCCAGATTCTTCATCGCACTCCTCCTCCGGGTAGCCTCACCGGCTCCTGAACCGGGAACGCAGCCTGGCGAGTTTCTTGCAAGATTTTTTGAGAGCTGTTTTTTGGCGTATCTTGAGGGCGTGGGGATCACTCCATCCCAATCCGTCGAAGTGACCGCCGTGGCAGGCGTCTCCGCTCTGCCAGAGTCGGTGCCAGAGGCGATTCCGGAAGCGAATCCAGAAGCGAATCCGGACACGATCCATGAGTCATTGCTCAATGCGCTTTTTGAGGAGTCAGGTGCCGCCACCTATGGCCTTGCGCGGCAGGAGTTCACCCGGATATTGGAACGCGTTGCAACGGTGCAGAATTTCGGTCTGGCGGCGGGAGCACAGCCGTCGCGCCAGCAGCAGGAAAGTTTTTTCCGGGACCTCAAGCTTATCGACCTGGTGCTGGCGCGCGCCTGCGCAGGCGGTCACGAAGGCGCATGGGAACACTTTCTTGCCGCCTACCGGCAACCGCTGACGCGCGCCGCCATTGCCATTACCGGCAGCGAAACACTGGGTCGCGATCTGGCCGATCAACTCTACGCAGAGCTATATGGGCTGACGACTCGCGATGGCGCGAGACGCAGCCCTTTGGACTCCTACAAAGGACGCGGTTCGCTCTTCGGCTGGCTCCGCACCACGCTCGCCCAGCGCCACGTGGACCATCACCGCCGCACACACCGCGAGTTACCGCTCGACGATCCGGCTGGCAGTTACGAACCTCCAGCGGCAGTTCCCGAGCCGGTAAAACCTGCCGCTGAGATGCAGCTTCTGACCAAGGCAATTGAAGAAGCTTTTGCACGGTGTCATGCGGAAGAACGATTTCTGCTGGCCGCCTACTATATGGATGGGCGAACGTTGCAGGAGATCGCTCATGTGTTCCACGTTCATGAAGCGACGGTGAGCCGCAAGTTGCGCCGCGTAACCGGCGATCTTCGCAAACAGGTCGTCAAGAATTTGCAAGCCTCTGGGCTGAGCAAGCGCGCCGCCCAGGAAGCGCTGGGCATTGATCCCCGCGACCTCGAACTGAATCTGAAGAAAATGCTGCAAACTTCATCGCCGAATGCGTTCACAGAGAAGGCTGTGTCATGAATTCAACTCCCCAACTCGATCTTCATCCCGACGCCGACAGCCTCAATGACTTCATCGAACAGGCGCTTTCCATGCCGGAGCGCGAGCAGATTCTCGCCCACCTTGCCGCGTGCAGTCGCTGCCGACAAGTGATTTACCTCGCAGAGAAGGCAGCCGAGGAGGCTCCAGTCTTGCTTACCGCAGCCCGTTCCACGAAGCCATCCGGCACATGGTACGGGAACTGGCGCCTGGCGTGGCTGCCCGCCGCAGCTTTGGCGGCCGCTCTGGCCTTGGTGGTCACCTTTTATCCGAGGCACACTGCGCCCGCGCCGGAATTGACAAAGGTCACACCCGAAAGAAAGATGACCGTGCCAACGCCTGCCTTGCCGCAGCCAAGCGAAGACGTGCCGCACATGCCCGTACCTTCGGTCGTAGCAAAGTCCACTGACAAGGCCACCAAATTAGCGCCGCCTTCCCACGCGCCATCATCGGAGCCTGTTTTGTTGGCCGCTCCCACTCCTTCGGCCGAACCGGGCCCAATCGCGTTCTCATATGCAGAGAACAATACAGCTCAGTCACCTCCGACTGGGTCCCTGCACGGCGTGGCCCAGCAACAGACGCCAGCCCAACTCAAACCGGAGACGGCAGTGGCGACATGGCAGCAGCAACAAGCGATGAATGCCGGCACGCTCTCAACCAACACCTATGCTACGCAGGCAATTCAAATGAAGATGCCCGCGGTGAACACCCCCCACACCAGCCGAACGTCGTCGTTCACCGCTGTAGCGCCGCGAATGGCAAAGCAGACCGCGCCCACCGGTAGCTTCGATACCTCCATGCAACCGCCGATGGCCAGAGCCACGGCTTCTTTCGCAACCAAGAGCATCCACCTGCCCAGCGGTCTGACGGCTATTTCCACGTCAACCTCCGGGCATCGCACGCTGGCAATCGATCTGGCGGGCGCGCTGTTTTTTAGCGACGACACCGCGCCGCATTGGGAACAAGTCCCTCAGCAATGGACCGGCCGTGCCATCCAAGTGCGCGTGCAAAGCGACTTAGGTGGCGCGATATTCAAACTCACAAGCGATAACGGCGCGGTCTGGATGAGCGACGATGGAAAGACCTGGACGGCACGATGAGAGTGCTCCATGTGCTTGGGCACGGCTCCAAAGAATTCTGAGGCGCATTCAATCTTTGACCCCGGCGGAAGAAACGGACGCCGTTTCGGCAACGCTTCATCACTCGAAGCTGGCGCGATCATTAGATCTCACTCATTCCACCTATGTCTGCTGAAGTAATGTCGCCACTTGCCGAAAGAGCAATTACGGGCATCTTTATTTGTGGCGTGCGTTGTTCGGGCCTATGCGCAGCATCGAGTGAAGTCGGCCAGCTCGGGCAGATTGTCTGGGTGAAGGGAGAATCCGATGTCGCAAATTGAGCGGCGAAGGGACGAGCCAGCTAGTCCGTCCTGGGCCTATCTCCGCCTTCCACCCTTTCCTCAGGTTGCTCTCCGGGTGTTACAACTGGCCAACAATGAGAATGTGCAACTGCACGAATTGAGCGAGCTGATCTCATCCGATCCGGCATTTGCCAGCGAAGTTCTCACCATCGCGAATTCGCTTTTGTATGCTCCGCGTTTTCCGGCTAGCAGTATCTTGCAGGCCATCGCGGTGCTGGGAGCCAATAACCTGCAAGGGCTTTGCCTCACCGTCGGCGTGCGCGCTTACATGGGCAAATCGCTGAACCAGCCTTGCATGCGAGCCATCTGGCGACACAATCTTGCCTGCGCCCTCATCGCCGATCAACTGGCATCCGTGGGTTTCATGGATAGAGATTTCGCATACACCGCAGGCGTGATGCACGACATCGGGCGATTGGCGCTGGCCGTGATTCGGCCCAAGGAGTACAGCCTCCCGCTGGGAGTTCACAGCGGTTCCCCAGCCAGCATTCTCGCGGCCGAGCGCGAACTGTTTGGCTGGGATCATTGCGAAGCCGGCAAGCACTTGATCACAGATTGGAAGTTGCCGTCGGAGTTTGAGCCCATCGTTTCCGAGCATCATCAGCCTCGGCAGAAAGAGGGCGGCACTTGGAGCATGGTCGATTTGATTAATGTGAGCTGTCGCATGGCGGACACGGCCGGCTTTCCTGCGTTTCCAGGCTGCGAGATCACGCCGTTTCCCGATCTGCTCGAAGAACTACCGGCCCGTGAGCGCAGGCTCTTCCATACATCGATTGAAACCATAGCCTTCGAAATCGCCAGGAAGGTCGATGCCGTCGAGTCCAATTGATGGCGCGTAAAGCATTTTGTTCGACGGCGAGTTGCTCTAAAAACGGAAAAAGTTCTTAGCCAGGAAGAGCACATTGGCCGGCCGCTCGGCCAACCTGCGCATGAAGTACGGATACCAATCATTGCCGAATGGAACATACACGCGCACGTTGTAGCCTTCCCGGACGAGCTTGCTTTGCAGGTCGCGCCGTATCCCATACAGCATTTGAAACTCGAATCGGCTACGGTCGATCCCGTGCTCGCGCGCGTAACTCTTGGCAGCGTCAATCATGGTCTCGTCGTGGGTTGCCAGTCCGTGGTACACCCCGCTCTCCAGCAGCAATCCGCTGAGCTTGATATAACTCGCGTCCACATCGGCCTTGCGTGGAAACGCAACCTCGGCCGGCTCCTTATAAGCTCCCTTGCACAGCCGCACGCGAATGCCGTCGGCCACCAGTTGCTCGATATCTTTCTGCGAGCGATAGAGGTATGCCTGAATGACGATGCCAATTGCATCGCGCACATCAGCTTTCGCGTGAAGCCGATCGACAATGTCCAGAGTTATCTGCGTCAGCGACGAGTCCTCCATGTCGATGCGCACAAAGCTATCCTTCACCTTGGCGCGCCGCGCGAGATTCTCGGCAAAGCCCTCTGCTAACTCGGTCGAAAGGTTCAGCCCCAGCTGCGTCAGTTTCACGCTGATGTTGGCGTTCAGCTTGCGTGCTGCAATCGCATCCAAAAGCCTGTGGTAAACCATCGCGGCTGCCATCGCCTCGGCCTCCGTCGTCACACTCTCGCCCAGCGAATCCAGGGTTACGGCCATGCCCTGCTTGTTCACCTCTTCGGCCACGCGCAGAGCGTCGTCAATCTCCATGCCGGCAATAAACCGCGAACTAAGCCGGCTGCCCAGCCGCGAACGTTCGCTGAAGCGGCGAAGAGTTCGATTGCGGGACAGTGCGATAAAAAAGGAACGAAAAATAGGCATAAAGTAGCCCTCGTGAAGTCGGTCAGCATTTCCCAGATCAATCAGTTTCGCACAATAAAATAGGCTAGGGCGGTGACATACCGAATGGAGATTGAGGAGCGATTGTTATGCGCTGCGACGGTTCATGGTCGAGAGCCCCTATAACTTCGCCCCAACCTTGGCGGAGCGGCGAAGTTCTTGACAGTCCTTCTCGGTCTGGTCGGCGTAGAGGGCGCCGAATTTGGCGAGAGCTGAAGCAAATCCATCGCCAGAGCCAATGTAGCCGGCCAGGATCAGGGGGTCAGAGGAGCGGGCGTGGCCGCGAGCCAGCAACTCGCCGCAAACCTCGGCATAAGCTTCAAGCCCGCTGCCAGCAAGGTCTGTCAGATCGATGGATCCCTTATGGTCGTTGAGTTGGCGAACCAGATAGTCGCGCCCGGCAAATTGCGTCCAGCCGAGAAAAGGGTCAGACTGCACCTGCATCGCCTTCTGTCCTTCAGCGACGCGCTGCCCATTGTGGTGAGGCGGCTGCGCGTCAGGCAGATAGGATGCGTAGCCAGATGCCGGCTCCTCCTTGATCTGCAAAAACAAGGGATCATTCACGCCGTTGCCCTCGAAATAAATGCAATAATCGCGCAAACCCACCGAGCCTGTGCCGACGATTTTGAATGCCACATCTACCGGGCGATAGAACGACAAAAGGTGCTGACGCTGCGGCTCGAGCATCTGGCGATAAGGGCCAAGGGCGGCCAGAACAGCCGCAGCCTGCCTGCTGGTGACGCGGGTGAGAGTTGGCTTCAGTTCCTTGAATCTCCGCTCCGCGCGGGGCTTGCCTGAGGACGGCTCGGTGAGCAAGTCAAGCGTGTGCTGTGGTGTGGATCTTTCGGCCTTCAGCAGCGCCTTGTGCACCGGTGCGATCTGGGCCAGGCGGTGGACTTGGAAGCGGCCCACTTCGATCGTGGGCATCTCGACAAAGCAGTGTATTTGAGCGCAATAGCGGGCAACAAATTTTTCAACGGCCAACCGCGCAGCCGCTTCCTTGTGGCCCGATTCGCGGCCAGCCAGGACCAGCGAAGCGGCCATGCGTTTCAAGTCCCACTCGAAGGGGCCGCGAATGGTTTCGTCGAAGTCATTAATGTCGAAAACCAGCCGGCCGTCGGGAGCAGCAAAGGCGCCTAGATTGCGCACATGAGCGTCACCGCAAAGCTGACAGATGATTCCGGTATTCGGCAGCACAGCCAGGTCCGCAGCCATCACCGGCACCGCGCCGCGAAAGTAGCCGAACGGAGACTCGGCCATGAGCTTGTATTTGAGTTGTACGAGCGCCGGGACGCGGCCATGCATCGACCGGGCGAGCAGATCCAAAGCAGGTGTTCGCCGCGCCTTGGGGTTGAGTTCGTTGTGTTGCTGGCGGCCCACCTGCTTGCGCCGCACCTGGCCCAGATTGCGCCGTTCCTTGGGAGTCGCCCAGTGCATGACCCGGAAGATACAACGCTAGGCCTGCAGTGTGCAAGTTATTGAGAACATCCGCGGGTGTTTAGGAAGATTACCCCCTGTAATCTAAAAGACAGTGAAAGGTGGCATGCAGTGGAGTTACAAGAATTACAAGCCGAAAGATACCATCAAAAGTGAGTTATTTCCTGCCGCAGCTACCAAATTACCTGAAAATGTGAATAAATTCCTGGATTGGTTTCTGGCGGTTTGAAGATTGAGAAACCGGATCGGGTCGGTGATGAAAGCGAAATAAAGATATCCTGATGAGACACAGCTCGCCACTATCCCACGCAGTTGATTGTTGCCCCGTGCTAGGTTCAAGATAGATCGTAGAGGGTTCGGAGGCTAGTCGTTCCGTACATCTGAACGGGCGCAGTGATTTACACTGCCATTTGGAAACCTTGCACACTGCGTGCGCATCCTGCAAGGCGACACGCGGACTTCGTTCCCGGAGGACCTCCCCTTGACGCGTGCATCCGCTACTCGTGTCTCTGCCGTTACCGCCCTTTTGCTCTCAACCCTTCCGCTTGCCGCTCAGACGCCCGCGAAGCCTCTCACGGTCGAGGCGATCTATGCCCACGGACCGCTGATTGGGAGCCCGCCCGAGGAGTACACCTGGTCTCCGGACGGCAAGAACCTGACTTATATCGAGGACGGCGGGCTAATGGATGTGGACCCCGCGACGGGCAAGGTGCGCGTGCTGGTAAGCCACGCCAAGCTGGCCTCGCTTACCGGAGCAAAGGACTCCGAGACAGACCGCGATCACCGCGAGCGCTACAAGATGGCCAACCACGTCTGGTCCCCGGACTCAGCGCATTTGCTCTTCGACATGAACGGTCGGCTGTGGCTCTATGACCTGCACAACGGCACGGGCGTGGAGATTGGCTTTAGTGGGGCAGCTTCGGGCGACGACCCCAAGTTCTCGCCCGACGGCGAATCCATCTCTTTCATACGCGATCACGGATTGGCAGTGGAGCGGCTGAAGGGCCATGGAGCGCCAATGACCATGGTCGCGCCTGCGCCCAACCCAACGACCCTCAATGGTCAAGTGGATTGGGTTTACGAAGAGGAGTTAGAGACGCGCAGTAACTATTTCTGGTCGCCTGACTCGAAGCATCTGGCCTATCTCCAGATGGACGAATCCGCCGTGCCGGAGTATCCCATCACCGACTGGATTCCCACCCACGCAACCGTCGATGAGCAGCGATATCCGCAGCCCGGCGATCCCAATCCCGCAGTGCGCGTAGGTGTGGTGAGCGCCCAGGCCAATAAGACGGTATGGGTCAATCTGCCGCTTCGCGCGGGTCAGGATTACATCCCGCGCTTCGGCTGGGTAGATTCAAAGACGCTATGGATTGAAACGCTAACTCGCGACCAAAAGCACCGTGATCTCTACTTTGCTGACGCCGCGACCGGGCAGGCACATGCGGTGTTGCAACTTACTGACGATAAGTTCTTCGATGATAAGTACGACGTCTTTGTGGGCGATGGCAGCATAGTGCTGACTGAATGGGCCGACGGACACAATCATCTTTATCTCTATAGTTATGGCGAGAGCGGCCCGGCCAAACTGGAACGGCAACTAACCAAGGGTAACTTCGAAGTAAGTGAGGTCATTCGCGCAGATATAGCGGGCAAGCTCATCGACTATGCCTCGAACGAGGGTGATCCACGCCAGCAGCAGTTGTGGCAGGTGAACTTTAATGGCGAGCAGAAGCAGTTAAGCACGGACGCCGGCTTCCACGAGGGCGCCTTTGCTCCCGCCGGCGGCGCATTCGTTGACGAGCGATCCTCGCGCATGGAGCCGCCGACGCTGAAGCTATGCGCGGAGCCAGGCAAGTGCACCGTCTTCTGGTCGACGCAGGCGCTGGAGCCTTACAGTCTGCGTTCGCCAGAGCGGCTTGAGGTAAAGGCTCACGATGGGACGGCGCTTTACGCTACGCTGCTGCTACCTGACGACAAGAACCCGGCTTCTGTTCCACTAATCGTGAATCCCTACGGCGGACCCGGTGCGGCGTCGGTAGTCAACCGCTGGGGAGACAGTTTGTTATTCGACGAGTTACTAACTCAGCATGGCTTTGCGGTGTTACACGCCGATAATCGCGGTGCAGGCGGACGCGGACGCACCTTTGCCCAGGCCGCATACCATAACTTCGGCCCCGTGCAACTGGAGGATCAACTAACAGTAGTGGACGCGGCGCTGGCCCAGTATCCGCAGTTAGATCCCAAGCGCCTTGGATGGTGGGGATGGAGCTGGGGCGGCACCTTCACGCTCTACGCGCTCTCCCACTCGAACCGCTTCCGCGCCGGGGTTGCAGTGGCGCCGGTGACTGACTGGCGTAACTACGACTCGATCTATACCGAGCGCTATCTAAGTCTGCCCGATGAGTTTGCCGCCGGCTACAAGGAGTTCTCTGTGGTCAACTCAGCAGCCAATCTAAAGGGACGACTGCTACTGGTGCATGGAACCGGTGACGATAACGTGCACATGGAGAACTCGGTACAATACGTGCAAAAGTTGATCGAAGCGGAGATTCCCTACGACCTGCAGCTCTATCCGCGCAAAACGCACTCGATCCAAGGCCCGGATGTGCGCGCGCATCTTTTCAATCGTATCCTCGCGCATTTTGAAGAATATCTGAAGCCGCCGGTCGTCAACGCGCAATAAGTATGTCTCGCAGCCTAGAGCCGCGATCTATCATTTCTACTCTAGAGTGCGCGGTGGCGGAAGATATCATCCTTGTCGCGGCTAGGGCAACTCGAGCATGCCAGGCAGCAAACAAGAAACACGGCCACCCCAATCGTGACCAGGATGGCAATGGCGTTTTCGTGAACCGCAAACCACTGAATCACGTTTTCCATCATCAGTCTCCTGAAACAATCGACTCTAGGAGCGCCACCATTCACTTGGATGCGGCGGTTCCCCTTTCTGGAAGCATCTCGCAGGCAGAAGTTCCAGTGCAACAAGTAATTTTTGCTAATATTTCTCAGTTTCCTCTTGCTTCGAGGCGAATAAAAGACGAAAATAATGCGCAATGAGAATTGGTTCTAATCCGGCAGCGGCGGACTCTGTAAGCCCTGAGGACCCGGACGAGCTTGAGCTCCTCGGGCCAGAAACCGCGTCTGCTCCAAAAAAGCCAAAAGACCTCATAGCGAACGGTCCACAGCTCAATTGGCTGTTTGTCGATTTGAACTCCTATTTCGCCTCGGTCGAGCAGGACGCGCGCCCTGAACTGCGCGGCCGGCCGGTGGGCGTTGTGCCCATGATGGCCGACACCACTGTTTGTATTGCAGCCAGCTATGAGGCAAAGGAATGCGGCGTCAGAACAGGAACTGTGGTGGGCGACGCCAAGCGCATGTGTCCCGGCTTGGTGCTGGTCGAGGCGCGACACGAGCTTTATGTCGAATATCATCACCGCATCGTCGAAGCCGTCGAGAGCTGCGTGCCCGTAACTGCGGTGCTCTCGATCGACGAGATGGCTTGCCGGCTGATAGGCCGCGAACGCCCGCTGTTGGCGGCGATGGAACTTGGCCGGCTTGTGAAGGCGCGCATTCTAGAAAGTGTCGGCCCCTTGATGCGCAGCTCCGTCGGTCTGGCGACCAATCGCTATTTAGCCAAAGTCGCCAGCAACATGGAAAAGCCCGATGGGCTGGTGGCGCTGCCCCTGGACATTCTGCCCGAAGCGTTGCGCCTGCTTACGCTGCGCGACTTGCCGGGCATCGGCGCGCGCACTGAGAAGCGCCTGAATGAAAAAGGCATCCGCACGATGGATGAGTTGCTGGCATTCAGTTGCGAACAGGCGGGCGAGTTATGGGGTTCGGTGTGGGGCGAGCGGTTGTGGCATTGGCTCCGCGGTGAAGACTTCGACATGGACGAGACTGACCATCTAAAGTCAATGAGCCATCAGCACGTGCTCGCGCCTGAAATGCGCACGCCGGAGAAGGCCTGGGCGGTGGCGCACAAGCTGCTGCACAAAGCGGCAATGCGGCTCAGAGCGGGTGGTTTGTGGGCCAGCGGCATCGGCCTCGCTATCGGATTCGCCGTTCCGCGCGGCGAAAAAATGCCGGTGAGCCGCTTCGGCACGCCCACGCGAGGATGGAAGAATGAGCTGCGATTGAGCGAGTGCCAGGACAATCCCACGCTCATCGCGGCGCTGCGTCGTCTATGGGAATCCCGCCCGTCCGGCCAAGAATTCGAGCACCCGTACTTCATCGGCGTGCATTTGAACGGACTAGTCCCCGACCGGCTGCATACGCTGAACCTCTTCGACGGGACGGAAGATGAGCAAAGCCGTACGCGCCTCTTGGCAGCCATGGACGCGTTGAACAACAAATATGGAATGAGCACGCTCGCTCCGGCCACCATGCTGACCGCGTTCAAGGCCGCACCAACGCGCATCGCCTTCCACAGCATTCCGGATTTGTTCTAACTCCAGTCAAAATCCGCCCGTTGGTTTCGGTCGCTCACGCTATTCGTCCCGTCGCAAGCCGCATAGTTCAAGCCCCGTGACCAGATTTTTATTGAACCTGATAGACCGTACTTCCGTGAGCCGGCAAAGTTACACGCACTTCTTTCGATTCCTTGAAGGCACTTTCAGTCCACAGATTCTGGACTAGATGTTTGCTGCCCTCAAGGCCTAACTGCTTCCAGCTCGCGTGCAACGTAACAGGCTTATCGTCGAGGTTGAAAAAAGCGAAGAACTCCGCGTAATTCCTTGCACCGGGAGCGTTGATCGTTGCCCGCCACACCCTCGCGTTCTCAAATCCAGCCGGCAGGCTTGCGGCATCGATCGGGTGACTGTAAGTAACGTTCTGGTTCATGAAAAGTATCGCTTGGTTGGTAATAAGCGACTTAGTGAAGTCATCTAACTTAGTCAAGTTAGTCCCCAGAATCAGCGGCGAGCGCGCAACGGCCCACAGCGTAAACTCCGTCTGCTGCTCGTCGTGCGTCAACCGCGACTGGCGCGGCCCGCCCAATCCCGGATGCGGTCCGAGCCAACCCTCGGGCAGCATATCCGCGTCCGGCCAGTTACCCTCCTTGGCATACGGAAACCACTTAGCCAGCCGATCAAACTCGTCCCGCACACCGAAAGGATAATCGCCGTCGCCGGGCTTGCGAGGGAAGGTCCATCCGTCCCAGTGATCGTCAGAGATGCGCCACATCTGCGCGTATTCTGCTACCTCGGCCCCGTGTTCGAGAGCCGTCGGCCCTGGCGAAAGACTCAGCACAATCTCGCGTCTCGTCTTCTTGATCGCCGCGGCAATCTGGCGAATCTCCGTCGGCCGGTAGGGATGGTCGCTGATGCAATCCACCTTGAGGAAATCCAGACCCCAGCTCGCATAGAGCCTGAGCATGGAGTCGTAGTAAGCCTGTCCGGCGGCGTTGTCGCGGACCCCGTAGTTACCTTCATCCCACGGGCAGGTTTCCGTAGTGTCGGCCGCGTCCGCAGCATGAAAGCTCGATCCAGCGATAGGAAGATTCTCCTTCACCGCCTGCTTGGGAATTCCGCGCACAATATGAATGCCGAACTTCAGCCCCTGCGCATGAACCCAGGTGGCCAGCGGCTTGAAGCCCGCCCCTTCCGCAGCCGAGGGAAAGCGGTTCGCCACCGGTATCAGAATCCCATTCCCATCCAACAAATACTTCCTCTCGGCCACGCTAGCTCCAAAGGGATTCTCCATGTACCACCCTTCGTCGATCACAGAATACTGCCAGCCGAACTGTTCGATCCCAGCCAGCACCTTGATATTGGCCCGGAAGTCGGCCTCATCAATGGTCAACCCGTAGGCATCCCAACTATTCCACCCCATCGGCGGCGTAGGCGCGAGGTTCTGCGCGTGCAATTGAGTTGTAACTGCGATGACGACGGCAAAGAAAGCGGCGAAAAGCAAACGTCTGCATGACATGAGGTTACGTATACCACAAACGAGCGGCCTCCGGTAGCGACTGGAAGGAGTTATCTGTCAGGTATGTGTCGCGCCAAGGATGCATCGATGCCGTGTTGAATTGCACTAAGGTTTTGATCGTTATAAGGAACGACGCCGCAGTTGTCGAGCAATAAAACCTTCTTACCTGAAGGATATTTATCGAGAATTCCAAACAAAATGTATCGATTCCCAGCAAGCATATCCGTGGAGCCCCACCCATGAATCTCTTCCCCTTGAACAGATTCTGAGGCGGTGAGAATCTTGTCCTTTGCCCAAGGCGTCTCCCCTTTCAGGCTCCGGATTATGCGCACACGTGCAGACCAATCAGTGCTACCTCCCGATGCCATCGGTCCTGGCCGGGAGATGACGTCAACAACTGCAATGCTAATATCTTCGCGGCCATAGAACTCCAGCGGAACCTTGCAGTACTCCAAAGCATTCATCCTGTCTTCATTGCCAGTTAACTCCTCTTGATACTCCTTCCACGCCCTGGGCATAATATCTGCCTCCGTTGTGCACGCCAATATGCGGGTAATGCAGGAGAAATTGAAATCAGTAAGCTCGCGTATCTTGTCGCGTCCTGCGAGTGGCGTAAAGCCTGTCTCAAACTTGATACAGCCTGTGCATCCGCCGTTCTTTCCAACCCAATACTCTGGATGCAGTATGCGCTGATTCCATGCGAAGTAGGGGTCGAAATTATTTACCGCATTGGCCCTTCCAAATAGAAGATCACCAGTATCCATTTCAAAACTGCTATTTGTAACGATCCCACTCTTGATGTCTAGAGTGGCCACAACAAAGACTTCCTTCTCGCCCAGATATTTGCACGGCAAAGGGAGTAATCGCAGAATTGCGATAGCGATCAACGCGTCCCCAGATCAATGTGCTGAGCGTGTCCACGATAACGACTCGATACTCGCAGTGCTTCCCCGTGCAGGAGCCTTCATAGCTGCCCCAAGCGCCCCATCGTGTCATGATCTTCTGTGCATCGGCCCAGGTGCTCTTGTGGCTTTGCAACTCGCGCATATCCGCCAGTAATCGCTCCGCGCGCCAGCGCAGAATGTGCTGCTGGATTTGCACAAAGATAGCCAGCCCAGCAACTAGCGCCAGAACCACGACGCTGGTAACCCGCAGCATCCTGCCCCAACGCAATCGCAATGTCATACCTAAGTAGACACCGCGAGCGTTGTAAATGTTCCTGACGGCGCTTGCCGCCGCTGAGTTACAACTGTATCTTCACCGGCCAAGTCTTCCAAATCTCCGCACAGTAATCGCGAATCGACCGGTCGGAGGAGAATTTGCCGATGCGCGCCACATTCAGAATCGACATCCGCGTCCATGCGTCCTGATCTTTGTAGGCCTCGCTGACTCGGTCCTGGCAATCAATATAGGATTGGTAGTCGGCCAGCAGCATATATTCGTCGCTGGTCAAAAGAGAATTCACCATCGGCTCGAACAAGCTCCTGTCGCCATGCGAAAATTCGCCGTTAGAAAGCGAGATCAGAACCTCCTGCAGCATAGGGTTGGCGTCAAAGACTGCGCGTGGGCGATAGCCCTCCCGCTTGCGGCTTTCGACCTCGGGGGTAGTAAGTCCGAAGAGGAAGAAATTCTCCTCGCCCACCTCCTCGCGAATCTCGATGTTAGCTCCGTCCAGAGTGCCTATAGTAATCGCGCCGTTCATGGCGAATTTCATATTTCCAGTTCCCGAAGCTTCCTTCCCAGCCAACGAAATCTGCTCGCTCAGGTCAGCGGCCGGATAAACCCTCTGGCCCAGCTTCACGCTGTAATCGGGCAGAAAGACAACCTTCAACCGACCCCGCACCAAGGGATCAGAGTTAATAGCTTCGCCGACCGAATGAATCAGCTTGATAATTAACTTGGCCATGCGATAGCCGGGCGCAGCCTTTCCGCCAAAGAGAAACGTCCGTGGAACCACTTCCGCATCCGGGTCGCTCTGGATGCGCTTGTAAAGCGTGAGAATGTGCAGAACCTGCAGGTGCTGGCGCTTGTACTCATGCAGCCGCTTTACCAGTACGTCGAAGATCGAATCCGGATCGGCGGAGATACCCTGCCGGTCATGAATGTAAGCGGAGAGCTGCAACTTGTTATACCGTTTGATGGCGCGCCATTCCTCGCAAAATTCATGGTCGTCGACCAGCGGCTCGATCCTCCGCAACTTTTCCAGGTCGCGTATCCAGCCCGAGCCGACCCGCGCGGTAAGCAGTTGCGCCAGCTTCGGATTGCTCAACACCATCCAGCGCCGAGGTGTCACTCCATTGGTTTTGTTAGAGAATTTCTCCGGCGTCAGAGCGTAAAAATCGCTAAGCACATTCGACTTCAACAGCTCCGTATGCAGTGCGGCCACGCCGTTGATCGCATGGCTGCCCAGCGAGGCCAGATGCGCCATGCGCACAAACTTCTCGCCGCCCTCATTGATGAGCGAGAGCCTCTCGACGCGCCCTTCGTCGCCGGGAAACTTCACTCGTACATTATCGAGGTGCCGCCGGTTGATCTCGTCAACGATCTCCAGATGCCTGGGCAACAGCGAGCCGAACAGGCTGCGCGGCCACTGCTCCAGCGCCTCGGGCAACAGCGTGTGGTTGGTGTAAGACAGCGCGTGCTGCGTAACATGCCATGCCGCGTCCCACTCCATCGCGTGTTCGTCTATCAAGAGGCGCATCAACTCGGCCACCGCGATCGCCGGATGCGTGTCGTTCATCTGGATGGCGAAGTTGCGGTGTAGCTCGGCCAGCGGACGATTCTGTGTGGCCTGAATCTTCAAGATGTGCTGCAGGCTGCAGGAGACGAAAAAGAACTGCTGCGCCAGCCGCAACTGCTTGCCCTGCGTGCCTTCGTCGTTGGGGTAAAGAATCTTGGAAATGTTCTCGCTCGACACTTTGTCAGCCACCGCGCCGAAGAAATCTCCGTGGTTGAAAGTCTCGAAGTCGAAGCTCTCAACCGCCTGCGCCGCCCACAGCCGCATGGTGTTGGCTGTGTTAGTGCGGTAACCCAGAATGGGCGTATCGTGCGGAACTCCGCGCACCACTTTTTGCGGAATCCAAGTCACGCTCACGCGCCCCTTGGCATCGGTATGCTTTTCCGTGCGCCCGCCCATCTTCACTTCAAAGGCATCTTCAGGCCGTTCGAGTGCCCACGGATTGCCCAGCCGCAGCCATTTGTCGGTTGATTCCACCTGCCATCCGTCGCGAATCTGCTGATCGAAAATTCCATATTCATAGCGGATGCCGTAGCCAATTGCCGGTATATCCAAAGTAGCCAGCGAATCCATGAAGCACGCAGCCAGCCGGCCCAACCCGCCGTTGCCCAGCCCCGGCTCCTCTTCCTGCTCAATCAGCACGCTCAGATCAATGCCCAACTGCCGCATCGCCTGCTCGGTCTCACCGTAGATACCCAGGTTGATCAGGTTGTTAGCTAAGTGTGGCCCGGTCAGAAACTCTGCCGACAAATAGCAAACCACGCGCACATCTTGCGCCTGGTAGTTCTTCACCGTCTGAATCCATCGCTCCACCAGCCGATCGCGCACCGTATGCGCCAGCGCCATGTAAAGATCGTTTGCCGTCGCCCGCTCGGTCGACCGGCCCTGCACAAAAAACAAGTTATCCAGAAACGATTGCGCCAGCGCCTCAACGCCCAGCGCGGTTCTCTGGCCTTTGTGCGATCCTGCTTGCGGCAGCAAGGCGGTAGAAATCTCGGTCATCTTATCCCTCTTGTCCCCGACAAAGGCGAACAGACCCTTCGTATTGAGAGCTGTGTTCTCAACATAAGGCCGGGCGCGCCGGGCAGTGGTAAAAAATCGGACAATCGTAAAACGCGATCTTGTGATCGGTCCAATTTGAAAATTGCAATGCCGTTTTGGAGCTACAGCATTTTCGAGTCTGCTCTTACAGGATCTGTGCCCGCAGTCTTCATTAGCGGCCGCAAATAAAACCCTTCAGCCGCAGCAGGCTCGCTCCATACGATAATCTGGTGCGGGGTGATCTCCGATGCGATTTTTTGCTCGCGGCCGCGTAACGCTGGTCGGTCTGACCTTGCTGTTGGGGTTGTCAGCAGTTGCGCAACAGCCGGCAGCTCAGGAACACGGCTTCAATCCGGCTCTGCCGCTGGTCCATGTGGACCATGGCAAAAACTCCGCCGCGGCCGAGCACCAACATTATGTAGTGCTGGTCTCGCTCGACGGCTTTCGCTGGGACTACGCCAAGCGCGACAACACGCGGCATCTGTTGGCTCTTGGCAAGCAAGGCGTCTGGGCGCCCGAAGGCATGTTGCCCAGCTATCCCACGCTCACCTTTCCCAACCACTTCACCATCGTCACCGGCCTCTATCCCGAGCATCATGGACTGGTCGCCAACAGCTTCTATGACGAGACAAAGCAGGCGCGCTACGCAACCACCGACGCTCGAGCTGTCACCGACGGCTCCTGGTATTCGGGCGTTCCTCTCTGGAGTCTCGCCGAGAGCCAAGGCATGCGCACCGCCAGTTTGCTCTGGGTCGGTTCGGAGGCCAAAATCGCCGGCTTCGAGCCCACCTGGTACGCGCACTTCAACGCCAAAACCGAAGCCACCGACGCAGCCGAGCAGGCGCGTATCGACGACGCTCTCACCCTGCTCAAGCTGCCCGCAGCCGACCGCCCGCACTTCATCACCATCTACTATTCCGAGCCCGACCACGAAGGCCATCAGTTCGGCCCCGACGCTCCCGAGACCCGAGCTGCCGAACTCAAGATGGACCGCCTGATCGGCAAGCTGAAAGCCGCCTTGGACTCGACCGGTCTGCCCATCGATCTGGTAGTAATCAGCGATCACGGCATGGTGAAAGAAGAAGGCGGCTGGATTACGCTCGATCAATTCGCCGACCTCACCGGCTTTGAAACCGTCGGAGCCTTACTCTATGGCAAAACCGAGGAAGACCGCGCGCGCGTTTACAACCAGCTCAAAAAGGCATCTGAAAAATTCGTAGTCTACCGCCGCAAAGATCTCCCAGCAGAGCTCAACGACAACCAGAATCCGCGCTCCGGTGACCCCATCGTCGTGGCCACCGGGCCTTACGCCATTCGCGCCCACGCGCCTCCAGCCGGCCAAGAGGATCATCCGCCAACCCTCGGCATGCACGGTTTCGATCCGCACAAGATTCCGCAGATGAAGGCCAGCTTTTTCGCCGCCGGCCCAGACATTCTTTCCGGAAAAACAGTCGCCCCGTTTGAGAACGTCAACTTATATCCTTGGTTGGCGCATATACTTGGACTTAATCCTCCCAAGACCGATGGCAGCCTGAACATTCTCGCTGGAACTTTGTGCGATGGCGGCGAAACTGCCGGCAATTAGAAAACCTCTGAAGGAGCAAGCGAACGATGAACGTGATCTTGGGAGTAGACGGCGGAGGGACGCACACTCGCGCCTCTATCATGTCGAACGGGCGGATTCTGGCCCACGCGCAAAACGGTTCCATAAAGCGTCTGCGCGTGGGCGCGGAGGCAGCCGAATCAAACCTCTGTGCGCTACTTAAAGAGGTCTACACTCAGGCTGGGATAACCAGTGTGCATGCGGTTTCAGTAGGCGTGGCCAGCGCCAGTATGCCCGGCGTCGCGGAGTGGATCACGGCGGTCTTGCGCGATTTTAGAGCCGAGCGTTCCGAGGTCGTCGGCGACGAGGTGATCGCTCTCGACGCGGCTTTTCGCGGCGGCCCTGGAATTCTGCAGATTGCCGGCACCGGCTCGAACACCATTGGCCGCGCGCCCGACGGTAGCCGCGAGTGCGCCGGTGGCTGGAGTTCTCGTCTGGGCGACAAGGGCTCCGGTTATTGGATCGGGCTGCATGGCGTGCGGCGTGCGCTCGAGGCCTATGACCAAAACTTCGATCACGCCGCTCTGCCGCCGGTTCTCCAGAAGGTGGGCGAAATCTGGCAAACGCCGCGTCTCGAAGATCTGGTGAACCTCGGCAACAGTACGCCAGGGCCGGACTTTGCCGCGCTCACGCCAATCATCGACGAGCTGGTCCAAGCCGGCGATCCCGTCGCAGAGGGAGTTCTTCGCCAGGCCGCGGCCGATCTCGTCGACTTTGTCCTGCTCGTCCGCACCAAGCTGCGCCGCAAGCACGCAATCGAAAGCGAGGTCCCAGTTGCCTGGACCGGCGGCGTCATCGAGCACATGACCCTGGTCCGCAAAGCCTTCTTCGCCGGCCTGAAATCAGCCGCCCCAGAAATGCCCGTAGGACAAGAAGCCGTCGTTCCCCTTGAAGGCGCCCTCTGGCGAGCCCAGCGATTAGCCGATGCCGCCGGCTAACATTCAGTCTCTAATTAGAGGCTGAATGCTAGTGCTCATTCGCAAAATACGGTGTCATCCTGAGTGAAGTTGGGCGCGTTCCTTGCGACCAACGCAGCCGAAGGACCTGCTTCTCCGTTGCCTGCGGGTGCCCCACCCTCGCCACGTCTTTGTTTTTGTGGCTAGGGTGGGATACCGTGCAAGAAGTGTCAGGGCACGACTTCATTTTCGCCGCAATGTTTTGTGTCCGGGCACGACTTCAAGGCAGCGGAAAAACTCGGAACAAGATGTTTTGTATCAGGGCACGACTTTTAGTCGTGCCGAAAAGTCAATAAAAAGGTGCAGGGCTTTAGCCCCTGCAAAAATTCTGACTCGCGGAGATCCCACCTTGCCGAGTCTTTGTTTTTGCGCCTAAGGTCAGCAACCTATAAAGTTATCGTTCGACAATTCCGGAGAGAGGCGGGGGTTTCAATCCATAAGGCTGTTGGCGAAATCTCGAACTAGCCTTCGAAAACACCAATCGTCTGGCATCTCGAAGTCTGGTATCAAATTCAGATCTCCGCCGGAAAGCCACTTATGGTAGCGGACAATCCACCGGGTCTGTTGACGCAATTCAGATTCGCCTCCGAAGTTGCAAGGTCAAATGAACGAGTTCGCTGGCGCGCCTGATACCCAGCGAGTACGTTGCGCCGTCCCGCATGAACATCTGCCTAATCTGCTGCAATGACATATCGGAGGTCGGCGTGCCGTCGATTGTTTCCAGCATGTCGTCGGGCTTGATTCCGGCTTCTGACGCCGCAGAGCCGTCGGCGACGCTCGAAACCATGATCGTTCGAAGATCTGGGCCGGATGCTAGGAGCGTTGCGCCGCTCATGTCATCTTCGTAAGGATCGGTTAAGTGCATGTTCGGCTCCAAGAACATCCGGCGATGCGCGTAGTCCATCGTTACGCGGAAGCGAGACAGAATCTCACCGCCAAGAACTCCGCTGTAGCTCGCATCTGCCTCAGAGCCATTCTGCGCTTCTGAAAATGTTGCAATCGGACGATCGATTACATACTTTCCCAGCTGCATCTGCTTCAGCCGGCCCCGCCAATTCTGCGAGTCTCCTGAAATTCCCGTAGATCGATGCGCGACCAAGGTCTGGCCGGAGCGAAGGTTGTACTTCTCGACAAAGGGAGTGTGAAAGGTCACCGTCGAAGTGTCTCCTGTATCGATGACAAGCTCACCTTGAATCGGCGGTCCATTGACCGGCGTGAACGTGGCCTGAAAGAACGGTCGATTTCCGGAAAGGCGGAGCGGGAACATGTCGCCGCTTCCTGCATCGTGGGGGCTGTTGGGATCGGAGAGGAGCACTTGGCGGGCGGCGTAGTCGATCGTGATTATGTACCGCTTAAAGAGGTCTGCGCCCACGATACCGGCGATCTTGTGGCCGATCCTGGCCTCAATAGCGGCGAGCGGCACCACGGCCACTGTTTGCGGGGGAAGCTCGACTCCGGCCAAGGCGAGAGTCACGCCTTTGGCAAAGCCCAAACTGGTTGAGGACTCTCCCGCGCCCACGTTGGTTTGCCGCTTATGCTTAGGACCGAGGCCGAGCGAGTCCGCCAGAACCTGGTTTAGAAACGATGTACTCGCTCCGCTATCCAACAGAAAGCCCTGAGGCTCAGATCCGTTTACGCGGACGCGGACAAAAATCAGGTTGTCATAGAGTTCGAACGGAATCGTGACCGGCTGAGCCACGGAGCCCTGCCCCTGCGATGCGTGAGAAGCGGTCACTCCGAGCGAATTGATTGCAATTAGGACCAGCAGCCATGTGATATGTCGACTCAAATGCAAGCACCACTCCTGAGATCCCTGAATCGTAGATGTTCTTCGCCGCCGTCTGGTATCACAAAAAATGATTTTCGGAATTCAGAGAGGCAGGGCGCTCAGGAGAAGAAGTCAGGAGTAAAATCCCATCGCCGGGTGCCCCACCCTTGATCCGCCAATAACGCTGGGGTGCCCCATCCTTTCCACAGTCTCATCGTGGAATGGGTGGGGCACCACGAACCCCATGGCCGGGCAATCCCGATCTCGCGTTTGGAACCTGGGAAATCACGAAACGCACCGATAACGACAAAGCTGTCGATAGAAGATTCCAGAGGGAGGCGGGGGTTTCAACCCCCGCATAAACCCATCCACAAGTTTTTAGAAATCAACCCACGGGGCGAAGCCGCGTTCAAACCCCACTCAGCCAAAACTCCTCGGCTTCAACACAAACAGCGTCAGGGCACGGCTTCAGCCGTGCCGCAAAAGCCAATAAAAAGGTGTCGGGCTTTAGCCCCTGCGAAAATTCTGACTCGCGGCGGGCCCCACCTTCGACGAGTCTTTGTTGTTGCACCTAACGTGGTACCTATAACGTTATCCTTCGACGATCCCGGAGGGAGGCGGGGGTTTCAACACCCGCATAAACCCATCCACAAGTTTTTAGAAATCAACCCACGCGGCGAAGCCGCGTCAAGGATCGGGCACCCGGCCACCCCGGGCTCTGCTATTGATCCGGCAAGAAAATACTGCTAAGCGGCATATGCGACGATTGGATCTTTGAAGAAGGCTTTGATTCTTTCCGGATTGGTCTCGATAACTGCCATGTGATTGGTCGCAGCCTGGCGC
>JBEKRS010000005.1:0-148053 GCA_049518535.1 Occallatibacter sp. | reverse complement strand
CCAAACTGCTCCAGCGTTTCTTTGCGGGACAAGAAATCCTCCTGCAAGAAACTTCAACCCTGACATCTCTGTCCGTAAGTGGCGACCCTGGTTCTGCCCAATCTCAAATGCGATTGCCCTGGGGCAAGCTGAGCTTGCCCCTAGAGTGGCCACCTTGGTTAAAGGTTAGAAGTTGATGTGACCCGATAACTGCACAGTACGCGCCAGTATATCCGACCCCGTAGAAATGCCGAATCCGGTGCTGTATTGGACGCCGTAGGAGTAATCTCCTGGCGCTGTATCGGGCAACGCCATGTGGTGACGGTTGAAGGCGTTGATAAATTCCGCCTTGAACAGGAAGTTCACCTTCTCGTAGATCGGAATGTTCTTATTCACACTGAAATCTTCAGATTTCCAGACCGGCCCGGTAACTGCATCCGTTACACGAGGGATTCCGGTGCCGAAGACATATGGAGCATACGAGCAACCATCTGCGCAGGCAGGAGACGGAGCGCGCAGCCAGGTAGTATATGTGGGGGCGTCGGTAACGCCTTCGCGATTCAGATCGACGAAGGCGGCATCTGCATACGGAACGCCTGGATCGTTGGCACTAACGGCTCCAGCAGGCCGGTAGGCAGGCTTGAACCAGGGTGTCTGATTGAAGAAGTTAGCCTTGTTCTTGTTCGACTTATAAGCCTCGGTGGCAAAAGCTCCACCTTCAGCCGCGGGACCAAGCGTGAAGCGGAAGCAGTTTTGGTAATACGGCGCCGCAGTTGCGCAATTGAAGGCGACAGGTGCGCCACTCTGATAGCGTTGAATGCCACCTATCTCCCAGCCGCCAACGACGCGGTCAAGCGCTCCGTCCTGGTTGAGCCATTTGCCACCCTTTCCGAGCGGAAGCTTGTAGAGGTAACTGATGGAAAGCTGCTGCGGTGTGTTTTGAATGCTGATTGACTTCTCCTGCTTCAGATCAGTGGAATTCTGGCCCTGAAATCTGTTGCCGGTATAGCTGAATGGGATCAGAGAGTCGGCGTCAGTTAGATTCTTGGACCAAGTATAGGCCACCTGCAAGTTGAATCCCTGGCGGAAGTGACGATTGAGTGACGTCACCAAGGCATCATACGAGGCGTGGCCGAGATTCTCCAGGCAGCAGTCACCCTGAATGAAGTCGTACTGCGGATAAGGACGAAGCGCCTGTCCCAAGTTCCCCAGAAAGGTGGAATAGGGAGCCTTGGTGCCATTGGGAGCGGTTCCACCTTCCACGGTGATCGCCGAGCCAATATCGTTCAATTGATCGCCCAGAGAGAAATACGAAGGGTTAATGTTGTTGAAATTGGTCAAATCGCCGGTGTGAAGATTCTGAGCGGATTGGCCTATATAGCCTACGGTGAGGATCAAGTCCTGGGCCAATTGATCCTGTAACTGGAGACTCCACTGACTGGTCATCGCCGGCCGGCCATAACTCGGCTGAATGACTTCGCCGCCAACGGCAAAGAAGCAATTCAATGCTCCGCAGGTGTCTTGACCGGGATCGGTGTTGGGAGTGAAGTAGGCCGGAGTCCATAGGCTATATCCAGTATCCAGATTGTACGCCGGGGTATAGCCATTCGCGGTCCCGGGACCGGTAAAAACGCTGCCGTTGGTGCGGGTCTGGGTGTAACCGGCCGACATGGCACTGCCGAAGTCGCTGTATTGCAGCGGCCCATAGAGGATGGCGCCGCCGCCGCGCAGCACGGCCTTGCGGTTGGTGTGCGGCAGGAGGTATGAGAAGCCCACGCGCGGAGCCCAATCCTTCTTCCAGGTCTCCGCCCACGCGCTATTGCAATTACAGGTCTTGCCAAATAAGAGAGCGCCCGGCAAGCCGCCCGCCGCTGGATCGGCCGTGGTAAGGCTCAATGCGGAGGTATCGTTGTCGGCTTCCTTGCGAGGGAAGTCGATGCTGTATCGCATCCCAACATTGACGGTCAGATCTGAACTGAACTTTATATCGTCCTGAACGAAGCCGGCTATGTAATGGGAGTTCCAGCGTGGGTTGTGGTTGTAGACGGTCTGCGAGGAGTTATCTACATCTCCCAACAGGAAGCTGGCAAAGCTATTGCCACTCTGAAGCTGCGGAGTGCCGCCCAGTGCGGCCACGTCTGTTTCGCTGCGCAGGAAGTTGACGGTTGGAATGTTCTCCTGGATCACGGAGTATTGTTGATGACGCAAATCGACACCAAACTTGAAGCTATGGCGTCCCTTGATCCAGCTTACAATATCGTTGACGCGCGCGCCGTTATCGATATTGTCGCCGTTGTTGCCGACACCCCAGGTGCTGAACTGATCCAGGCCGTCCCAGTTCATAATTGGGAAGGCGTCGGAGAAAAAGCCCTGTGCTCCATCCGCCTTCAAATTGTTTGCCGCGCCGATCTGCGTGGCAAAGTTGATGCTATTGGTCCGGTTGTAGCCGAGATTGAAGTGGTTGAGAAGTGTGGGCGTGAAGGTATAGTCCCAGCCAGCACGCGAATAGTGGGTTATGAAATCCTGAGGATATCCAGAATTGTTGTACGGGGAGGGCAGATTGGGAACGCCCAACTCACGGAAGTTTTCGCGCGTACTGTAGGACGCGAAAAACTTGCTCTTGTCGGTAAAGACCTGATCGATGCGAATTGTGTAGGTCGTATCATTTGTCGGCGACAAATACGAAGTCGAATAATTGTTTTTGAAGCCGTAGGGCAGGTTCGACAGGGCCGTCTGGTTGGGACCGGGCAGCGTAGCGACCAACGCTTTTGCCACGTTACTGAATTGGCCGGGTGGAATAATGTTGCCCGCAAAGGGCAGACGGCAAGGAATTCCGCCGGGGTTGTTTCCCGTGACCGCGGCGCTGGAAGTTGACGGATCGAATATCTGGTTTTGCAATACTGCCTTGCCAGTGCAGGGATTGATAACATTTGTCGCAGTCCCGAGGATAGCGGAGAAATCACCTCCGCGCTCACCTGTTCCGGTTGTTCCGCCAGTGTTGGTGGGAACGGTTGATACAGCGGAATTTCCGAGATGCCACTCGACGGCTTCCCACGCGAAGAAGAAGAAGGTCTTGTCTTTGCCGTTGTAGAGATTACTGCCTCTGTTGAATGGGTTCGGAATTCTTACCGGCCCGCCGAATGTGCCGCCGTAATCGAACTTGCTGTCCTCCGGCCTCAAATACCCCACGCAATTGGGGGGCGCGGTGAGGCGGTTGCCGCTGCAGTCGTTTGATGGAAACTTCCAGTTGCCGTTGTTGACCCACTGGTTGGCGTCGAAAACCGCATTGCGAACGAAGGTATAGCCTGTTCCGTGAAAGTCGTTGGTACCAGACTTGATGGCGAAGCTCTCTAAGCCGCCCGTAGTGCGGTCGAACTCTGCCGAAGGGGATGCGGTGGTGACCTTGAACTCTTGCAGGGCTTCGATGGATGGCGATGTTTCGTCAAAGGACGAGTTATTCTCGCTGCGCTGAATGCTGGCACCATCGAGCATGGTCTCTGCTCCATAACTTTGGCCGCCGGAGATCTTCATAAGCCACACACCGTTGTTGTTCAGTCCTCCGTTGGACTGCCCACCGGCTGTACCCGGCCCGGTGGTGCCGGGCACCAGGAAGGAAAAGGATTCTGGAGAGCGCAGTGCTCCGACGCCTTGGTTGATTGAAAGCGGCAGATCCTCAATCTGCGCCTGGCTGATCGTGCCACTGATATCCGAGGATTCGCTCTCAATGGTAGGAGCGCTAGCATCGATGGTGATGCTTTCAGTAACCGCTCCAGGCTTCAGGATCACGTTAAGGGCTGTCGTCGAGTTGATTGTGATCAGCACTCCCCTGTTAACTGAAGCATTGAAGCCGGGGGCAGTTATGGTGATGTTATATCGGCCGAGGGCTAGTTCCGAGAAGCGATACGCGCCCGAAGATGTGGATACTGTTTCGGTTTTCACTCCGGTGTCGACACCAACGGCGACGATCTTTGCGCCAACTACGACAGCGCCCGATGTGTCGGTGACGTTTCCGGCCAATGCGCCGCGGGTTGACTGAGCGAAGAAGTAGACCGGGGTTGCCAGCATGGCGAACAGTAGGAGGCAGGCTCCCACTTCTCTGTGTAGAAGATGTCTCATGCATTCCTCCTGAAGAAAGTTGACAGCAGAAATCCAAATCTGATTTTTGTTTGAGCGTGATGATTCTGATCAATCTAAATTCATGTTTCTGATCGTTTTTTGCAGTCAGAAACCGTTTTCCATAAAAGCCAAAATGAGCCTCTTTTCAGGTTCGGGGAAAATATAGCAGCGCATAATCCGAATCGTCAAGCAGAAAATGTTTTCCATGAGAAGCTGGGCTGTCAGGTCAAGTTGGATTTCCAGGAAACCCGGAAGCCTTCATGGTACTGTCTGCCTTCTCCTCTCCCCATGTCCTTAAGACAAGGGAGCACTGGTGAGTAATAATGGGAAAAGAGGAGCGCTGAGAGTTCTAGGTAGAGTGCGTGCGATGGGAGAGGGCGATCCTATTCGGTTTGCAATTGTTGGCTGAAATTGTGGTAACGTTTTCCTCGGCTTTGATTCGTCGCGCTGGATTGGTGGCAAAAATGAATGGTTCTGTCAGTCCAAATATGTTCGCTCGGCACCAAGTGCGTTGGACCAGAATATGCGAGATCGTCGCCCATCTTGCACTCGCTGGCGGCGGCACAAGCTGGTTCATCTGATTTGCATCGAATGGGACGTACAACCTCATACTGAGATGTGTTACGGTGCAAGCTGGACCAACATGAAACGTGAGATTGCTGATGCTTTCGATTGCGCATCAGTAGCTGGACGCAAGCAGGAGATAAGTATGTTGCCGAAAATCGAAAATTGGATCTTAAATAGGAATCTTCTTTTGTCATGCTTTCTACTTTTTGCGTCACCTCTCCAAGCCCAGACTGATCTGGCAACTTCGAACCAAGCTGTAATCCAATTGATGCAGAATGGGGCGGCGGCCATGCACGATGGCAAAGCGGGCGACGCAGAAAGCTACTTTCGGCAGGCGGTTGCTAACGCGCCCGATCTGCCCGATGCCTACCTGGGATTAGGCATGAGCGAACTGCGCGAGGGCAAGACCGGCGAAGCGGAACAGGCATTATTTCGAGCGGTGGAGATAGCACCGCAGCTAGCCGGCGCGCATATGTTCCTCGGGATTGCCCAATACCAGATGAACAAAATGGATGCAGCCATCGCCTCGCTCGAACAGGAAGTGAATGCGCAACCGCAAAATGTGGAGGCGCTTACTTGGCTCGGCATCGTCGAGCTTGGCGCGGGATATCCTGATCGGGCGACCGGGCCGCTGGACCGCGCAGCGGCGCTCAGTCCCAGGGATCCCAACGTGCTCGATTACCGCGGGCGAGCTCATTCGCTGGTGGCGGAGGAGAGCTACCGGGCACTGACCGCACTTGATCCAGACTCATGGCGAGTTCATCGCGCTCTGGGCGAGATTTATTCCGCATCCAAGCAGTACGAAGAGGCAGTCGTCGAATTCCGCAAGGCGATAGATAAGCAGCCCAACAGTGCCGACCTCTATGAGGCAATCGGCGATGAGTATCAGCACCTGAGCCGTTCTGTCGATGCTTCTCGCGCCTATGAAATGGAACTGAAGCTGAGCCCGCACAACCCGATTGCTCTTTATAATCTTGGAAAGATTCAGGTGCAAAGTGGTGCTGCCGAGCGTGGAGTTGCGCTGTTGCGGCAAGCATTGGAGGCTAACGCACGGCCAGCACCGGCCAATTATTTTCTGGCTCTAGGATTGGCGCAGACCGGCCATCCCGAAGAGGCAGCAACGACGTTGGAAAAGTGTCTCACCGAGAATCCCTCGGACTATATAAAACGAGGCGCCTATTTTCAGTTGGCGCGTTTGTACAAGATGATGAATCGCAAAGAGGACGCCGAGCACGCGGTGAGCGAACTGACAAAACTCAAAGATGCTGCCGCTAAACCTGGCCATGTTAACGACGAGACGCAATAGACGCCTCCTGATTTATGTAGCTTTGGAGTTATTGAGACGATGATACCTGCGCATTTGCGTCTCACAGTTCGGACAATTGCAGCGCTGTGCCTGGGTTTTGCCGTGATGGTTGCCGCGCGGGCGCAAAGTTCTTTGCCGTCCTCTTTGTCCATGCCTGTTACGTCTCCACAATCCGCCATTGCGGGCAAATTCGTCGATATTACGGAGAAGGCCGGCGTTCATTTTTTGCATGTGGCGCCGCACACTTCGCGCAAATACCTGATCGAGACTATGGGTTCCGGAGTAGCGCTGTTCGATTGCGACAACGACGGCCGCCTCGATCTTTATCTTGTAAACGGAGCGCCCTATTCCGATCTCACACCCAAGGGTTTTATTCCACAGAAGACAGGGCCCGGGGACTGGAATCGTATGTACCACCAGAAGTCGGACGGAAGCTTCGAGGACATTACCGAAAAGTCAGGACTGCAAGGTGTTGGATACGGCATGGGAGTAGCCGTTGCCGATTACGACAACGATGGCTATGAGGACGTCTTCGTCACGGGCTATGGCGGCAATCACCTGTATCACAACAACGGCGACTGCACCTTTACCGACGTAACTGAGAAAGCTGGCGTAGGCGACAGCGGATGGTCCACTTCGGCCGCCTGGGTGGACCTGGACAACGACGGACTGCTCGACCTTGTGGTGTTGCGCTATGTGACCTGGGATTGGGAAGATGTGTGGTGCGGCGAACATCGCGAGGGCTATCGCGGCTACTGCCATCCGGATGTCTTTCAGCCTATCTCCATGCTGGTTTATCACAACGATGGCAATGGACATTTCACAGAGGTTTCGCATAAGTTGGGACTGGACAAACCTGCCAAGGCCCTGGGCATTGCCATCGGCGACTACGATCGCGACGGGCGCATCGATCTCTACGTAGCCAACGACTCGATGCCGGAATTTCTCTTCCACCAGAAGCCCGACGGAACCTTCGAGGAAGTGGGCCTGGAATCCGAGGTAGCCGTCAATGGCGAAGGGCAAACCTATGCCGGCATGGGTGTGGACATGGCTGACTACGACAACGACGGATGGCCTGACATCGTGGTAACTAACCTAGCCAACCAGAGATATGCCATCTACCACAACAACAAGGATGGAACGTTCGACTACGCCTCCTCTATGAACGGCATTGGGGCTATGACTCTACTGCACTCCGGATGGAGCCTGCGCTTCATGGACTACGACAACGACGGATGGAAGGACCTGCTGATTGCGCAGGGCCACGATCTGGACACCATTGAAACTATTTCGCCACAGCTGCACTATCGCGAACCAATGATGCTGCTGCGTAATACTGGCGCGAAGTTCGTAGATGTCTCCTCTATTTCTGGCGATGTCTTTCATGAGGCATGGGTCGGTCGCGGAATGGCTATCGGCGATATCTTCAACGACGGCCAGATCGATGCTGTCATCAATACTAATGGCGGCACAGCACACGTCCTGCGCAACGAGACGACGACTGCAAACCATTGGATAAACTTGCGTCTCGTCGGCCATAAGAGCAACCGGGATGGCATAGGTGCCGTGGTAAAACTGACTACGGCACATGGCTCACAGTGGGTGACTGCCACAACGTCGAGCGGCTATCTCTCATCAAGCGACCCGCGCGTGCATTTTGGGTTGGGCGACTGCCCGGTGGCCAATAGGATTGAGATTCGTTGGCCCAGCGGGATTGTGCAAACCTTGACGAATGTGAAGGGCGACCGGCAGATTCAGGTCGATGAGCCGAGGGAGAGTAACGGCCCAGCCGCCAATGCAATTACGCCTTTTTTGAATCCTTCTCGTTAATTTTTAGTCTTTAAACCCAGGAAGGATCCCGCGATGCCATCTCCCATCATTGGACTGCACCACGTCACAGCAATTTTGGGAGCAACACTTACAGGCGAACGGTGTGTTAGTGGAGCGGACTGGCAAGAGGTTTAAAGAAGAGGTTCTCAACTTCTGGGATTCGATGAGAACACACAATTTGGCAACTCGGGTTCGGGTGCGGTGCATCATACAGCTTTTCGTGTGAAGGATGACGCATCTCAACTCGAATGGCGAACTGAAACCGCGAAGCATTTGCAGGTAACTCCGGTTCCCGACAGAACTTATTTCCACTCCATCTACTTTCGGGAGCCAGGAGGCGTGCTTTTCGAACTGGCGACCGATGCGCCGGGATTTTCATTTGACGAGCATCTCGAACATTCGAAAGAGAAACTCAAACTTCCAGCTTGGCTTGAACCGAAGCGAAAACTGAATTGCAAGCAGCGCAAGGATGATCGATTTGACGATGGATCCTCATCGCGATCAGCTTCTACTTCGTTCTGGCATACCGCTGAGCGAGGCTTCCAGCATGATGATTCTTCTGCACGGTCGCGGCGCCTCGGCTCAGAATATGTGACCTCGCGCGAGCCGTTCTCTTTTTGCGCAATGAGGTCGCCAAAGTAATTCACGGTGCGGCCGTGCCTGTCTATGGCAACGGATGGTTCCTTTGCTATAGGCCTTAAACCCGATTTTGACGCGGATTTAAGATTGTCTGCTCTTACCAACTAACGATTCAAATCACCACAAGGAGAAATCACATGTCGACCACCGACCAACGCATTTCCCGCCAGAAAGCTCCTCTCACAACGCCTTCGGACATTGATCCAAAGTCAGTTAAGGACATAACTGGAGGACTCAACGCTCTTCTCGCAGATGTTTTCAGTCTCTATCTCAAGACCAAGAACTTCCATTGGCATATGAGCGGACCACATTTTCGCGATTACCACTTATTGCTCGACGATCACGGAGATCAACTCTTCGCCATGACGGACGATATTGCAGAGCGCGTGCGGAAAATCGGAGGCACGACGGTGCGTTCGATCGGGCACATCGCTCGTCTGCAGCGCATCTCCGACAATGACGCGGACTTTGTCACTTCCGCCGATATGCTGAGCGAACTTCACGAGGACGAGAAAGCTCTGACACTCAGCATGCGGGCAGTTCATGAACTTTGCGACGATGAGGGTGATGTCGCTACCGCGAGTCTCCTTGAAAATTGGATTGACCAGTCCCAACGCCGCAGTTGGTTCTTATTCGAGGCGACGCGCAACTAACCTTGCCGCTTTGCAACGCGGCACCAATTGGCAGTACGCAACTCGTCTTCGGGCTATTCGATGTATGTGTTGGATCCCACCCGCTTTTACAAAGCGGGTGGTTGGTCGATACGGCCTAACAATAAACGCCGATGAGGCTGACTTTCTCGAGTCTCCGGGCCTGAAGTAGGCCAATGGTGTCGAGGTTCGGCAGGATTCACTCACTCGCTTTGGCTGCCAATAATTCCACTACTCCCAAACTCTGCATGAACTCCGGTGGGACGCCATGACGCTCCTGCAAATACGCTGGGGCATTGTATGAGATCCAGGATTTCCCATTGCTATCTTCCCATAACAAAATTTTGAGAGGTAGATCTATGGCGATGCTTGGCGCTGCGAGCATCGCTGGAGTGCCAGCCTTCGGGCTTCCAAAGATCAGGAGCTTGGTGGGCCGCATTTTCATTCCGGCATTTTTCGCCTCTCCACTGTGGTCAATCAGTGCGAACAAGGTGACTCCTTTTGCTTCGAGGATTCCCTTGAGCCTTTCCACTGTTTGATCTACTGAGTGATGACTGGGTATGTTTATAATTCCTGCATCTCTGCTGATGAGTGTCACGGTTATCTCCTTATCGTATCGAAGACTCGAATGAGTCGAACTACGGACCGAGATAAGATAGATCGCCATCGCCAGCCCCACCAGCGCCAAAAAGAAAGCAACGACAACAGCCTGGATAGAGGGCCGAGAGTGTGACGTCACGCCGCGATCTAACTCCTTGACCAACCTAAGATGGTGCCATCCGGCGAAGACATTCATGATCACGCCGGCTGCAATCAGGGCTGTGCCAAACCACAAGGACAACCCATATTGCCGTGCTGCTGGAGCGCGCTGCATGATTTGGAGTTGCTGAAGGAACAGGCCAAAACGCGCCACAACAAAGCCAAATCCCATTAGCGCCAGGCCCGTGCGAACCCATGCCAGGAGCGTACGCTCTGCGGCCAAATAGTCGGCGAGAGCTCCCTTCTGTCCGGTCCCTGCAGATGAGGCCATCCTTCTAGCTCCAATATTTGCGCCCGTGCGCCGTCATTGACATTTGAGATCGAGCTTGCTTGCAAATAGCTTCAGCGAATTGATTGGATCTTCGGCGGTATGCCCTGCGGGATTCGGTCCCTTGACGGTAGATGGTATAGCCGCGAAAAGGATGCCCGATTTTCTCATGGCCGCTATGTTGGGTGCAATCCGCGAGTTTTCCTTCAAGACACTGCGAGGTTAATTCTAACCGGCAATAATTGGTCGCTTGCAACCAGGGACAAAGCTAAGGCAACGACACTGGCTTTTGCCGTTCGATCTTTTATCACCCCAATTAAAAAAGAGTTATTAGTTTTCCATCGCCCAGGCGCTTCTGCCTGCACCACATTGTTAGCGATTTTTGTGACCGAGATCGGCCGAGCCGCTTGTTGGCTGCTTGTTGCCATTGAAGAGGCGATGATTAATATCGGGCCAAAACTCTTTGAAGACAAAAGAGGCCGCGTCGATTCCAACGTCCAGTCCCCACTCAGTGCCTGTGTTAGCGAAGCTACGCTCACGGGATGGATAGTAGAGACTGGATAAGCCTGCTGCTGCGCCTGCACCGATAACCTCACTTGCATTGAAGACCTCAGTGCCAGAGTCGGACCGGGTGATGGCGGCGCGGCTCAGGGCGTATCCTGTACGCTTCAGAAATCCGCCCCTGCCCAACGTGTAGAACCGCGTGTCTTCATGAGTTATGACGGGAGCGATGAATTCCACCATGTAATTCTCACTTGTTTGATCGGTCGCGGCATGCCAGAAGTAGCGACCATATCCCGCGGCGCCTTGGTGAAACTCGGGAGTTGCATCCATCTCCATCGAGTAACCGGCGAGCATTGCCGGGATAAAGATGGAAGAGTAGTCGAAGGAGTCCTCCGTAGCGGTCAAGAACTTCTCCTTGACAGACTGAGCGGGCAATTTCACGTCGGTACTTACAGCTCGAAAATTCGGAATAATCCCTAGAATGCGCTTTGTTTGGGGTGCACGCTGGTCATTTGGCTCCTTTTGCGGAGCTGGCGTGTCTGGCCCGGACTGCCGCTCGGCTTCGGGCGGCTCAGGGTCGCCATTCGTATTGATCAGCGAACCCGCAGTCATAGATGACGCTGGACAAATTGCCAACAATCGCTCCTCCATAGTTACCGCAGATGCATCGGAGTTCGTCGCGATGGGGAAGAAGTCGATCGCTACGGTGGCCTGCTGCGAGAGCAAATTGATGGAGAACGTCATGGCACAAAGAGCCGGGAGCGAATAGAGGATGTGGCGGGGAAGGCGTGAGACGATGGATTCACAATGCCAGAAAATGCTGGCCCTCATAGAGAATTCCTTGATGAAATCAATCGATAACTTCATGCACTATCTGACGTGGGGAGAGACCAGAATGGTTGCTGTATCAAGCAATTATAACCAAATTGTTATCTTGATCCCACATTGAGTGATTAATATGCTTTGCCTTGATTTAAAGTCGAGACGAGGTTACCCTTGTCGTCTATCGTACGGGATGACACGGGCAGTTGGCCAACGCCACTTCGCAATTCAAACCCAGAACGGACCTGTGACGTTCATCACTCTGTAGAATAACGTTTGTGGTAGACTCCGGTCATGCGGAGTGGTGCTTTCCAACGTGCGGCAGTGACCATCGTTTTGATGGGTACATTGCTCACGCCCTTTGGAACCTGCTTGCAACAGGCGCACAAAACAACGCATGGTTGCTGTGTTCCGGCATCAGAGCCCAGCAAGGCTGACCAAGCCAATTGCTGCACTACCAGCGCCCCATTGCCAGCCGTTGTTACCGCGCGCAACCTTCCGACCTCGACTTTGGTCACAGTTGCGCAGGAGTTTATCTCTTCGGATGAACAGTCGTCTCCGAGCAAATTCCAGATATTGGCTGTTATTCCTGCACAGTCTCCGCCTACTGGCGCATACATCTTAAGAATCTAAATCTCAACTTCCGCCGTGGCTTTCCGGGGCGCGCATTTCTGCGCCTTGGCGTTTCCCGTTTGCCAAATCTCGCGGAGTTAAAGAGTGAAACCCATCTGTGTTCTTGCGCCGATTGTTCTGGCGCTTTCGATTGCCTGTTTTGGGCAAAGTGAGCCGATCCCGGCTGCTGTTTCAGGCTTGAGCAATCATGTTTTGTCAGTTGATGAGGCAGTTGCCGCTTCCCTTCTGGGCAACCCTGAGATTCACGCGGCAATGCGGCGGCTGTCTCTTGCCCAGTTGAAGACCAATACCGCTCGCAGCCTGGACGACCCCATGTTGATGGTGCGTGACTGGAACACTCCTCTTCGCCAACCGTGGAATCTGAACCAGGCGCAGTTGATGTTCTCTCTGCAACAAACTTTTCCGAGCCGTCAGAAGCGGGAGATGCGCGCCAAGTTGACGCAAGACGACGCGGGCGAGGCGGCTATCGATCTTGAAACGCTGCGTCAGGAGGTCTCTGCGGAGACCCGCAAACTCTGCGCGGACCTTATGCGCAATGCCGATGAACTGCGGCTCGAAGACAGTCAGAGAGCCTTGTTGAAGGAGGCTCTGGCCGCGGCGCTGGCGCAGTACACAACGGGCAAGGTTCCGCAAGCTGACGTACTGCGCGCGCAGATGGCGCTGACCCGGCTGAGCGAAGAGCTGATTGAGCTTGAAGAGGAGCGGGACACTGCGCGCGCGCAATTAAATGCGCTAATGGGACGCCGTCCAGACGAAGCAATCGAGATAGCAGGAAGCTACGCAGCGCCCATAGCGTTGCCCATGATCGAAGAGTTGGAACAGATAGCAATTGAGCATCGGCCGGAGCTTGCGGTACTGCGTACAGAGATTGCAAAGTCGAGGGACCAGAGCAAGCTAACTCAGTTGGCGATGAAGCCTGACTTCACCGTTGGCCTCGGCTATATGCTGATGCCGAGCGGGTCCACAGCGCGCAATGCTTACATGGCCGAGTTATCAATGAATCTTCCGCGATTGAATCGTGAGCGCCACGAGGGCGAGGCGAAACAAGCCAATGCGGCAACCGATGTTTCGCAAGCAGAACTTGATGCGCGCGCATCAACCGTGTTCCTTGAGATTCGGCAAGCGCAGATTGCGGTGCAGGCCGCTGAGAAGCGCATCAAGCTCTTTCGCGACACGCTACTGCCGCAGGCCGAGGCATCGTTCAAGGCGTCTAGTGCCGCATACCAAAACAATCGCGCGGAGTATATGAGCCTGATCGATGCGCAGAACCTGCTGCTCGATATTCAGACCGCCTACTACAAAGCATCGGCGGCCACGGATGCGGGCATCGCTCAGTTGGAACGCGCGATAGGCGAGCAGCTACCGGATTCGACAATACAAGGCACAGGGAGGACAAGCAAATGACATTGAAGGAAAAGAAGCTGTTTGCATTTGGCGTGGGTGCCGGAGTTTTGGCGGCAGTGCTTGTCGCTGGAGCTATGGCCGCGCGAGAGTTGCGCAGCGTTGCCGCGGCATCGAATTCGACAAGTCCGGTCGCTGCCTCTCGATCCAACGCAGACCAGCCCGGCCAGCAAGGTACTGAGCCGGGCACAACGGTCGAGCTGACGCCAGCTGAAATTACCGCCGCGGGCGTGCAGGTGGCCGAGGTACGCACCGCTATGTTGAAGAGCGACATTGACACCTTTGGCCGCGTCGAGCAGCCCGAGTCGCAATTGTCCGCGGTAAGTGCGTGGGTTGGCGGACGAGTGGATAAACTCTACGTTCAATACACCGGCGAACACGTATGGCGCGGTCAAGCTGTGGCCGACTTATACAGCCCTGAAGTAGCGACCGCAATCGAAGAGTACCGCCTGGCGCAGGAGAATCGCAACCAGCTTCGCCAGTCGGATGATGCATCTGCGAAGGCGCAGGCCGATGCGCTTGTCAACGCGAGCGAGCGCAAGCTGGAGTTGTGGGGAATTGCGAATAAGCAGTTCAACGCGCCAGCAACTGCGGGCGTACCGCACGTGACCATCTATGCCAACAGCGCGGGAAGCGTGGTTGAGCGCAAGGTTACACAGGGACAGTATGTGAACGCAGGCGATACGCTGCTAACCGTTGCCGACCTGAGTGAGGTATGGATCAAAGCCGATGTCTACGAGGAACAATTGTCGCAGATTCATCAGGGCCAGGAGGTGGCCATCACGGCCGAGTCCCTACCCGGCCAGACGCTGCACGGCCATGTGGAGTTCATTGAGCCTACCACCAATCCGCAAACGCGCACTGTTCCGGTCCACGTGCATCTCGCCAATCCGGGAATGCGCTTGTTGCCGGGCATGTTTGTGAGCGCTAGTTTTGTGAGCCGCAGCGCGCAGCCGAGCATTGTGATTCCGCGCTCGTCAGTGCTGGATACGGGCACGCGCAAGATTGTGTATCTGGCCAGGCCCAATGGCATCTTTGAGGCGCGCGAGGTGCAGGTGGGCACACCCGCAGAAGACCTGTTTCCAGTGTCGAGCGGACTGGCGCTAGGTGACAAGGTAGTGCTCAATGGCAGCTTCCTCATCGATTCGCAAGCACATCTGAGTTCCGGCATGTCAGGACTCTACGGCGGATCGAAGGAGTTTGCCGAAGCGTCACCCGCGACCGCGCCCACAACAACCGACAAAAACGCGGATACGATTGCCGCAAAGATCGACTTCCACGCCGAGACCGATCCTCTGAAAGCCGGCGAAGACAGCCAGTTCCACATAAATCTTACGGACGCGCAAGGCAAACCTATCGCCGATGCGAACGTGACCATGAGGCTGATTATGCCAGCCATGCCAGCGATGAATATGCCGGAGATGAAGAGTTCCTTCGATTTGCAATGGACAGCCGGCCAGCAAATGTACGTGGGCAGAGGTCAGGCACCGATGCCGGGAACGTGGACAGTATTTGTTGAGGCGCGCAAGAATGGCGCAGTCATCGCAACCTTCCGCACACACCTGAACGCAAAGTAGGAAAAGTAATGATCAACCGTATCATCGAATTCTCCATGAAGAATCGCTGGCTGATTCTGGCCGTCTATGCTGCGCTGGCGGTCTGGGGCTACTGGGCGCTCATCCACACACCAATCGACGCAATTCCCGACCTGAGCGAAAACCAGGTAATCGTATTTACCGAGTGGGCGGGCCGCAGTCCACAAGAGGTGGAAGACCAGATCACCTATCCGCTCACCGTCAACCTGCAAGGGCTGCCGCATGTGCGCACGGTTCGTTCGTCTTCGGCCTTTGGCTTCTCGATGGTCAACGTCATCTTCGAAGACTCGGTAGATATTTACTTTGCGCGAACTCGCGTATTGGAACGCCTAAGCCTTGCGGGCAGCTTTCTTCCCGCTGGCGTGACACCAATGATGGGGCCAGATGCGACCGGAGTAGGCCAGGTTTTCTGGTACACGGTGGAGGGGCCTTACGATAGCGGAACACTGCACTCGCTGCAGGATTGGTTCATCAAGTATCAACTCAACTCCGTGCCCGGCGTTGCTGAGGTAGCTAGCGTTGGCGGATTCGTGAAACAGTACCAGATCGATCTTGATCCGATCAAAATGCGGGCGTATAACGTCGCACTAAAGGACGTCGTCAGCGCGGTGGAGCGCAACAACAACAATGTTGGCGCAAAAGTGATCGAGGTTGGCGACACCGAGGAGATGGTCCGCGGCATTGGCCTGATTGGCGGTCTCAAAGATATTGAGAACACTTCGCTGGGCGCCTACAACGGCACGCCGGTCACTGTGGGCAACGTAGGAAGCGTGCAACTTGGCCCTGAGTTCCGGCGCGGTGTTCTGGATAAGGACGGCAAGGAAGCAGTCGGCGGAGTGGTTGTGATTCGCTACGGAGCCAATGCGCGCGAGGTCATCGAAGCGGTCAAGAAGAAGATCGCCGAGATTCAACCGGGCCTTCCCGCGGGCGTGCAGGTCGTTCCTTTTTACGATCGCGGCGTTCTGATCGATCATGCTGTCGGCACGCTGCGCCACGCACTGATTGAGGAGATCATCCTGGTCACGTTGGCGCATGTGCTTTTTCTGTGGCATTTCCGCAGCATTCTTGTCGTTACCATTCCGCTGCCGCTCGCCGTGCTCGGGTCATTTCTGTTAATGAACGGCGCAGGCATCTCGTCAAACATCATGTCGCTGGGGGGTATAGCGATTGCCATCGGCGTGCTTGTAGATGCGGGCATTGTGATGACAGAAAACGTGATTCGACAGGCAGAGCAATACGAACATGATCACGGCAACTATCGCGATCACATCTGGGAGATCACGCTCAAGGCGGCACGGGTGGTGGGCCGGCCCATTTCATTTGCTATGGTCATCATTATTCTCGCCTTCGTTCCGGTCTTCGCTTTTACCGGCATGGAAGGCAAGATGTTTCACCCGCTGGCCTTCACCAAGACCTTTGCCATGATAGGTTCCACCATCCTGGCCATCACGCTTGTGCCGGTGTTGTGCACCTTCCTCATCCGCGGAAAGCTGCATCGAGAGGAAGAGAACCCGGTGATGAGACTGCTGCGGGGCATTTACCGGCCGGTGCTGGCGTGGGCGCTGCGTCACAGGGCAATTACGCTCGGCCTGGCGCTGGTTCTATTCTGTGCTGCCGTTTATACCGCGACAACCATCGGCTCGGAGTTCATGCCGCCGCTCGATGAAGAGACGGCGCTCTTTATGCCTATCACCGATCCGCGCATCTCGCTTACCAAAGCAACGGAGATTCTTCGTCAACAGGATCGAATCATCGCGGCAGACCCTGCCGTTGCAATGGTGGTGGGCAAAGTGGGCCGTGCGGAAACATCGACTGATCCTGCGCCTGTCAACATGTCCGAAACTACCATTACCTTCAAGCCTAAGGACCAATGGCCAACGGGGCTGACCAAGGATGCAATTCTGGCTCGGCTCGATGAGAAGTTACAAATTCCCGGCGTGACCAACATCTGGACACAACCGATTCGCAATCGTATTGACATGCTCTCAACTGGCATTCGCACGCAAATCGGCATCAAGGTGTTTGGGCCGGATCTGAGTGTGATCGAACAGAAATCGGAAGAGATCAAAGAAGTAGTTAGCCAAGTGCCTGGCGCGACTGATCTTTATGCCGAAAGAACGACGGGTTCTCCATATCTGGAGATGACCGTGGATCGGCCGGCTGCGGACCGTTATGGCCTGAACGTGGCAGATGTCGAGGACGCGATCGAAACTGCGGTGGGCGGCAAAAATCTTACCACTACAATCGAGGGTCGCCAGCGCTTTCCAGTCAGGGTGCGGTATGCGCGCGACTTCCGTGAGAACCCGCAGCAACTTGGCGACGTTCTGGTAGCCGGAAGCAACGGAGCGCAAGTGCCGCTCAACAAAGTTGTGACAATCAAAACAACGATGGGGCCATCGATGATCAGCAGCGAAAACGGTCTTTTGCGCGGGTCGGTTTTGCTGAATGTGCGCGGCCGCGACGTGGGAGGTTTCGTTGACGAGGCCCAGCGAGCCGTTGCCCGGCAGGTGAAGATGCCATCGGGATATTACATCGAGTGGAGTGGTCAGTACGAAAATGAAATCAGTGCGCGCAAGCGGCTGGAAATGGTCATTCCACTCGTTCTCGTGGTAATTTTCGTGCTGCTTTATCGCACCTATGGCTCTGCGAAAGAAGCTGCGCATGTCTTGTTGGCGGTGCCGTTCGCATTGACAGGCGGTGTTTTTATGGTCAAGTCGCTGGGTCTCAACTTCTCGGTGGCGGTATGGGTTGGATTCATCGCGCTATTTGGAACCGCGGTGCAGACCGGCGTGGTGATGGTTATCTATCTCGAAGAGGCGGTTGCACGACGCACGGCTGCCGATGGTCGCCTCACCCGCGCTGGCCTTCACGCAGCCGTGATGGAAGGCGCACTACTGCGGCTTCGTCCCAAGGTGATGACCGTGGCCACTGTTGTTGCCGGCCTGCTTCCGCTGCTGTGGTCGACACGCACCGGTGCCGAATTCATGAAGCCACTTGCCGCTCCTGTGCTGGGGGGAATGGTCAGCTCGCTCCTTCACGTGCTGATTGTGACCCCGGTGATCTTCACCTGGCTGCGTGAGCGGGAACTCCAGCGCATTCATGGATGATAGGCAAAGTCTTCAGTTTTTGGAGACAGGTCATCTAAGCAGGTCGTCAAAGAGAAAATTGTTCGTTGGCATGCGGCATTCTCGCTCACCTTCCGCGTCGGGCGACTCATCGGCGAGCCGAAAGTGTCCGGCCAAGCAAATGCTTCGCAATGATAGCGCTGAGCTAAGTTCCCGGAGACAAATGTCTGATGTCGCCGGTGCCCTCGTTTCTTCTGACGATAGACAAAGATCGAAGAGTGTCGCGATTCCGAAGTGTAGACACTGGATGACGGACAAGCCACTCAAGCATGATGCGGTTCACCTGCTCCGGTGTCTCCTCGAAAACGGCGTGGCCGCCACCCGGCAGCACGATGAGTTGTGAACCTCTCAGTTTTCGGTTCAGCTTAATCGCGGAACTCAGGCTGACCGTACAGTCGCGATCGCCCCACACCAGTAGCGTTGGAATCTTCCTGACGCGACCGAGCGCAGTCTTTAGCTTTGCCCTCTCAGAGAACCAGCCGCGAAGAATACATAGGACGTGGCGCAATGTGTGCCGGTTTCGTAGCCCATCGACAACCTCCTGTAGACAACCATCGACAACGCGTTCGGGACCTCCGTACACTTGTCCGAGAGCTATGCGCTGAACCGGCGTCGGGAAGTAGGGCAGCGCCGTTGCGAGAAAGCCGCCCCAAAAAGTGCTATAGGTGCGCACAAAAGGATCGCCCGAGCGACAGTAAGGATTGGCGGGCGCAAAAAGGATCAGCCGGCGCACACGCCTGGGATGCAACGCAGCGAGCATGAGTGCAACGGCTCCTCCGTGCGAGTGGGCGACTATATCGGCCTCATGAAGTTCGAGCGCATCCATGACTGCGATGATGCGATTAGCAGTGGCCCGCAGTCCGGGGTCCAGTCCCCCAATCCGTTCTGATTTACCGATGTTCACCAGGTCGATCGCGTAGACGCTGGCTCGCTGGGCAAGGGCGCCAATATTATTCCGCCAATTGCGACTCGATCCGACCAGTCCATGAATGAGAAGCATCGGCCTGCCGCTTCCCGCATGGAGATAGTAGATGCGAGCGCCAGCAACGTCGACAAATGCTTCTTCGTATCGTGGTTGCGGGTCCTCCTCCATCATGGTAAAGAAGTCCTTTCGTGAAGGTTCGCCGAGGCCAGCCTGATTGCAGTTTGCTTTGCGGCTAATACAACGCCTAGAGCACTTGCGAAATCAAAGACATCGAAAGCTTGGATGTCCTGGAAACCGAAAGTGTAACCTGAATTTTTAAAGGAATTTGCCGCACGTGGTCAATAAAGATACCTGAAACCTCGATCCAGTTAGTGTGCACGCCAAGCAACGAGTGGCCAAGAAGCATGTCTTCGACAAAGACAAGTTACTCGCTGACTATCTGTATTACTCTTTGAGGAGAATTTCTCCGACGGATGTTGATATAATTTTGACCAATCTCTGTTCCGGGTCAGGACGACGAAGCCGCATGTTATTTCTGCGCATAGTCAAGCTTGGGATACCAGTCCGTGCCGCGGCCTTCAGGCGTCAAGTCCAGCATGAGCCATAGAGGATCGAGGTCCGGGGCGCCGCGTGGATCTTGCCCTGGATCGGCCATCGCTCCGCTCATCTCCGCACTGTAGAAGTGGCGAATGCTTGCACCGCTTCGGCTAAAAACACTGAACCCGGGCACATCGCCGTCTTCAGGATTTACGTAGATGCGAGTGTACTCGCCGGACGAATCGGAAACGAACGGCAGATTCGCAAAGCCGCGTTGATTCTTGTATTCAATAAGGCGCTCGATAGGCGAGCGAGCCGTGACGGCGATGGCAACGCGCTGTCGCAGGTTGACTGCGATCCCATTCCAGGCACTCAGGAACGAGGTGCACATCGGACAAGGTGCTTTGCGTTGCGGTCCATACATCATGCTGTACATTACGAGAGTATGTTTGTCGCCGAAAAGACTCGAAAAACGGACGGGGGCGGTCTCGGAGATAAAATCGAAATCCTGAGGAATCTCTCCGCCGGGAGGCAGCGCGCGCCGATGCGACGCAACACGTTCCAGGTTGCGACGCAACTCGATCTCTTCGACTAGAAGTTCATTTCGAGCCGCGCGATACTCCGCGCTTTCGTTGGGATGCCGAGCCCGATTGGTTGCAGCAAGCTCGCAAGCAGGAGTGAGCGTTTGTACATTGTGCATTAAACCCTCCGTAGTTTCGGACGTATATTTCGATGGTCCGCGCGACGATCATAGCCCGGGGTTCCTTGCTGCCCCAGCTGCCTCAGTAACTTTGTGCCATGCCTTCCAAGCCGCCCAACTAAAAACAGCAGTCGCGGCCACAATCCGCAATGTCGTGACAACTATTCCCGCGCGGTCAGGCTGCGGGCGCGCCACCGTCTCTTCGCGCACATGCTCCGGGCGCGCACCTATCCCCACCCCGTATCCCACTACCCGCTGAATGCCGGGAATACGGACGGCTGCCTTCAGTTGCCAAGGCGCCTCAATCGGTCCGGAGGTTTCAAATGCGCGGGCCAAGCCTCGATGAGCCAATAACTGGATCGATTGCGTAACGCGGGTTGGAAGCGCGCGCCGCTTTTGCACTGCGGCCAACGCCGCTTCAGAAACACGCCCCTCCCGGAGTGGTCCGGTCAATAGGTTCGCAGCGGCAACGGCATCCTGAATCGCAAGGTTAATCCCCACTCCACCAGCAGGCGACATCGCATGAGCTGCATCTCCGATACACAATAGTCCCGGCATGTACCAACGCCGTAGCCGATTGATCTGCACGGTCAAAATCTTAATCTGCTCCCAATTTTGCAGCTCGTTTACTCGTTCGCCCAGGTACGGGGCGATCTTGCGAATGTCGGCGCGGAATGCATCGAGGCCGCGCGCTTTGATGTCGTCATACGAGCCTTTTGGGATGATGAGGCCCGCTTGAAAATAATCCGATCGATTGATCAGGATCAATGCCTTTCCATAATTCACATTACCGAGAACCTGCGCCACATCGTTCGGCTCACGGCTGATCCGGAACCACAACACATCAATCGGCACTCCATGCTCGATCACTTCCAGCCCGGCCGCACTGCGCGTGACGGAATGGCGCCCATCGCAGCCCACCACTAGATCAGCACGGACCTGCACCTCTCGCCCCTCGTTCCGCGCCACAACTCCAGTGATACGTGTGCCTTCCTTCAGCAAATCTGTCGCTTCATGCTGCATGAGTAGCTGAAGCGATGGGAACCTCTTGGCATGGCTTGAAAGAAAGTTCAGAAAATTCCATTGCGGCATCAGCGCCACGAATTTGCAAGTCACCGGCACATGCCTGAAATCGGCCATCTTGAATTCGGAACCACCAATGATGACTCCAAGGAAAGAGACTTTCTCATGCGGCAATTCCAGAAACTCTTTCAACAGCCCAAGCTCCTTCAGAATCTCGAGAGTCGACGGGTGCACCGTGTCGCCGCGAAAATCGCGGAGAAAGTTCTGATGCTTTTCCAGCACTGTAACTCTCACGCCCCTGCGCGCCAGCAGATATCCGAGTATGATGCCCGCGGGACCGCCCCCCACCACGCAACAAGTCGTCTCCAGAACCTCATCCGCCATCTCTCAATCACCTACCGTCTCGAACTCACCCAATATCTTGGATGCTGACTCACAAAACATGTAAATAATGGATGACGCTCTCAATATTCCGGGCGCAAGGACAACTGCAGCTCAAATTCAGCGACGCTGGCAGATGTTATGCAGCCGCAGCTGGACGCGGATTTAACTTATAAGTTCACGGCAGCATAAAATCTTCGTCATTATTTCGCTTATCATGCTATAGTTCTCCTTAATGATCAACCGCACCACACAGTCGTTATCTGTCCGCTCGGGCTCCGGGCACCCACGCGGCAATTGTTCATACGTTTTAAGCCGGTCCCGGCGCAAAGTTCGCTTGGCTTCTTGGATTGCCCGCTCTCATCGGAATGCAGGCAATTCCCGCTATGGCGTTCATCTTTGGCGCTCAGAATTTGTAGATTTAGCAGATTGCATCGGTCTCATACCGCCGCCTAAAAGTATCGCTCCGGCAAAACGCTTATATCCAATGACTTATAGCGTCTCTTCCTTTGGAATCAAAAATTTGGAAAGGGGTAGCGAGAAACATTCGCTAATGCGCGCGTGGCAGTCACCCGAAGACAAAAAGAGATTATCGACTTCCTGGAGTCGTTCGTAAGCCGCAATGGCTACTCCCCGTCGTTCGAGGAGATTGCGCGCGGCATGGGCCTGAAGAGCCTGGCTACGGTACACAAGCATGTCACTAACCTTGAAAAGAAGGGGCTGCTCGACCGCGTGCATAACCGCAGCCGCTCGATTGACGTCCTGCCGCCGGGAGCGCGGACGCGTTCGAGCGACCGGTTGCCTCTCGCGGGACGCATCGCCGCCGGTATGCCAGTCGAGGCGATGGAAACCGAAGAGAGCATCTCGCTGCACGATGTGGTTGGCAACCGCGACGTCTTTGCCCTCGAGGTGCGTGGCGACTCGATGCGCGACGAGCACATCATCAGCGGCGATTATGTGCTGGTCGAGCGCACGCGCACGGCACGTCAGGGCGAGATCGTCGTCGCGCTGGTGCGCGGCTCCGAGACCACGCTCAAGCGCTTTTACCCCGAAGGCAATCAGGTGCGCCTGCAGCCGGCCAACGTGGAGATGGAACCCATTTACGTTCCCGCGGCGCAGGTAGCCATCCAGGGCCGTGTGCTGGGCGTGCTGCGAAAGTACCGGCAATAAAACGGTCGAACGGTATTCGGCCTCATCGGAGTTTGAATCTCTGGCCATTCCAAGATGAGTCTTTAGCAAAGTGACCCTGGAGAGATAGAGTGACCGATTCCTACGATTACAAAGCCATCTCAAAAATGATCGATCACTCGCTGCTCAACCCCACTCTGACCGTCGCCGCGCTTGAAGATGGTTGCGCGTTGGCGGTTCGATATGACGTCGCGAGCGTCTGCATCCTACCCTACTACCTGGCCCGATGCGCTGACCTGATTGCTGGAACCACGGTCCACGCCAGCTCCACCATCGGCTTCCCGCACGGTGGGCACACCACCGCCGTCAAGCTCGCCGAAGCCCGGCAGGCGCTCACCGACGGCGGGCAAGAACTAGATGTAGTGATCAATATCAGCAAGGCGCGCAGCGGCGATTGGCAATACGTGCGGGATGAGCTAGCGGCACTTGCGACGGCCATTCATGCAGCCGGAGCAAAAATTAAAGTGATCTTCGAGAATGCCTATCTCGACGATGCCTCCAAAATTCAATTGTGCGAAATCTGCGCGGAAATTGGAGCCGATTGGGTCAAGACATCCACCGGGTACGCGCCCAGTGGAGCGACTCTTCCTGATCTCGAATTGATGCGCAAATACTCTCCGCCGAACATTCGAGTGAAGGCTGCCGGCGGCATTCGCGATCTCGATACATTATTGACCGTGCGTGCAATCGGAGTGAGCCGGGTGGGCGCAACCGCCACCCAGGCCATGTTGGAAGAATGCCGCAAGCGGCTGGGATTGGAACCTATCTCAGCCTCAACTTCACAATGAAAAAGGCCCGGCGAATGCGCCGGGCCTTTTCGCGCTGCTGACATCTTTACGCCAGAAGCTTGTTGATCTTTTCCTCAATCACATCCTGAGGAACATAGCCAACGATCTGATCGGTCACCTTGCCCCCCTTGAAAAACAGCAGAGCCGGAATGCCGCGAATGCCGTAACGCGAAGGCGCTGCTCCATTCTCGTCCACATTTACCTTGGCCACCTTCAGCTTGCCGGCATAAGTTGCCGCAACGCCATCCACGATCGGCGCGAGGGCCTTGCATGGACCGCACCATACGGCCCAGAAATCCACCAGAACCGGCCGCTCACTCTTGAGCACCTCCTGGTCGAACGTTGCATCGCTTACTTCCAGAACTCCCACTCCAGCCATGATCCTCCTTGCGCTTGCGGCAACCGCTTTTCTCAAGTGTACTGGTAACCGAGCGTTCATGAGATGCGATAGCGGGCTGCAAAGTCGCAATCCGTCCCTGTTCGGTCAACGGAAAACGGCACCGGTCAAACTGGAAAAGGTTGGAAATTCTTGTAAGGTGCTGTAAATAAAGAAATTCTTCGTCTCAAGAGCAAATTAAAGCGCCCGGATCCTGTGAAGGATCACGGGCGCTAGAGCAGCCCTCCCCCAGAACTGCCCACGAAGCGAATTTAGGTGTTCTTGAAGCGAATAGCAAGCAATCTTGAGTAACAAAATTAGTAACGTTTCGATAGGGGAATGCACAACAAAAGGTAACATTCCAGCAAGCAAATATATAAAAAGTTATAGTAACTACAGTAAGGTGAATAGCATCACAGAAAATCAAATATTTGCTGCAATATATTGATTTTATTGGTCGGAGTTTCCGATTAGCCACGCTTAGTCAAACGATTGACTGGCCCCCTCTGACTCAAACTGGCAAACCTTGAGTTCCGGCTCCGTCATTTCCGCAAGTGCCACGCGAATTGCAGCTATCGCTCTCGGCACACTCTCCTCGCCCTCGACAATCATCAAAACCGAGGGACCAGCGCCGCTTAGAGCCACTCCCAGAATGCCGTGCTCACCCGCCAGCGGCAGCATTCGCGGCAGCAATGGACAGAGGGAAGCACGATAGGGCTGGTGTATGCGATCCTGCATCGCGATGCGCAGCAGATCGCCCCGCCCATGCTCAAAGGCCAATCCCAGCAGCGCCGCAGACTGAATATTGGCCACCACATCGTCGTGAGCGTAGCAATCGGGCAGCATGGCGCGCGCTTTGCTCGTTGCCAGAGGCTCTGCGGGAAGAACCACGATGGCCCGCCACGCGGCCGGAGGGGTCACGCGAGCTACATGCACACGCCTGCCCTCGCACGCAGCGGTCACAAACCCGCCCAGCCAGCACGCCGAAACATTATCTGGATGACCCTCCAACGCCGCAGCTTCTTCCAGAATGCGTTCGGAACTCCAGCCCAGCCTGCCAAAATGCACGGCCAGACTAATCCCCGCCAACCGTCCTGCCGCCGACGAGCCACAGCCCATCCCCAGCGGAATCTCGTTGGCCATGCGAACAGCAAGCGGAATCACCAGCCGCCCGTTGCTTGTCAGCAGGTCTTTGTAAATCCCCAGAATAAGATGATTCTCAAGTTTCGAAATATGCTCCCGGTTACGGCCCGTTGCATCAATCGAGAACTCCGCGGCAGGCTCGGCCTCAATCTCCAAATAGAAATCGAAAGCCACAGCAGCGGCATCAAAGCCAGGCCCGAGATTAGCTGATGTGGCCGGCAGGCGCAGCCTTACGCGGTCAGCATTCGCGTTCAAACCCTCGCTCATCCCACGCTGCCCTTCAGCGCAGCCATCACCGCAGCCGGCGTCGCCTCCATCGGTATCGCATTGCGCTGCAGAGCGGCAATCTCCGCCTCCAGCCCGGCGCTCTCCTCTTCCTTCAGCAGCGTCCCGCGATGAAAATCGATCGTGTAGTCGGCATCTTTGAGCGTATGCCCAGTCAGCACCAGAACCACCGTCTCGCCAGAACCAATCTTGCCATCGGCGCGCAGCTTCTTCAGCCCCGCCAGCGTCACCGCGGAAGCCGGTTCGCAGCCCAAGCCCTCCGCGCCCAGCTCTGCCTTAGCAATGGCGATCTCTGCTTCCGTCACATCCAGGCACCAGCCATCCGTGTCTTGAATAATCCGCACAGCCTTGCGCCAAGAAGCAGGATTGCCGATGCGAATAGCCGTAGCGCGCGTGTGCGCCTCCACCGGCTCCATCGACGCGCCATGATTCTCTGCCAAGCTGCGCACCAGCGGATTAGCTCCCGCTGCCTGAATCACCGAGATGCGCGGCATCCGCGCCACCAGCCCCAACTCATGCAGTTCGCGGAAACCCTTGCCCAATGCCGAGCTGTTTCCCAGGTTGCCGCCGGGCACGATCAAGTGGTCAGGTACATTCCAATCGAAAGCCTCGGCGATCTCGAACGCCGGCGTCTTCTGCCCCTCCAGCCGGTAAGGGTTCACCGAATTGAGCAGATAGATCGGCGCTTCCTTCACAATCTGCGTCAGCAGCGTCAGGCAGCCGTCAAAGTCCGTCTTCAACTGGCAAGTCAGAGCGCCGTAGTCCATCGCCTGCGACAGCTTGCCCCACGCAATCTTTCCATCGGGAATCAGCACCAGGCTCTTCAACCCAGCCCGCGCCGCATAAGCCGCCATCGCCGCCGAAGTGTTCCCCGTCGAAGCGCACGCCACCCACTCGAAGCCACGCTCCTTGGCCACGCTCAGCGCCGCCGTCATCCCCGTGTCCTTGAACGATGCCGAAGGATTCATCCCCTGATGCTTGGCAAAAAGTTGGTCGATCCCCAAAGCCTTGGCCGCGCGCGGCAGATGGTAGAGCGGCGTGTTGCCCTCAAACAAGGTCACCGCATTGCCAAAGCTATCCAGAATCGGCAGCAGCTCGCGGAACCGCCAAACGCCCGAGTGGTCCAGCGCCTCAGACGACGAGCGCCGCTCCCGCCACAGCCATTTCAGCGCACCAGGATTGGGCCGGTCGTTGCCCCCGCGCAGCCCCCAGCCAGGGTATTCCACTTCAAACAGCTCTCCACACTGGACGCAACGAAAGTCCGGCTGAGCCTCCGCCCCCGAGATCCGCGCCCCACATCCAAAACAGCGTAGCTGATGCAAATTGTCGTTCATGACTAGAGATAGGTTACCAGCCAGCCCCAATTTCTGCCGCGCCGTCTAAGCAGATTGCACCACCAAAAAATCCGTCATTCGGCTATCTGTCGGGGTCTGTTGTCGTGAACTGAGATTGTTCTCTGCGAGAATTGATGAACGATAGGCGAGAGAGTTTAGGAGTAATCGGTGTCCGTGAGTGACTTGGAGATTTACCATCATCCCAGAAACCCTCCCAACACCATCGCAGTTTTTCGGAAGGGCCCCGTCCGAGTGAGCACGTCAATACCTTGGCTGTCGGCTTCTCGGCTTGGGACAAGAACTAAATTGCCGGATCACTAACCCGGCCTTGGGGCCTCTATTACTTGGGGATTGAGCTCTTCTACGATGAACCGTCCCCAAGCCTTGAGGACCGCCCGCGCAACCTTCCTGTATGAATTGGAGGGGATAGCATTAAGCGCCGGGGAGATGATTGCCTCGAAACCTCTCGCGTCGCCGATCCGGTCCTTCATCCAAGCTTCGGACGCCATCCGAACCTTTGGCAACCCAAGAGCCACCAACGCAAGTTGCGCCCTGATCCCCTTATCGTCGTTCTGAAGCACTCCGGTTCCCCGCTTTGTCAGCATCGCATCAGGACCATCGTTCTCGATCAGTCCCAGAACTCTCAGATCATAAAGGGGCTTCTCCAAGTCCTTCGTCTTTAAGATCCGGCCCAGTCCCTTGAAAAGGAGCAAAACTTCGCAGTCCTTCTCCGGCCTCCATTGTGGGATGAAAGCTGCCGCACCGCCAGCTCTCTTAGGGGTAAGGCGCAACCGTCGGCCAAAATCGACCCCAGCGTATCTAAACCAAGCAATGAAATAGCTAGCATATGTGCTCCACGTCTTGGACCCGAAGCTGTATCTTTTAAATGCTACTTTCAGTGCTTCAATGACATCGTCATGCGATATCGAGTCGCTCTCTAGTCGCATCAGAGATCGTGCCAATATATGCTCTTGGAGCTTGACTCGCATAAACGCTTGGAAATCCTCTTCGTTTCGGATTGTCGGTCGGATCGTGTAGCGGTCTTCGTCCTGGGCCTTAGTGACTGCGCCTAAATATCGGAGTTCGCGAAGCCTGTTCAGCGCAGTTCCCTCAGTCAAGCCAGGCGTGCTTGCGAGAATGTCGTCGAGACTGGCAGCTCGTCGCTCAAGAAGAAGCAGCAACGTCTTCACGCACTGCATCGGGAACTGCCGTAGTAAAAAGCTCTCCCCTATGGGTCGAATCTTCTCTTCAACGAGGTAGTCACGAAATATGTCCCAGTAGACGTTGTATTTTGTTCCGGACTTGACGATCAAACGCCGGTTCAGCTGCAGGGACCGGATGATCTCTTCGCTAACTCTTTCGTCAATTTCGGATGCGTCAAAGGGGTCCCCTTCGTACCCCCTCTTAGCAATGAATTTCAGAGCACGTGTCTCATCGGGCGCGAGCGCTTCCTCGTCCTCCTTCATTAATTCGTCGACGTTAAGGTTTTGATCGACCAGTTCGTCGGGTCGAATTCCCTTTTTCAACTGGTGGTAGCAATGGATAGACAACCGCTTGATCAACCATGGAAACCCCTGGGAACTTTCGCTCAATTTTCTGCGCAGATCAACTGGAATCACCTGGCCACTCTCGTCCTCAAGCTGTCGTAAAACTATATTGATTTCGAAGCCCAGCATTGCGTCAACTCCGAAAGGCTCGGCCAGATCACGCGCCTGTTGCCAAAGGCTATACGCCGGGTTGTCGATCGGAACGTTTATTTCGGATTTCCAGCTAAAACCAACAATTAAGTTACCAGCCTCAGCATTAACGTCCAACATAAATTTGTGAAAGGCCTGAAACAAATCTGCCTTACGAAACATATCCTCGAACTGGTCGAAAACGAGAACGAAAACCCGGCGGTTTTTCGTGAGCCAATCGAGAAGGGCGCGGGCCTCGGCAGAAGCAAGAACATCATAGTTAGAAGCAACATTCACGCGACGGTACTCGGCAGGAATGAATGCACTTTTCGCTGCGGACTCAACCATTTTTGCAAACGCCATACCGACAAAAGCACCTGTGTTGGCGGATCGCGAATCTACAGCCATCACATGAAGCCAATGCTTATTCCGTTTGTTCCGACTCCGTGCTCGTAGCTCTGCTATCAAAGAACTCTTTCCCCAGCCAGATTTGCTCTCGATAAAGAAGACCCTTCTAGCGGTGGTTAATTCGAGAGGGGCCTGAAGAAAAGAGTAGAGATGGTGTCGGACGTCCTTTCTCCCGACAAAGTACTTCGAACCGACCGGCCGGTAGTCGTCCCACTGCTCGGCCTCCTGTATCTCCGCGACGGCATCGAGCGAAATAGCAGCAGCCTTCGCGAAGTCAGGAACCTCCTCCTCAATTTTAGTAAGTCCCCGCACGTCATCGAGCTCGGCAATGAATCTCGATGCCTCCGCCGACACCGCGCTGTCAGATGCTGATACCACACGATAGTGAGTCGGAACGACCGTGTTTGAGAGGATCGTGACCCAGAAACGGCCCAGATAGGCATAGAGCAAGATGAGCTTTGTTGACGTCAGCCCCTCGCGTTCGGCGAAAAGGGGAGCGGGACGGATCAGACCGGCGTGCTGAAGAAGCTCGCAAACTTTGTCTGGACCCCAAAATGTCAGATTTTCCTCATCTAGCGTTGGAACTAGGCCGGCAGCCTGGTGCTGAAGTTCGGTGGTATGAACAAAGAATCCGTACCTGGCGTGCTTCGCCACGACCACATTGAAGCAAAAGCTCTTGATATCGCCCGAATCAATGCTCGTGCGTGCCTTGCATTCAACGAGTGCTGTGTCGGCTGGTCGATCCAGGTGTTTGCAGAGGAGGTCTATCTCGCTTCCTGTAAAATTCACCCTCTGGGTTACCCGGTAGCGCTGAGTTTCCATGATCGAACGCAGAAGGTTCTCGAAGAAGTCTCCTTTGGACTGCGGAGTTGCAGCGGGATCTGGAATTATCTGAACTTGCTTGATCATCATTCCTCCCATTGTGAGCCGCCTAAAAGATACTACATTCGGCGAACGACTACTCAATGGGGGCGAGTGGCCTCGGTCTCGACTCCCCAAAAACCACACCGAGGGTGCCCCCGGTCCCTAGCTCTTGGGGACCGGGGAGACTCCGGACCTCAACTAGCAGAAGAACCCACGCCTACCTTTTGTGCCTGGGAGACCGCGATCAAATCCAGTATTCCATTACCAGCAGGCCCGAAGGGCAGATGGCCCCAACGGAGGTGGTGCAGAAGATTAACTACCATCGGCGCACAATAGATGTAGTCAGAGGAACGGCGTCTTTATTGATCACTGTTCCCTGAGCACTGTCTACCGAGAGAGGCACCCCCCTCCCCCCCTTTTTATATTTATTTTCGACCCAAAATTTTGCAGATAATTTTAACCTCTGAAGAATCAATGACTCCCGCCAGATAACCTCGCAAAACACACTTTTGTCCCTTTGCATAATTTAAAAAACAGGTGTGCATCTCCATAAAACTCCTTGGAATCTCTCAGAAACCCACCAAAACCGGTTCCATTTCCAACCGAATTCCAAAACGCTCTTCAACAGCGTCAGTAATCTTCCCAGCGAGCACTAGAACATCCGCAGCGCTCGCTCCTCCAAGGTTCACAATCGCCAGCGTATGCCGCGAAGAGATTGCCGCAGCGCCGAGCATGTAGCCTTTGGCGAAACCAGCCTGCTCAATCAGCCAAGCAGCCGGAACCTTCACGCGTCCCTGATTCTCCGGCTCCGGTCCTGCCGGAAACCTCGGCGGTTCCTTTTCACTAACCGCTGCAATCTGCCGAACCTGATCCTCGCTAACCACAGGGTTCTTGAAGAAACTGCCTGCACTGCGGCAATCCGGATCGCCCTCAACCAGCAACATTCCCTTGGATTGGCGAATGCGCCGCACGACAGCCGCAACCTCGGCAAGGCTCGCTTCCCTGCTCTCCGTCTGCCCTTCCGCAAGCGCCCGTTGCAAATCAGCATAGCGAATCGTTGGCGCGCCGCCCAGCGTCAGCCGATAATCTACACGAGTCACGATATACCGTCCGCGATCAGCAGAATTGAAGCGGCTGCGGCGATAGCTGAAGCCGCACTCGGCAGCGGGAAACTCGACGAACGCGTGCTCCTTTATGTCGAAGGTGCGCACCCGATCGATCACCGAAGCAACCTCTTGTCCATAAGCGCCAACATTCTGCACCGGCGTTCCGCCCACTGTGCCGGGAATGCCAGCCAGGCACTCGACGCCCGCACACTTGTCCGCGACCGTGCGCTGAACGAACTGGTCCCAATCTTCGCCCGCCGCGACTTGATAGATCCTCTGGCCCGGATGGCCCTGCATATCCGTAGCAACAATGCCACGCAACGCAACCCGCACAACCAGCCCATCGAATCCATCGTCGGAAATCAACAGGTTGCTACCTGAGCCTATTACAAAGAGCTTTAGATGCCTCCTCTGAGCCCAGTCCGCTACTTCTATAATCTCGTTTTCTGTCCGCACCTCGCAAAAAAAGCGTGCCGGTCCGCCAATTCCAATAGTCGTAAATTCTGCCAACGGCTCATCTGCGGTTATGTTTACGCTCGTCAAGACTGCACCCGCTAGTTCAATCGCTGAATTAAAGATAGAATGATTCTAGGCAACTTCCCTTGCCGGAGGCGAAAATGTACCCAGAGTTGATGGTAATTCCCATGCGCGAAGAGATGACGCGCGCTGGTATCAAGGAAGCCCGGAGCGCCGAGGATGTAGATGCGGCGCTGGCCCAGCCGGGCACAACGTTGGTGGTAGTCAACTCGATTTGCGGATGCGCGGCGGGCAAGATGCGCCCCGGCGTACGGCAGGCTCTCACCAGCTCAACCAGCCAGCCCGACCATAAAATTACGGTCTTCGCCGGCCAGGACCATGAAGCCACAGAGCGCGCTCGCAGCTACTTCGAGGGCCAGCCGCCCAGTTCCCCGTCCGTTGCCATCCTCCGCGATGGCAAGCTCGTCTACTTGATGCAGCGCGCCGTGATCGAGCAGTCCACGGCACCGCAGATTGCCGGCGAGTTAGTCCGCGCCTTCGACCAGTTCTGCGCCAAAGCGACCGCATAGCTTCACACTTCGTCGCACCAGTGCTGAAACGGCCTCCCACGCGGGGGAGGCCGTTCTGAGTAAACCAATCGCGTTTACGTCCTCACATGCCTTCAGTTCCCTCGGGCAGCGCCTGGACCTTGCTGTGTTTGACGGAATACAGAAAATATACGAACAGACCGACAATCAGCCAGCCGATCAGCCGAGCCCAGTTTGCCCAGCCGAGTGAGTACATCAGGTAGCCATTCGCAATAATGCCGAGTGCTGGGACGATCGGCAAGCGGCCTCCGAAAAAAATCCCAGGAGTGCGAAAGGGCCGGTGCTGATCGGGTTCTGTGTGTCGGAGGATAATCACCGCCGCGCAGACCATCACAAACGCCAGCAGCGTTCCAATGTTTACCATCGTGCCGATATTCTCGATGGGGGTGATTGAACCTACAATGGCAGCCAGCAAACCGACAAGAATCGTATTTTTCCACGGTGTATGAAACCGGGGATGAATGGCCGCAAAGAACTTCTTCGGCAAGAGACCATCAGAAGCCATGGCATACAGGACTCGGGTCTGACCGATCAGCATCACCAGCATCACCGATGTCAGACCAGCCAACGCACCGCACGTGATAATGTCGCCAGCCCAGCCGATGTTGTGATCCAGAAAGGCGTGAGTGATCGGAGCCTCGACATTGACCAATTGCCAGGGCACCATCCCAGTGAGCACGGCGGCCACGCCAACATAAAGTATTGTGCAAATAAACAACGAGGCGATTATGCCGATGGGCAGATCGCGCTGCGGGTTCTTGGCCTCTTGCGCCGTGGTCGAAACGGCATCGAAGCCGATAAATGCGAAAAAGATATACGCCGCGGCTGCGCTGATGCCGGAGACGCCAAAGGGTGCGAAACTATGCCAGTCGGTGCCCCAGTTCGCAGCGCGGACGTAGTGCGACCCAAGGACCAGCACAAACAGCACCACCGAGACCTTGATGGTGACGATAGTCGCATTGAATCTGGCGCTCTCTTTGATGCCGATAACGAGAATCCAGGTGATAACCAGAGCAATTACGAATGCCGGCAGATTGAAGCCTATCTCGACGCCGAAGAGGCGGGGTGCGGCGAGCAGCGAATCGGCTGCTGAGGTCATCTGCGCCGTCGGGTGTGCCAACAGGCCGGTGACTGCATCCAGAAATCCCGGTGAGCCGGGGGCTAATTCAGGATGCGCTTTGGCAACCATCTCGCGCGCTACGGAATTGAGGGCTTGCGTCAACGCCGTCCAATGATCGTAGCTGAGCCACAGGGGAATCTTCACGCCGAACATTTTCAGGAACTCAATGAAGTAATTCGACCATCCAGAACTCACCGTGCTCGCGCCCATCGCGTATTCCAGGGTCAGATCCCATCCGATGATCCAGGCAAACAGCTCTCCCAGCGTCGCATATGCATACGTGTATGCTGAACCGGCAAGGGGAATCATTGCTGCGAACTCCGCATAGCAAAGCCCAGCGAACGTGCAGCCGATGCCGCACAGTGTGAAGGAGAGCATAAGACCGGGCCCCGCTCTGTGCGCGCCTAGTCCCGCCATCACAAAAATGCCTGCGCCGATCACCGCGCCAACGCCCAGCGCAGTAAGCGAAACCGGGCCCAGAGATCGCTCCAGATGGTCCACGCCTTCTTCCTTAGCTTCCGAAACAATCAGGCTGAGCGGTTTCCTCTTGAAAAGATTCGCCATGCGAAAGGGTCTTCTCCTTCTTATTTACTTGCCGGGTAGAGGTTGCGTTTGCCGCGACCAAAACAGATATACGGGGATTCCCAACAGCACCAAGACCAGGCCCGGCCACGTGTACTGGGGCTTGTATCGCAATAATACGATACAGATCCAACTGGCCATCCCAATATAGAGCGCTGGCAGTACCGGATAGCCCAGCGCTTTGTAAGGCCGAGGTGCATCCGGCCGCTTGAAGCGCAACACAAACAGGCCCACGATAGTCAAGATGTAAAACACCAGAACTGCAAAGATGATGTAGTCAAGCAACTGACTGTAAGAGCCCGAGACGCACAGCAGCGTAGTCCAAGCAGCTTGCACCAGCAAGCCCGCGACTGGAGTCTTATATCGTGGATGCAGCCTGCCGACGGACTTGAAGAAGAGTCCGTCCTGGCTCATCGCGTAATAGACGCGCGCGCCCGCCAGCGTCATTCCATTGGCGCAGCCGAAGGTCGAAATCAGAATGGCCCCAGCCATCAGCCAGGCGCCGCCCGAATGAAATATCTGCTCCAGCGCCGCCGTAGCCACTCGATCTTCCGTGGCGTGTTGGATGCCGCGCGCCATCACCGTCGCGCCGTTCGGGTCGCCGTGCATGGGCAAAACCAGCAGGTAGCTCAGCGAGACCAGAAAGTACACCGTCAGCACAAACCCCGTGCCCAGCACCAGCGAGAGCGGAATATTTCGTCTGGGGTTCTTCACCTCGCCGGCCGTGAAGGTGATGTTGTTCCACGCATCCGAGGAAAACAGCGAGCCCACCTGTACCACCGCCAGAATCACCAGCACGTTCACCAACACCATCGGTCCGCCTATGCCCACCTCGACCGGGTGCAGCGAACTCCAGCCGGCATTCTTCCAGAACTGTGCCCCGAAATTCGCCTCCCATGCCGCAGCGTTGCGTCCCACCGTGAAGGCCAGCAGAATCAGCCCCGCCAGCGACAGCGCCTTGACCGTGGTAAAGACGTTCTGAATCAGCGCGCCGAGTTTGACTCCGAAAATGTTCACCACAGCCAGAAAAAGGACCACGGCGATAGCGGTCAGATTGGCAGTATTCACGCCAATCTCCATGTTGCCCAGCACCATCGGTCCTACCCGGAGCGCAGGCACATGGGCGATATGCCATAGCCAGTTGCTGCTCGATACGGCAGGAAAGAAGACTCCGAGAAACTTGCCGAAAGCCGCCGCAACCGCGGCAATGGTTCCCGTTTGAATCACCAGAAACAGCGTCCAGCCGTACAGAAATCCCCACAAAGGCCCCAGCGACTCGCGCAGGTAGACATACTGGCCGCCAGCCTTGGGCATCATCGCCGCTAGCTCGCCATAGCTGAGCGCGGCGGTCATGGTCAGGATGGCCGCAATCACCCAAGCGCCCAGAAAAAGCGCCGGCGAGTTCGTGCCGCGGGCAATGTCGGCATCGACAATGAAGATGCCAGAGCCGACCATCGACCCAACTACGAGCGCGGTCGAGGAAAACAAGCCAAGACTCTCGACCAGCCGCGGCGCGCTGGCGATGCTGGCCGGCTCATTGACCTGCAAGGTGCCCTCTCGGTTTGAACTGGGATTCTGGCTCGTCACTTGAAAAAGAATACTATGCCCGGTTCAAAAGATAAGTCAGAAGATAACACGTAGCTTGCGCACACAGGTCAAAGTAGCTCTGCTATTTCCCTGGCAGCAGGTCATCATGGGGCATGAAAAAGTTTCTGTTCGGAACAATTCTTCTCTTCTGCCTCGCAGTCCCTTATGCGTCGCAGGCGCAGGTCGTGGTGGTAGTACACCATCATCATCACCACCACCATCACCCTTATCACCACCAGTAATCGGTTTAGATAGAAACTAAAGCAAGTAATATTATGGCAGCTTGCACCATCCATGCGCCTTCCTTCTGGTGCATGGATGGGAGATTACAGGTCCACACTGGCAGCTCTCAACTCAGCTCTGCAATCCATCTGCGGAACTCGGCCGCCGGATCGGGCTGGCGAAAGAATGCTCCGGCGATGGCTACCAGTGTGGCTCCAGCAGAGAGCGCCTCAGCCGCCGTCGCCAGGGTAATCCCGCCGACAGCCACCAACACCGGCCCAGCTCCGGCCTCGTCCCGCAGCCGCCGCACTCCTTCTATCCCAATCGGCGGCTTCGTGGTCTGCTTGGTGCGCGTGGGAAAAACCGGCCCGATAGAGAAATAATCCGCCGGTTCGTTCAGGATTCCGGGTAGCAGCGCCCCACTGCCACCGAAAGTTCCCACGATGCGCTCCGACCCCAACAGCCGCCGAGCCTCAGCTGGCTTCAAGTCGCCGGCATCCACATGCACGCCGTCAAACCCAATTTGTTCAACCAGATCAGCACGATCATCGAGAATCAACTTCACCTGTTCGGCCGGTAAAGCAGTGCGCAGAATCTGCGCGTCGGCCAGCAATTCGGCATCTGCGCCGGTCTTGTTGCGGTATTCGAGCAGCGTCACACCGGCCTCGGCCAGCTCACCGCCCAAACGGCGCAAAAACTCCACGCGCCCAGTGGCCGGAATGATGGAAGCATCGAGAATCGGGTAGATTTTAGGAAATCGATAAGAAGAGAACATGTGTCTGGTCATTATAGATTCTTAAATTGAGGCAATCAGCCTCACCCCTTTCGCGCCTCAGCCTCGGCCAGCCATCCACAGCGCAGTCGGTCCAGAGGAATATTCGACAGATAAGGCTTGATGTCGAGAATCGGTGTGCCGTCCAGCATGTCCACGCCACGGATATTGAGCGTTCCGCCAACGCGGCCCAGCAGTTCAACGACAGTGAGACCGATCGGGTTGGGGCGGCGCGGTGATCGAGTGGTGAATACGCCGTGGGGACGGTCGTCGGAGGGCGGCGTGACCATCAGATCGAAGCCATCCGAGCGGTCGAAGGTCCAAAGCACGATCAGGTGCGAGTAGCCCTCGATGTCGGTGAGCCCAGTCTCAAATGCGCGAAGGATATTGAGCGCGCCCTCTGCCTCGTGCTTGGCGCCAAGCCCCTTCGGAATCGACGCTGTCTCCTTGAATGGACTGCTTACAAAACCAATCGGTTGCGGAGTAAACATTGCGCCAGCACCTCTGCCTTCATACTAAACGCGAGCAGGCGCGGCAAATTGGGAACAGAAAGCTTCAGCGGTTTTGGTCTTCGGCAACTGTTCCCAACTCCCTCTCCTTTACCCTTCTACATCTCGTCCGCCGATGGCCCATAGCTTCCCGGAATCGGCTTGCCGAGCAAGCGCAGATAAACACCCAACTGGGCGCGATGATGCACCAGATGATTCATTACCATATCGCGAAAGACCTGATAGCGCGGCTGATCGATCCACTTCTGCCCGCCAAAGATAAACTGCCAATGCTCCTCCCACTTGGCCGGTGGAACCGCAACAATCGCCTTTCGCACCTCGCCCAGTTCGCGGTCGAACTTCTCCAGCAGCGCCGCCTTGCTCGCCGGCACATATTGCTCCCACTTGTGGTCCGCCGGAAACTCGAGCTTGTCCTTGTTCAGCGTGTTAAGCGCCCAATCCCCCGTCATATCGGTAACATGCCCAGCTAACCGGCCTAGCTCCATAGATTTAGGGTGGGGTTTAAATTTGAAATCGACATCTTCCGGAATCGCCTCAAATACCTTGCGTGTCTTGGTGGCTTCACGGTCATATTCTGCAACCAACTCTTTTTGAAAGTCCATCATGCAACCTCCTTTGTTGCGAAGCCAGCATACAACAAGTCGAAGGGAAAAGCGAAGAAAAAGCGATAAAATATTTCAACTCGGCTGCCGCCACTCAGACTGCCGAATGCGCCAAGGCGACAAGACTTCCTGCCATCTACTGCTTTACCAATTGCGTTGTGCTCACAGCCGTAGCCAGGGCACTCGATAGATCCTTGGCAATGGGAGCCAGTGGAGTGGCCAGCAGACCAACCAGAATCGCAAGAACAGGGTCCGAGGAGTTCCAAAAGTGATCCGTGCCCACCAGCGACCAGGATCCTGCCACGGACAACACGACAGCCACCCCGGCGGCCAGCGTCCGCGTAAAGTTGCGATAGACCTGATCTGAAAGCTGGTACGCCTCATCCAGCAGCGCGGTCACAATCTCGTCAAAGCGCGCGTAGGCATCGCATTCCGTCTGCGAAAGAGGTACTCCAGTCGCGACATTGGCCGCTATCTTACTCAACAGCAACGGATCGAAGCTGGCCCTCGCAGCGACGGCCGCTGCATTGCCGGCGTTCAGGTGCAGCTTGACGAGCGATTTGGCAACAGCTTTTTGGGTAACAAGATCGACTCCATTCACCCAGTTGGCTTCGAGCGTCAAGAGAATGTCAGCCTGCGGTAATGCATTGGTGGGTTTACCGGCGCCCGCGCCCTCGGGAGTCAGATCGGAGACCACCTTGCGGATGTGATCCATTCCTACGCGATTGATGCCGCCAAAGGTCGACTTGGCCGCGTCTACGAGACCGAATGCCCCCGTCCCCAGGCCTCCAATAGCGGTAATAACATGCTCTAAATGCAAATCCTGCAGGCCGCCGAGCATCGTCTCTTTCTCCTCTTGGTCTGCAACTCTATAAGAGAAAAGGAGAACAGTAAAGAAAGTTTTGCTCCTGTCAGCTCTTTCGCTCCAGAAATATTTCCATGAACTTGGTGTCGAACTTGCCTGCGCGGAAGTCAGGATCGGCAAAAATCGCCTGATGCAGCGAGACCGAAGTGTCGATGCCCTGCACGATGAACTGGCTCAGCGCACGTTCCATCTTCGCAATCGCCTCGGCGCGGTCACGGCCATGGACGATGAGCTTGGCGATGAGCGAGTCGTAGTAGGGCGGGACCACGCTCTCAGCATATTGCGCCGTATCCACCCGCACGCCATTGCCGCCGGGCACGTTGAAGGCTGTGATCTTGCCCGCTGAAGGAGTAAATTTGACCGGATGCTCGGCGTTGATGCGGCATTCAATCGCGTGGCCGCGAATTTCGAGCTTAGGCGGCAGAATCGCATCCAGCCGCTCTCCGCTCGCGATCAGCAACTGCGCCTTCACCATGTCCACGCCCGTGATGGCCTCGGTGATGGGGTGCTCTACCTGGATGCGCGTATTCATCTCGATGAAGTGGAGCTGCCCATCCTCGTCCATCAAAAATTCAACCGTGCCGGCGTTTTGGTACCCGATCTCGCTCAGGCAGCGACACAGAGTGCGGCCGATCTCCTCACGCATCTTGGGCGTCACCATTAAGCTGGGCGCTTCCTCGATTAGCTTTTGATGGCGGCGCTGGATCGAGCACTCGCGTTCAAAGAGCGAGGCCACGTTCCCGTGCTCATCGGCCAGCATCTGGAACTCGATGTGGCGCGGGTTCTCAACGAACTTCTCGAGGTAGAGTTCGCCGTTACCAAACGCGTTGGCCGCCTCGCCATAAGCCGCGTGGAAGAGGTTAGGTAGCTCCTCCGGGGTGCGCACAATTCTCATGCCGCGCCCGCCGCCGCCAGCCTTGGCCTTGAGAATGACCGGATAGCCCACCTTCTTCGCCCAGGTCAGCGCCTCCTCGGCCGTCCCGATGACGCCATCGGAGCCAGGCAGAATCGGCACCTTGGCCTTCTTCATCGCCTGGCGCGCCTTATCCTTCTCGCCCATCAGTCGGGTGACTTCGGGCGGCGGCCCGATAAACTTGATGTTCGAGGCACGGCAAACCTCAGCGAAGTTGGCATTCTCGCTGAGCAGACCATAACCTGGATGGATCGCGTCCACATCGGCGATCTCGGCAGCGGAGATGACCGCCGGCACATTCAGATAGCTATCCGTCGCGCGTGGCGGGCCGATGCAGATGGCCTCGTCGGCAAAACGCACATGCAGCGAGTTGCGGTCCGCCTCGCTATAGACGGCGACCGTGCGAATGCCGAGTTCCCGGCAAGCGTTCAGAACGCGCAGCGCGATTTCACCGCGATTAGCAATCAATACCTTACGAAGCATTCACGACCCTTTTTGAGCGGGGGCGTTGCTGATGAAGTTAGCAGCGCTATTTTGGTAAGCACCGCTAACTCGGCAAGCTCGGCTCGTCCTGCTAACCCAGACGGATGGAGAAGAGAGGCTGCCCGAACTCGATGGGCTGGCCATTGGAGACAAAGCATTTGACGACTTCGCCAGCAGCATCGGACTCGATCTCGTTCATCAGCTTCATGGCTTCGATGATGCCGATCACCTGCCCCTTGGTCACTCGGTCGCCAGGCGAGACGAAGGCCGCGGCGCCGGGCGAAGGCGAGCCGTAGAACGTGCCAACGATCGGCGACTTGACCAGGTGCAAGCCAGTTTCCGGCACCACCGCCTCAGGCTCAGGAGCCTCCGGACTCGCTGGTTGGCTGGCCGCTGCCGCTGCCCGCGTCACCGCAGGCGGAGCCGAGCCCAGCAAACGCGTCAGGTCGCCCAAGCCAGACGAAGATGCCTCCGTCTGGTTGAACTTGAGCCGGATCTTCAGATCGCCTCTGTCCAAATCGAACTCAGCAACCTGATATTCCTTCAGAAATTCAATCAGCTGTTTCAGATCCTCAATGTCTTGTTGTTTCATTCGTTCCTTGACTCTGCCACTTGTGTGGGCGGGTTTGCTCAAAGTTCAATCAGGGCCTTGGGTGCCGGGGTGAGCACCTGGCCTCCGCTTCCGGTTACAGCCACCATATCCTCAATACGAATGCCAAACTGACCAGCCAGATAAACTCCCGGCTCGATCGTGATCACCATGCCGGAGGCCAGCCTGCTTGTGACTCCAGCGCCGATGCGTGGCGGCTCGTGAATCTCCAGGCCCAAACCATGGCCGGTGGAGTGGGAAAATGCCTCCGCCAATCCTGCCTTGCGCAGCACACTGCGGGCTGCTTCGTCGACCTCCGCGCAACTCACGCCCGAGGCCACCGCTGCAACCCCAGCCTCCTGAGCCTCCAACACCGCCTCGTAAGCCGAGCGCTCGTTCGCCTTCGGCTTGCCCAGATGCACGGTGCGGGTCATATCCGAGCAGTAACCCTTGAGAATAACACCGAAGTCGAGGGTTACGAAGCCCGTGCGGGGCAACTTGGCTGCGCTGGCGCGTCCGTGCGGCATTGAGGAACGAACGCCCGAGGCAACAATCGTCTCGAAAGACATTCCCTCGGCCCCCATCAGGCGGGCCTGATGCTCCAGTTCCCCGGCCACTTCAACCTCCTGAAGGCCTGGCCGGATGAAGCCTAGAATATGCTCGAAAAGCTTGCAGCCCACCAGCGCCGCTTCAATCATCAGAGTCAGTTCGTCATCGTCTTTGACCCTACGCAAGGGCTCAACCAGTGGGGCGGCCAACTCAGATAGGAAGCTGCGCCGAAGCCGTGCCGGCAACGCGGCCTTCCAGCGAGCCAGTTCGGCCACAGTGGTTCTCGCCGGGTCGAATCCAGCAAACTCAACGCCAGATTGCGCCGCAAGCCACTCAACAGCAGAAACCGCCGGAGAACTGCCGACGATCTCGACCTCTGCGGCTGAAACCTCTTCTGCTGCCTGGGTCTTGTAGCGGCCATCAGTAAAGAGGCGCGCATTCCGGCGAGTGATGGCCAGCGCGGCGCTGGAGCCTGTAAATCCAGAAAGGTAGCGGAGATCGGGGAGATGCGTGACCAGGAGCCCAGAGAGCCCGGCTTTGGTCAAACGGCGGCGCAGTTGCCCGATACGGCGAAAGTGGTCCACTACGAGAGCATATCAGGGCGTCTGGGGGAGATGACAGGAATTGAGCTCAGTCGCCTTCAGGCACAGGATCGCTGTACTCATCGTAGTCAGCAGTCAGCTCTTCGCCCGTGGCTATGCTTCGAATTGCGATGAAATCCAAGTTCTCATCGCACCTAACATTTGGCTTCTTTGAAGAATTTAGATACCATCCCGGTCCGACCGAGTTGAAATTTGCAGGTGTCGCGTACCTTCCATCTCGCAGCACGCCGAAATCGGTGTAGAGCTTCTTGAGACCTCGTTCAGTCGGAATTTCGTTGGCATCTGTCCAGACAAGCCTTTCGCTTTCGCCCTCAAAGACGTTCGTTCCTTTAGGGATCGGTCGGATGGCGAAGACCCCAACTCCACCCTTATGAATCTTGGAAGGTCTGAGCCTTGTGTAAACTCCCTGGTGAGGCTTCTGCGAGAAAGCCGGTCCCCACCTCTCTGCCAAGTATCTTCCAAGCCCCTCGGTGTCAGGAAAAACCGTCGCAGTATTCACGCCCATGTCCCTCAACATTCCCCTGAGCAACTTTGCCTTCTGACCGGGGATCACAACCCTGAGGAGTGGACCACTTTTCTTCCAAAGCTCTTCAAGGCCGTCCTGCTTCGAACCATGTATTGTGAACGCGGATCGCTGATTTTCGATTCTCCGAGAAAAATAGGCCGGATAAATGGCGAGTGGGTACTGAGGAACTGTATCGAATTTCTTTCCATCGCACAGCGGCAACCATTTGTTGGCTTTGCCGATCTCTCCCGGATGGTTCCCAACAAATCCCGGTGAAATCATAATGTCGTTTTTGAAATCTGGATTCCATTCGTTTAAGTTATAGGGATCTAGCATCCAGATCGCGGAGTCATTGTCAATTGCGCTCGCGGAAACAGCGAAGTATGCCGCCACTAAGACACTCTCAGTCCAATCCAAGAGCCTTGTTGGGACGGAATGGTGCTGCATGAGAAAATAACCGTCCCAGAGGGAAAGCGAGGACGCGACGGTGCCACCAAGCCCGGGTGCCTTCGTGAGAAACTCTTCAATGCTCTCGTTTTCGTTTTCGCACGTACCAACGTTCCACCGTCGGCCGCGAAGACTAGACGGACGCAACTTCCAAGCGAGGGATGCGTGGCCGCGGAATAATGGACGATTCTGATCGTCTTCTGGAAAACCCCAGTCTTTAGCCTGCTTCGCAACGATGTCTAGCAGCGAATTGATGGAATCGGCAGTCTCGCTTGGTCCAACCACTGTCCGCCGGGTTTTAACTGGCAACTTGGCACCCTTCTCCGGCGCATGGAGGGTCATGTGGTGGGAGCGAGCGAACCGATAAGTAGTTGGCAAAGTGGTTTCCTACAATTCACATCGCCTGCCGAACCGGCTTCTTCTGATGTGGGTCCATTTCAGCGTCCGCAACATGGATATCCGATTGGCGGTCCATCCATTCGTCCAGCCGAGAGCGCTTGAAGCGCCAGCGATTGCCAAGCTTGAAGGCGGGCACAAAGCCCTCCGAAGCGTACTTGTAGAGTGTGTCGGATGAGATGCCGAGGTAGTCCGAGGCTTGGCGAATGTCCATGACCTCGCGCACCTCGGGGACCAGCAGGTTGGAACGAACGGCAGCGCTGCGCACGGTTGCCTCCTGAAGGCAGAATTGCCTCAGACGAGATTCCGGCATTCCTGCCGGTGCTCTTGTTTATAACGCGGATTTACCCGACAGTTCAAGGGTTTTCAGGTTGTTACAGGAAATTAACGGAGATTATCTTACTGTTCCCGCAGCCTCTATAAGCATGATCCCCTGCCGGTTGGGCCGCTTTTTCATCCAGGCCCAACCCCTAGGGTTATTACGACGGATGGTGCTGTTTGGTTCTAGTTCTGGTCGTCGCGGCGGTGCAGCGTCGGCTTGTCGTCAGAGCTCGAGCTGCTGTCGTCGGTTGATGTGCTTGACGGGCTGGTTGGGTCACTGCTTCCGGTGCTGGCCCGGCGCAACGACGGCTTGTTACCGTTCTTGGTGTCGGTCAACCGGCGTTTATTCTCGATGCGCGCCAGCCGTGCCTTGACGTCGTCAAACTCCGAAGTCGTCACCGTGTACTCATCCCTGGGTGGCAGGATCCGGGCGATCTCCTCCTGCGAGTGCAGAATGCGGTCCGGGGTCTGCGGATGGTCGGCAAAGACCTTGGCCACTGCGCCGGGCTTGCGCTTTTCCAGAGCCTGAACCTTCTCAAAGAAGGTGATGAAGGCCTGCGGGTCGTAGCCTGCACGGTACATGTATTGCACGCCCAGATAGTCGGCCTGCGCCTCGAAGTCGCGTGAGAACTGCATGAAAGCAACGGGAATAGCGAGCCCCGACGCCTCATAGATGCCGTACCCTGTCCAGCCGCCGATGAAGATCAGCGGAATGGTGCCCAACTGGGCGTAGTTCAGCCGCGTCATCTCGCGAGCCGCATGGTGTGCGCAAACGTGGGCGGTCTCGTGAGCCATTACTCCAGCCAACTCCGCCTCCTCGTCGGCGTTTAGAATCAGGCCGGAGTTCACGAAGAAGAACCCTCCGGGCAGCGCAAATGCATTGATCTCATCCGAATCGATCACCTTGATCGTGAACGGCACCTTGCAATCGGAGTTCTTCACGATGTTCTGGCCGATGCGGTTCACATACTCGGTCACCACCGGGTCGTTGATGAACTTGGTACTCTTCTCGACCTCCATGGCGTACTGCTTGCCCATCTTGATTTCAGAGTCGGTCGAGTACCAGTTGCCCATGCCGCGGCCGCCGATATCGCGATTGCCCACGGCGTTCACGTCGTCGATCGAGCCCGCCTTCACGTTGACCTTCTGGCTACCCGGCTCAATCACCTTGTCCGGATTGACAGTGGTCTTGTCCGCGGTGGTGAGGGTCGCCGGAGTATCGCCTCCCACCGGGGTGGTTCCGGGCGCAGGCTTGCCGCCCTTGGTAGTGGTCGCGGGGGAATTGGTCGAAGTGGTCGGGGTCGCAGGCGTGTCTCCTCCGACAGACGTCGTTCCGGGAGCCGGCTTGGCTGCAGGGGTGTTCGAGGGGGCCGAAACCTGCGGAGAAGTACTCGACGGCGACGGGCTAGCCGGGGTAGTGTTCGACGTGGACGTGCTCGTTGGGGACGTGCTTGATGGCGATGTGCTAGCCGGGGACGTACTTGCCGGCGACGTGCCAGCCGGCGTGGATTGTGCCCATGCCATCGTGCCAATGGCCAGCGCCAATCCCGCCAGCACCGCTGCTTTGGAACCTTTCCAATTTGCCCTCATGACCTCTCCTCCGGCGCAAATCCATTCTCGCAGTTCTCTCGCAGCTCGGCAGTCTGCACTGCTCTGCTTCCTTATTTAGACGCCAATAGTCGTCCATTTGGCAACTGTTGGACAAGAATATTTGGTAGGCCGACTCAAAAATTCCCGAATTCGCAGACTATTTCCTCAAAACAAAAGCCTCACCCTTGAGGATGAGGCTTTTGTTCTTGCTTTTGCCGACCAAAGGGAGGCAGTTGGCCCCACCGCAGGTGGTCAATCGTAGTATTCGAGGCCGAGATGGGTAATCAGGTCCGCACCCATGATGTGACGCAGCGTGTTCTTGAGCTTCATTGACTGAATGAACAGATCATGCTCCGGGTAGAGGCCCTCGGCCGTCTGCGGCGACTTCAGATAAAAGCTCAGCCACTCCTGAATGCCAATCGAACGCAGCTCCGGCGTGCGCTTGGCAAGGTCGAGGAACAGCACCAGATCGAGCGCAATCGGAGCCGCCAAAATCGAGTCGCGGCAAAGGAAGTTCAGCTTGAGCTGCATCGGATAGCCCAGCCAGCCGAAGATGTCGATGTTGTCCCAAGCCTCCTTGTCATCGCCGCGGGGTGGGTAGTAGTTGATGCGAATCTTGTGGTAGAGATCCTTGTACAGATCGGGGTAAAGCTCCGGCTGAAAAATGTATTCGAGCGATCCCAGCTTGGACTCTTCTTTGGTCTTGAACGATTGCGGATCGTCCAGCACCTCCCCATCGCGGTTGCCCAGAATATTGGTCGAGAACCAGCCAGAAACGCCCAGCAGGCGCGCCTTGAAGGCCGGCGCCAGTACCGTCTTCATCAACGTCTGGCCAGTCTTGAAGTCCTTGCCGCAGACCGGCGCTGCGTTGCGCTTCGACAGTTCGAGCAGCGCCTTTGTATCCACCGTCAGGTTCGGCGCGCCGTTCGCGAAGGGCACGCCTTCCGACAGCGCCGCATAGGCATAGATCTGCGAGGGCGCGATGCCGATGTCATTATTCTCCAGGCCCTTCTCGAAGGCCTCCAGAGACTCGTGCACTGCCGTCGGCTCCAGGAAAATCTCCGTAGACCCGCACCAGATCACGACCACACGATCCACCGTCTTCTTGAAAGCCTGAATGTCGGCCCTCACCTGGTCGGCTAGTTCGCGCTTGTTCTTGCCCTTCTTGACATGTGTGCCGTTGAGCCGCTTCACATAATACTGGTCGAAGACCGCCGGCATCGGCTTGATCGTCTGTAGATACGGCTTCAGTTGGTCCAGCGTCTCTTTGTCCAGCACCTTGGCGTGTGCGGCGGCTTCGTAGACGTTGTCGTCGAAGATATCCCAGCCCGTGAAGACTATATCCTTCAGATCGGCCAGCGGCACAAAGTCCTTCACCAGCGGAGATTTGTTGTCGGTGCGTTTTCCCAGGCGAATAGTGCCCATCTGCGTCAGCGACCCGATCGGCTTGGCCAGTCCGCGGCGCACAGCCTCGACTCCGGCAATAAACGTAGTGGCTACGGCGCCCATGCCGACCACCATCACTCCAAGTTTGCCCGTAGCGGGTGCTATCTTCGATGCTCCGCCTGTCTTCTTTCCGCCTTGCTCTTCAGTTCCCATTGTTTCTCCTAGCCTCAATTTGATTGCTCCGGATCTCCCGGCCATTTCAAACCATCTTCCGGCAACGGCAAGCTCGTCCTTCTCGCTCAGCGCCTTTGCCTTTTTAAGCGGCCTCCGCCTGTCTCGCGCGCTTCAGGTGCGACCACACAAACCAAACAATGCCGGCCAGCAACGCCAGCTCAACAACCAGATGAAAGCGATGGAAGGCCGCATAAAAGCGCGGGTCCGTGTGCCATGCCTCGCCCAACCTCATGCCCGCATACGCCAGCGCGAAGCACCAAGGCCACGAGCCCACAAAAGTATAAATGTGAAAGCGAAGTTGCGGCATCTTGGCAATTCCCGCGGGAAACGCAATAAACGTGCGCACCACCGGCAGCAGCCGCGCCAAAAGGACAGTGATGGAACCGTACTTCAAAAAGAATTCCGTCATCCGGTCCAGATCGTGACGGCTCATCAGCACCCATCTGCCGTAACGCTCCACCAGCGGCCGCCCGCCCTTGGCGCCGATCCAATAAGCCACCAGCGAGCCGAGGTTGCAGCCCACCGCACCAGCGGTCGCGGCCCAGAACAGTCTGAAGCGCCCCAAATAAATCAGGTAGCCCGCAAACGGCATGATGATCTCGGAGGGCAGCGGAATACACGCCGATTCGATTCCCATCAGCGCTGCAATGCCTGCATAGCCGCCCATATCGATCACGTGGGTCACAAAATGAACCAGAAAGGCAATAATTTTTTCGCTCATGGGCCCATTCAGTATATAGGGCCGAAGCGACCCTTCGTCCTGTTTCTGTCGTCGGAGGAAGCAGGGGGCTTCAGCCCCCTGAAAAAAGGCCAATTCACAGGGCCTTCAAGCACGGGCCTTTACTGCCGACTTAGGCAGATGGCGCAGTTCGTTTGTTACGATGATGTGGTATTCAAAGGAGATAATTCCCGTGCCCGACTTCCCCCCAGTCCCTCTCACTCTTGAAGGCTCCAGCCTGCTCCACCAGTTTTTCCGCTTCGACTGGAAGACCTGGCGCGCCGCTCCGGCCGCCGAACGCGAAAAAATCACCGCTGAGGCCGTAGCTCTCCTCCAACGCCTCGAACGCAAAGCGCCCGAAGAGACGAATCCATCCACGCCCATCCAAACCGCTCTCTTCTCCCAACTAGGCCATAAAGGCGACCTGATCCTCGTTCACTTCCGCGACTCGCTCGAAGCCCTCAACCAGGTTGAACTCGACCTCGCCCAAACCGAGCTTTACGACTACCTCACACCCGTGCACTCCTACGTCTCGGTCGTCGAACTCGGCCTCTACGAATCCACCCGCAAGAGCTACGAAGCCGCCGCCAATCTGGAGCAGCACTCGCCGGAATGGAAGGCCGAAATCGCCGCCACGCTAGCCCGCCAAACCGCAGCCATGGCCCCACGCCTTTTCCCAGCCGTCCCCGACGCCAAATACCTCAGCTTCTATCCCATGGACCGCAAGCGCGGCGAACAAATCAACTGGTACACCGTCCCCTTCGCCGAACGCCAGCGCATGATGCACGAGCACGGCCTAATTGGCCGCCGCTACGCCGACCAGGTTAAGCAAATCATCTCCGGCTCAATAGGCATGGACGATTGGGAGTGGGGCGTAGACCTCTTCGCCGACGATCCAGTCGTCTTCAAAAAGCTAATCTACGAAATGCGCTTCGACGAAGTAAGCGCCGTCTACGCCCTCTTCGGCCAATTCTTCATCGGCGTCCGCCTGCCCATCGACAAACTCAGCAGTTGGCTAAGCGGCAGCTTGCAGCTTGTGTAGGCTTGAGATTTCTCTTGTTATCGAACTGTCATCCTGAGCGAAGCGCAGCGAAGTCGAAGGACCTGCTTTTCGGCCTTTCCATAACCACACAGGTCCGCGCGCCGCCGGCATTCGAGGAATTTCAAAAGGCCTGTGGACGGTAATGATTATTTGCCTTACTATTGAAAGAGAGGGCGCACCGATGACCACACTGACGATTACCTCCAAAGGCCAGATCACCTTGAAACAGGAGCTGCTCAAGCATCTGAATGTCGTTCCTGGCCAGAAAATCGAGGTAGATAAACTGCCCGATGGCCGGCTCGTGGTCCAACCCGCCGAACGAACCGGCTCGATCGACGATTTCATCGGCAGCCTCGAACAGAAGGGTGGCCCCAGGCTCACCATCGCTCAAATCAAAAAGGTTACTGAAGATGCCTGGGCTGGCAAGCGATGAAGATAGCCGCGGACACGAATGTTCTGCTGCGAGCTGCGGTGCGCGACGACCCGCAACAAGCCATCTCAGCCGCCAAGGTGCTTCGTTCCGCAGATCTGCTTGCCGTTCCCGTTGCAGCTCTCTGCGAATTCGCATGGGTTATGCGAAGCGCATACAAGAGATCCGCCCAGGACGTCGCTGTCTCGATTCGCTCGCTAGTCACCAGCCCCAACGTCGTGACGAACCAACCGGCGGTCGATGCTGGATTGGAAGTCCTGGAGAAAGGCGGAGACTTCGCCGACGGTGTCATAGCCTACGAAGGCCACTGGCTCGGCGCCGAAGAGTTTGTCAGCTTCGACAAGCAAGCTGTCTCCCTACTCAAGTCGCAAGGCAAGCGTGCTCGCCTTCTCTCCTGAACTGTGACTTCGGCAGGTCAACGCCTCCTTCATTCATTACGGAGGGAGCAGGGGTCTTCAGACCCCTGAAATAAGACTTGCAATCCAAGGGGCTTTAGCCACGGGCCTTTCGTGCATGCTGCCCACATACGCTTCGACGAAGGCAGCACCCTCTATGCCCTCTTCGGCCAGTCCTTCATCGGCGTCCGCATTCCCATCGACAAACTCGGCAACTGGCTGAGCGTATAAACTCATGATGTTAAGCCTGCTGGAGAAGAACATGAGCGTTGACGGCCTTCCGAATTACGCTAAGATCGCAACGAGACTGCAGGCTCTTTTGACCTGCCTTGTTTTTATCGTGTGGGGCGCATGGGCAACCTGGGGACGGTTCCCTTATTCGGTTTTAGCCTCCAGCATTGTCTTCGGTCCTGTACTAACTCTCTGCATTGTTGCCACGTTCGGCCTCTGGAAAGGACGGATGTTCGGTTGGGTGACAGCAGTTCTGGGCAGTGCTGCCATTAGCCTAGTTCTCTGCTTTACTTCAGGGCTGATTTGCATAGTTCCTATAGCTTTCTTGATGTTTCTGCTCTTCCCCAATGTCCGTAACTTTTACGTGCGAGATTATTACGAATGAAACCGAAGTTGACGGTGTTAAAGAAGACGTCTCTTCGCGGCGACCTAGCCCCCAACCGCATAGCCGCCATTCTCAAAGCCCTCGACGAAGCCTATCCCAACGTCGAATGCGCTCTCACCCATAACTCGCCCTGGGAATTATTGGTAGCCACAATCCTCTCCGCGCAATGCACCGACGTCCGCGTCAACATAGTCACGCCCGAGTTATTCCGCCGCTTCCCTACCCCGGGAAAAATGGCCAAAGCAACCCTGCCCCAACTGGAAGCCCTCATCAAGACAACCGGCTTCTACCACAACAAGGCCAAATCCATTCAAGGCGCAGCCCGCAAAATCATCGCCGACTTCAACAGCCAAGTCCCGCAAACTCTAGCCGAGTTAATCACCATCCCCGGCGCAGCCCGCAAAACAGCCAACGTTGTCCTCGGCGTTTCCTTTGGCAAAGCCGAAGGAGTTGTGGTGGACACACACGTCTTCCGCATCGCCCATCGTCTCGACCTGGCTAAAGGCGACACGCCCCAAAAAGTTGAGCAAGAACTGATGCGCATCATTCCCCAAGACCGCTGGATTGCCTTCTCCCACCAAATCATCCATCACGGCCGCCAAGTCTGCATTGCCCGCAAGCCCAAATGCGACCGCTGCAACCTCGAACAGCTTTGCCACTCCAAGGACAAAACCTGGCAATCGTAGCTGCGTCGCGGCGTTCTTGTCCTCCTTTGCCGAAAATAATCCTCTGTCGGCGCACAATCAAAGCATGAACAATGACCAGAGGCGCGCTTTGTTACTGACTGCTGATGGCTGAAAGCTGACCGCTGACCAGGTACCCCCTCCCCCCCTTTTTTATTTTCTGTTTGACACATAATTTTGCATATATATTTAACCCACTTACAATCAGCATCTTTCAGAAACTACTTCAAAAAGAAAAATAAGTTATGCAAAAGGCAGATATTTTGTACGGCTTCCTTCCAAGGGACAACCTTCATTCGTCGCGACAACTTTGACTCAGCAGCCAAACAAATCGACAACTGCCGAAATCAGCCCAGGAATGTCAGATGGATTGGCCTCAACCGCAGGCGACCAACCAAGCTCGCGCAGCGTCTGGCTCGTAATCGGCCCAATTGAAACCGCCGGAACGCCTGCAAGCGGCCACGCGACTCCAGCCTGACGAGCGGCTTCAGCCAGATGAGTTGCGCTCGACGAGCTAGTAAATGTCGCCGCATCCAGTCCTTCCGCAACAGCCTGTCGCAACAGCTCAGGCGCGACTTCCGGCAGAACGTTCCGATAAGCTTCCACCACATCGACCTCAGCGCCCACAGTCCGCAAAGCGTCGGGGATCACATCGCGTGCAACGGCGGCTCGCGCCAGCAGCACTCGCTTGCCTCTGACCTGGTCGCGCAGGCTCTCGACCAAACTCTCGGCGACGTAACTTTCCGGCACCACCGCAACGCGGAAGCCAAAATGCCGCGCCGACTCAGCCGTCGCGCTGCCAACTGCAGCCACCTTCAAACCCTCGGCGTTGGCCGGATTCACACCAAAACACACACCACGAGCACTGACCGCCTGCAACGTGTTGGAACTTGTAAGAATAAGCCAATCGTATCGGTCCAGATGCTTCAAAGCGTTGTCCAGCTGCGCATAGGACTCCGGCGGCTGAATCTCGAGCACCGGAACCTCGACCGGCTCGGCTCCCAGCGCACGCATCTCTTTGCTGAACTTGCCAGCTTGATGCAAGGCGCGAGTCACCAGAACCCGGCGACCAGCCAGCGGCAGCGAGTTCACCGCGCGCCTCCGTTTGCGGCCAAAAGCAGCGGTCCCGCTCCAGCATCGATCAGCATCTGCGCAGCCAGACGTCCCAGCGCCGTTGCCTCCGCGTCAGCATCCGGCCCGCGATGTCGCGTCTCTCGATGATGAACACGAACCGCTCTTCCGGTCTCCGGAGCGGCAACGACGGCAAAAATCTCGTCCCACAGTTCCGCTCCTTCGCCTGACGCGGCTGCCGCCCGGCAGTGAATACCGATGGGAACCTGGCAGCCTCCGCCAAGCGCCGCCAGAGCAGCCCGCTCTGCAGTCACGGCAAAGCGCGTTGCCGCGTCGTCGAGAAACGCAACTGCCTCTATCGTCGCCGCATCGTCTTTTCGAGTCTCGATGCCCAGAGCACCTTGGCCAGCCGCCGGGCAAAACTCCTTCGGCTCGAGCCGTTCGCGCACCCATTCGGTTTTCCCCAAACGATCCAGTCCGGCCGCCGCCAACAAAATCGCTTCAACCTGTCCTTCGGCCAATTTGCGCAAACGCGTGTCCACGTTGCCGCGAAACTCGATGGCCTCGATGTCGGGCCTGAGCGCCTTCAACTGCGCCTGCCTGCGCTGACTGCTGGTGCCCACGCGCGCGCCCTGAGGCAATGCCGCAACATTTTTGAAGTTCAACGCCACAAACACATCTCTCGGATCCACGCGGGCGGGCGTGGCCGCCAGAGCAAACGGTTCCGGCAATTCGGTAGGTAGATCCTTGAGCGAGTGCACGGCTAAGTCAACGCGACCATCGGCCAGCGCCTCCTCGATCTCCTTGGTGAACATGCCCTTGGAGCCGACTTGTGCAAAGGTGACTTCTTGCAGACGGTCGCCGGTAGTTTTGATAATCTCGATCTCGACAGAATGCCCTTGAAGACGGAGCAGCGCGGTAATATGGTTGGCTTGCCACAAGGCGAGTTGCGAGCCGCGACTACCAATGCGCAGTTTCATGGGCGGCCCACTTCGCTGTTTTCGTTCACGCGTGTACCTTCGGCTTTCTTTGTCTCGGGATCTCCGGCGCTCGTTGCTTCCGTGTCCGGCTCGGCTTCCCGGTTACCTCCAGCAGGCAACGACCAAGTCTCACAGAGCGCTTCCAGTCGTGCGGAGTCATTCTCGCGAGCAGCTTGCTTGAGCGCCTGCATCGGCGGGTGGAGAAACTTGTTGACTAGCCCGCGGGTGAGCGCCTCGACCGCCGCAACCTGCTCCGCGCTCAGCGAACCCAAGCGGGCCTGTACGCGCTTAAACTCTGCCTGACGAATCTCTTCGGCCTGCTGTTGCAGCGCCACAATGGCAGGCGTCACGTTTACGGTGCGTTGCCGTTGATGGAACCGCTCAACCTCACCGGCAATCAGCGTCTCGGCGTCCGTGGCTTCGCGGCTGCGCTCCGCCATGTGCGCCGCGGCCACCTGCTGCAGGTCGTCGATGTCATAGACAAAGATGCCTTCCAGCTTGCCCATCTCTGGATCCACGTCGCGGGGCACGGCAATGTCGATAAAGAACATCGGCCGGTTACGGCGACGATGCAGAAACTCCTGGCCGTGCTCGCGGCGAAAGATCGGATGCGGAGCGCCAGTCGAGCTGATCACGATGTCGGCCTGACTAGCGGCCTCATAGATTTGCTCAAAAGGGATCACTTGCCCCTGAAAAGTCTCAGCCATGCGTCTTGCACGCTCCAAGGTCCGGTTGGTCACCAGGATTGCACCTGCTCCTTGTTGGACCAGATGGCGCGCCGCCAGTTCGCTCATCTTGCCCGCGCCGACCAGAAAGACCGTGCGCCCTTGCAGGGAGCCAAATATCTTTCGCGCCAGTTCCACGGCCACCGAGGCAATGGAGACCGAGCTCGAGCCGATCTCAGTTTCGGAGCGGACCTTCTTGGCGGCGGCAAAGGCACTTTGCAGTAGATGTTCGAGGTTGCCGCCAACAGTGCCTGCAGTCCGGGCCACGGCAAAAGCCTCTTTCACCTGGCCCAGGATCTGCGGCTCGCCCACCACCATTGAATCCAGGCTCGCCGCTACGCGAAACAGATGCCGCACAGCCTCCTGGTCGCGGTGCTGGTAGAGATGGGGTGCAAGCAGTGCCGGGTCAAGGCCAAAGTGGCGCTGCAAAAAAGCGAACATATCCGTGGTTGGCGATTCGACGGCGGCCAGAATCTCCACGCGGTTGCAGGTGGAGACGATCATGCACTCTACAACGCCGGGAACGGCAGCTAGAGCACGGATAGCGTTCGGAAGCTCTTCGCGGGAGATGGCGATCCGTTCGCGCAGCTCGATGGGCGCGGTCTTGTGGTTGACGCCAATGAGGGCCAGGCTCATCACGGACCGTACCTGTGAATCCGACTGACCACATTGGCCGCCATCACAACCAACATAATGAGGAAGACCAGGCCGGAGAGATATGCTGCCCTGCGGCCACGGAGACCGGCGGAGCGGCGAACAAAAAGCAGGGCGACGTAAACGACCCACATTGCAAACGAGGCGATGACCTTGGGATCGAGGAAGTACGCAGCGCCCAAAGGTGTCTCTTGCGCCAGCACTGAGCCGATCACCAGACCGACGGTCATGCAAGGAAAGCCAAATTCCAGAGTTGAGTGAGCAATGCGTTCGAGGGTATCGAGGGGCGGCATCCAGTCCAGCGGGACCCACCAAGAGTCCTGGCCAGGAACAAATTTGAATTTGCTCTTGATCCGGCGCTCCTGGACCAGATAAAGCACCGAGGCGAGCAAGCTGAAGCCAAGCGCAGCATAAGCCGCCAACAACGCGGAAATGTGAGCCATCAGCCAACTCATGCGCACGCCCTGGGAGGGAAAGGTGTAACGGTCGGGGCTCAAGGCGGGGACAAAAACTGTGAAGAATGTGATGGGTAAGACGAAGATTCCAAGCGAGATTGTTTCGTAGAGCCACCAAAGGAGGAAAAACAAACCAGCAATGGCAAGGCCCAGCAGCGACTCGACCTCGCGCGCACCAACAGGCATCCAGCGATGTGCCTGGACCAGCATTTCAACAGCTGAGACGAAATGGAATAAGATGGCCAGGCCGGTCAGGTGAATGCAGCTCTTGCGCCAGCGCGTCAGCCCGTAAAGGACGGCCGGAAAAACGGCGATAGAGGCCGCCGCGTAGAGGATCGCCGCAACTCGAAGCCAGAGCAGGTACATTCCGTTCTTCACCTTAGAGGTGCAAATGAACAGTATACTGTGACGCAAATCCCTCAGCGAAGTCAGGGCAGCCAGCCTTACCTGCACAGGAGACAGTAGAATTTACCTGCTGCGAGGAATCGCCATGAAACAAATCGCTCTCATTATCTTCTTTTTGTCTGTTATAGTTGTCGGTGCTCAGACTAGCCTGGCGGGTGTCTCCACGCCAGCGCCCGTTTCAAGCAGCGGCAGTGCCGGACCACGGTATGACGTTACGTCCTCCGCCTTCGGGGCGGTTGGCGACGGGGCAAAGGACGACACAGCCGCAATTCAAGCCGCGTTCGCCGCCTGTGGCAACACCTATAACAACCCACCCATGAATACGCAGCAGAATAGTGGTGTGGTCGAATTTCCGGGCGGCCACAATTATGTGGTTTCGAGCACCATCAATACCTACAGTTGCCAGATTCATGGTGGGGCAGGCAACATTCAGGGCTCGTATTCGCCTTCCAAGGTGGTATGGAACGGGCCAGCTGCGGGAGCCGTCGCGAAGATTACCGGCTTCAGCATTGCGTCCAACAGAGTTACCTTCATCGCCGCCAATAGTCTCTCTGCCGGGCAGTTTGTGGAGATCGCAGGGCTGGCAACAGGTTTCTATCTCAATCGAGCAATCTTGCAGGTATCTTCTAAGGGCCTCTCCAGTACGCAGTTTGAAGCAACTCTTTCCTTCGGTTGGGCCAATGTAAGCGCGACCGCCGACTCGGGCACGGCAACCACAGTAAACGTAGTCTTTGCGATCCCATCCACTGCCCGTTATCAACAGTCGATCGACAGCATCTCAGTTACAAACAAGGTCGGCACGCAAGCCAATACTTTTCAGGTTGGATTCTATTTCGGATCGCGGGTTGACACCGGCACGCACATTGCAAACGTCTCTGTGGGCGGGGCTACGGAGTACAGCTATTACTTTTCCGCCGGAGGTATCAACGTCGATTTCGACAAGGGTTGGCGATCGGACAGCGCAGAGATTGCAGCAATCTACTGGAGGGTAACAGGTTCGGATTCTTTTGGAGTCGCAAATGGAACAGTGGACAACGGCCGCAGTCGGCTTGGCTCCCTTTCCAGCGGCGGCGCAGCGATGCTAGACAACGCGGCGTGCGTTGCCAATGCAGGCATTCACTTTACATCGAGGAATATCAAGGTTGAAATCAATACTTCGCTAACTGCGGGGTTGGGCACATTTACGCTTTATGATTGCCCCTCGAATACTAATGCGGAGCAGTTCTTTCTGGATTTTGAGAATACTTGGGTGGCCGCGGGATCACCGGCCGCTGCAGGATTCAATTTCCCATCGTTTGTCATGTTACCCGCCAATGATACGGCACTTAATCTGAGCGTGCTGAATGGAGAATTTCCCAAGGGATATCGCAGTAACACCACGCCTCGATGGGTAGGACTGCCTTCGCTCGAGAGAAACGATCTTTCCGGCGCCAATGGCGTCTTCCCGCTCTTCACCTACACGCCGCCATTCAACTCGATGGCTCCGGCTTCACTGGGGTATGCGGTGTTTTCGTCACCGACACAGTTGCTGGACGATGTCAATATTGGCCAGTTATGGCAATACGGCACTCATGCTTCCGATTTTTTGTATTCGGATCTAGCCTTCGCCGCCCTGCCCAATGGAACAACGCTCTATGCGGGCCAGATTCTTGCGCCACCGGCCTATTGGAGCGGCGCAAACGGCAAGCGATACGCTATCGATGTTGTTTATCAAACGGGCACGACCGGCACGCCGAACAGCGGGCAGACGGCCTGCTCCGGCACCATCCATACTATAGTCCTTACCTGCACCAGTGCTACCGACCTGTCGGCTGGCCAAAGGATCGCCATAGGCACGGATGTGTACAAAACCATCAAGTACGTGGACGCGACCCATCCGAGCGCCGTGCTGGTGAGTCTTACCAGCGGCCTCACCAGTACTCATTCGAACCAGACGCTTTCCTTCTCAGCACCTTTGCTGGCGCCCGAGATGCAAATACCCACGAAGTTATTGAGCGCGCCTTCCTCCCTGGCCTGGTCGCAAGGGGACATGGAGCAGGACTCCGCTGCGACGGCCAATGGGGTTGCGGCCTGGGTCAATACTGCTGCCGGCACGCCAGGATCCTGGGCCGGGATTCCGCTAGGCGACAGCAACGGGAAGATTGCCGCTTCGCAACTCTCCAGCGCGCGAACCGCGCAAGCCTTCTGCGCGGGAACGGCAACTTCCTCCAGCACACTTCTCTTGTTTGGCGCCGGAAGCTCTCAAACTGCTTGCTCACAAGTTCCTGGACCTCAGTCCATGCAACAGGTCCTGCTGACAACGGACGGCACGTTGAGCAACCTCGCGGTGCGTTGCGGGCACCTAGGTTCTCAACCTTCCAGCGGGATGTTCACGGTATGGGATTTGCCATCGGGAACTCACATGTTGAATGCATCGTCCGGCACGGATACCGGACTTAGCGTGACTGTTGGCAACTCGCTAGAGAATGCCAACCGGACCATCATCGATCGAAAGCACACCTTCGCCTATGCGGCGGGAGATATGATCCGCATTCAATTCACGACCCAGGCCAATGAAACCTTGTCCGATTGCACGGCCAGCTTTAATTATTAAATCCGGTTTCGATTGGGCACGCAGTGGTTTTTGGCCCCTCAAACCCACTCTCAGAGTCTCACCGGCGACATTGCCAGCTTCTTGATTTACGCTTGTCTTAGCCGGCGTGTATCGTCGCGTGACAGACCGTCCCAATCGCGTTACCCTGTACTCTGTTCGCGCCCGGCGCGTCCAAGGAGCAATTCAAAGATATGCCTATCACACCAACCTCGAAAATCTGGCATAACGGCAACCTCATTCCCTGGGAGCAGGCCAACATCCACGTGATGAGCCATGTGATCCACTATGGCTCCAGCGTCTTTGAAGGGATTCGCTGCTACGGGCAGCCACAAGGTTCGGCCGTCTTTCGCCTTCCGGAACACATGCAGCGGCTGCTGGACTCGGCCAAGATCTACCGCATGGATCTGCCCTTTACCATCGAAGAACTCTGCGCCGGGGTGGTGGAGGTGATCGAGGCCAATGGCGTTGCGCCCTGCTACATTCGTCCTATCGCGCTGCGCGGCTACGGCGAAATCGGCGTCAGTCCAAAGGGTTCGCCCATCGAGGTTTATATCGCCAACTTCCCCTGGGGCAAGTACATCGCAGGCCACGGCGGCGCGGACGTGTGCATCTCCAGTTGGAATCGCCTGGCTCCGAACACCATGCCCGCCCTGGCAAAGGCAGGCGCAAACTACATGAATTCGCAGCTCATCCACATGGAAGCCGAGATTAATGGTTACCAGGAGGGCATTGGGCTGGATGTGAACGGCTTGGTCAGCGAGGGCTCCGGCGAGAATATCTTCGCGGTCCGCAACGGCGTCCTATACACTCCGCCGCTGGCCAACTCGGCTCTCTCCGGCATCACGCGCGACAGCGTGCTCACCATCTCCCGCCATCTCGGCCTTGCCGTGACCGAGCAGCCGATTCCTCGTGAGATGCTCTATATTGCCGACGAGGTCTTCTTCACCGGCACGGCCGCAGAAGTCTCGCCCATCCGCTCCATCGACCGAATCGTCATCGGCGACGGCAAACCCGGCGAAATTACTAAAAAGATCGCCGATGAGTTTTTCGGCATCGCCAACGGCCTCAAGCCCGACCGCTTCGGCTGGCTTACACCGGTGAAGGTGGGCGCCAGCGAGCCAGTAAGCGCCTGATCGTTTCATCGCTGAAAAACCCGAGGGCGGCTTCAATGAAGCCGCCCTCGGGTTTTTCTCACAACTGGCAATCCACCGAGCGCCGGTCGCGCCAGACGATTATTATAGCGGATAGCAGTGAATCCCATGAGCGGGATGGTCAAGAGGGAAGATTGCCACGCGTGAAACCCGATATGAAAGTGTTGCTGGCAGGCTTGGAACTCGCCAACCCAGTCATCGCCGCCAGTGGCACCTTTGGCTACGGCATCGAGTTTGAAGATATCGTCTCACTGGAGAAAATTGGCGGATTCGTCACCAAAGGCATCTCACTTGGGCCGATGACCGGACACGCCGCTCCGCGCATCATTCAGACCGCGTCCGGGATGTTGAACGCCATCGGGCTGCAAAACGTTGGTGTAGACGAGTACATCAGCCGCAAGTTGCCGCCGCTTGGCCGGTATCCCCGCGCCAACGTGATCGTAAACGTCTTCGGCTACACGGTGGGCGATTACGTCGCGGTCATCGAGCGGCTCAACAAGGCCGAAGGCATCGCGGCCTATGAGCTGAACGTCTCCTGCCCCAACGTCCACGCTGGCGGCATGGCCTTCGGTTCCGATCCTGGCTCGCTCGAATACCTGGTCGGCCGGGCCAAATCCGCTGCCACCAGACCGCTCTTCGTCAAGCTCTCACCCAACGTCACTTCCATCGCCCACATGGCGAAGATCGCCGCCGGAGCCGGAGCCGATGCGGTCAGCCTCACCAACACGTTTCTGGCCATGTCTATCGACGCCGAGACCCGTCGGCCTCGTCTGACCAACGTAACCGGAGGCCTTTCAGGACCGGCCATCAAGCCCATTGCCCTGCGCATGGTCTACGAGACTGCGCGAGCCGTCGCTATACCCATCATCGGCATGGGCGGCATCGTCACCGCTGAGGATGCGGTCGAGTACCTGCTTGCCGGAGCCACCGCCGTTGAAGTGGGCACGGCGAGCTACGCCGACCCGCGCGCCGTCGAGAGGCTAGCGCGAAGCCTTGAGTCCTGGTGCCGCGGGCATGGAGTCGAGCGCGTGGCCAGCCTCATCGGACAACTGGAAATTCCGCGCGACTAATCCGTCGAGCTGCCGGCGCACTCGAGACTTCATGCACACCTCTCGCTTTGAGCTTCGCTGGTCCTTCCAGACCCACGGTTTGACACCTGCAAAACCCTCTCATCGGCAGAATAGGGCCTTACAAAGGCTATCCATAGCGGGAATGGCCTGTGACACAGCTCTTGACCGTCCCGAAATCTCTGCTAATGAATGCCAAACGAGCATCTGTGACGCAGCTCACAGCCGACCGTATTTTCGACTAGGTACCTTGCCAACATCCATCGGCGAAACATTGGCAGCTGTCTTACAAGATCGCTCAGCCACCAGCGTTTCCTGCCGATGCCTGCACAGTGAGCGAGGTAGGCATGGGTCATTCCATTTGGCAGTCAATGCAGCAGAAAGGCTACAGCCGCAGAGATTTTCTTCAATTCTGTGCCGCGGCCGCAACGATGGCAGGGCTGGGCAAAACCGGTGCTGCTCAGGTTGTATCGGCTTTCGAGAAAAAAGAAAAACCAGCCGTAGTATGGCTGCATTTCCAGGAGTGCACCTGTTGCAGCGAGTCGTTCATTCGCTCGTCGCACCCCATTGTGGCGGATGCGCTGCTCGATGTGCTCAGCTTGAACTATAGCGAGACGTTGATGGCGGCCTCAGGCTTTCAGGCGGAAAAGAGCCTGAATGACACCATTCAGAACAACAAGGGCAAATACATCGTGTTGGTGGAGGGTGCAGTGCCGACAGGCGCTGACGGCGTCTACTGCATGATCGGCGGCAAGACGGCCGAATCGATTCTGCAAACCGTGGCCAAGGATGCGGCAGCCGTGGTGGCCTGGGGCAGTTGCGCTTCCAACGGCTGCGTGCAGGCTGCCAAGCCCAATCCGACTGGCGCTACGCCGATTCATAAGCTCGTAGACAAGCCGGTAATCAATGTTCCGGGATGCCCGCCCATAGCCGACGTGATGATGGCTGTGGTGACCCATCTGCTAGTGCTGGGCCAGATTCCGGCGCTCGACAGCCTGGGCCGGCCGAAAGAGTTTTACGGCCGTCGCGTCCACGACACTTGCTACCGTCGGCCTAACTACGATGCTGGCTTGTTTGTCGAGTCCTTTGACGACGAGAACGCGCGCAAGGGTTATTGCCTTTACAAGATGGGCTGCCGCGGCCCCGTCACTTACAACGCCTGCTCGGTAACCAAGTGGAATGAGGGCACCAGCTATCCCATCCAGTCCGGCCACGGCTGCATCGGTTGCAGCGAGGAAGGCTTCTGGGATAACGGCCCGTTCTACCAGCATCTGCCTTCGTTCCCCGGCTTCGGCATCGAGAGCACGGCGGACACTGTGGGCACGGTAGTTGGAGTCGCCACGCTGGCCGGAGTCGCGGCGCACGCGGTGGTGACTAACGTTCGCAAGCATCAAGTTATCGCGGAAGTTCACGCTGAAGATCTGAAGGAGTCCTAAGAGCCTATGACACGTGTTGTAGTCGATCCGATCACTCGTATTGAAGGTCACCTTCGCATCGAGGCGGTGATAGAAAATGGCGTCATCACCGACGCATTCAGCGCAGGCACTATGGTGCGCGGCTTGGAGAAAATTCTCATTGGCCGCGACCCGCGTGACGCCTGGGCAATCACCGAGCGCGTCTGCGGCGTATGCACCACCGTGCATGCTCTCACCAGCGTGCGCGCGGTAGAGAACGCGCTCGGGATAACCGTCCCACCCACTGCCGAGCTGATCCGCAACATTATGATGACCACGCAATATGTGCAGGATCACGTGGTTCACTTCTATCACCTGCATGCGTTGGACTGGGTGGACATCGTCAACGCATTGAAGGCCGACCCAAAGAAGGCTGCGGAGTTGGCCGGTTCCTTCTCTAAGTGGGACAAGAACACGCCTGCTTATTTCACCGAGGTGCAGGACAAGATCAAGTCCTTCGCTGCCAGCGGCCTGGGCATCTTCGCCAATGGTTACTGGGGCCATCCGGCCTACAAACTGCCGCCAGAGGTAAACCTGATCGCGGTGGCACACTACCTTGACGCGCTGATGTGGCAAAAGGAAATCGTCAAGATTCACGCCGTCTTCGGCGGCAAAAATCCGCACCCGAATTATTTAGTGGGCGGCGTACCCTGCTCCATCAACATGAATGAAGTGGCCGCAATCAACTCCGAGCGGTTGAACCTGGTGGCTCGACTCATCAGCCAGGCGGACGAGTTCGTCAACGAAGTTTACATCCCCGATTTGCTTGCCGTAGCTTCCTTCTACAAGGATTGGGCCAGTTGGGGCGGCGGGTTGACTAACTACCTAAGTTATGGCGAGTTTCCCACTAAGGGCTACAATCAGCCGGAATCGTTTAAGTATCCGCGCGGCGTGGTGCTCGGTCGCGACCTCAGCACCGTACATCCGGTCAACGCTACCGATTCGCAGGAAATCAAGGAGTACATCGCGCACTCCTGGTACAGCTATGACGGCGGAGACAACCAGGGCATTCACCCATGGGCCGGCGAAACAAAACTGAATTACACCGGACCCAAGCCGCCCTTCGAGACGTTAGCTGGCTACGACAAGTATTCGTTCCTGAAGACTCCGCGCTGGAAGGAAAATGCGATGGAGGTGGGACCGCTGGCTAGGCTCCTCGTTGCTTATGCCTCCGGCCGAACAGACGTGCAAGAGTTGGTGAAGGACACACTGGGCAAGCTCAATGTTCCCGTGGCCGCGCTCTTCTCCACGTTGGGGCGCACCGCAGCGCGGGGCCTGGACGCGGCGCTGGCCATGATCTGGCTGAAGGAATATTTCGGCCAGTTGATGGATCGTGTGAAGATCAACGAAGTTTCCACGTTCAATGGCGAGTTCTGGGAGCCGAAGAGCTGGCCCAAGGATGCCGAAGGGGTTGGCCTGACCGAGGCTCCTCGCGGCGCGCTGGCGCACTGGATCAAGATCCACGACGGCGCCATCGCAAACTATCAGCTCGTCGTGCCGACCACCTGGAATGGTTCGCCGCGCGATGCCAAGCAACAGCGCTCGTCCTTTGAACAGGCGTTAATCGGCACGCCGGTGGCAAAGATAGACGAGCCGGTCGAGATTTTGCGCACCATTCATTCCTTTGACCCGTGCCTGGCCTGCGCCGTGCATTTGTACGATCCGCAGGGCAGGCACCTTCACCAGGTTTCTTTCGAGTGATGCCTATGAGTGCTCCTGACATTGGCGCTGGCAGAGTTATACCGATTTCCGAGCATCCGGTGGAATATCGGCGCATCTACGTATGGGAACTTCCGGTGCGTGCCTACCACTGGATCAACGCAATCGCCTTGGTGGCCCTCTGCATCACGGGCTATCTGATCGGCGCACCCATCCGCGCGTTTTACGCAGCTGAGGCCTACCAGCAATACTGGTTCGGCTGGGTGCGGTTCATCCATTTCCTGGCCGCATTCATTTATGTGTTCAACTTCCTGGCGCGACTCTACTGGGGCTTCACAGGCAACAAATACGCGCGCTGGAATGCCTTCTTTCCGTTCAGAAAATCGCAGCGGCAAGAGATTGTCGACGTTATCAAGGCCGACGTGCTAGAGACCAAGCTGCACGGACCAATCTCTACCGGGCATAACGCGCTGGCCGGACTGATCTACTTCTTCACCTTCTTGGCGTTTGTGGCCCAAACCATCACCGGCTTTGCGCTTTACTCCAGCATGAGCAACTCGTGGCTGCCGCGAATGTTTGTCTGGATCGTGCCCTTAATGGGCGGCGAGTTTGGCGTGCGATTCTGGCACCACCTCCTCCTGTGGTTCTTTGTCACGTTTGTCATCATTCACGTTTATCTAGCCTTCTATCACGATTACATCGAAGGACGCGGCACTGTATCTTCGATCATCGGCGGATGGAAGTTTGAGCGGGAGAAGAGTGACAAATAACGGGAACAAAACTTTGGTGCTGGGGCTGGGCAATGTCCTGATGGGCGATGAAGGCGTCGGCGTTCATGTCGTTCGGGCCATAGAGCAGCAGATAGCGCAACACACATTCTCAGGCGGCATTGAGTGCCTGGACGGCGGCACAGGGGGATTCGTTCTGCTCGAGCCGCTCCAGAGCGCCGATCGAATCATCCTTATCGACGCCGCTGCGGACGGTAACCCTCCCGGTACCGTCACTCGCACCACTCCGCGATTCTCGCACGATTATCCCCCCACACTTACTGCCCACGACATTGGCGTCAAGGATCTGCTGGATGTGTTCTACATTCAAGGCGGAAGCTGCGAAGTAGTTCTCTACGCCATCACCATCGATCCGCAACAATCGATCTCGATGACACTATCCGCGATTGCTGCCCAAGCCGCCGAAGGGGCCGTTGCCGAGATTCTGACGGAACTGGAATTAGATCCGGTCGCTGCTTGCTCCGTCCCAGTTGAAATAAATCACCGGACTCTCCGCGATCCCGAGCAGAGCGCAACAAAACCGCAGGCACGCTCTAAGCGAGGCCGAACGGGACCCGCTACTCGCCCCTCCGCCTTCAAGCGGAATGGTACGAATCGATAGCTATTTTGGATGAGAGTTCATCTTTTCGATGACATGCTTCAACTCGTCAAGTTTCTGCCCAGCCTCGGCAAGCTTGCCCACTGCCGTCAACCGCTGATAGTCGTCGAAGTCCTTGCCTGCCTGCGCAATCAGTGCATTGAGGTCTTGCTTGGTTTCGGGTAAAGGAGCGGGCGCGCCTGTTGACACTATCGTCGCCGTTGGAGCTTCGATTGCATTCAGGGAAGAGATCCCTCCGCCGAAGAGCGATGACAAGGCAGCTTCGAATGTTGGCCCATAGGCGAGTTTGTCCTGCAGCGCCAGCACCACCAACCGCAACTCCGGCATAGGGCTGCGATCGGCTTGCAGATAGATCGGCTCCGCATAGAGGAGCGCCCGACCGGAAGGAATTACCAGCAGCGTTCCGCGGCGCACATGGGAACCTTGCTGATTCCACAAAGTCAATTGACCGGAAAGTTGCGCGTTCTGATCAATGCGCGCCTCGATCTGCAACGGACCATCTACGAGCTTCGTTTTGGGAAAGTTGTAGACGATCGATGTGCCATAATGTTCGCCGTCGCTACGTCCTGCAATCCAGCCAATCAAATTGTTCCGGCTTAGAGGTGTGAAGGGTAGAATCTCCACGAACTCAACGCCGGTTTCGCCCGGCAGTTTCATCAGCACGAAGTTCGGCTGCATCGCCTGTGTCTGCTGTTCGCCGCTATTGCCCATGCCGACTTCCGTAGCGACCGTCCACTGGTCTTCCTTGTTGTAAAAGACCTCTGGATTCGTCATGTGATAGAGGCCGTACACTTCCGCTTGTAACTTGAGCATTAACTCGGGGTAGCGCACGTGCTTGCGTAGTCCGGCCGGCATCTCCGCCGCATCCTTGAAGAGGCTGGGGAAGATGCCGCGATAAGCTGCCAGAATCGGGTCTTGATTATCAAAGGCATAGAACGTCGTGGTTCCGTCATAGGCATCGATAACTACCTTGACGCTATTACGCATGTAGTTGAGGGCTTGTGCTTGTCCGTCGACATTGTAGTGCGTCGAGTAAGGATAGCTGTCCGACTGCGTAAACGCATCGAGAATCCACGAGAGCCGGCCGTCGTCGCCCAACACGATATATGGGTCCTGATCGTAGGTGAGAAACGGAGCCAGCGCCGCGACACGCTCGCGCACACCACGCCGCATAAGCAGACGACTCTGCGCGTTCACATCGTCGCTGAAAGGAAGTTTTGCCAGGTCGCCGCGGTCGAAGGCGATCAGTGCGCGGCGCAAAAATCTGCCCAGCTCGATGCCGCCGTCTCCCTGATAGTAGGCAAGGTTGTTAGTGTCGCCCTGCGGGTAATTGAACTCCTGCTGTCGCGTCTTTACGTAGACATCGGTGTTCGTCTGTTCGCCGAAGTATATCTCAGGCCGAGTTACATTGAGCCCGGCCACCGTACTTTGCACCGGCATATTACTCAATAGTAGTGTGGGCAAACCTTCGGACGTGAATCCGTTCACTGGGTTCATGGTGATGCCATAACCGTGGGTGTAAATCAGCTTGTCGTTGATCCAGTTGCGGCTGCTCTCGGGAAGCTTGTCCACATTGAGCTCGCGCGCGGCTAGCATAACTTCGCGCATTGAACCGTTAATCTGGTAGCGGTCGATGTCAATGTCAGGAAAGTCGTAATAAGTGCGAATCTCTTGTATCTGGCTCAGTGTATCCTGCAATGCGCGCCAGTCCCACAGGCGGATGTTCTGCAGCGTGGGCTGATTGTTGGCCGGGTCGGTGGCATCGACAGTCGTCTCGGCGGGAAACTCGCGCAACTGGAAACGGTCAAGGCCATAGGCCTCCCGTGTCATCTCGATGTTATGGGAGATATACGGCTGCTCGCGAACCAGTTCGTTGGGTTTGACCTGAAAGCTCGTGACGTACCAGCCCACAATTCCCACCGCTGCATAACAGATCGCGGCGGGAACAACGGCCGCTGCCAGCCAGCGTCCTTGAGGCGCAAAGATGCCGCCCACCGCAGCGATTGCCGCTCCCAGCAGCAGCGCCACGCAAACAACGAGCAGACCGGTGAGAGCGACATGCGCATCAGTATAGGTGATGCCATCGAAGATTGTGTGGTGATCGAAGAGCAGTTCGAAGCGGCCAAGATACACACGTCCCGCAACGATTAGCAGCAAGAAGGATAACGCGATCGAAAAGCCACGCCACGGTAACCTGATGAAGCTGCCGCGGCCACCGCTGAGCGCGCGCGAACTGCCCGAGACAAGAAGAAAGACAACAGCAATCAAACAGGCGATCACACTGAGCGTCAGTAGCCAGCCGAGGATAAGTTGCCAAGCCGGCAAGGTGAACAGATAGAAGTCGAGCGGCCTACCGAAGATGGGATCGACCACGCTGCCCGTGGGCCGTGGCGTGTACCACCAGAGAGCCAGCGTTTGCCACCCAGAAGCCATTGCTCCGCCGGTAATTGCCGCGATGACCAGCGAGCCGGCAATGGACACCAGACGCAAAACGGGTTTGAGCGATAACGTGATTGCTTGCCCAGCGATGAAGATGGTGCGATCTCCTGGCAAATCGTCGAGATGAGCTTGCTTGAGAGCGAAAAATGTCCCCATCAAAATAAGAAATGTAAGCACAAAAAATCCCGCGAAGATGCCCCATCCCAGGCCGCGCGCCTTCCAGAACACTTCCTCGTAACCGAGCGACTTGAACCACAGCAGATCAACCCAGAAGGACAGCGCGGTCCGGCCGAAAAGGACGATGACGGCAATAATTGCAATGAGAAAAAACAATCTGCGGCGGCCGCGGCGCGGCGGCTCGGTCAACTTTGGCCAATTGATCGTATCAGGCAACTCTTTACCCCACTCTTTCCGTTCTTTCGCGACATGAGTTTCTCGGAGCCTTGAGCGTCTGAAACGCGAGACCGCCGCGGCTCCTGAACTCACGGCTTGCCAGTCTCTCCAACTACACTTTAATCTTCTTAAAAACTTTTTGCAGCCAGATAGAGCGCACCGCGCTTCGATGTTGCGTATGAATGCGCCAATTCCAATAGAAGAAAGTTACCCAAAGTAAGGAGGGCGCTCAAATCGCGGGCGCCTTTCTTCTATTTGTCCTGGAGCAGTTCTCCATTATGTTCTCCGCCGTGTTACTTCGTCATACACTGCCGCGTACTCAAGCGCCGGCTGCACCCAACTGTAATTGCATGTCATGCCATTCAGCATCAGCTTCGTCCAGCCAACCTTGTCCTCGAAGGCAGCCAGCGCACGGTCGATAGCAGCAAGCAAAGCCTCGGCTTCCGATTCCTTGAATTTGAAGCCTGTCCCGGTTCCCTGCTCCGGATTCCACTCCTCGATGGTGTCGTCCAGGCCGCCAGTGGCACGCACTACCGGCACAGTGCCGTACTTGAGCGAATAGATCTGGTTTAGGCCGCAAGGTTCATAGCGCGAAGGCATGAGGAAGATATCCGAGCCAGCCTCGATCTTGTGGGCCATCCGCTCGTCGTAGCCGATGCGAACGGCCACGTTGGCTTTGTTCCAGAAGGCCCAATCTCGGAAGAACTTCTCGTAGACCGGCTCACCCGAGCCGAGCACCACCACAGCCACCTCACGCTCCGAAAGCTTGCCAGCGACCTGCTCCAGCAGGTCGAAGCCTTTCTGCGCTGCAAACCGTGAGACGATCCCGAGAACTGGCGTCGAGGCTTCCACCTTCTCCAATCCAGCGGCTTGAAGCAGGTCTGTGCGACATTGTTCTTTCCCAGTCAGATTCTCTTGTGAGTAGTGCGCCACTAAGTTCGTATCTGTCGCGGGGTTCCATTGCGTGTAGTCCACGCCGTTCAGAATGCCGCGCAGGTCTGCCCTACGTCCCCTCAGAACGCTGTCCAGCTTTTCTCCGAACTCCGGCGTCTGGATTTCCTCTGCATATTTGCGGCTCACTGTGGTCAGGATGTCGGAATATACCAAGCCGCCCTTGAGGAAGTTGAAGGTGTCGAATTGTTCCACCTTGTCCATGGTGAATATCTCCCAGGGAAACAGGAGGCGTTCGGTGGTGGGTGGTGGAAACCAGCCTTGATAGCCGGCGTTGTGGATGGTGAACACCGTCCCGGCATGCCTCAACACCGGATCTGAGTTATAGGTGGTGCGCAGATAGACGGGAATCAGCGCTGCCTGCCAGTCGTGCACATGGAATATCTGGGGCACACCTAGCAACTTGGTCGCCTCCAAAACTGCACGGCAGAACAGCCCAAACCTTTCCCAATTGTTGGGGTAATCGCCTTGCGCGGTGCCGTAAAGCCCCTGCCGGTCGAAAAGCTCCGGACAATCCACAAAGTAGTACCGCACGCCGGCGCGCTTGCCACCGTCCACAATGTCCACGAAATGGTTGTAGTACTCGAAGGGGATGGTGATGGAGCGGACCGCGTACGTCCATTCGCCGCTGATGTGGCGCTTCACCCCTGCGTAGAGCGGCAGGTAGACAGTGACTTCGTGGCCGAGCTTGGCCAACTCCGGCGGCAGCGCCCCCACAACGTCGGCGAGGCCGCCGGTCTTGGCAAAGGGAACGCACTCCGAAGCGGCAAAGACAATGTGCATGACGGCTTCTCCATGGCTAACGAAAAGAAACGCTGGAACCGGCAGTTTAGGCAGCCAAAGGGAAAGTCTACTACGCTGCTGCTTTACGACGCCGGCCGCTTCAACCGTCTGCGTTCATCTACCATCAGAGAAGCCATGCGCGCAAAACCCAAGCTCGGCCAGCACTTCCTCAACGATTCCCAGGCCATCCAACGGATCGCATCCTCGATTGGCGACCTCGCGAGACGCACAGTCGTCGAGATCGGCCCCGGCCGCGGAGCCATTACCGGAGCACTTGCTGACCGCGCCGCTCACGTGCTGGCCATTGAGCTGGACGCACAGCTTGCCGCCCGGCTGCGCGCCGAGTTTCCACCAGAGCGGGTCACCGTGCTCGAGCAAGATGTGCTGAGCTTCAATTTTGATGAGGCTCGCGCGAAATTTGCGGAGACAGACGAACCTCTGCTGGTGGTTGGCAACCTGCCCTATTCCATCACTTCGCCGATTCTGCTTAAGTTAGCGGCGAACTACCAGGCGCTAGACCGCGCCGTATTGATGGTGCAGCGCGAGGTGGCCGACCGCGTCGTTGCCCCGCCGGGGTCGCGCGACTACGGCCTGCTCTCGGTCACTGTGCAGATGTACGGACCAGCAGAGCGGCTCTTTACGCTGCCTCCCGCGGCCTTCGCGCCGCCGCCCGACGTGCATTCGACCGTCTTCCGTTGGCGGTTTGCGCCTCGCTTCAAGGAGCTTGGTATCGAAGAGGGCGGCTTTCTGCGTTTCGTGCGCCAGTGCTTTGCACAAAAGCGCAAGACGCTGGCCAACAACCTGCGCGCTGCAGGCATTCCGCCCGAGACTGTCGCCGTGGCATTGAATCAGACCGCAGTTGCACCTCAAGCTCGCGCGGAAGCTTTGTCTGCAGAGAAGTTTGCAACCCTCTGGCGCAGCCTGGAAACGCAAGGGGCTACCTCGCATGACGAAGCAGCCCCTGATTCTGGATCAGTCTGATTTTAGTGGTGATTGGTTCCACCGCCACTGCTTGGGGGTGGGGCACTTCCTCCTGAAGAAGGATGGCTGGGCGGTGGCGCATGTTGGCCGCCGCCGGCCGGCCTGGAGGCAGGGGTAGACGTATAGCTGCCGCGATTATTACTGCGGGCACCGAGAGGGCCCTGCCCGGCTTGCGTCCCGGCGTTCGGCGTTTTCGAAGCAGGAGTCTTTCCGGTAGCTGACTCCGAGGGCGGTTTCGCCTCCGTGACTGGCGGTTGGTACTGCGGACGTGCAGCGTACGCACGCATCGGTTGTACCACATGCCCGGCAATCGTGGCTGGGACACTTCTATCTCGCATCACCGGCCGACCCACGGCCCCGTTCGGCGGGCGCCGGTTGACGGGAACAAGAGCATGGGCGGGTAAAGCTGCAGTGCCTCCATTCAGCGGACGGGCAATGGGCTCGCGTGGCACCGGGCGCGGTCGCACGGGCGGACGATAACCGGTCGGTGCGCGACCGATGTTCGGTGCCCAAACGCCGCCGCCCCACCAAGGTGAGCACATCCCCGGCGCCCAGCCCCAGCCAAAGCCGCCGTAAAAATTCCATGCGCCGCACTGGAAGGGCATATAGCCCCAGGAATCGCCGGAAACCCATATATAACCAAAGCGAGGAGTCCACATCCAGTAGCCGTTGCCGTAGGGATCCCAAGCTGCGCTGGTGGCTCCATAGGGCGACCACACAAAGCCCTGGTCCGGCACGTCGTACCAGCTACCGTTGGCATCCAAGTCGTTCCACGCCGGGTTGTTGTTGTTCGGAAGGCTGTTGGCAGCCCCGGTCCGGGCTGACTCTTCGGCCGTGAGCGCCTGATCGCGGTCAGAGTTCCAGGCATCCCAGGAGTTCGACTCAATCGATTCGCTCAAGGTGTATTGAGTGGGATCGGCGGCATCCAGGGTCACGCTCTCGCCTCCGTGCAGGTCGAGTGCCAACCCGCTGCCACTCTCCGAACTCCCACGCAGAACGTGCGCATTACCGGAAAAGACGGCCAGTTCGCCGGGGGGAGTGTCCAAGTCGATACGCAACACGGTGAAACCACCTGCTGTGACGACGCTATCTCCGAGGCGAACCCGAACTTGGCCCGCCGCGCCCTCGCTGTGCAACTCAAAGTAGCCCAATCCGCTCTGGAGCACGATCTCAGCTTCATAATTCGCGCCCTGCCCATGCAAGACGGTTAGCGCAAGCGAACTACTGGGCGAAAGCCGAACTACGCTGCCGTCGTCAAACTCAAGTTCAGCCCGCCCATTTTCGGAGGTCAATACCTGAGTTCCCTCAAACAGCGGCGTATTCTTGAGCGCCGGATCGGCCAGAACCTCGTTACCCTGTGTGACCCGCACCTGGCCATCTACGTTGCTTAGCCGGGCAGCGCGTGCCGCTTGCGTGTTATCGTCCGCACGCAGTCCCGGTGCCAGCAAAACTGCTCCCACTGCAAGCGCCACAAGTCCCAGCGCCCAGGCGCCGGATCGGCATCCAACCCATCCTATGCGATTCATCGCGTTTCGCCTTCCCGCCGCGCCATCCCTAACCGGACAACTCGGCTTGCTCAGTCGCCCAACGCTATTAGACACGTTCGTGGCGCTAAAGTCGTACAGTATCACGCCTTCGAGACGCATTATTCATCTGCCTTCGCCAGCAGAATCCTGGCCCGCTTTCTTACCCGCTCCATCACGCTCTCGTCCTCCACCAGCCGTTCCAGGATGCCGCGGATGACGCATATCTGTTGCATCTGCCCATTCCCCACAGCCTCCGTAACATATTCCAACTCGCTGTCCAGTCCCAGAGGATCATGCGCCAGCAGAGTCTCCAGCCTTGCACCTTCCACGACAGCTCCGGCCACGGCTACCAGCGAATCGCCCAGTGACTGAATCTCCTTGTCCCTGGAATAGTTGAACTGACAGGAGCCCTGACCCTCGGGTCCAGCATAGCTTAATCGCTTCCATCCCTGGAAGGCCACCTTCAGGTGGCTCTCGCACTCGCCGCTAAACCATTTGTGATTTCGCGCTGCCTGAAAGACGCGTTCGGCAAAGGGCGCGCTCAGACGAATATCGCGGTCTACATCGGGCGCCTCGATAGCCTTCAAACTCGCGACAGGCGCGGTGCCTCGCTCGGAGTGAAAGTGCCCGTTTCCGTCGGGGTAAATAATCAGCGTCCAACGCTGCGGAGATAGTCCGGGGTTGGAAAAATCCACCTGGACAGCCGGGCCCTCCTTGGCGAGCGATGGCAGAGCGAGAGTGGCCGCGGCGAGCGCAGCCAACGCAGCCCATCCCGCCCTCATTGCGTCACCCCTTGCAGCGTTAGCGTCTGGGCGGTGTGGATGTGACAAATGGCAATGGCCAGCGCGTCGGCGGCGTCGGCCGGCTGCGGCACTTCGGACAACTCCAGAAGCCGCGCCACCATAAACTGTACTTGTTCCTTTTTTGCCAACCCGTAGCCCACCACGCTCGATTTGATCTTGAGCGGCGCGTATTCGGCTACCGGAAATCCTTGCATGGCCGCCGCCAACAGCGCCACGCCCCGCACCTGGCCTAGCTTTAGCGCCGACTTGGCGTTCACCGAGTAGAAGACCTCCTCGATCGCCACCGCATCCGGCGTCCAACGCTCCATCTCGGCGCTCAGCTCGCGAAACACCTGTTCCAATCGCGCGGGCGTGGATTTCGCTTTAGCCAGCCGTATGGCTCCCATGGCCTTTAAGACCAGCCGTGGCTGTCGTCCAGAGTCATCGGACTCGACAACGCCAAAGCCCGTCGTTTCCGTTCCGCAATCAATGCCAAAAACCCGCATGGGCCTGAGTGTACCTCAACCGCGCCCTTTTCGCCCCTAACATAACGGCGGCCCAGGCGCATTGCCCAGGCCGTCGCGGTGAACTGTGGGTATTGGACTAAGGCCATCGCGCTGAAGCGAGTGCCCGAGCATCTCCACCGCTGTCTCTTGGCCACAATCACTCTAAAGCGATACCCGTTAAGCCGGGCTCCTTCGGCGACGAAATTCGTCGCGCCAATGAAAGAATCGCCCATTTGTACATCGAGCCAAGAAATACATCTCACTGTGAAAATGCGGTAGCATCCCCTGCGGCAAGCGTGTTCTCCGCTGGGGCGACCATGGGGTCTAAGGCGCGATGCCCTAGGCCTCAGTCACCTCACGTACGAAACTACTTGAACAATCTCTTGTCATCAGCTGGATCATCCTCCTTTCCCGTGTGCGCTTAATGTACCCCTCGATTCATCTCACGTCAACAATAGTTTTTCGCTGGACCGAGATTTTTTCTCCTGGCTTTCCCGCTAAAGAACTTCTCGTTTCCTATTCGCTGTTTCGCCTCTTCCTGCGGGCAGCCTCGACGACTGACTTTGCAGATGGCCTGCTCAGTCCCGTGCCGGACCTTGGCTCAGGGTTCCCGTCTTCCCTGTTCAGTCACACTCTCGGGTTGGGTAAATCCCTCTCCTGCTGCGCAACAATTTGCACCTTTGTTCACTCCGCAAAGCAATTCAACCGTTTCTGAAATCGGTAGCCTTATACGCAATAACCATATGTTATATCAGCACATTACCGTGAATCATATGGTGGCATGAACGCGATGCTTGACATGGCCCGCAACGTGCACACACATTCTGGAATTCCAAAGAAACTGAGTCAGGCCGGCCCTGTTCGTAGAAAGAAGACCGCCGTCTGTCTTCGATTCGTTAACCACGGTGACGGTCGGGCGCCCCCAAGCAGCCGAAGCCCTCAACCCACGGTGCCATACCGGCTTTTCCCGGTTTGACCCGTAGAAGTTGAAGAGGACGAAAAGTGAAAGGCATTCACGTCTCATCCGTCATCACCTGCTCTCTTGTTGCTTTGGTGCTCGTCGCGACTACATCTGTGGCCCGTGCGGACTCAACGGCTGTTTACACGGCGACCGTGAATCCGACGCAGACGCCCGCCTCATCATCTTTCGATATCTCCCAGTTCAACACCTCCCTTGGCACTCTCAACTCGATTACGATCGTTATCACTGATACGGGCACCACCACTCTCTCTGCCACTTCGATAGGCAGCGATCAGCTAAGTGATCTGGACGCCAAAATTTCCCTCGCTCTAGCGGGCGGAGGCACTAATAACACTCAAGTGCTGATTGTCGACACGGGACTCAGCGGTGCTATAACGGTCACCCCAACCTCTCCATATACTCCTGGGCCGATGACAATCACTGGCGGTACCACAGAGGATGTTGCGTCCGCCAATTTCACAAATTTTGAGGGACTCGGTGATGTTCTATTTACTTTCGGCGCAACCGATCAGACTCAAATCACTGAGATCGGCGGTGGTTTGAGTGCCAGCCAGACTACGGACGCCGGCGAAGGCGTCACGGTCACATACGGCTACACACCAGACGATCAACCTCCAGCTGTTGCTCCTGAACCTGGAACGCTGGGCATGTTCGGCACCGGACTGCTCGGGTTGGCCGCGCTGCTGCGCCGCAAATTCATTCATTCTCGCTAAACGCAAGGCAATTGCCGGGCTGTTCAACCGGTTTTCTCTCTCGGTTACGTCACACTTTTAGAGAAAAATGGAATGCGATTCTCGCATTCCATTTTTTTTGGTCTCGTTTATTTTGTACCGCTGCGTACCACTCTCGATACGAGAGCGATTTTTCTCTTGACACCCAGTTATTGGTGCGTGCTAACTTACCGTTAGTGGATGCTTACCTTCAAGCCGGATTGGATGCCCTAGCGGACTCGACCCGCATGGCCATCTTCCAAAAACTCTCCAGCGGCCCCTTTGCCGTGAACGAGTTGGCTCGCACCCTGCCGGTGAGCCGTCCAGCTGTCTCACAGCACCTGCGTGTCCTCAAAGACGTGGGCCTGGTGACTGATTTGAAAGCCGGGACCCGCCGCGTATATCAGCTGAATCCAGAAGGTATCGTTCGCCTGCGCGCTCATTTTGACCAGGTCTGGGATAAGGCATTGAGCGCATTTCAAGCCTCTGTCGAGCAAACCCCCAGTGGAGAAAATCATGACAAACATCGCAGCAGAAGCCGTCGTATGTAAGAGCGTGCGCGTTCAGGCTCCCATCGAGCGCGCCTTTTCAGTTTTTGTAGAGCGGATGGAGACGTGGTGGCCGGCGACGCATCACATTGGGAAAACTCCCTTCGAGGCGATCTTCGTCGAGCCGCGTGTCGGAGGCCGGTGGTATGTGAGAGACGTTGACGGCAACCTCGCCGACTGGGGAACGGTGCTCAAGTGGGATCCGCCGCATCGGGTCACCTTCTCGTGGCACGTTCGTCCGGGTCACGATCAACCGGATTGGAAGTGCGACCCAGACCCGGCGAAAGCGAGTGAAGTTGAGATTCGATTCACGGCCGATGGTCTAGGAGCAACGCTTGTCGAGTTGGAACACAGCAAATTGGAGCGCCATGGCGAGGGCTGCGAGCAGTTGCGTGCTATCTTCGACGGACCGGGCGCTTGGAGCGGCATTTTGGCACTGTACGCCAAGGCGGCAAACGGAGATCAATCATGATGAAGCCATCTCTCCTCCTGCGCACAGCAGCGATCTTGACGCTCGTTCATGCGACACTGCACACCATCGGCGGCGTTTTCGGCAAGGTAGGGCCGGGCCCCGCCGCAGTAGCCGTAGAAGCAATGAAGATCAATCAGTTTCTGTCGATGGGACATGTGCGCAGCTTTTGGGAGTTCTATCACGGACTCGGTCTCGCGGTCACCATATTTCTCACGGCCGAGGCGGTTCTCTTCTGGCAACTCGGCTCGCTGGCAAAGACGGACGCGCGCCAGCTGCGCCCGATTCTGACTACATTTTTGATCGCTTATGCCGCGCTGGCGGTGAATTCGAACACTTACTTCTTTTTCGGGCCGGTGATTGCGGAGATTTTCATCGCTGCGTGCCTTGGTTTGGCGATCGTCGCCGCGAAGCCGACCGCCACTACCGCTTGAACGCAACACCGGAATGGAACCTGCCTGCGCGATGAATCTCGACCTCACCAACTGTGCAGCCACTCCTCATCGTGTCCGATGCGAACCGGTACCTGGAAGAGGTCGCTTAGTCTTGCTTCAGTCAACAGTTCCTCGCGCCGCCCGTCGGCCACGATGCGCCCGGCCCGCATCAGAATCACACGCTCGATCTCTGGAAGAATGTCGCCCAAATGATGGGTCACCAATACCAGCCCCGTGCCTTCGCGGGCAAGCCGACGCAGCGTCTCGCGCAACTCCCTTTGTGCGGCCAGGTCGAGCGTGTTCGAGGGCTCGTCCAGCAGCAGTTGCCGCGGCCGATGGACCAGCGCCCGCGCAATCAGGATGCGCCGCTTCTCGCCGGCCGACATCTCGCCCACCAATTGACGCGCCAGATTCGGGACCTCCATTCGATCCAGCGCCTCGGTGGCACGCTCGCGCATTTCGTCGGTGACATGAAGATTTGGCCAAAGCGTCGAAGCGGAAAAGAAGCCTGCGATCACCGCATCCAGGCCAGTGGTGACGGCTGTCCGTTCACCAGGCAGTTCCCCTATTAACCCAGCCGCCACCACGCCAAAATGCTTCCGCAATTCTGTCAAATCCCAGCGCTCACGGCCAAAGATGCGCACGCTCATGCCCGGCTTGACGATGGGATAAAGCTGACAGGTCATGGCCAGGATCAGCGTGGACTTGCCGCAGCCATTGGGCCCTAGAATCGCCACGTGTTCTCCGGAGCGAATGGTCAGGTTTACATCGTGCAGAACCACGCGCTCGCCGCGTGCCACATTCACGTGGCGCAGCTCAAGAAACTCACTTTGGCCGGAAATCCCCGCTTCCTCACTCCGGTTTTCGGTCATCCCACCCCTCACCTGCTAGATTAAATGGGTTGAATCCCATCGCCTAAAATGTCCGACGCATCCCAATTCGTCATTCCGCTCGGTTTCCGTTTTGGCGCCGCCAAAGCAGGGCTCAAGAAGAGCGGCCGTACCGACTTTGCCCTCATTGTGGCCGATGCGCCCTCAAGCGCCGCTGCTGCCTTCACCGCCAACCGCGTTACCGCCGCTCCTCTGATCGTGGACAAGGAAAATCTTCTGGCCACTGGAGGCAAAGTGCGCGTGGTCGCCATCAATGCAGGCAATGCAAATTGCGCCGCAGGCCAGGCCGGCCTGGACGCGGCCCGTGCCACCTGCGAGGCCATCGCCCAGCGCTTTGGTTGCCGCCCAGAAGAAGTCTTCCCCTCCTCGACCGGAATCATCGGCGTTCCGCTGCCGGCCGAAAAGCTGGTTGCCGCCTTACCCGAGATCGCCGCATCGCTGGGCTCCGAGTTCGACCATTTCCAGCAGGTTGCTCAGGCCATCCTCACCACCGATACGGTGGAGAAAACCGCCTTTGCCCGGCTTGAGATGTCCGGCCCCGATGGCGCAGTGCGGGAAGTCCGCATGGCCGCTCTCTGCAAGGGCGCAGGAATGATTCATCCCCAGCTTGTGCCGCACGCCACCATGCTCGTCTACATCCTGACCGATGCGGCCGTCGAGCCTACGGTGCTGGACGGCTACCTGCGCCAAGCCATCGAAGTCAGCTTCAATCGCATCTCAGTGGATGGAGACACCTCGACCAACGATACCGTGCTGCTCATGGCCTCAGGCGCCAGTGAAGTGGCGATCGGTCGGGATGACGCCGCCTTCGCGACCGCATTGACGCAAGTCTGCACCTCGCTGGCCCGCCAGATTGTGGCCGACGGCGAGGGCATCACGCATGTTGTCGAGCTGCATATCGAAGGAGCGGCCACGGATGCAGACGCGCTCAAAATTGCCAAGGCCATTGCTCATTCGCCGCTGGTCAAAACCGCCTGGGCGGGCAGCGATCCCAATTGGGGCCGATTGATGGCAGCCATTGGCTACTCCGGCGCGCAGATCGATCCCGAGCGGATAGATATTCGTTTCGGCGATCTCCGCATCTGCCGCGACGGAAGCCGAGCGCCTGAGTTCGACGAAGTCTCCGCACATGCCTATATCGCGCAGCCGGAGTTCTCTGTCACCATCGAGCTTCATCAGGGCGCCGGCTCCTGCGTCTTCTGGACCACCGATCTGACTCACGAGTACATCAGCATCAACGCAGACTATTCAACCTAAGCAGCCGCTGGGACACAAACCGGTGCAATGCGACAGCTAGCATTGACCCGCGCCCGCCTTCGATTCTCCGCCAGTTGCATTGCCAGAAACAGCACGAAGCCCAGCGCCACAGCGCCACCAGTATCCAGCAGGACATCACTGAACCGGCCGCTTCGGTTGGGCAGAAAGCTTTGGTGAATCTCGTCCGCGCTGGCCACCAGAAAGGTGGCCAGCGTCGCCAGTCCGTGCGCCCGCAGTTGCCGCAACAATCGGGACGCCGCATCCAGAAACGTAATCCAGAAACTGCGGAAACAAACTGCGGAAAACAGTCCGTAACCCATGAAGTGGCCCGTCTTGCGAATGATGTGATGGATCAAGTTCCAATGCACGCACACGTCGTAACCACAAATCGCTTCTGCCACACGCTGCAAAGGAGCGCTGGTCCGGTCCGCACCAAAGTAGGATGTGGACTCGATCGCAAAGACTGAGGCGCACGCCAGCACGGGCAGCCACGTCCGCATCTGGGCCTGCAAGCGCTCTAATCCGCAAGGCGAAGATTGCGGCGCATAGACCCCGAAAATCACAGAGGATGAAGACAAGATGATCGTTCCTTGAGACCAGCTCAAAGATTCGGTGCAAAGGCTGCGCATCTCATCGGCTGGATAAGAGGCATTTCGGCTTAAACCGATGGCAGCTTGAATAAAATCTTCAAGTATTTGAAGAATCTAACGTTGCTCTGTCTGGAAACGAGGCATGTCCAAAAATGAGACAGCGGGCACTGCTTGCTGAACCAGCACACATTTTCTCTCTGGCGCCCCGTCCCCGTTTACAATCGCAGAAACCAGTGAGGTCAAAGCACAGATGACGGTCAAGACGAAAGAACAAAGCGCAGTCACGGAACCGCGCGCACATAACGGTTTTTCGCTTATTTCCAACGAAAAGCTGCTCCAGCTCTACACCGCCATGGTGCAGTACCGCATGATCGCGGAACGGGCACGAAACCTTTCCCAGCGAAGCGCATTCGCTGGGAAAGGCGAGTTTGCCGTGGGCCATGAAGCGGCCCAGGTAGGCGTGACCATCGACTTGCTACCGGAGGACACCATCGCTCCCTCGCATCAAGGATTTATGGCCGGCTTTATCAAAGGCGAGCCGCTGGACAATATCTTCTCCAGCCTACCCGTCTGCGCCGCCGATCCGGATCTAACAATGCAACTCGATATTGCTATTGAAGCAGCGCTGGCCAACAAGACGAAGAAGAACGGCAAGATCGCCGTAGTCTTCCTGGATGACAGAACTGCCTCGCCGGGTTCATGGCATAAGGCTCTCAAAATTGCCGATACACACCAATTGCCAATCCTTTTCGTCTATCAAAACAGCCATTCAACCGGGGTGTCGCTTCTCGACGCGCCAACCAGCGGCAAAGAGATGGCTCTCAAAGTCGAGGCCTGCGGCTTCCCCGGAATCACCGTCGATGGCAACGATGTTGTGGCAGTCTATCGCGTGGCCACCGAGGCAGCCACACAGGCCCGCAAGGGAAACGGAGCGACCTTCATCGAGTGCCATAGCCAACTCATCGACGGCTGCCCGGAGATCGATCCCGCGAAGGCCCGCGACCCCATTCTGAACATGCAGATGTACCTGACGCGCAAGGGCCTCTTCAGCGAGGAATTGAAACTTGAAGCCGCGGCCAACTTCTCGAATGGATTGGATGCTGCTGTTGCGCTTTCACCTCATGACATCAGTCTTTTCCGGCATCCCCTCTGGGCGGTCGAATGATAAAGTGAGGGGTATGAATCTGAGTAGGCGCAGGTCCATGGTTGCTGTTCTCCAATACGCGACATTGCTGACCGGACTCTCCCTCTTGTACGCAGGTACACTCGCGGCAGGACAGACCGGCGCTCCCAACACTGCGGCTTCTGCAGGCGCCAGACAGTCGAACCAGAACGGCGGAGGCGCTGCGCCTGCCTGTGAGCCCGGCATACTCGGTTCACCCTACATTCCAGTCGATAGCTGGATTTATCCTGCCATGCTGCGGCTTTACTCGCTGGGCTTCGTGGACCATGTCTATCTAGGCATGAGGCCGTGGACGCGAGCGAGCGTGGGCCACATGATCGAAGAGACCGGCATGCACATCGAAGAAGCGAAGGATGAGAAGTCGAGAGCGGCCACCGACGAGGCTCAAGGCATCTACAATGCGCTGCTGTACGAACTGAGGTACGACTCCCAGGGCCCATGCAGGGCGTACAAGGGCAGCTCCCGCATCGAGTCAGTGTACACCGTAGCTCGCGGCATCAGCGGCACGCCTTTGCGCGACAGCTACCATCTCGGCTCGACTATCATCAACGATTACGGCCGTCCTTACGAGAACGGGTTCAATAACTACTCCGGTGCCAGCGGCTACGCCTCAGCAGGCCGCTTTGTGTTTTACATTCGCGGCGAGTTTGAGGCGGCGCCCTCGGCCACTGGATATTCCCAGACGCTGGCCAACGCACTTAGCACGGTTGACGGCACGACCTTCCTTGATGCCGCCACTGGATTGCCTTACAACCAAGCCACCATCCCCATGGGACCGATTGCGACTATGACCAACGGACGAGTAATGGAGGCTTTCGTCTCCGCCCATCTACTCAGCCATGAAATATCCCTGGGCAAACAGGACGACTGGCTCGGGCCTGGATTAGGCGGCGCCATGGCCTACTCCAACAACGCCGAAAACATATACTCGTTCCGCATCAACCGCATCGAGCCACTGCATATTCCAGCGCTCTCCGTGCTCACCGGCCCCTTCCGCTACGATTTTCTTGTTGGAGGGCTACATGGGCACACCTATATGCCCAATCCGTTAAATCCCGGCGGCTCCAATCCGAATTTGGCAAACGTGATCAATCCCGGCGATCCCTGGGTGCATGTCGAGAAGATCAGCTTCCGGCCCACACAAAACCTCGAATTCGGTTTCGAGCGCACTGTGATCTGGGGCGGCGAGGGACACGGACCCATCACCGTTCATTCCTTCCTGAAAAGTTTTGTCAGCCTGTCTTCTCCCAGCAGCAATGCAAAAGACGGCCGAGACGATCCCGGCGCGCGTTTTGGCGCCTTCGACTTTTCCTACCGGTTGCCCCTCTTCCGCAAATGGCTCACGCTCTACACGGACTCCGAGGCACACGACGATGTTTCTCCCGCCGACGCTCCACGACGCGCTGCGTACCGGCCCGGACTTTATCTTTCTCATGTACCCGGCTTACCCAAGCTCGACATACGCACTGAAGCCGCCTCGACCGATCCTTCCGCTTCAGACCATCCAGCCCAACCCGCATACCCAAGCCATTATGGCCAGTTTATGTACTACGAAGGAATCCAGAAGCAGGGTTATACCAACCATGGACAGCTGTTCGGCGATTGGATTGGACGCGAGGACAAGGGCGGCCAGGCTTGGATTACCTATCACCTGAGCGGCAATGAATGGATTCAGGCAGGTTTGCGCAATCAGAAGGCCACAGGCTACTTCATCCCCGGTTCGACGACCCAGACCATTCCTGCGGGGAGTCCTGGATGCCCGGTAACTACTGCCTGCCTTGTTCCTGGCGGCACAACGTTGAACGACATCAACTTCCAGGTGGTCAAGCGGCTGGGCAAGGATTTCGAGATTAATGGGAACTTCGCCTTCGAGCACTGGAAGGCTCCGATCTACCTTCCCGGCGAGCAGACAGTGACCACAACGAGCATTCAGCTCACCTGGTTTCCGGAGCGCAAGATCAGTTTCTAGCAAGTTTGGATAGCCAGAGCTAATTCTATGCAAAGTCCAAGGGTTTACAGTGAATGTGTTCGCGTGTGGATTATCTTTTTAAAGTATTGATTCAGTTTTGGTTAAAATTATCTGCAAGATTTGGGGCCGAAAATAAATATAAAAAGGGGGGGAGGGGGGTACCCTCCAGTGGACAGTGAACAGTGGTCACTGAAAGTAAGAACCAGTGCCACTCAACAGTTCTATTATGCGATGGCGAAAGGTTATTTTCGGCAAGGAATGGGTTAGTGAGGAATTAGTTTTCAGGGGCACAATGCCGCTTAATCACTGTAGGAGGTCATTGTGGAAGTCAGTGATATCGATTTCGTCGAGACAACGCCGCTTTTCGCCGCGCCGGTGCCGCCAAAAACTCCGCTAGGATCTTTCGACTACGTTCGCAGGATGCAGGACAGTGCGATCGCGGGTTTTCATCAAGAAGTGTTTCAACGACCGATCGTCGAGACCAAGCACTGGAGACTCCACACGTTCATTGTCAACGATCCAGCGGGGATCAAGCACATAATGGTTGACAATGCGGCAAACTACGTCAAGGGCACAATAGAACAGCGTATTTCAAAGATTTGGACAGATAAGGGCCCTGCGGCAAACGAGGGAGCCGAGTGGCGCCAACGGCGACAAGCATTCTCGCAGTCTTTTGATCGCGGTGCGATTCTTGCAAGCTCCACTCATATTTTGGACGCGGCGAAGAGAACTCTTGATAGATGGAGTTGCCTGCCGCCAGGAACAGTTATCGAGGCCTCGGCGGAGATGCGAGCGATAACACTTGAGATCATGTCCAAGATTGTATTTTCCGCTGACTGGGAGAGGCTTGCGCTGACGATGGAAGATGCATCAAAACGTTATCAACAAGAGAGGGCTATCTATCTTCTTGACTTGGTTCCAGTGCTTGACCGGTTTTGGGGATTTTACAAGGGTTATCGGCGACGCCGCATATTCAAGAAGCTGAACCTAGCCGTCGATCAAGTTATTGCGAAGCGGGCCCAGGGAGACGCGAACTCAGACGGCGATTTTTTGTCACGACTTATGAAAGAGACCGATCCGGTGACCGGCAAGGGCTTAAGCGCTCATGAAATGCATGGCCGGATTATCACAGTGCTTGGGGCGGGACATGAGACTGTGGCATTAACACTTATGTGGATATGGTATCTGTTATCGCAGCATCCATTGCAAGAAGCCAAGCTACACGCCGAAGTTGACCAAGTGTTGGGGGGTCGCGCACCGGAGCTGAAGGATATTACAAAGCTCACCTATACCCGCGCGGTGGTTGAGGAAGCGCTTCGGCTGTATCCGCCGTTCCATACCATGGCTTGGCGCGCGGCCTTGAAGGATGACGAGGTATGTGGTGTCAGAATTCCGAAGGGCGCTACGATCACCATTGCTCCCTGGGTGCTGCACCGCCATTCAATGTTATGGAATGATCCGGACAGATTCGATCCAGAGCGGTTTTCGACGGAGCGAAGCCGCGAGCGCTCAGCTTATGCATACTTACCCTTTGGGCTTGGTCAGCGTGCGTGCGTGGGGGCGCAGCTTGCGATGACAGAAACGACGTTGATTCTTGCGACGCTGGCCCAGCATTACCGGCTGCGGCTTTTGTCGGGACAGAGGGTGGAGCCTCAAGGTTTCGTTCTTTTGAAGGCACGCTATGGGATGAAGATGACGGTGGAGAGCCGTCGCTAGCATCACGAGTCAAGATTCCTCGCGGGTTCTCAAGACGGCGAATCGTTCTGAGCATTGCGCCTCGCATGTAATAACAACTTCCTCACAGGAATTCGATGAATCCTCTATACTCGCGGACGGGGCAATGCATGAGCATCTAGGAGGACCAGAATGACTGACGAATCTGCGTTGATTACCCGGCCACGGGATTACTCGAACATCGCAAACCTTCAAGACCCGAGCGTTCTTGAGGAGTTTCTCAATGAGCCGCTCACGTTCATCGCGGAATCGATGACCGGAGCAATTGCGGTCGGAAAGAACGGCCTCTTCTTAAGCGGCGGACGGATTGTCCAAGCCCTGCTGAAGGGCCGACTTTTTCAACAGTGGGCCGCTGAGTTCAAAAAACTTCGGGAAACTGGCAGAATCCCTGGCGATTTCGCTGAAAAGAAGTATGGTTTTCAGACCTGGGTTGAGTTGATGACTATCATCGACGAAGAGTCACCGGATGCGGATCGTCTCGCAGCTCTCAAAGCCATGTTCTTTGCGGTAAACAAAGTTGGAGCCACCGACGGAGAGAGAATTAAGGGTTACCAACTCTGGCAGATCGCGAAACAACTCAATTCAGGAGAACTTCTGCTTTTGAGAACGGCATACCTGAAGAGATCTGAGTTTGCCAGCGGAGTGACGCACCCCAACTATGTAAGTAGCTATTCAAACTGGGCATCATATATGGCAAAAGCAATCGGACATGACTCACAAGGTCTGATTGATATACACGAAAAGAGACCTACAGAACTCGGCCTCCTCACTGAGCGGGACCGTAGCCGAATAAATGGTCAAGATGCGCGACTGAGCGAACTTGGCCTAATGTTTTGCGCAAACATCGAAAAGTACGGGAACGAGGTGCGCGGGGAAGGGAGCGCTAAATAGCTCACCGCGCCCTGGGATGGGTCCGGTCATAGACGATTGTCAACTGCGCGGTGGTTAGTTGGGTGTAGCGCTGGGTGGTGGAGAGGCGCTCGTGACCTAATAACTCCTGGATGGCGCGCAGGTCGGCGCCTTCTTCTAACAAATGAGTCCCGAAGGCGTGGCGCAGGGTATGCGGATGCACGTCGGCGGAGAGACCGCGCAGAATGGCGATGCGCTTCACGATGCGACCCACGCTGCGAGTGGTCAGGCGCGCTTCTCCGCCGGGATTGCCGAGGCCGCGCAGTTGCAAGTTGAGGAAGAGGGCTGGCGTTGTGTATTTCTTTGTGTCGCCAGCCGCAGCCAGACGGGCCGAGCGCTCGGCGATATATGCGCGCAAGGCCTGCGCCGCTGCGTCGCCGAGCGGCACGTAACGCTCCTTATGGCCTTTGCCGCGAATCAGGATTGTATCGTTGCCCCAGTGAATGTCGTCGAGGTTTAGCCCGGTCAACTCGGCGTTGCGAATGCCGCAGCCGTAGAGAAGCTCCAGAATCGCGGCGTCGCGCGTGGGCCAACTCGCGGCATCCTCACCAACCGAATCGACCACGCGGTTCATCTGTTCGATTGAAGGCACGCGCGGCAGGTGCTTGGGCAAGCGCGGCGTGGCAACCAATGATGCAGCGTTCTGCTCGAGTCGCCCGGTACGAGCAAGCCACTTGAACCAGCTGCGGATGGCTGCGAGTGCGCGTGCTGCAGAAGCTTTCGAGAGGCCGCGATCATAGAGCGTGCCAAGATAGGCGCGAATGTGCGTGTGCTCGATGCGTTCCACGCTTTGATCTTTTCCATAGCTCTCAGCGATATAAGTCGCAAATCCGTGTAACTCGCGATCATAGGCGCGGAGCGTGTGCGCTGAGGCTCCGCGTTCATTGGCGAGCACGCGCAGGTAGCCGGCCACGAGCGAGCTTAGAGAGTCGGCAAGGATGGGTGCGGCTGCGGCGCTCATGCCTTCTCCTTAGAGTGTAGAGTGAGACTCGGTTTGACGCTGCGTGGATGGCTGGCCGGGTCAACGCTGGGCTTGGCGCTTGGCTTGGGGCTCGAAACTAGATGCAGGCCTCCACGTACTGGTGGGGGCAACGGAAGTTCCTCATGCTGCCGCGTGGCGCGGGGATGATGTTTGCGATGCACTTCTTTCAGATGGCCCAGCGCCAGGTGGGTATAGACCTGGGTGGTGGAGATGTCGGCGTGACCGAGCAACAACTGCACGCTGCGCAGATCGGCGCCGTGCTCGACCATGTGCGTGGCGCAACTGTGGCGCAGACGGTGCGGGCTGGCGGACGAATTGGCCATCTTGACCAGATGCCAAACCCATTGGCGAGTGAGCGGCATGCCGCGCAAGGAAAGAAAGAGGCGGGTAGAATCCTGCCGCGCGGTGCTGGCTTTTTTTGCCGAGCTGATGCGTGCCAGATGCGGCCTGCCCTGTTGCAAATAAATTTCCAGCGCCTCGATGGCGGAGCGCCCAAGGGGCACGATTCGCTCCTTGTCGCCCTTGCCGCGGACCTGCACACGGCCAAGGTCGAGCGCCAAGTCGCCGGTCGATAGCGCCGTGGCTTCGGAGACGCGCAAACCGCCCGCGTAAAGCAGCTCCAGAATTGCACGGTCGCGCAACTCGGTGGCTCGCGCTTGAGGATGCTCGGCCTTGAGGCCCGCCCGCTCCAGCATTTCGGCCACCTCTGGCTCGGCAAGCGACTTGGGCAACACCTTCCATGCTTTGGGCGACTCGATGTTTACGGTGGGATCGTGATGGATGCGCCGATCAAATAGCAGCCACTTGTAAAAACCGCGCAGGCAACTGAGTTTACGCGCCGCTGAACGCTGATCAATGCCGTGGTTGCGAAGATGCTCGAGAAAGGCCGCCACATCCTGCTGCGCTGCCGTTAACAGGATTCCGTTGCGTCCTTCGATGAACTCGGCAAAGGTCTTCAGGTCGCTATCGTAGGCCTCGCAGGTCAAAGGCCGCAGCCCTTTTTCCACGCGCAAATACGCCTGGTAGTCCTTCAATAGCGACGAGTTGTGCTTGGTTCCCACGAATTAGATTATCCGCGCCTGTGGCTGCCTCTGCCGCTGGCAGACGCGCAGCCGAACCTCGTTCATCATGGAATCAACTTGAGCAACATTATCCCAGGCAACCGGGAGGGATGGCTTCAGGTCGCTAGCCTCTGGTCGCCGGCTTCAGATGGCAGACCTCCGGCCTGACGGAGTATAACGCTGGAATGGGGGCTGTTGAGATCGACACATGGCTCTGCGAGGGCGGCCTGGTGGTTACGGCCAGCGACCGCGCAGCACGCGCCCTGGCAGCAGGCTTCCATCGAACACGCCAGGCCGAGGGTCTTAGCGCCTGGCCCACACCAAATATTCTCGATTGGAAGAGCTTTGTCCGTGAAGGATGGGAAGAGCGCAATGCGGACGCGCGCCTGGTGCTGAATACTACGCAGGAGGAGGCTCTTTGGGCGGGCATTGCTGGTGCAGATAGCTCTCTGGCGACGATTCTTGAAGGCTCGCGCTATCGCCTGGCGGCTCTGGCCATGGAAGCGCACGAGCTGCTTTGCTCCTATGCGCCGAGGTTCTTGCGGGATGGTGCGCGGAGCGGTTGGCAGCAGGATGCGGCGGCCTTCAGCGGTTGGCTTGCGGCCTTTGACGAAAGCTGCCGCGCCGAAAATCTGCTGAGTTTCAGCCGTCTGCCTTACGAGCTGATTGCACTGCTCAAGACTGAGGAAGCTAAGCGTCCGGCATTGCTGCTGGCCGGCTTTGACCGCATTTTGCCTGTGCAGCGCAGTCTCTTCGACGCATGGGGTGAATGGCGCGAGGATGCAAAGGGCGAGCCAGCAGGCGAGGTTCAGTTTCATGCAGCTGCTGGCGCACAGGCCGAATTGGAGGCTTGCGCGATTTGGTGCGGCCGCCAACTCAGCGCCAACCCGAAGGCTCGTCTGCTGGTTATTGCACAGGCAGCCAGCGCGCGACGGGGCGAGATGGAACGCGTTTTTCTTGCGCACACCGGTCTGGCTTTCGAGTTTTCGCTGGGAGTTCCACTGAGCCAGATTGCACTTGCGCGGGCAGCGCACCTGGTGCTGCGCTGGCTGGACGGTGCGCTTGCAGAGCAGGAGGTGGACTGGCTGCTTTCCAGCGGGTATATTGTGGCCAGTCCGCTCGAGTCTTCGGCGCTTGAAGTCTACATGCGCGCGCTGCGGCGCTTTGGCTTGGAACGGCCCCAATGGACGCTGGAGGCGTTTCTCAGCCAAAAGTCTGCTGCAGAGTTGTTGCCAGCGCCATGGATTGAGCGCATGACCGCAGTCCAGCGACACCTAGTTGACTTCACATACCGCTTGCAAACCCCGCTCGACTGGGCGGAGCTGGTTCCGCGGCTGCTGGACGATCTGAATTTCGCCAGTGCGCGCCCCCTGGCGAGCGCCGAATATCAGGCTCTGCGCCGATGGCAACAAGCAGTAGAGGGTTGCGGGTCGCTTGGCTTCGATGGCCGTCCGATGAGTTGGAAGGATTTTCTTTCGCAACTCGGCCGCGCGTTGGATGAGACTCTATTCGCTCCTGAGTCACGCGATGCTCCGATTCAGATTGCTGGTCCGGCAGAGTCGGCGGGCCTGAGCGCGGACGCCGTCTGGTTCCTGGGAGCGGATGAAGACGCATGGCCTGCCGGTGGAGCGACGCATCCTCTGCTGCCGGTCGAGATTCAACGCGAAACCGGAATGCCTCATGCCACGCCTCAGCTCGATTGGGAGCTGGCGCGCTCGATTACCGACCGGTTGCTGGTTTCTGCGCATGAGGTCCATTTCAGTTACGCGAGACAAAATGAGGCAGCCGAAGCTCGGCCGTCGCGGCTGATCGTGCAGCTTGCCGGTGAGTCGAGGGAGTTGACACAGGAGTTGGCCGCGCCAGACGTCCCGGCTCCGCTCACGATTGCGTTCGAGGATTCGAGCCGAATTCCCTTCCCTCCGGGCAAGGTCGCGGGCGGCGCCACCGTGCTCACAGCGCAGTCGCAGTGCCCTTTCAAGGCATTCGCAACGGCGCGCCTCGCTGCCGAAGATTGGGAGCCGGCCGAGGCTGGACTGACCGCTGCCCAGCGCGGCAACCTGCTCCATGCGGTGCTTCACGCCGTCTGGGCCGGGGCGCCGGACGGCATTCGCACGCACGCCGAGCTTCTGCGACTTGGCAACAGGAAGGCATTCGTGGCGGGACACGTTCGGCGAGCATTGACGCGGGAGTTGCGCCCTCAACTGCGCGAGCGCATACCTCTTCGCTATCTCGAACTGGAGGAACAGCGACTCGTGAGGCTGGTCACCGAGTGGCTTGACTACGAGGCTACGCGCGTTGAGTTTGAGGTGGCCGACACCGAGGTCAAGCGCACGGTTCACATCGCTGGAGTCACGCTCGACCTCCGTCTGGACCGCCTGGATCGACTGAAGGACGACTCTGAACTGGTCGTCGACTACAAGTCCGGCAACGTATCGCCCAACTCCTGGGAGCTGCCTCGACCAGACGACGTGCAACTTCCGCTCTATGCCGGATTCGCCCTCGATGCGGACGAGGTGCTCGGCGGGCTGGTCTTCGCGAAGGTGCGCGCCGGAGATCAGGAATTTGTAGGACGAGTGGGCGATGCAGCGGCAACGCTCTTCGCCGGTTTGAAGGGCTCCAATGCGCTGATGAAGAAACCGTTCACCGCAGAGCAACTTCTCGACTGGCGGGATTGCATTGAGCAGCTCGCGAAGGACTTCGTCGCCGGGCGCGCCGAGGTAGACCCGCGCGATTATCCAAAGACCTGCGAACGTTGTGGCCTGCAAAGTTTGTGCCGCATTCATGAGAATCAGGCGCAGCTGGAAGCAGAAGACGACTCAGAAGGTTGGGAGGCCGGCAGTGAGTAGGCCGACGACTCAATCCTCGCCTCCCGATCAGGCCCAACGCGAGCAGGCCCTCGATTGCGCCCGATCTATCCTGGTGCAGGCACCGGCTGGTTCGGGCAAAACCGACCTGCTGACGCGCCGCTTTCTGCGCTTGTTGGGCGAGGTTGATGAGCCCGGACAGGTGGTGGCTATTACATTTACCAACGCTGCGGCCGCTGAGATGCGCCACCGCATTGTTGCCGAGCTGGAAAAGGCTGCTGACGACACCGCGCCAGAGCCCACACCAGAGACGGACGAGTTCTCGATGGAGGCCCTGAGTCGCCGTGCCTTGGAGCATTCCCGGCGGCTCAGCTGGAATCTGCTCGACGTGCCGTCTCAGCTGCGCGTCTCGACGATTGATTCGTTTTGCCGCGAAATGGCATTGCAGCAGCCGTTGCTCTCTGGCCTCGGCGGAGGCTTGGAGATTGCAGAGCAGCCGGACGAATTTTATCGCCGCGCAGCTCGCGAGACACTGAGAAGAATTGATGGGATTGGCTCGACGCTTGGCAAGGCGATTGAAGAATTGCTGCTGTGGCGCGATAACAATTGGCAAGAGATGGAAGAACTGCTGGTCGAGATGCTCAAGAGCCGCGACCGCTGGATGCACGGCTTTGTGCTTGAACGCGAGCCAGACTGGGAGGCGCTGCGCGAGCGTCTGGAACGGCCCTTTTCGACTGCGGTGCGCCGTGCGCTGACTGATTTGTGCCAACTGCTCGATCAGGTTCCGGACGCGCGCAAAGAAGCGTTGGAACTGGCGCGGTTTGCTTGCGAGAAAAGCGACGGGCAGCTTTTTCAGGAATTAGCCGAGTTGGCCGAGTTTCCTTCTGAAACATTCTCCGGCAGCTCCGAAGTTGAAGATGCTTGCCGTGCGCACGTGAATTTGGCCGCGCTACTGCTCACCGGCGATGGGGCCTTCCGCAAGCAGATCAATGTCCGCCTCGGTTTCCCTGCCGAATGCAAGCGGGAGAAAGGCCGCCTTCTTGACTTAATTGCCTTGCTGGCTGCGATCCCAGGGCTCGAAGCTGCTCTGTCTGGCGTTCGCAATCTGCCGCCCGTTCGCTATAGCGAAGAAGATTGGCTGATCGTGCGCTCCTGCTTTGCGCTGCTGCGCCATGCGGCGGGCGAACTGCAGATCGCTTTTGCTGAGGCGGGCACAGTGGATTTTATCGAGGTGGCGCAGATTGCGCAGCGTGTACTTCGGGGCGAGGATGGTCTGCCTACTGACGCGGCGCTGGCTGTTTCCGACGGAATGCGCCACCTGCTGGTCGATGAGTTCCAGGACACAAGCCGCCGACAGCACCAGTTGCTCGCGAGCCTCATCGCCGCATGGCCCGAACGCGCAGGCCGCACGTGCTTTGTGGTCGGCGACCCGATGCAATCCATTTATTCTTTTCGCGACGCCGACGCAGAGCTCTTTCCGCGCGTCAAAGCGGTTGGTTTGGAGATTGCCCACGACGAATCGCTGCTCTTCGACTTTGTTCCTCTCAAGGCTAACTTCCGGAGTGCGCCGGGGCTTGTCGAACGGTTGAATGAAGCTTTTGCGCAAATCTTCGCGACGGACGATGGCAGCGGTGTCGCCTTCTTTTCCGCCCTGCCATCGCGAGAAGAATTGGGCCACGGCGACCAGCACTTCGCGCTGCATCTGAAGTTTGTACCGCAGGCAGGGCGCGGCAAATCCGACGACTCTGGAGATGAAAAGGAAGCCGCCCGTGATGAGCAGATTCAAGAGATCGTCGACCTGATTCGCGGCCAGATGAGCCGCATTGAGCGGGCGCGCGTCGACGGAGAGAAATTTCGCATCGCCGTTTTGGGCCGCGCAAAGAGTCACCTTGCTCCCATCGCCGAAGCCTTACGCAAGGCCGCGATTCCCTTTCGCGCTGTGGAGCTCGAGGGGCTGGCGGATCGCCCTGAGGTGCTCGACGCACTCGCCCTGGCTCGCGCGCTGCTCAATTCGCAGGACCGCGTGGCGTGGCTGGGAGTATTGCGCGCGCCCTGGTGCGGCCTTTCGCTCGACGACCTGTACACGCTCGCTGGCGAGCCCGAGTTGCTCACCCGCGCTGTGCCGGAGTTGCTGGTGGAGCGGCTCCCACTGCTGAGCGAAGAGGAACGAGCAGCTGCCGCTCGGGTACTCGATGCTCTGACTGCGGTGACCGCTTTTCGTGCCGGCCAGCCTGGGGCTTCGCTGGGCACTTGGCTTGAGCACGTCTGGCTGCGGCTGGGCGGTGCGGCTTGCGTAGACGGGACTGCCCGCGCCAACCTCAACCTGCTTTGGAGATGCCTGGACCGATTTCCCCGCGGAGAGCTAGAGTTGCTAGGTCCCGGCCTCAGTGCGGCACTCGACCGGCTCACTGCCCTGCCCGATCCCGGGGCAAGCAGCGAGTGCGGCGTGCAGTTGATGACGATTCACAAGTCCAAGGGGCTGGAGTTTGAGGTGGTGATCGTTCCCGAGTTGCAGGCTGCGGGCGGGCGGGGCAAACCGAGTATGCTCTCCTGGCTGGAACGCGGGCTTGCTGGGCCGGACGACTCCGATCTTGGCGATTCGGATGAGATCACCGAGTTTCTGATCGCGCCCTTCCAGCGCAAAGGGGATGATCGAGGCCAGGCCAAGGAGTGGGTTGACCGGGTTTATCGCCAACGTGAATCGCAGGAGACGCGGCGGATTCTCTACGTGGCTGCCACCCGCCCGCGCGAGGAGTTGCACCTGTTCGCGCGTCCTGCGTGCAAGGCGGAAGGTGACAGCTTCAGTTTGGTGGAACCGACAAATAGTCTGCTCTCCACGGCGTGGCCGGCGCTGGAATCCGAGGTGCGTGCACGCTTTGAAGAATGGAGAACTGCGAGGACAGCTTCGGAGGCCCACGAAGAGCAAGAGATCGAATCCATCGCGGCTTCGGGCGCCGCTGCGGGCGAGAGCAACCTGATAGTGATGCCGTCGCTGATCCGGCCTACGTTGCTGCGTCGTCTGCCGCGGGATTATCGGGCTGATGTCGCAGAGCCTGAACTGAATTCGTCTGTCGAAGGAGGGTTCGATTCGGAGGCGCGCCGAACGCACAGCCCTCTTGCTTCTGAGATTGGGGAAAGTACCTCGTACACGCGTCACGAGGGCGGATTGCTCTCCCGCGCTTTGGGCACAGCCGTTCATGCGCTGCTCGAAGAGCTGGCCAGGCTGCGTGAGGGTATGGATTGGGAGGATGCCCGCTCCGCTCTTCGACACTTTGAGCCGCGGGTCGCTGCCCAGGTGCGCTCCGTTGGAGTGGATCAATCACGTGCCACGAAGATTGCCGCTGAGGCGCTTCAACTGGCGCTCGATGCCTCTCATGATCCCATTGGCTCGTGGATTCTGTCGCCCCACTTGAACGCTGCCAGCGAGGCTCGCTGGTCGGGGATGGTCGGCGGCGGCCTGCGGACGGTGCGCGTGGACCGCGTCTTCCAGGCCGGTTTGACGCCCGGAAGCGAGGGAGAGGATTGCTGGTGGATCATCGACTATAAGACGGCCGGCGCTGGTGACGTCGATCCGGCCACGGCGATATCGGAACTTCGCGCGCTCTTCTCGCCTCAGGTGGAGGCCTATGCCGAGGTTCTGCGCAACCTGCGCGGCACAGACGCAGAGGCGGGCACGATTCGGGCAGGTCTTTACTATCCCCGATTTTTATTGCTGGATTGGAGGGCGCTATAGCGTGCGACGATTTCCACTCTGCTCTTTGGATCGGGGTGCGTCGGAGGTGAATCGCAGGGCAGCAGGTCCCGCCCAAAGCACAAGTTTTTTCGATTCAAGAGAATCCTTGTACCCAAATGAGACATTGGGCTGTACAATCTCCACGAGGAGACCCATGGCCGGAGATATTCAACTTACTTGCAGCGATTGCGGACAGGACTTCACCTTCACCGCTGCCGATCAGACGTTCTTTCAGGAACGTGGTTATTCGACCCCAAAGCGTTGTAAAAATTGCCGTCAGGCAAAAAAGAACGATCAGGGGGGCTCCGGCTACCGTTCGGCTCCAGCACAGGGAACACCTGTGATTTGTTCGGGTTGCGGCCAGCCTACAACAGTGCCCTTTGAACCGCGTGGCGATCGTCCGGTTTTCTGCCGGGATTGCTACCAGGCACGCAAGGGTAGCGGCGGTGGCGGCGGCAGTTCGCGCGGCCACGGCCGGTAATCGTATCGAGCGGGCCTGATGCTCAGGTTGGGCACTGGGCCCTCGATCATTTGAGTAGGTTCGGGCAAAGCTCCACGGCAACGGCCGATTTGGCTGCGGTTGCTATTGGTGGCCTTTGGCGGCTAATTCTTTGTCAAAATTCCTCACTGCAAGCCTTGCTCCACAGTTTTCGAGGATTTTCTCTGACGTCATGGCTTCCCAACTCTCCTTTGCATGGTTTGCATGGAAGAATCTCTGGCGCAGGCGCCTGAGGACGCTGCTAACGCTGGGCGGAATTACGATGGCGATCGGGGCCTTTGTCGCTTTGGTTGGCTTTTCGCGCGCGTTTGAGAACGAATGGCTGCGCCTCTACTCGAGCAGCGGCACCGACATCGCCGTCGTGCAAGAGACATTCCTCAATACCTCTGTGGATGAGTCAGCCGGAGTAAAACTTCGTTCGGTGCCGGTCGTCGCGCAAGCCGGTCCCATGATCTTCAATATGATGTCCCTGACGCCCGAGGTCAATGCGCTGATATTTGGCTGGCTGGATGATTCCTACGAATTTGATTCGCTCACATTCACAGCCGGAGGACGCTTCCACAATGGGAAGCCCGAAGTCATCCTGGGCGATGGCCTGGCCAGAAATCTCAATAAGAAAGTGGGCGAATCTCTGGAAATTCAGGGCAACAAATTCACCGTTGCGGGAATCTTTCACGGCGGCACAGCTCTGGAAGCGGGCGCGGTAATCATGCCGCTCGATCAACTCCAACAGCTCACCAGCATGGTTGGAAAGGTCTCGGGATTTCATGTCCGGCTGCGGCCAGCTCCGCCCGGTGAAGCGCCGGACAGGTATCTCAGGCGAGCTCAGGCCGAGATCGAAGCGGCTCTGCCAGGACTGCGAGCCCAACCGGCAGTAGAGCGCGCCACTAACAACCAACTCGTACAGTTAGCGCAAGCAGTTGCGTGGGGCACCTCTTCGATTGCATTGATGGTTGGCGTCCTGGGCATCGCAAACACCATGGCAATGTCGGTCTTTGAACGCACCCGAGAGATCGGCATCCTGCGTGCGCTGGGATGGAAACGTTGGCGCGTCTTGATGCTGATTCAGACGGAAGCAGCGGTGCTTGGATTGGCGGGCGGGATTCTCGGCCTCGCGGTGGGCTGGGGTGGGCTGCGTGTGCTGGGTAGGCTGCCTCAAACGGCGAGCATCGCCTCCGCGTCCGTTTCCCCAATTCATTTTTTACAGGCGCTGGCCATCGCCATCGTAGCCGGATTAGCAGCAGGAGCGATTCCAGCATGGCGAGGGGCGCATCTATCGCCGGTGGAGGCGTTGCGCCATGACTGAAGCCTTGCTGGAAGTACGCGAGCTGCGCAAGAGCTATGACGAGGGACGCATCGAGGCCTTGCGTGGCGTCGATCTCTCCATCGTTCAAGGGGAGTTTCTGGCCATCAGCGGACCGAGCGGCAGCGGCAAATCCACCTTGCTGCAACTGCTGGGCGGGCTCGACACGCCGACCAGCGGCGAGGTTCTGTTCAGGGATGCGGGGCTCGGCTCGACGATTGATCTGGATGTCTATCGATCGAGGAACGTGGGATTCATCTTTCAGGCATTTCATTTGATTCCGACGCTGCGCGTGATTGAAAACGTACAGGTACCGATGCTGGCCGTAAGCCCTTGCCCACATAACCGCGCCGAACGGGCACAAGCTCTACTGAGCGAGATGGGCCTGGAACACCGATTACGGCAGTATCCCAATGAGCTATCCGCAGGCGAGCGGCAACGGGTAGCAATCGCGCGAGCGCTGGCCAATGCCCCGGATATCCTGCTGGCGGATGAGCCCACCGGAAATCTGGACAGCGTAAACTCTGCAAAGATCATGGAGATTCTCACGGGGATTCAGAGGCAGCGGGGGATGACGCTGATCGTGGTGACGCACGAAAACGAGATTGCGCATTCGGCGGCGCGGCAGATTCGCATTCGCGACGGGAGGATCGATCGATGAGAGTTGCTTCCCTGGCGTTGGCGGCAGCAATGCTCTGGGCGATTCCTTCGCACGCAACGGATGTGAAGACGGCGCTGGCGGCGCAACGGCAACGCATCGAAACGGCAGATTATCGCGCTAGCGGACACCTGGTTCGCGTGGATGCGAGCGGTGCGCGTACCAGCGACCCCATCACTATCAAGGCACATTGGTTTCCGGGCGTGCTGCGGGTGTATATGGAGCTTGGCGCGGCCACAAAGCCAGGCGTAGACCCATCGTTGCGTGGCCATATCCCTGTTCACATTCTCCTAGATATGCGGCCGGGAGGCAAGAATGTGATCCAAATTGCACATCCCGGTGACGCAGCGCCCGTTACACTGCCCTTTGACAACTGGAGCGATGGGCCGCTCGGTGCTGGATTCAGCTACGAGGATTTTCTTGAGTCGCAGTACTTCTGGGCTGGGCAAACCGCAATGAACGAAGCGAAGTTTGGCGCGCGTGAGTGCGACGTGATAAAAAGCACACCAGGCACGGCAGATAAGACGAATTACGCCGAAATCACCAGCTGGCTCGATCACTCCATCGGCTTTCCGGTGTATGCTGAGAAGACCCTGAAAAAAGGCTCGGTGAAGGAGTTTACCTACTTCGGTCTACGGCAGACCGGCGGAGTCTGGTCGGCCAGCCAGGTGGAAGTGAAGATTCGCGGCAAGGCCGGCTCGATGCTGCTGATCATCGACCGCGGCACGGTAAAGGCAAACCTCGGCCTGAAGGACTTTAGTCCCGCAGGACTCACGCATTTCTAGGACACCGCATGGTCCTGCTTTTCTGCTCTCTCGGGTTGGTTGTGGCGCTAGTCTCGACGGGCTTCTTCTATCAATGGTTTGGTGCGCGCAAAGACCGCCGGCGCTATGCCGGGGAAGGCCGTTGGATCAACATCGGCGGCAGGAGCAGACTCTATCTGCTGGAAAAGGGTTCTGGGAACCAGACCGTGCTGTTTGAAGCGGGGATTGCGGCCACCAATCTGAATTGGTTTCACATCCAGGAGAAGGTTTCGCGGTTCGCTTCGACGGCTTCCTACGATCGCAGCGGACTGGGTTGGAGCAGCCCTTGTCGAACGGCGCGAACTCCAGGCAATATCGCCACTGAACTGCATCGACTGCTGGAGGAAGCCGGCATCAAGCCTCCCTACATCCTGGTCGGACACTCTTTTGGCGGGCTGGTGATGCGCCGTTTTGCGCTTAACTACCCGGAGGAAGTGACCAGTATCGTGCTGGTTGACCCGATGCGTTGCGAAGAGTGGCCGCCGATGAATCCGAGCAAGCAATCGGAGCTTGACCGCGGCAGCAGACTCTCCCGCGTCGCGATTCCGATTGCGCGATTCGGTGTTGCCCGCCTCGCTGTCACTTCGCTCTTTTTGCGCTCGGGCCGCATTGCAGAGCAGTTGGCCGGCGCCGCCGGAGATGGTGGTCAGCACGTGCTGGCTCGCATCAAGAACGAGGTGGGCAAGATGCCGCGGGAGGTTTGGCCTGTCGTTGCTGCCCACTGGTCGAGGCCCGGCTACTACGCTGGCATGCGTCACCACGTCCGGGCGGTTCCGGATACCGTCCGGGAGATGCAGAACGCCGAACCTATTCAGGACATTCCGGTGTTGGTGCTGACCCCAGGAAAATCAACGCCACTTTCTGAAGAACATCTTGGCCGTATCGGAAGCAGCGTGACGCAGGTGATTGCACCCAAGAGTGCGCATTGGATCCACCTAGACCAACCGGACCTGGTGATCGATTCGATTCGGGAGATGGTGATGGCCGCTGCCGCGGAGGCAATGGCGGTCACGGTCTAGGTGACGCGGGGGCGTTGGCCAGGCTGTTCAGGCGAAACCGCATGTTTCAGTCTTGATAAGCCGCGGGCAAGGTTCAGGAAATCCTCCGGAATGCTCTAAAGGACCACGGAGGACTCAAGTCGACGAAAAACTAACGCTTCTTTGCCGGCTTAGGAGCTGGCTTTTTGGCTGCGGGCTTGGAGGCCTTAGCTACCTGGGCTGGCTTCGGCGCTGGAAGAGACTTCTTTTTTGCGGGCGCGGACTTGGGAGCCGGAGCCTTGGCCGGCGGCTTTTGAATGGACTTGACTGGCGGTTTCGCCTGAGCTTTTTGGGGCGCGGGTTTTGCCTTGGGAACCGGCACTGGCTTCTTGGCTTGGGCAGGCGAGACTTTGGCCGCTGAATGCTGGGATATGGGAGTGACAGTGGGTCGTTTGGTTGCAGTCAAGGCAGGTTTTGCTGCGCCCACAGGCGGTTTTTTGGAATCAGGATTCGCTTTATCCTTGGGATTGGAAGGCGGTTGCGGGAGCTTGGGAGCCGGTTGGGGCTTCTCTGCTTTTTCGGACTTGCTCGCAGTCGGGGTTCCAGCTGACTTCTGTGCCTTAGCAGGCGCGACCGCTGGGTTCGTAGCCGATTTGCTCGGCTTGGGCTCTGCTGGCGGCTTCGGGGTAGGCTTCGTCGAAGCTGATTTGGGAGCCGGCTTGGATTCGTCTTCATCCTCATCGTCCTCGTCAGCATCGTCGTCGGAGTCAGATTCCTCGGCAAGGTCGAGATCGATGTCGACCTTGGGCAGGTTCATGCCCAAGTCAAGGACCTCGTCGTCACCGCCGATGTCGTCTAGATCCTCCTCCTCGTCCTCTAGATTCTCCTCAGCCTCGTCGCCGTCAAAGGAGTCGTCCTTGATTTTGGCCTCGGAGCCACGTTTGGCGCGCGGCCGCTTGATGGTGACCTGTGGCGGTGGAGCGGGTGGTGAAAACGGTTCCAGGAAGGCGCGAGCTTCCTCGGGCGTGGTCAGTTTGCCGTCGATCAGATCGAGGAAGATGGCCTGCACGATCTCGCGATAGGCAGGTAATTCGGCCGTGATGCGAAGCTCCTGCATCAGCGCATAGGGGATGCGTTGGCGTGCCTCGGGCCAGACCTTCAAGAAGAGATCAAAGCGCTCCTTGACGGCCGCATCATTACTAGTAAACCCTAGCCAGAGAACTGCTTCCGGATCATAGCTCGTGAAGAGCTTGAAGCTGGCCGACGGAGTCGCGTTCTCTTTATTAAGCAATACTTTGGCAAATCCGGCAGCTATCGAGTCCAAGCTCTCCCACTCCTCAACGAAGCCGGGGCGCAGCATGAGTTTCTTCAGAGCGGCCAGGTCTTTGCGGTCCAGATTGGCGGTGAGCAACCGCATCTGCGCAGCCGACATATCGGCATGAACGCCTTCTACGAGCAACTGAACAGCCAGATCGTGCAGGGCCGTCAAACCTTCCTCGTCCGCCTTGGCAGAGGTCCAGGCTGGGAACAGAACTTTCATCCAGCCCTCGGTTTCGAGGGCACGCAGAACCTTCAACCCCTCTTCCTCGTGCCCGATCTGCTCCAATTCCTCTCTTCGAGCTTGAACGGAAAGACGCTCGATCACACCTTCCTCCAGGGCGTTCAGGTAGCGGGTGTGGGTCTTGGGATCCAGTGCCCAGCCCAAGCGCGCGATGTAGCGAGTGACGCGAATGAGGAAAGATGGCTCTTCCAGGAAGCCATAGTTTGAGACCAGGCGCAGGGTTCTGGACTCGATGTCGGCGACGCCGTTCATGGGGTCCATCAGCAGCCCGAAGGATCCCTCGTTCAGGGAGATGGCCATGGCGTTGACGGTGAAATCGCGACGGCGCAGGTCCTCCTGAATGGAGGCGGGATGATAAACGGGCTTGCCTGGCTTGGAGTATTCAACACTGTGAGCGCTAATCAGGTCGACGCGAACCGTACCAGGAAAACAGAGGTAGAGGGCGCGGGATTCTTCATCTTCGCCCCATATTTTACCACCGAGCATCTCGATTGTTTTCTTAAGTTTGAGCGCATTTCCATGAACTGCAACTTCAAGTTCGTGGACAGCGTGACCGCTGGTCAGGTCACGCACCGCGTCACCGGTGAGAAACAGGATTGTGCCAGCCTCGCGGGCTGCCTCCCGCAACTGACGCACGGCATTCTGCTGGTCGGCTGACAGCCGGTTTTCCAGGAGATAGATGTAGTCGGGCATTCCGCTTCCTGCTTCCGCTTTCTGGTTTTCCTCAGCCAAGTATCTGACGTTGTTGCTCTTACAGCAGGCTCGGCAATGGTTGCAAACCAGTACCTTAACACATGTAGGTCCGGTTGGAAAGGCCTTGATGCACCAAATTTGCAGCTTTTTCTCTTCGTGGCCCCAGGCAATGATCCACGACCCAGCAAACGAGAACCTGGTCCCTAGACGGAAATGAGCTACGATTCGCTGGCTCGTGTCTCCCTAACTCATTGAGAAGTAAACCTTTCTTCCTCGCGAACGAAGGCCTGTCATGGGGACCACGGTGTGTGCGACAATCCAAAGCAATGACCTCACTGCGTAAGCCGGTGATCGTGCGGAAGTTCTCCCGGGACTGGTGCGCCGGCTATGCAGGAGCCAGCCTAGGCCAGGACGCGGCGGAGCTGGAGATTCTGGACCTGACCGGCAAGGTGCTGCGCATGGAATGGGCACAGGTAAAGTGGGTTTGCTATGTGCGCGACTTCCCTGCCGGCGACACGGCCAATCCTGAGCGGTTGCTGCACAAGCGGTTCGCCGTTCGGCCGCGCGCTGCCGGATTGTGGTTACGGATGACCCTGACTGATGGCGAGGAGTTGGAGGGTTTGGCGGCGAACGACCGTTCGCTGGTGGAGGGGGCTGGGTTGCTGCTGACGCCACCCGACACGCGCTCGAATACGCAGCGGATTTATGTGCCGCGGCAGGCGATTCAAGGTCTGGAAGTGGTGAGCAGGATTGGACTACCGACTCGGAAGCGGGCGGAGGCCACGTCGGCAGCAACAGAGCAGCCGGAGCTGTTTCCTGATGCGGAGGAGATTCCGTAGATCGGGCCGTCCGTTACTATCGGGCTTTGTCCGGCAATCCTCTCCTGCGCGCGACCAAAAGGGTGCGCTCAGGAGTATTGGTACAGGCTGGGTAATTCGAGTTCTTTGCTCTGCCATTCGGGTATGCGAAAGACACCGAGAATTTGCTCGGGTTCCCGAACGCATATCTGAATATGAGTCTTATCTCGAAAGCCTGCGCCTGGGTAGAGTTCGGTTCCCTCGGGAAATAGCGCCCTGACTGTCGTGTACGGTTGTGTCGTAGAAGTTTGGCTTTCGAGGTCCAAATTTCGCACAGTTTTCAGAGTCTCAAACAAGCAGTTCATTACAGCACAGTCCAAGCGCCTGATGATTTTGTCGCCGCTCGACACTTTGGCTGGATCCACGTTCTCCGGGATAGGATCACCATTCAGGCTAACCATTCCGATGAACACGTTATATGCAAGCTTTACAGCCTCAATTCCAGACTGCGTCGTCAGGTCGAGACAGTTTCCGAGTTCGATGGCAGCACCTACAACCGTGGGGTGAACAAAGATTCGGCGGTGTTCGGTAGCCCACTGATAGGCACGGACGATGTCATTTTCCCAGAAGTATATCCCGGCGCCAAGCCAGTCATAGTCCTTATTGCTGGGCTGAAACGACGAACCGCCCAGGAGTTCCTGGGCGGTTTTGAGATCGCATCCGTGATAGGCAAGAACTAAAGGCAAGAATCACCACTTACCGGTATTTCTCAGCCACTTGACCGTCTGGATTTAGATAACCAATCTTAATAAGGAACTGTCCGGCCTTTTCAGGGGTATTGCACTCGCGCTCAATCTTCTCGGCGGCGGCCTTGAATTTCAGAAACTCTTTGTGGCTCATAGCACACTCCGAACTTCAAGACACGATTGCACGCACACCCAACTCGGTGTATGCTGTCTGCAGGGAACGGTCCCGTAGCTCAGATGAAGCGGTCCCCAAGACGGCACCTTACAATGGCGAGGCCCTCGAAAAGCACGCCAAAGTTCGGGTTGGGTATAGCCTTGAGAGCGTCGGATTCTAATCCGAAGGTCGCAGGTTTGACTCCTGCCGGGATCCCCTTTTCAATCACTCCATCCGCAAAACCCTTGAATACACTTCGAGCCCATGTTGCAAATCAAGTGATTTGGCTGGCCCATACCATCCACTACCATACCCTACCACTCATGTAGGCAGAATACCAAAAGGTCAGGATAATGACAAGTCGGTACGCCAATAGAAACATTCCCAGAACACTCTAATTCCTATTCTAGGGGGATTCTGGCCAACGTTTGACAGCCGGAGTGTTCTTTTCAAAATGTAAGCTTAGAATCGCCACTGATACAGATTTTGCTCATCGCGGCTTTTGATTTTCAGATGATGTCTTCTATAGGAGTCGAACAGCGCTCATTCCATTCCGCTACAATTCCAACCATGAAGTTAGGCGAGTTGGCAACGAAACTGGGCGCGGAACTACGTGGAAACGCGCAGTTGGAAGTGACGGGCGTAAAAGGGATTGAAGAGGCCGGACCGACGGAGGTGACCTTCGTGGCCAATCCCAAGTATGCGGGCCTGGCGCGGAAGACCCATGCGGCGGCAGTCTTGGTCGAGCCGGAGTTCCCTGAGATTGAGGCGGCGACGCTGCGGCTGAAAAGCCCTTATCTGGCTTTTTCGCGCACACTGGGGATCTTCTACCGACCGCCGATGTATGCGCCCGGCGTCCATCCAACGGCGGTCATCGATCCGACGGCGGTCATCGGAGAGGGAGCGCACATCGGCGCATATGTTGTGATTGGCCCCCGGGTCAGGCTCGGCAAGCATGCTACTCTGCTACCCCATGTGGTGCTTTACCCCGGCGTCGAGGCCGGCAGCCACCTGTTTGCTCATGCTCATGCGGTGGTAAGAGAAGACTGCATTCTGGGTGATCACGTGACGCTGGAAAATGGTGTAATTATCGGCGCGGACGGCTTTGGGTTCGCCAAGGATGAGGCTGGCCACTGGGAGAAGATTCCGCAATCGGGACCCGTGCGGCTGGGCAACCGGGTGGACGTGCAGGCCAATGCTTGCATCGACCGGGCAACAGTGGGCGAAACGCGCATAGGCGACGGGACCAAGGTGGACAATCTGGTCCAGGTGGGACATGCATCGCATGTGGGTGAGAACACTCTGATTTGCGCGCAGACGGGTTTGGCTGGTTCGTCGGTGGTGGGCAACAACGTCATTTTGGCCGGACAGGCCGGGGTGGCAGGCCACTGCACGTTGGGCGACGGGGTGATTCTAACCGCGCAGACGGGCGTCTCGCATGACATTCCGGCTGGCAAGACGATCTCCGGATCGCCAGGCTTCGATAACCGCGTGTGGCTGCGGGCGGTGACGATCTTCCAGCGGCTGCCGGAGTTGTTGAAAAGGCTGGACCGTGTGGAGAATAAACTGGCAGCGCAGGCATCAAAAGAAGGAACAGGGGAGTCGGACGGGAGCCGGGAATGAGGGACTTGCGCAAGGCAATTCTGGCCGCAGTGTTCGTTCCGGTGCTGGTGTGGGCGATAGGGTGCCACTCGTATCATATTGAAACTACAGTGGAAAACCGAACAGGCGGGGCGATCCGACTGCTCGAGGTGGACTACCCGAGCGCCAGCTTTGGAGCAAACAGCCTGGGAGCGGGAGAAGACTTCCATTATCGTATTCAATTACGCGGCAGTGGGCCGTTGAAGGTGCAGTACATAGGAAGTGACAGACGCCAGGTGCAAGCGGACGGACCAACGGTGGCCGAGCGGCAGGAAGGCCAGATCAAGATTGTGCTACTGCCAGAAGGGAGGGCGGAGTTCCGTCCCCAACTGACTCCGCAGCCGTGATATGACCCCCCAGATTTGCATGGAAACCATGGAATCCGCATGGAAAACAATCCCTCTGGCTCTTCCCCGCCCGAATCTCTCCGATAAAGAACGTGAGAGGGCAAAGATGCGCGAACGCGCTGCATCCATCACTGGCCGCCGCCGGATTCCGTGGTTGCGCAAGCACGGGTATGCTGCGCGCCTGGGAGGATGCTTTCTCGCCGTCACGGTGGCTACGGTATTCGTTGGCTTTGCGCCCGAGGTCAATCTGATTTGGGTTGCGAACGGTGTGTTGCTCTCCTACCTGCTTTTATCTCCACGCAAACGCTGGACCGCTTTTCTGAGCGTCGGATTTGCCGCCCAGGCAGCCGGTACGCTGCTCGTCAACCCTCATTGGCAGATGAGCCTGATATTGACGGCACTGAACCTGGCCGAAGTGCTTTTTAGCGCTCTTCTGTTGCGTGGGCGTTCCTTCGAGCTGCCGCGTTTTACCGACCGCGCTTATCTCCTGCGTTTTATCGCCTTCGCGGTTGTGGCTGGCCCTCTGGCAATGGGACTGATCTACGCTCTCATGTCAGCGCTATGGCTGCACTGCAATCCAGGAGCCGCACTTCTACGGTGGACTGTGGCCGACGGCCTGGGAGCCGCAGTTGTGACTCCAGCCTGTGCGGCGATCTTTCGTGCTCGTTTGAAAAAGACGCTAAGTTGCGGAAAAGATTGGATCTATGTAATTCTCTGTGCTGCTGTTACCTTGGCCGTCTTTTCTCAAGCCCATGTGCCAGTGCCGTTTCTTCTCTATCCTTTTCTTCTCCTGGTTCTTCTCCGGATGGGACTGGGATGGGCGGCGGTAGCGACGCTCTTCGTCGCCGCTGTGGGGAGCTGGCACACCATTCGAGGTGAGGGTCCGTTTGCTTTGTCGACTCCCCTGTCGCTGCTCGAGCCTTCCATCCTGCTACAGGTCTTTATTGCGGCTGCGATGTTTATGCTCTACAGCATCTCGGTAGTTCTGGAACAACAGAAAGCTACCGAATCCAGGCTGCAGGAGATCGCAGTTCTGCACAAAATGGTGACCGAAAACTCCCGCGATGTGATCGTCCTCGCCGATTTTGAAGGCCACCGTTCGTATGTTTCCCCGGCGGCAGAAAGCGTCAGCGGTTGGACGTCAGAAGAACTGCTGGCGATGAGCAGTACCGAGCTGATGCATCCGGAGGACGTGCACAAAGCCAGAGCGGCAGTGCGCGAGCTCCGTGCAGGCAGTGAAGGTGCGATGATCGAGTGCCGCGTCAGAAAGCGGGACGGAGAGTATCTCTGGGTTGAGGCCGCCCTGCGACTGGTACGCGATCCCGTAACAGGCGTGCCTTCAGGAATCCTGGACACGATTCGTGACATCTCCGAACGCAAGCGCTCCGAGCAGCAACTGCAGGAGGCGTACCGTGCCGTGGAGGCACTGGCCTTGACGGATGGACTTACAGGCCTGGCCAATCGCCGGAAATTTGACCAGTACCTGACCACCGAGTGGCGTCGCAGCATGCGCGACCGTCAGCCACTCTCGCTGCTGATGCTCGATGTGGACCTGTTCAAGCCGTACAACGATACGTACGGTCACCAGCGCGGCGACAGTTGCCTCAAGCAAATTGCCGAGGCGTGCATGGATGTGGTCTCACGGCCGGGAGACTTGGTGGCGCGCTTTGGCGGAGAAGAGTTTATTGTGATTTTGCCGAACACGGAGAGCGAGGGCGCTATGCAGGTCGCCAACGAAATCTGCGAGGCATTGCGCAGCCGCAGACTGCCGCACAGCGGGAGCCCCTTCGGAATCGTCACCATCTCCATCGGCTGCGCCACGATGATTCCCGAATTCGGAAGGCACGCACCTGATCTGATCGCGATCGCGGATCACGCGCTCTACGAGGCCAAACACGATGGCCGGAACCAGGTGTGCATCGGCAACCCCACGGAAGGACGCGGGGAGGGTACGCAGAGTTCTACACTGCCCAAGGCTGCCACAGACAAGATGGCTTGAGCACTCCATGAATTGTCATTGAATCTCGGCTGGGCGGAAACCCTCGGCGGACGATCCCTCGCGCGGGATCGGTCCGCCGGATGGTACGAGCAGGATGGGCCTAACGCACAATGCCCTGGAAGAGCGGGGATTGCAGAAGGCTGGTGAACTGCGCGTCGGTGGTGGAGAAGTGGATCGATAGACGCCCAGAATCTGAGGCGATGGCGGTGGCGCTCAAGGCCTGCTTCTCAGCGTCAGAGCCGCTCATCTTGCGAACCGTCAGCGCGGCAGTTAGAAGCGAAGAAAGGGTCGCCGCTGCAAATGGGTCGCCGGTGGAGATGGTGAGGTCGAACTTGACGCCGTGCTGGAAGTTCATCGAATACCAGGACGCCTCAAGGTGTTTGCGCACGGATTCAAAATCCGCGACTGAACCGGCCTCGCCCAGAACCTGGCGCATCATGGTCTGGGTGCCTTTCTGGTCGAGGATGCTCCATAGGGGCTCTGAGTCCACGGTCTTCATGGCATCCATCATGGGCGCGTTGGTAAGCAAGTTGGTCGCAACGCCGTCACGTGCATCAAGGGCCTTGCCGACCGCCTCGTTGTCGCCGAAGACCATGGTGGAGGGGTCAACGAAGCAGACCACCATACCGGTCTTGGCCATTGGATAGACCCGGTTGGTGCGCACCAGAGTTGCCTTCACCTTATCCTTGCGGAAGTTGGCCATAATATCCTGCACGGAGAACTGGCCCTGGGCGATGCCGACCGTATCCAGTTGCTCGGCGTCAGTCTTGGGGCGAAAGAGGGCAAAGGCTAACTGCTCGACATCGTGGTTCTCATTCAGGCCGGACTTTTTCAGTGCGTCCTCGAATCGTTTCAGCTCGGGCGGCATGACACGCTGGCGCAGATCCATGGCCGAGGACGAGTTCTCCATGGCATGGTAGTCGATGGCCACCAATTGCTGCACGTCATGCGGAATCGCGGTGCGTGCGTCAGTGCTCAACTGTGCCGCCTGCGCCGAGGTGGCTGCGGCAACCAAGATAACTGGAATTAAAACTCTCAGAAAGGCTTTCAACGAATCCATCCTCCACCGTTGCGGCAGTTGTTGAATGCATGGACGGGAGCCGGCTCCAAACCCTGACTTCTCCCCGCGCCCGCCGGACAACAACACCGATTCAGTTCCATTTTCATTTTACCCGTTAGACGTGGGAAAGACGCGCCAGTCATACTGCACGGCCGCTCAAGCTTCTCCCGGCCAAGCCAAAGGAGCAGCAAGACGTAACTCCAGTATCTTGGTTTGCTCATCGAACCCATTTAATTGACGCATCCACTCGCTATCCTGCTCACATGCAGCCTCGGGTATCAGACCGACGACCTCACCTTCGACGGGATTGGCTCTTTGGCGCATGGCCAGAGTGGAAACGATTCGAAAGACCTGGGAAAGAGGCGTGGCCTCGAAATCCGTAATATTCATGCTGAGCTGCGCGCGTCCATGGGCAAGGACTCCTATGGCCTTGACACCTTTGAGTCCGCCGGAAGCAGCGCGAATCTCACGAGCAATGGCGCGTACCACGGCGACGTCGGTTGAATCGAAGTAAATGTTATAGGCCACCAGAAATTTGCGCGCGCCGACAGCACAAGCGCCAGCCGTAGGGTGGAGGCCGGGACCACCGATGTCAGGGCGGCAAGACGAGTCCTTGCCGACCGCATCACGCAATCCTTCGAATTGGCCACGGCGCACTTCATCGAGATTGGCGCGATCGGGCCGGGCGGCCGCCGCTTCGTAAAAGAAAACCGGCACATTGAAGCGACGCCAGATTTCCAAACCTGCCTGACGAGCCAGCAGCGCGCACTGCTCCAACTTTATGCCGGAGATGGGTACAAAGGGAATCACGTCGGCAGCGCCGATGCGGGGATGAACCCCCTTCTGGCGGGTCAGGTCGATCAACTCGGCGGCTTTGCCGGCTCCCCGTATCGCCGACTCGACCACCGCCGCGGGACTACCCGCGATGGTGACTACGGAGCGGTTATGGGCTGCGTCCATTGACCAGTCGAGCAGATGCACCCCTTCCACGCGCATCGCAGCCACAATAGCTTCGACCCGCCGGGCATCCACGCCCTCGGAGAAGTTGGGAACGCACTCGACAACCTGTCCCCCCATAATTCCTTTCATCGCGGAGTCATCGCTTGAGGATCATATGCTTTCTTCGCGGCTATTTCCAGAAGGTATAGCCAACCTGGATCTGGACGCTGGCATTGACGCCGGGGTTGCGATCGCCGAGCGAGGCCGAAGAGATGTGAACGGCGTTTATCCCCACGTCGATCGACCGCTTGGCGCGGGTGAAGTAGTGAATGCCAATGCCGCCTTGCGGCGAGAAGTTCCACACACAGGTTCCGCCGTCGATCCCCGGTACGCCGTTGACCGTGGGCGTGCTCAGCACATTCGGCGGGAACTTATGGGTGGTGTAGATGAGGCCTCCCGCGGCCTGGAACCAGGGCTGAACGCGGCGGGTGCTTTTAAGAAAATTCCAGCGGAAGATGACCGGGGTAAGGCTGACGCCGCGAAAAGTGCCGCCGCCCACAGGCAGCAAGCAGGAGTAGGGTTGCTTAGTTGCCGCGTTGATACAGGTATAACTTGCGTCGTGCGGTGGTGGTGTATAGGCCTGCCAGAAGGGCATGATGTTGCCGCCGTACTCGAACTGGCCGGAGAGGATGCCGGCATGTACGACGGGGCTGAGAGGTTTGGACAACTGGAAACCACCCCAGAGAAATTTGAAGTCCGAGCGGTCGCCCACTCCGGTGCCCCAATTGATGAATGGGCCGTACTCCCAACTCCTGGCTTGGCGAACCCGTGCGACAGGATTCTGGTTATCATCCGCGTAGTAGATTGCCGGTATCGCTTTATCCGCCGAAGGCTGGCCATCTGTTGAGCTACCAACTGGCGTCTGGGCTTTGGTGATCACGCTTCCAAACATCCAAACTCCCGCCATTAAAGCAAACGCGAAAAGCATTGCGATTCGGGTCAACGTTCTTCCCTTCCCTGAATGAGAATGTCTTTATCCCCATAAAAAGGCCGCCACAACCGGGCGGCCTTGTCTACGCCTTCTAGCGTACTTTTTAGCCGGCTGCAGCTTCCATCTGCTCGGCGTCCATGTCGAAGTTTGAATATACGTTCTGCGTGTCGTCGAGATCTTCCAGCACTTCGAGCAAACGCATCATTTGGTTGGCCGTACTGCCTTCGAGCTTGGTGTACGTGGAGGCCACCATTGTGATTTCGCTCATCACCGTGGGAATGCCGGCAGCCTTGACGGCTGCGGCAACGGTCTCGTACGCAGCCGGTTCGGTGACGATCTCCCAGGTATCGCCTTCGTCGTTCAGGTCTTCGCCGCCATGTTCGAGCACGATCTCTGTCAACTGCTCCTCGGTGGCCGCACCCTTTTCGACAGCGATCAGACCCTTCTTCGAGAACATGAAGCGTACTGAGCCGGTCTCACCCAGGTTGCCGCCGTTCTTTGAGAAAGCATGGCGGATTTCGCTCACCGCACGGTTGCGGTTGTCGGTCAGCACATCGACGATGATGGCGACGCCGCCGGGGCCGTAGCCCTCAAAGGAGATCTCCTCGTAACTGACACCTTCCAGTTCGCCTGTGCCGCGCAGAATCGCGCGCTTGATGTTGTCCTGTGGCATATTCTCGGCTTTGGCCGCCAGAACGGCGGTGCGAAGCCGGGCATTGGTATCGGGGTTGCCGCCGCCCTTGGCAGCGACCGCAATTTCCTTCAACAGGCGGGTGAATATCTTGCCGCGCTTAGCGTCCAGCGCGCCCTTCTTGTGCTTGATTGTGGCCCATTTTGAGTGGCCGGACATGGGAACCTCGGCGGTGGTAAAGAGTGCTGGCGTAACACGCGCCCAACCTTGTGAGTATACCATTGGCGCGGGTTGGCAAGAGGAAAGTCCTCTAGTCATTTGGTTTACCCGTGGGAATTATTTCAATTGACAAATTCGACAAGGTCGAGCTATCTTCGTTGGAAGTTTTGGTTGGCCCTCTTGTAGAGGCGCAAATCGGCTTTGCAAGTTGAACTTCTTCGGCGGTTCCCCCAAACCATTCTCGGAGGTTCAGACCTGATAACAAGGCCGCCCCCTTGCGGCCAGGAGGTTTTCATGAATATGCATCATTGCAAGATATCGCGCAGAATAAAATACTTTGCGCCTGCCTTGGTTCTCTCGATTGCTTGCTCAGTCTCGGCATCCACTTTGTATGTTGCCAACGACGGAGTAGACCAATCGACGTGCGGTGTCAGGAGAGATATCGCGTGCCTCACCATTCAATTCACCATTGACAACCGTGCGGTAGCCGGCGATCTGATTTTGGTGGAAGCCGGAACCTACTCCGAACTGATCACCATCGACAAAAATCTCACACTCCGAGGCCCTGAACGGGACCAAGCCGCCATTGACGGCATAAACAGCGGAACCGTGGTCACTATCCCAAGCGGCGTCACTGCAAGCCTGGAATCGCTGACAATCCGCAACGGCTTTTCCGCTCCCGGAGGGCCCACTTTTGCAACGGCCGGGATCAACAACGGAGGCACGCTCAGCCTGATCAGAACTGTGGTTTCCGGCAACAATTTGAATCCGCCCGAAACAGTCTTCATTCCCGCGGCAGGCGGAATTCTCAACCTGGGCACGCTCACGATCTCGCATAGCAGTGTGGTTTCAAATACAGCGACGAACGCCTGCTCCACAACCGGCGGCGTCCTCAATTATTTCGGCACGACGACCGTTGACCATAGCCTGATTGCCGATAACACCGCGTCCAGCGGCTTCGCATGTGATTTTGGGCCAAGCACTGTGCCGCTTGCCTCCGGTTACTTCAACTTATTTGGAACCTCCGTTGTGAATACAACGACCTTCTGGAAAAACGGAATTGCCGTTATCGGTTCCCTTACCCTGAATCGCAGCACCATTAGCTACAGCGACGGGGACGGCATCCTGAACGGTGGCAACGTGACCCTCGTCAACAGCACTATCTACGGGAGCACCGCCGCGGGAATCGCCAACGAAAGCGGAGAACTGACTGGCATCCTCGTTATGAACAACAGCACCGTGGCCAACAATAATGGAGACGGTGTGGACTTGGGACTAGGCCTCTTTTCAAGGATCAGCAACTCGATCCTGGCAGGAAATGCTGGCGTTGAGTGCTCCGGAGAATTTATCTCCGGCGACTACAACCTCATTCAAAACTTCACCGGTTGCGGCCTGGTTGGAGGCGGTCACGATCTCACAAACGTGGCAGCGGATCTCCGTAAACTAGGAGACTATGGTGGTCCTACGCAAACCGTAGATCTGATGCATGACAGCCCAGCAATCAATGGCGGCAATCCCGCTGGCTGTACGGATTCTCTGGGGAACCTGCTCCTCATCGACCAGCGCGGCTTTCCTCGCCCGGAGCCTTCAGTCGGCCGATGCGATATCGGAGCGGTTCAAGTTGAACGGCTTCAGTAGGACTCATTCCGAGCCGTAAAAGTTGATCATGATCGCGGCTCACTACACGGCTCTGGCAAGGACTGGGGCTGGCGGATGCTCAGAGGCGACCGTCTGCCCTCAGCGACGGGAAACTGATACCCTAGAAGCATGAAATTCGGGGTTCTTGTCTTTCCCGGCTCCAATTGCGATCACGACACGTACAACGTGATTGCCGAAGTAGCTCATCAGCCTGTCACCTTTCTCTGGCATGATTCAGAGGACCTGCAGGGCGTGGACGCAGTGCTGGTTCCTGGCGGCTTTGCCTATGGAGATTACCTGCGCACCGGGGCAATTGCGCGCTTTTCGCCGGTGATGCAGGCGGTCAAGCGCTTTGCCGAGAGCGGCGGCCTAGTTGCGGGCATCTGCAACGGATTTCAGATTCTGACCGAGGCCGGTTTGCTGCCTGGCGCACTGATGCGCAACGCCGGACTCAAGTACATCTGCAAACAGGTTCACCTTCGCGTAGAAACCGCCGATAGTCCTTTCACGAACCAATTGGCGAAGGGTGATGTGCTCGAGATTCCCATTGGCCACATGGAGGGAAATTACTTCTGCTCGCCGGAGGAGTTGCTGGCGCTCGAAGCCGAGGACCGAATCGCTTTCCGCTACGCTACGTTGACTGGCGAGATCACTCCAGACGCGAACCCCAATGGCTCTTTGAGTAACATTGCAGGCATCCTCAACGCGAAGAGAAACGTCTTGGGAATGATGCCCCATCCGGACCGTTCCAGCGAATTAATTCTGGGATCGGCCGACGGTTGGAAGATCTTCGCGTCAATGATCGAGGCGCTGGCGGCACATTGAGGTTTGTCTATGACGCACCGTGGTAAACCTTACAGTGAGCTTACTAGGACAAATCTGTTTGCGTTCTATAGCATTCAAGAGATCAAATCCTGGCGCGAACACGAGCATGACTTAGGCAGACCCTCTGGACTGGAGGACTTCTATCAAGCTCACAGCCTTTGCTGGGAGTGTAAGGCTACGGGAGTCACGATCAGCCCAGTCGATTCGGATGGTGACATCCGGATGTATGAACAATGTGAACTCTGCGGCGGTACCGGAAAATCAAGCCGAGTTTCGGAGATTTCCAGCAGGGGGCGGGAAGATGGCGCGGAATGATTGATATCCATCATCATCTGCTCTATGGAATCGACGACGGCGCATTCGACCTCGACACCTCGCTTACCATGGCGAGAGAGGCTGCGGCCGAAGGCGTGACCCACATCGTTTGCACCCCGCATGCCAACGAACGTTATCCCTATGAGTCGCAGCTCACCGAAGAGCGGTATGCGGAGTTGCGCGAGCTGCTGAAAGATGAGATGGATCTCAGCCTGGGATGCGAATTCCGCGTGACCGCTGAGAATGTCTTTGAAGCAACGGCCAACCCTTTGCGTTACTCGATCGGCGGCAAAGGATACTTGCTGATCGAATTCTCCAACACGTCGATTCCGCCGCAAGTGACAGACGCCCTAATCATGATGCAGTCGGCAGGTTATACGCTGATCGTTGCCCATCCGGAACGGTATCCGATTGTGCTTGGCCAGCCCGAGATTCTGGCGGAATGGATGCGCATGGGATGCCTGGTCCAGGTGACAGCCGCGTCGCTCTATGGGCGATTCGGCAAGATGGCCGAGGCCTTCTCGAACGAACTGCTGGATCGCAACTGGATTCATTTTCTGGCCACCGACGCGCATAACATGAAGAGCCGGCCACCGCACCTGAAAAAGGGGTACGACTATGTAGCGAATCGAGCGGGCGTAGAGACGGCACGACGACTGTGCGTGGCCGATCCGAGGGCGGCCGTGGATGGAGCCGTGTGGCCCGCGCAGCCTGAGCCTGTGGGACTTTGGGAGCGAGTGCCACTGAAGTTCCATGCGAAGAAGTTTACCGGTTCGTCCAACAAGAACTCCTATTCAGACCCCGGCAACAATGCGCCCAAGGTTCGTAAAGCGGGCTTTTTGAAGCGCCTCTTCGCGCGATAGAGCCTTGCCAGTTGAACTGCGGAATAAATCTCTACAACCCCAGCCCGCCATCGACGGCTAGAAGCTGGCCAGTGACAAAATGCGGCCCTGTGGCGAAGAACAGCACCGCCTGGGCTACATCTTCTACGCTTCCGTTGTGCCGCATCGGCGTCTTGGACGCAAAGCGCGCCGCCAGCTCCGCGTTGTCCCCATCCTGCGAGATCCAACCGGGCGCGACGCAGTTGACGCTTACTTTGGGGGCAAAGGCCTTGGCCATAGCCTGGGTTAGCATGTGCACGGCGGCCTTCGAGGCGCAATAGTGCGCATGGCCGGCCCAGGCATGAATTCCGCCCAGAGAGCCGATGTTGACAATCCTGCCTTGGGCGGCACGCAGATGAACAAGCGCCTCGCGGGCAACAAGAAATGGTCCGCGCGCATTGGTCTCGAAGACTGCATCCCACTGATCGAGGGTAAGTGAGTCGAGCGAGGCGGACTCGAAAACGGCGGCGTTGTTGATCGCGAGGTCGAGGCGTCCAAAATGGGCGACAGTGGCGGCGATGGCCGCGCGCACTGAGACTTCGGAGCGCACATCACACTCGACAGCCAGCGCGCGGTGGCCGAGGCCTTCGATCTCGCTGGCGGTTTGAGAGGCTTGATCCCGTGAGGTACGAAAGGTAATGGCCACATCCGCGCCGGCCTGCGCGAGAGCCAGCGCAATGCCGCGGCCGATACGTCGCGCGCCGCCGGTGACCAGTGCCGATTTGCCGTCGAGGAGTTGGTTGGTCATCGCACTGCATTCAACCCCAGCGATATAGACCTGTGGCTGAGGAACTTCAGTTTTATAGATGCGCGGAGTTTGCCGGCTACTTCGGTTGGCTCGCTGGCGCGTCCGGTTGTGCGGCGGGCTTGTCTTCTGGAACCGGCGCTGGAGCGGAGTCATTGCCTGCATCCTTCGCTGTTCCAGATGGCGGATTCGCCGGCTTGGCTTCGTCTGGCTTGGGCGCGTCGGAATTCTTGCCGCCTTCGGAGGTCTCGGGATGTTTCTTGTAGATCGAGTACTGCTCGCCGGGACGCTTCATGCGGATTTCGATGGCCATTTCGGCCTTATCTACTTTGTAGTCGTCGCCGAAGGTCTGAAATCCCTTGGCGATGATCTGCATACGCACCGTATCGCCGATAGGCAGCACGTCGATGATGGTCTTGCCGTCCTCGTTGGTCTTCAGCTCCATGTTGCCCTTGTCCTTCTCGCCCTGCATGGGATGGAAGATGACGGCGGCATTCTCGATGGGCTTGCCGTTGACGTCGCGCAAAACGGTGACCTCAATGCGAGCGGTGACTGGAGGCGACTTGTATTTGCGGCCGCGATTGGAGGTGTTTTGCTGTGCGCCAGCAGAGAGCGACGTAACTACCAAGCCGAGCAAGGCCGCGAAGACACTGATACGAAAAATGGAGCGGAGAGGCATGGGCACTATTGTAAATGGTTTCCACCGCGTCGGTGAAGATCTGTCGTAGCTAGCGCTGGGCTATCGCATAAACGCTTGGCAATTCCACCAAAGTTTCACAATGTTTGGAGTAATTATATGCAAGTTTTCGAAAATAAATAATGGGGGGGAGGGGGGTGCCTCAGCGGGGGTACGGACCGGGCACATGGCTGACAGCAATGGCCCGCAGCTCTGATCGTTGTTCATGCTTTTATTGTGCGCTGACGGAGGGTAATTTTCTGCAGGGGACTGGCTGTCGAGGCAAACCGCCTTCGGCGCGGGGACTGGGCAATGTCTGACAAATCGAGGAGATGGAAGGAATGAGCGAAAGAGCATTCCTCAGGGGATAAATGGATAGGTTAAAACGCGTCCCTACCAGCCCCACGTTCTTGCAACTCGCATTGTCAGGGCTGAAGCCCTGACCTACCTAGTTGCCCGCGGCTAGGATTCGCCATACAACGCCTAGCGCATTTTCGTTTCACATTTTGACAGCGTCCAGATATCTGCGCGCAGCTACCGGATGTCAGATGTTGCCGTGGAGGGAGCAGACTCACTCTCCTTGCTTGCAGACTCCTTTTCGAGCAACGGCACCCAGAAGCGGAAACATGCGCCCTTATCCGGAGTGCTTTCGACTTCGATCTCTCCACCATGCGCGGCCAGGATGGCGCGGGTGATGGCCAAACCCATCCCGGTTCCCTTCCCTTTTCTGCCGGCATTCTTGCCGCGGTAAAACTTTTTGAAGATGAAGGGCAGATCGACGGCATCAATACCCGGACCGTCGTCCTGGACGCGGAACTCGAGCCGGTTGCTGTTACGCCGACATCCAAGTAGAATGCGACCACCGGGCGGCGAAAATCGGGCGGCATTCTCGATCAGATGACGCAGAACCCGGCCGAGCAGATGCGGGTCGAACCAAGCAGTATTGTCTGGATCGTCTGGCTCCTCGACAGCGATCACCACCCTGTGACCGGCCAGCGCCGCCCGCGACTCCTCGACGGCTTGGTCGAACAGCGCGCGCGGATGTTGAGGCACGCGGCGGACCTCGACCACGTTCGCATCGATCTGAGCCATCTCGACTGCCTCACCGATGAGCGCGTCGAGCCGCGAACTCTCCTCATCGACGATGGACGCCAGATCCGTGCGCACGGCATCGTCCAACCCCTCGCCCTGAACAAGCGTGGTGGCAGCGGCGCGGATGGCGGTGAGAGGAGTACGCAACTCATGTGTCAAGGAATCAATCAGCGCGGTACGCAACCGCTCGCCTTCGCGAGCTGCCTCCAAGCGGGCGGAGGTTTCGATCGCTGTAGCGCGAGTGAGCGCGATGGCCACCTGCGCGGTGACCGCCGTGGCCACCTCATGCGAAAGCCTGGCCGGCCGCAAACCCAACGCCCCGACTGGACGCAATCCCAGCATCAACGTCCTCACGGTGAAGCCGCCGGGAATGGCAAGCGTCGGATTCTGGCTTTCGGTTATGGACCGCAGGCTGGCCTGAATGCTCATGGGCAGCTCAGATGTGGATGAGTAGAACTGGTCCAGATCGCGGACATAGAGCACGACACCGTCGAGGGCAAAGATTCGCCCGATCAGGCGGGGCAGGTCGCGAATGAGGCCTGCAGCGTCCTCCTGCAACATCATTTCCTGGGAGAGTTCGTAAAGACGCTCCACATCTTCTCGACGCCTCTCGGCTTGCCGTGCCTGACCACGCGCCCGCTCGGCAACCCGGCCCACAACTGCGCAACTTATAAGAAACGAGACCATGGCTACCCAGGCCTCGACGCCCTCAAGACGCAACGAATTGAACGGTGGCAGGAAATAGTAGTCGAAGGAAAGGGCGAGGAGCACTGCGACATAGAGCGAGAGCAAGATTCCGGTCTGAGCGGCATACCACACCACGAGCACCAGGAAGACTAACGCCGCCATCGTAGAGTTAGCTCCCTGCCAGACCATCAGGGCGGTGGCCGCCGAGGCAACCAGTGTTGCCGCGATCCAGCGAAGGACGTTCTTTGCAACGGCGGGCACGCGCAATATTCCCCCACAGGAAATGATACCCGCCTGCGCGGATGATGTAATCTTTCGTTGGGGTGAAAGTCAGATGCCCAGCAAGATTCTAGTCATCGATGACGAGCCGCAGATTACGCGCGTGATGCGGACCGCACTAACTGCGCAAGGTTTTTTTGTACGCACTGCCAACGATCCGGAAGAGGGCTTGGATATCTTTCGCGAATGGCTCCCGGACTTGGTTGTGACCGATCTGATGATGCCCAACATGAGCGGAGTCGAGGTCTGCCGCGCTATTCGCGCTCAATCGGCAGTCCCGGTTCTGATTCTTTCTGTAAGGGACCACGAGCGCTCGAAGGTGGAGGCGCTCGATGCAGGGGCCGACGACTATGTGACGAAGCCGTTCGGGATTCAGGAGCTGTTGGCTCGTGTCCGTGCACATCTGCGCCGCGCCCCGGAACGCCCCACAGCGGCCCTGGAGGCTGGAGATTTCGTGGTGGACACGGAAGCGCACACGATCACGGTGCTGGGTAAACCGGTTCACCTGACCCCCAAGGAATTCGATTTGCTGCTACATCTGGCTCGTCACGCGGGGAAAGTGATGACTCATCGCGTGCTGCTGACGGCGGTGTGGGGAGCGCAATCGGCCCATCAGCCTGAGTATCTGCGCGTCTTCATAGGGCAGTTGCGCAAGAAGCTCGAAAGCGAAACCGGGAAGCAGTATATCCAGACCGAGCCTTGGGTTGGGTATCGATTTGTCCCCGAGGGATGGACCGGCAACGAGGAATAGCAGCCACGCGATCCTTCAATTTTTGGCTGTCACCACCCTGCCCGTCCCACTTTTTGAAACGTTTTTGCACGCTCTGCGGACCCTTACGCTTTATTTAGAAATCCTTTCGGATACTTAAATCTGATGTTCGCCAGAATGATTCTTGAGCATTTGATCAGGCTCAGGATGGAAGCGCCGAGCCGGATGCGATTTCGGACCGCGCTTTCGTTTGAGGCCTCACCAACGCATGCTCATGGAAATCGAGAGACCTGCGATGCAAGATGTATGGATGTTGCTGTTCACGGTAGTTTTCTTCGGCCTTGCGTTTCTCTACGTCAAGGCATGCCAGAAGCTGAGGTAACCCATGCAAATCGACCTCACCACCGCGATTGCCCTGGTTCTTTCTGTCCTGCTTCTGGGTTACCTGACCCTCACCCTGCTTTTCCCGGAGAAGTTCTGAATGTCCGCCAACGGCTGGTTTCAATTTGCCATCTTCTCCTTGATTCTGCTCGCAAGCGTTCGTCCGGTAGGCATCTATCTTGCCCGCGTACTGGAAGGTGAACGCACCTGGCTGGATCCGATCCTTCGTCCCATCGAACGGCTCATCTACAAACTGTGCGGCGTGAAGTCCGACACCGAGATGAACTGGCGCGAGTATGCATTCGCGGTGCTGGGCTTCTCGGCTGTCAGCATGCTGATGACATACGCGATTGAGCGACTGCAGAACTTCTTACCTTGGAACCCGCAGGGATTGGCTGCCGTGGGGCCGGACCTGGCCTGGAACACGGCTGCCAGTTTTACGACTAACACCAACTGGCAGTCGTATACGCCCGAGACGACCATGAGTTATCTGACTGAGATGGTTGGCCTGGCGTATCACAACTTCGGCAGCGCAGCGGTTGGCATTGCGGTGGCTGTGGCCCTGATTCGCGGCATCAAGCGGACGACTTCAGGCACCATCGGCAACTTCTGGGTAGACACCACGCGAAGCTTTCTCTACATTCTGCTGCCAGCCTCGCTGGTCTATGCGTTGCTTCTGGTAGGCCAGGGCGTGCCGCAGAACATGAAGGCATATACGGCGGCACACACACTCGAAGGTCAAACGCAGACCATCGGGCAAGGGCCGGTGGCCTCGCAGGAAGCTATCAAGATGCTGGGCACCAATGGCGGCGGATTCTTCAACGCCAACAGCGCCCACCCCTTCGAGAACCCGACGCCGTTTTCGAACCTGCTGCAGATGCTTTCGATCTTCATCATTCCGGCTGGGCTGACTTATACGCTGGGCCGCATGACCGGTTCGCCAGGCCACGGATGGGCGGTGCTGGCCGCGATGTTCATATTGTTTTCTGCTGGCTTTACCACCGTGTATTGGGCTGAGTCGCAGCCGCAGCTGCTAATTCATGGCGCAGCGCAGACCCACACATTGACAGCGCCTGGCGGCAACATGGAAGGCAAAGAGGTGCGCAACGGCATCGCTGCGAGCTCGCTGTTTGCCACCATCACTACCGACGCAAGTTGCGGCGCTGTCACCAGCATGCACGACAGCTTCACTCCCTTGGGCGGCATGGTCGTACTTACTAACATCATGTTAGGGGAAGTTATCTTCGGCGGAGTTGGCTCGGGACTCTACGGGATTCTGATCTTCGTGGTGCAGGCGGTGTTTATCGCTGGACTCATGGTAGGGCGTACGCCTGAGTACCTGGGCAAGAAGATCGAATCCTACGACGTGAAGATGACCATGCTCTATGTGCTTATCTTCCCGCTGATCATTCTGTCGCTCACTGCAGCATTTATTCTCTCGCCCACTATTGGCCTCTCCAGCCTGAACAACCAAGGGCCGCACGGACTCACCGAAATTCTCTATGCCTACACCTCGGGCGCGGGCAATAACGGCTCGGCCTTCGCTGGGCTGAACGCCAATACCTGGTGGTACAACGTGGCGCTGGGTTGGGATATGTTGTTCGGACGGCTTCTCATGATGATTCCGGTGCTGGCTTTGGCTGGCAACCTGGCGCAGAAGAAGAGCGTGCCTCCGTCGCCAGGGACCTTCCCGGTGAATGGCTCGCTGTTCACAGTGCTGCTTATCGGCGTGATTTTAATTTTGGGCGCGCTGACCTTCTTCCCGGCGCTGAGCCTGGGACCGATATTGGAACACCTGCTGCTGAAGGCTGGGCAGCTTTTCTAACTGATACCGACACCGCATCAGGACAAGGCGAAACGGACTGTCATGGCTGAGAAAAAAAGTCTTTGGAATACGGAAATTATAGGCCAAGCGCTGCTGGACTCGGTGCTTAAGCTCGATCCGCGCGGCATGGTCAAGAACCCGGTGATGTTTGTTGTCGAGGTGGGCAGCGTGCTGACTACGGCGCTGCTGATCGACAACACCGTCCACCACCGCGCCGGCTTCGGCTTCAACCTGCAGATCACTCTCTGGCTGTGGTTCACGGTGCTGTTCGCCAACTTTGCCGAGGCAATGGCCGAGGGGCGCGGCAAGGCCCAGGCCGACACATTGCGCAAGGCCAAGGGCGAGACCATTGCGAAACGATACAAGGCAGACGGCACGTTTGAAGAGATCGCTAGCGGCCTGCTGCGGGCGGGCGATGTTATTTTTGTCGAGGCCGGCCACTACATCGCGGGCGACGGCGATGTGATCGAGGGCGTGGCCTCGGTGGACGAGTCGGCCATCACCGGCGAATCGGCGCCCGTGATCCGCGAGGCTGGAGGGGACCGATCAGCCGTCACCGGCGGCACCAAAGTTTTGTCGGATTGGATCAAGGTTCGCATCACCTCTAATCCCGGCGAAACTTTTCTCGATCGCATGATCGCCCTGGTTGAGGGCGCTACGCGGCAGAAGACTCCGAACGAAATCGCGCTGAGCATTCTGTTATCTGGATTGACGATCGTTTTCCTGCTGGCCGTGGTGACACTGCAACCTTTCGCCATCTACTCCAAAGCTCCGCAGACGGTGTTTGTGCTGGTTTCGCTGTTGGTCTGCCTCATCCCGACGACCATTGGCGGACTGCTGTCGGCTATCGGCATTGCAGGCATGGACCGGCTGGTGCAGTACAACGTGCTAGCGATGAGCGGGCGCGCTGTCGAAGCCGCTGGCGACGTGAACACGCTGCTACTCGATAAGACCGGCACTATCACCTTGGGTAATCGGCAGGCCGCCGACTTCATCCCCGCGGCAGATGTGAGTGCGGAGCGGCTGGCTGACGCAGCGCAACTCTCTTCGCTTTCGGACGAAACTCCGGAGGGCCGATCGATTGTGGTGCTGGCGAAGGAAAAGTACAACCTGCGCGGGCGCGACCTGGGCGGAATTCATGCCGAGTTTGTGCCTTTCACCGCGCAGACTCGCATGAGCGGCGTCAACCTGCCTGGCTCACGTATCCGCAAAGGCTCGGTGGACGCCATCTCCAGATTTCTGGAAGAGCAAGGATCGTCGTTGCCGAAGAAGGTTCGCGACAGTGTGGAGGAGATTGCCCGTCTAGGCGGCACGCCGCTAGTGGTGGCCGAAAACTCGACGGCCCTGGGCGTCATCTACCTAAAGGACATCGTCAAGGGCGGGCTTAAGGATCGGCTTGCGCGGCTACGCGCCATGGGCATCCGCACAATCATGATTACCGGTGACAACCCGCTGACCGCCGCGGTGATTGCCCGCGAGGCCGGCGTGGATGATTTTCTTGCCGAGGCCAAGCCTAAGGACAAGATGGATCTGATCAAGCGCGAGCAAGCCAAGGGCAAGCTGGTGGCTATGACCGGCGATGGAACCAATGACGCCCCCGCACTGGCCCAGGCGGACGTGGGCGTGGCGATGAATTCCGGTACTCAGGCCGCGAAAGAGGCCGGTAACATGGTGGACTTGGACTCGAACCCGACCAAGTTAATTGAAATTGTTGAAATCGGGAAGCAGCTACTAATGACTCGCGGCGCGCTGACTACTTTCTCCATCGCCAACGACGTCGCCAAGTATTTCGCCATTATCCCTGCCATGTTCGCCGGGGTTTTCCCTGTGCTCAATGCGCTCAACGTCATGCATCTGTCCACTGCGCATTCGGCTATTCTCTCAGCAGTGATCTTCAACGCGATTATTATTGTGGCGCTGATTCCGCTTGCTCTGAAGGGCGTCAAGTACGAACCTAAGGCGGCTGATGTCCTGCTGCGCCAAAACCTGCTGATCTACGGCGTAGGCGGTATCGTGGTCCCTTTCATCGGCATCAAGGCGATTGACGTGGCATTGGTAGCACTGCATCTGGCGTAAAGAATTCAATGCAACCCACCCTAGCCGCAAAAAAAACGCGGTGAGGGTGGGGCACCCAAACGAGTTTTCGCAAGGAGATTCACCGTGCATTCGGTCTGGAAGACATCGATCCGTTTCACAATCGTTACCGGGGTCCTGCTGGGCCTGGGCTATCCGCTGCTGGTCACCGGCATCGCCAGCGTGATCTTTCCGCACAAGGCAGGCGGAAGCCTGATTCTCAAAGACGGCAACGTCATTGGGTCCGAGTTGCTGGCGCAGAGCTTTACCTCGGACCATTACTTCCATCCCCGACCCTCGGCTGCGGGCAACGGGTATGATGCCACATCGTCAGGCGGCTCGAATCTGGCGCAATCCTCGAAGACTCTTGTAACGCGAATCCAAGGCGACATCGACAAGCTGGCAGCTCAGAACCCTGGCAAGCCGGTGCCCATCGATTTGGTGACGACCTCCGCCTCTGGCCTCGATCCCGATATCACGCCAGACGCCGCCTACTTCCAGGCCCCGCGTGTCGCCAAGGCGCGCAACTTAAGCGAAGAGAGCGTTCGCAATCTCATTGAGAAGCACATCACCAGCCGCCAGTTGGGGCTGCTCGGCGAAGAGCGCGTGAATGTCCTCGAACTGAATCTGGATCTCGACAAGCTGGCGAAATAACGTTGCCGGCTTTGTATCCGCTAGTAGGTTCACTTTGCCGGACGCAGCTCCTCGCGGACTTGTGCCAAGAGATTTAGGTAGGCACGGGCGGCTTCGGTGATTAGTTCCGGAGTTCCGGCGTCAATGGCCGCGAGGTTGACCAGATCGCTGCCTACGCCGAGTGCGCGGGCACCGGCGCGCAGAAAGCTGGCAGCGGTTTCCAACGTAACGCCGCCGGTGGGGATGAGCTTGAGCTGCGGAAAGGGCGCGAGCAGGGATTTCAGATAACTTGCGCCGCCCATAGCCGAACAAGGAAAGATTTTTACGTAATCGGCACCAGCTTCCGAGGCGGTGATGACCTCGGTGGGAGTGAGCGCGCCGGGGATGGAGAGCTTTCCGAGGGCGCGGGTTCTGGCTACGACTTGGGCGTGGAAGCTGGGGCTGACGACAAACTCGGCACCGGCTTCGATGGTGGCCTCGGCTTGTGCGGCCGTAGTGACGGTGCCGGAGCCCAGTAGGAGTTTGGCTCCATATTCCTTCTTGAGTTCCTTCAATATATCTACTGCACCGGGGACGGTCATGGTGACTTCGACAACGGTGACGCCGCCGGCGATCATAGCTTCGACAACTGCGTGGGCCTGAGCGGCATTGCGGGCGCGAAGTACGGGAATCAGGCCGACGCGTTCCAGGGTTTGTGCTGTGGTTTCGGACATTCTCTTCCCTTATATACAGGTTATCGTGCGATGCGGGCGGAGCCGCCTTTGATGGCGCGCTCGACTTCAGCCAGCGTGGCCATGCTGGTGTCGCCTGGGGTGGTCATGGCCAATACGCCGTGGGCTACACCGCAACGAACGGCCCAGTCAATGGGCTTGCCGGTGAGCAGACCATAGATGAGTCCTGAAGCAAAGCTATCTCCGCCGCCTACGCGATCGCAGATATCGACATCTCGCTGGGGAACGTAAATGATCTTGTCTTCATAGAGAGCGATGGCTCCCCAGGCATTGCGGCTAGCGGTTGAGGCTGTGCGCAGGGTGCTGGCGATGAGCTTAAGGTTTGGATAACTAGCCGCCACTTCGCGCAGCATGGCTTCGTAACTGTCGATGGGCAGTTCAGCGAAGTCCTCGCTGACACCTTTGAGTTGCACGCCGAGCATGGCAGAAAAATCTTCCTCGTTGCCGAGAAGTAGATCGACCTTGCGAACCAGTTCGCGGTTGACTTCCTGGGCCTTGGCTTTGCCGCCAATACTCTTCCAAAGGGAGTCGCGGAAGTTGAGGTCATACGAGACAGGGGTCGCATGACGGCGGGCTTCGTCCATGGCTTCGGCGGCGACTTCAGCCGTGGAGGCGGAGAGCGCAGCGAAGATGCCGCCGGTGTGGAACCACTTCGTCCCATTCTCTTTTCCGAAAATCGCGGACCAGTCAAAATCGCCGGGCTTGAGCTGACTGATGGCGGTGTGGCCGCGGTCGGAACAGCCGACGGCCGCGCGCACGCCGAAGCCGCGCTCGGTGAAGTTGAGGCCGTTGCGAACCTGGCGGCCTACGCCGTCGAATGGAAGCCATTTGAGTAAGGAGGGATCGACGCCGCCTTGCAGGATGAGGTCTTCGATCAGTCGGCCAACGGGGTTGTCAGCAAGAGCAGTGGCGATGGCAGTGCGCAGTCCGAAGCAACGACGCAGACCACGGACGACGTTGTATTCGCCGCCGCCTTCCCACGCTTGAAACTGGCGCGTGGTGTGGATGCGGCTCTCGCCGGGATCGAGGCGGAGCATGACTTCGCCCAAGCTCAGGCAATCCCAGCGGCGGGGAGAATCGGGAATTTGGAGGGAGTTCATCGGCGTGCGTTCATTGTTCTAGTATTCATTATCTCGTTACGGCTCGGGTAAGCGCAACGGCCTGGAATGCCGATGTGAAATTCATCGCCGCCGGGCTAATGGTTTCTTTTGGACGGTGGTCAGGTTGCCAGTTACAGCATAGCGGCGGCGCTCGACGGGCGAGGAGAGTACGAGGCTGGTGACCGGATTTCCATAGGGCAGAAGGGCCTCGATCAACGCTTCGAGGCCGGCCATGCTGGTAGTGGTTACCTTGAGCAGAAAGTCGTCGCCTCCAGTGAGGTGGTGACACTCGCGGACCTCTTCGAGGATGTGCACAAAATCGAGAAGACGATGGTAATTCTGGCCGCCGCAACTCATGCGAATGAAGGCCATCACCTCCAGGCCCAGCGCCTCGCGGTCAATTTCGACGGTGTAGCCGTGCAGGATGCCGACCTCTTCCATCTGCTTGAGGCGCTCGGCTGCGGCCGTGGGCGAAAGACCAATGCGGCGGCCCAGCTCGGCGAGGCTAAGGCGGGCATTGGTTTGCAGTTCATTGAGCAGCTTTCGGCCGTAACTATCGAGTAAAACCGTGGAATCCATTGTCATAGGTTGCCAGCATAGAGGAATTAAGCAACAAAACCAACTTTTGTCGTGCAATTAGTCTCGACCATCGCGCTTCAGCCTACTACTATCGGCTTATGAATTCCCTGCCCGAAGATTGTCTGATTTTTGACGGCCAGCCGCTGACGTTGACCGAGATTGAAGCTGTTTCGCTGAACGCTCGCGCGGTAGCTGTTGCACCTGCAGCTTTAGCATGTGTGGCCCGAAGCCGCGCGCTGATTGAGGAGATTCTGGCCGCCGGAGAGACTGTCTACGGAGTTAACACTGGGTTTGGGAAGCTGTCGGACGTGAGGATTCCGGCGGGAAGCCTGGCGCAGTTGCAGACCAATCTGGTGCGCAGTCATGCAGGTGGAGTGGGTCAGCCGCTAAGTGAGGCCGAGTCGCGGGCGATGCTGCTGTTGCGCGCTAATGTGCTGGCCAAGGGTTTCAGCGGCTGCCGTCCGGCACTGGTGGAGTTGCTGGTGGCGCTGCTGAACGCCGGAGTGCATCCTGTGATTCCGGAAAAGGGATCTGTGGGCGCGAGCGGCGATCTGGCTCCGTTGGCTCACTTGGCGCTGGTGACCATCGGCGAGGGAGAGGCGTTTTACAAGGGTGAGCGGATGGCAGGCGACGAGGCGTTGCGGCGGGCCGGACTGAAGCCCATTGTTCTAGCGGCCAAGGAAGGGCTGGCGCTGCTGAATGGGACGCAGGCGATGACCGCCGTGGGAGCATTGGCTGTGGCTCGCGGGCAAAGGGTGGTGCAATTGGCCGACTTGGCTGGCGCTATGAGCCTGGAGGCGTTGATGGGAACCCCGGCAGCCTTCGATCCACGAATCCACCAGACGCGACCTCACGCGGGGCAGATTCGGGCGGCGGAGCATCTGGTCGAACTGCTGGCGGAGTCGGAGATTCGCGAGGCGCATCGGGAGCACGATTCGCGGGTGCAGGACGCCTATTGCTTGCGCTGCATGCCGCAGGTGCATGGCGCAGTGCGGGATGCGCTGGAGCACGTGCGGGGAATTCTGGAGGTTGAGGCGGGTTCGGCTACGGATAATCCGCTGGTGTTCCCAGAAGACTCACCCGAGAGGCCAAATTCGGCAGCGGTAATCTCTGGCGGGAACTTCCATGGCGCGCCGCTGGCCTATGGCTTCGACTACGCAGCGATTGTGCTTACTGATTTGGCCGGCATCACGGAACGGCGCATCGACCGGTTGCTGAATATGGACATTAATGAGGGGTTGCCGGCGTTTCTGTCACCCGACCCAGGGCTTTCGTCTGGATTTATGATTGCGCAGATTGTGGCGGCAGCGCTGATCAACGAGTGCCAAGTGCTGGCGCATCCCTCGTCGGCGAGCAGCATTCCTACCGACGGAGGCAAGGAAGATCATGTTTCGATGGGGATGACCGGGGCGCTCAAGCTGCGCCAGATTGTGGAGAATGCCGAGCGGATTGTGGCGATTGAGTTGATGTGCGCGGCGCAGGGTCTTGAATTTCGCAGACCGCTCAAAGCCAGCCGGGAGGTGGAGCGCGCTTATGCAGCGGTGCGGTCGGTAGTGCCACGACTGGAACAGGACCGGGTTCTGGCACCGGAGATCGAGGCGCTGGCGGTAGCCGTGAGAACTGGGTCCTTTGACGAATGGTGCAAATAGTGGCCATTATTATTTAGTGCCGGGGCACATGGGGAGGCATTTGCAGCGCTAATCTATTCATGAATAGACGCTTAGATGGGTTGTAGAGGATGGGATGAAAGGTTACGATTGTTCTTAAACATGTGCAATTTTGCTATTGATTTCTGAAGGGGAAATCCGTAAAATAGGAGGTAATGTTTCCTTGCGGCCAGTAATAGCCCCCCAGCCTTTGGCCCAGGAATTAAAGGCAAGAACACACCTCCTAAGGACACAAAATCGATGGCAAAACGTCGTGGAAATCCGAATTGGGGCAAGCCGGAGCCCATAGGCCCGGTAGTGCCCACAGTGACCTCCTTCGAGCAGATTGTAAAGGAGTTCAAACTTACACCGGACCAGTACATTCGGTCCACTCGCCTTCGGGAGTGGGCTCGCCGGAACAAGAATTCCAAGTACATCCCCGAAGCTCTTTTGGAGGCTTGGGGATTTGAGATTGAATCGGCGTTGTAGGCCCGTTTGCTCGTGTCAGGTTCCTCTAAAAGCGCCGCCTTCGGGCGGCGCTTTTGCTGTTTTGGGAGTTCAATATCCGAATTGCCGTCCAACTGCCAGGAACACTGAAAGAATGTGGGAACGTCTCCTTGATCGCGTTGAACTGTTACCGTAAACCCCGAATCCCGCGTAGGCGGATTCGGGACCGCAGGGCGACTCATGGGATCTATCCGAGGAGCAGCATGGATTCGGCGGTACTTCCTGATGGTCGACGTCCAGCAGCGATCGCGCAAATCAGGATTACTGGTGACATTCACACCAATGAGTGAACTGCGCGACTGCATGGCTCCGCGCTTGCCCAGACAGGACAGACAAATTGAAGAAGAGCCTCGGAAGATTCCGATTCGCAGTCGCGGCAAACGCGCTTGCGGCGCATCTGCATGCTTGGCGGAATCTTCGGGCGCATGATCGCTAGTTTTCAGCGCAACCCGTCGTACATTCCCTTGGCATGCGATGACACGTTTCCAGGGCGGTGAGCGCAGATGCACCGGCCAGCAGTTCGAGAAGGCCGCGCCTGGAAATTGTTATCACTTGCCTGCCGAAGCCGCCTTCTTGTGCTCCACGAAGGTGTGTGCTTGATGACAGTTCACACACGTCTTGCCTTTCATGAATGGATCAGACTTCAGTTGTTCCACCTGATCGGCGTGACAGGTGTCGCATGTGCTTAACGCCGGTGTGCCTGCGAAGTCCTTTGATGTTGTCTCGCCATGGCACACGGTGCATTCGACACTGTTGGCGGCATGCGGGCTGGCTTTCCATTGGTCATACACCGCCTTGTGGCAGGTGGCACAGGTATCCCCGGTTGGAATCAGCCGATGGAAAATATGCTTGGCTTGATCCTGCTGAGCAATGGCAGGTCGAACGGCAATAGCCAAAACGAGAAAAACGAAAAGGGTGAGACCGAACAGGCGCGCATAGAAACCATTCACGGACAGACCTCCTGAGTACGGTCTCCAAGTATCGAACCGGCGATGGCTGCAATCAGTGACACACATCACATCTCGCCGGAATTCGATCTGCGCACTGGCTGCGAAGCCTTTTGCCAAAGGAATATTCACAAACCACGCTAGATTCTGCTGTCTGTCGCTGCGGTCGTGCAGATTCATGCGCTATGGTGCGTCTTTTCGCTACCGCCTGGGCTGAGGCGTTGCTGTCACCAGAGTCGGCCAACCGCACAACTGCCAGCGGACCGAGCCCGTCCGGCCCGTTCTAACCTGCTGGCGAACAGCCAAAGCCCCAATCGAGCAAATGTGTTGCGATTCTGCACTATCTTCCAGTCTTCCATACCAGGGCATCGGACAGTCGCAGGTTTTGTTGAGAGAATCCCCGGTCTCAGATTTGGAAACCCGACGCGCCCGGCCCCGCTTAGCCTGACGTTCAGGAAACATGATCGAATACTATACGAAGAACAACAAGAGCGGCCCCGACAAGCGCAGAGACCCAAAGCCTCAGCGGCCGATCCGAAAGGAGGCGGGCCGATACAAGCCCACACACGAGTCCAACCAAATAACCTGAAGCAGGGTGATGAATATTCTTTTCAGCCATCTCCACAACTACCCATGGCAGGATAAACACCACTCCAATCAATCCTCTGATCACCTGAGGCTGGGAGATGTCTCTGTTTCTATTATCCAGCACTTCGCCGTCAGTCATGATTGCCTCCACACTGTTGATTTCTGTTCATATCCCTCGTCAACCTAGCTGTGATTCTCTCCGCTAAAATACTCCGACAGCGCCAGAAGAAAAGTAGCCAGACTGTCCTTGTGTCATGCAACCTTGAAGAGTGAGCGCATGGGTAGCATCACCTTGGGCTACATTGAGGGCACTCTCCCCCCAGATCGCCTAGGCCGCCAAGGGCCCCGAAGAGAAGAGCGCCCGCTAGCCCACCACCGGGGCCCGCGGATATGGCTCCGCCGATAGCACCGGACCCTGCCCAAGCGATGAAACCTTTAACGGTCGGCACCGAAGCCCTTGCAGCCGCATAGGACGGAGCAAGATGCATTCACTGCCGCATTATGGCAGTCCTGTTGTTTGACTTGCACTTGTGTTTGCGCGTTGTTTGGGGTGCTATTTTGTGCTTCCTCGACTGGCGCGGCACCGCCACCGCTGTCAAGATACCACGTAAAATCGAAAATAGTTGGCAGCCCTACCTCAATGGCCGCAGCACTGGAATAAATAACTCCATTTTGGTCGGTCCATCAATCTGGGGTTGGTGTGTACGTATTTTGCCATCTGTTATAGGTTGAGTCGTGGCAGCACCGCTCTGTAAAAGGCCAATGGCAGCACCACGGGGCGTACCCAAACCGTCTATGGTGCATGCCCATACCCATCATCTCCTCCATAAACTTCGTCTGCAGATATAAACCAGGCTTGGAAACCGCCGCCGGAGTAATTGCAGGCGGGGCAGAAGTTCCAGTGGGGGGCTGTCTTCCCGGTGGGATCGATATTCGCCAAGGGACTGTTGCCTACATAGGCATACCGGTTCATGCTCTGCGGATTGGAGACGTCATAGCTTCCATAGTAGGGATCGGGCGAGAGCCAGCGGCCCTCGGCATTCTAATACTGGCGGAAGAGGGCATGGTCGGTATCGCTCTCCGTGTCGTGATCGAGAGTGGCGTAGTGGTTGGCATCTCCATCGAGGCCGGTCGTCGATTGGCCGTCGCCAAAGGGTAGAGATGTGAACGCGTCTTCTACTCCGCAAGTATAGGTGGTGCGTATCCGCTCTGTGCCCAATCCTGTTGCTCGAAATGTGTCGAGCCGCTGGCGTAGTAGGCGACCGGCATTGCGCCCCAGTGGTATTTGCCCTCAAGCTGGGCACCGGTCGAGCCATTGCACTCCGAGACGCGCTGCCCGCCCGCGTTGAAGAAGTACTCGGTGGCCGTGCCGCCCACCGTCGCGCGCACCCGCTGATTGAGCGCGTTGTAAACGTAAGTCGCCTTGGCTCCGCCATCAACCGCCATGACATTGCCCTCAGCGTCGTAGGGCGGCCGCGCCAATACCTCCAACAAACTCACGCCGTGAAACCGGCCACTGGCAGGATTCGATGGGGCCGCTTAAAGTAAGTCGCTGGGGTCTGCTGTCCCCAACGAACCCTCGCTGGAAGAGACTATCGGCTCACTCCGACACGGTTTTCTCAAAATACTTGACAAGCAATTTGGACTGTGAGTATCTTAAAATACGTTGTTGGGCCCAAGATGGTCTGCTTCTCCCGAGGTGGGTCAGCCCGTGTGATCGGCAGCACCACACTTTCTCGCAAGACGTTCCCTTTTTATGTGTAACTCGAAGCCAATGCTCAGGCAGAGTAAACGGACAGAGAGCACCCCTGCGCTTCTGCTAAGGACACTTGGGCCATTGATGTCGCGCTCTAGATAGCGAAGAAATAGGCACGAGAGATACCTGCGCGCTCTCGAGCGAACGCGTGAGGCAGGACGCTTGTGTCAAAACATCAACCTCAAAAAAGGAGGAGGAATTAATCCAATGAAGAAACTTTCCCCCAGTTTCTTGTGTTCCCTCTTCGGCCTGGTCTTGCCGGTTGCGGCTATGGGCCAGCTTGGCGGAACACCCGTCGCCCCTGTTTCCAACCCATGCCCGCGAACCATAACTGGAGGTGGTGTCGTTGAAAATCCACCCTCGTTATTCAGTGAAAATGGCGTGCTCAATGTCGAGTTCACTTATCAGACCACGACCGATGAATTCGGCAGAGGCCTCTGGTGTCTGACTACACCGGCAGGCTTGCAGGACCCTACTCTTTACCTGAATCCAGGCGACACCTTGAATATCACGGTTACCAACAACACGCCTGCATCGCCGTTGGGCGAGGTCTTCAATCCTCCGAATTGCGGAGACACCCAGGTTGAAGAAACCGCCGACAACATTGGCAGTGCGCTAAACATTCACTTCCATGGCACCAATACCACTCCCCAATGCGGTGGCGACAATGTCGTGAAAACGATTATCAACTCGGGAGCCACATTTAAGTACAGCGTGCAGATTCCCAGCAATGAGCCGCCCGGGCTCTATTGGTATCACCCGCACATCCACGGGATAGCGGAGCGCGACATCCAAGGTGGAGCGTCCGGAGTAATCGTGGTCGAAGGAATCCAGAATGTTCAGCCGGCCGTCAGCGGGCTGCAGCAACGCGTTCTGGTGGTGCGCGACTTGCCGACGATCCAAGGATTGGCTGAAAGCGGCCCGCCGGTCAACAGCAACGTCGAGACCCCCAACCTCGACCTCTCGCTCAACTATATCCCCGAGAACGCCACGACCAACACCACCACTGGCGTTACAACTTTCACTCCAGCCGTTCTGGACATGGCACCTGGTGAGAAGCAATTCTGGCGGATTTGCAATTGCAGCTCGGACACTATTCTCAATTTGGAGTTACTCTTCAACGGCAAGCCGCAGACGTTCCAGGTTGTGGCAATCGATGGGGTCCCGGTGAACTCTCAAGATGGGACCCAGCCCGGAGCAACCATTTCCACGACTAGTTACGTCGTGCCTCCAGCAGCACGCGTCGAGATTGTGGCCACGGCACCCACCTCATCGAGCACAACTGCACAGTTGGTCACCACCTACGTCAACACCGGGCCAAATGGCGATGAGGATCCCACCCGCGCTTTGTTCACCATCCATGTAACAAGCGCCGCCGACCCCAACAGTAGTCTCGCCGATGCCAGTGTTCCCGTATCCACCGGCGTAACCACTACCCAGCAGTTGTTCGGCGGCCTCTCTAGCGCGGCGGTTGAGGCTACCCATAACCTGAACTTCCAGGAACTCTCGGACGGGTCGGCCTTCTACATCAACATCGACACACAGCCCTATCCTGTAAACACGCCGTTCAACCCCAATAACCCGCCTGCGATTATGATCCAGCAGGGATCGGTGCAGGAGTGGATCATTGCCAACGAGGCCATGGAAAACCACGAATTCCACGAGCACCAGATTCACTTCCAGGTCCTTTCGCAGAATAACTTCCAAGCCAATGGCACCCAGCCGGCGCCTGCCATCAACGGCCAGTTTTTGGATATGGTGCAGGTTCCCTTCTGGAACGGCAATACCAGTACGCCATTCCCGAGCGTATCGATGCTCATGGATTTCCGGGGAATGGACATCGGCGACTTTGTTTTCCACTGCCACATTCTCGGCCACGAGGATCTCGGCATGATGGCAATCGAACAAGTCAACGCGGCCACCACCACGGCGGGGGTCAAGGACAACAAAACCCCAGGCCTCGCTGATAGGAATCCGAACTCCTTCAGGCTGCCTCGCATCACCGAACAGGTCATCTCGACCGGTGCCGGTGCTGATGGAAGAGGAAACGAATAATAATCGCTTTCCAGTTCTTTGTGGCCTTCCGGCCGCATCTGGAAACCAAGAGAGCGGCTTCAGAGTAAGTTGTGAAGCCGCTCTCTTATTAGAGTTCGTATCGAAAGAACTCTCGTTCGTTAGCCGCACCACGGTCTACGCTTTTGGCGTTCGGACCTTGGCGTGCGGTTCGACTCGTGTTACGGCGAGAACCTTGTTCCGGGTTCCGCGTAATACGGTAAATTGATATGCGATTTCTGCAAAGGATGGAATGAGCCACCTAATTCTTGGAGACTTTCATATGTTCTGCAACCGAGTTGGCAGTTTCCTGCTGGCGTTTTCCGTGTTGTGTTTTGCGCTATTTGTGGTAGTCCCTTCCGGCAAAGCCCAGATCATGGAACCGCCGGAGAAGATGGAACCTGGGCACCAGCATCAGCACCATCACCTGCATATGGATCTGGGCGAGGAGACGTGCGCACCAACATACACCTACACGCCAGGACCTCAGGGACCCGACGATTGGCCCGGACTTTGCAAGACTGGCAAAATGCAAGCTCCAATTGACCTTGTGAATCCAGAGCCATTACCCATCGGCAACCTCCTCAAATTCAACTATCAGCCCGCCGATCTGGACATTCTTAACGACTGCAACCGCTATCGAATTCTGGTCAAGTTCCCGGATAACTACTGGCTGAGAGTCGGCAAGAAACAATACAATCTCGTCGAAATTCATTTTCGCCAACCGGGAGAGACGGCGGTGAAGGGTCAGCGGCCCAGAATGTCTTTGCAGCTTTTACATATGTCGCCGGAAGGAGTCTTCCTCGTGATTGAGGTACCCATTGTAGCGGGCAAAGAAAACCCTGTGATTAAGACATTATGGGAACATTTGCCGGAGCCTGGCAAAGAGAACCGTGTAGCGGGAGTGAAAATCAATCCGATGGATCTGCTACCCTCTGACCTCAAGAGTTTTTACCGCTATCCGGGATCCTTGACTATCCCACCGTGCAGTGAGGTAGCGACGTGGTTTGTGATGAAGAATCCTATCGAGCTATCGGAAGACCAGATCGCGGAATACATGAAGCATTATCACGATACGGCCCGCCCACTGCAGCCATCAAACAGCAGGCCGATGGTGGAGAGTCATGGCGAATTGCCAAAAGCACCTTCGTCATAACGCCCGAGACCAATCCATGGCCTTTCACTCAAGAGCACGGTTAGGAAACAAACCTTGCAAGAGTTTTTCCAGAGGATGATCGAAAACCTGATGTGGTGGCACGACACAAAAAAGCTAGCTTTCGCGACACGCTTGATGCTCTGCATGTTTGCGCCATTCCTGCTGGCGCAGGCCACGGGTGATGCCGCGTATCAGGCAGCGCGGCAGAAGGCTTCGGACCTTTTTAGTCAGGGGAAGCGCCTGGAAGCGCTACCACTTATAGAAGGGCTGGTGAAGTCCAACCCAAAAGATGACCAGATGTTGGTCGAGTTAGCAGCCTGCCTGGTGGACCATGCAGCAACCCTGAGCGATCAAGATGCGGCAGGCAAGGAGCGGCTGCGCGCTCGCGAGCTTCTGGACCAAGCCTGGAAACTGGGCAATTACAGTGCGCTGGCCCTGAACCTGTCTGAGATCCTAAAAAGGTTGCCAGACAGTGGCGCCATCAAATTTTCCGACAATCCTCAAGTAGAACAAGCGATGGAAGCTGGCGAAGCGGCCTTCTCCCGACGCGATTTCGATGAGGCGATCAAGAGTTATTCCAAGGCCCTTGAACTGGACTCGAAAAACTATATGGCTGCCCTTTTCATCGGCAATGCCTATGACAGGCAAAAGCAATTCGCCCAAGGCGCCGAATGGTATGAGCACGCCATTCGGCTCGACCCTGACATCGAAACCGCCTATCGCTATTACGCAGACATGGCGGCCAAAGAAGGCGATATGGCAAAGTCTCGTACCATGCTCATCCGGGCAGCAGTCGCTGAGCCCTACAACCAAATTGTCTGGCGCGAATTGCACGCCTGGGCGACTCTGAACCACACTCATATTAACGAAATTCTTGTCGCCGTTCCTGCGCCGGCGGAGAACCAGCCAAAGGGATTTCAGGAACCACCGGAGATCTCCGCGGTATGGCAGGCATACCGCAGCGTAAGCGCCAAGTGGAAACAAGGCGATGAATTTAAAAAGCATTTCCCAGAAGAGAGAGAATACCGGCACAGCCTGCCGGAAGAAACGGAAGCCCTGACCGCCGCGGCCAAAAGCGCCGAGAAATTGGTGCAGGACAAGAAGACCGCAGAATTGATAGCGAAGGATCCGACAGTTAGCCTGTTACTGAAGCTGTATGAGGCCGATCTGATAGAGGCTTATGTTCTGTTCAGCCTGGGCGATCAAGGCATTGCCAAGGACTACAAGCCTTACCGTGAAAAAGACCGCGCTAGGTTGGAGGAATATATGGGCAAGTTTGTCGTGCCGGCGACAGGCTCTCAGGGTTCTACTAGGTCATCCTTTTCAGGAACCTTGCTTTCCATTGCACGAGATGTTCCTGGGATCGGAATTCGGGAAAGTGGCACCTCAGAGACTCTTATTAACTCATGGAGCGACAGGGCAGATTTTGTCGAATTCGAGGCACGAGTAGAAGGCAGCCACGAGCCGACAGGGAGAATGATTGAATGCTTGTGAAATCTTTCAAACTGCTTCTTTCCGCGGGGCTATTGTGCTGCGTTTCGGCGCCGGCTCAAGCTCAAAGCTTCACTCTTGAACAGGTAATGAGTTCGCCTTTTCCTACCGGCCTGACTGCCGCCGCGAGCGTGAACCGAATCGCATGGGTTTTTAATATACGTGGCGAGCGAAACGTTTGGGTCGCAGATGCGCCCGACTTCAAGGGGCGCCAAGTAACTCATTATCACGGAGACGATGGGCAACAGATACTCAGCTTGCGCTTAACTCCGGACGGAAACACGGTGGTATATGTTCGCGGCTCGGAAGTGAACCGCGAAGGCTATGTGGCCAACCCCGCCAGCGAGATCACCGAACCAAAACAGCAGGTGTGGGCAGCGGACGTGCAGGATGGCAAGGAAACGCTGCTGGGGGATCTGGGATGCGAGAGCGAGGGCTGCGAAGACATCCAGGTCTCGCCCGATGGCCAATGGGTGGTGTGGACCGCAAGCCATCATCTCTGGCTGGAACCCGTGTCCGGAAATAAGCCGCCCCGGATGCTGACAGAATTACGTGGCGACGAAAGGCAACCTCAGTGGTCGCCGGACGGTAAACATATCGCCTTCGTCTCCGACCGTCGCGATCACAGTTTCATCGTCATCTTTGATTTTTTGCCCGAACGCGTGCGCTATGTCGCGCCCAGTGCTGATCGCGATTCCGACCCGCAATGGTCGCCGGACGGCTCGGAAATTGCGTTCATTCGTGTTGCCGGCGCGGAAAACCATCTGCCGTTGATTCCTCTACGGCCCCATCCCTGGAATATTTTGGTAGCCAACGCGACCACAGGGCAGGCGAAGCAGATATGGCATAGTAGGCAGGAACTTAGCGGATCATTACCTCACTTCGCCGAGAAGTCGCTTAAGTTTGCGGCTGCCGGCCCGCGCATCATCTTTTGCTCCGAAGAGGACGGACACAACCATCTCTATACCATCTCCGATAAGGGCGGTAACCCTCTTTTGCTCACGCGCGGCGACTACGACGTGGAGGAGGTGACGCTCTCCCGCGACAAAACTGCCGTACTTTTCACTTCCAACAAAAACGACGTGGATCGCCGCCATATCTGGCGGGTCAACGCATGGGGAGTAGCGCCCATACCGCCTGGAATCGAGAACCAACAGGCTAAGCCGCTGACCCAGGGGAATACCATCGAGTGGAGTCCGGTGATGCTGGCAGACGGCAAGACCATTGTCTACCTCGGCTCAAGCGCTATCTCGCCAGCCATGCCGTACCACATCACCGAAAAGGGCCGCGAGATGATTGCAGTTGAGGCATTGCCTACGGACTTTCCTTCAGCGCAGCTCGTGCAGCCGCAACAAGTCACCTTCCAAAGTGAGGATGGCTTGGAGATTCATGGGCAGCTTTTTGTTCCTCCCAATCGTACTCAACCCGGTCCGGCGCTCCTCTTTGTCCATGGCGGTCCGTCCGCGCAGATGCTGCTGGGTTTTCATTACATGCACTACTACCATAATGCCTATGCAGAGAATCAGTACCTCACGAGCCTTGGCTATGTTGTCCTCTCTGCCAATTACCGCCTGGGAATCATGTACGGTCGCGCTTTTCACGAACCGGCGGACAGCGCCTGGCGCGGTGCAGCCGAGTACAAGGATGTCTTGGCCGCGGCAAAATATCTTCAGGGATTACCGACAGTTGATCCCAAACGCATCGGGATATGGGGAGGCTCTTATGGCGGATTTCTCACCGCGCTGGCGCTCGCCCGCAACTCCGATATTTTCGCTGCAGGAGTCGACTTTCACGGGGTACACGACTGGTCCAGCTTTCCCCAGCTTTGGGACAATGCCGCCCAGCAAGCGCCGGATTACCGAGACGCGCTGAAACTCGCCTATGATTCCTCCCCGATCGCCGCGGTCTCGCAATGGAAATCGCCGGTGCTTCTCATCCACGGTGATGATGATCGCAATGTTCCATTTCAGCAGACCACGGACCTGGTGCAAAGACTCAAGGCACAGCATATTGACTTTGAGGAAATCGTTTTTCCCGACGAGATTCATGATTTTCTTCTGTGGAAGACATGGGTTCGTGGATATCAGGCCACGGCGAGCTTTTTCAACCAAAGGCTTCAGAAAAAGTAGCTTACCGACGCGTTTTTTTCTTCAGGTACCGTCGCATTTCACCAGCAGGATCGGTCGTGATAGGGACAGCTCTTTCGAGCTGTCCCTAAACGGATCCGTCCGTGCGGCTTTCCGCGTACGGCTCTTACTTTGGGTGTTTAGCGTAGAAGCATACGTTCGCATATGGATGCAGGATTCGTGGAATAGGACGGCGCAAGGTTCGAATCGTTGAATGCATCGCAATCGAATGCGCCAGTATCCTGCGCCTGCATCCACTCTCCGATGCGCTGTTTATCTCCGCGTCTATCGTATCGTCCGCACATAGGCTATCTTTCCCTATTTCCCGCAATTAGCGCATTCTGCTCTGGCTTCGCATCCAGGGCAAATTTAGGCCTACCAAAAACTACTCGCGGAAAATGACAAAGATTCCTTGAACTCAGCGGTCGTGCTTCGCAGAGACCCCGTTCGTGCGAGAAGCCGGTTGCAATTTACATCGAGGAGCTACGAAAAATATGGGATTTCGCGGTTACCAAGTTGAGTCTGCCACCGGGCCATTTGGTTATTCTGCCGATAATCAACTCGGACCCAGGGAGTTCATCGGGATGTAGTTCGCTTGGCGCCAAGTCAGGCCAAGTGGGTCAACCTGCACGGGTCCGACAACAGGCAATCTCGTATCTGAGGTTGTACATTAGCAACAAACCCTTCAACTCTTCACCGCAGCTGTTCATACGGTAAAACCTCAACAACAGAAACCGAAAGGCAGAATCTGAGCCGGCATAACAGAGTCGGAAATAGCCGCCAAAAACTAAGAAATCCCGCATCGTTCCTGAAGAAAGCCTGTGAATCGTAACTATGAGCCTGGCACAAACGATCCGCTTCGCTGGGTGCGGGATTGCCGAGGGCTCTTTTGGGTACGAGGGAGATGCGAGCCTCGCCCGAGCGCCTCTCTGCGATAACCTAGATTCATGCGGCTCCTCCGTTCTTTATTCGTTTACAGCGTCACAGCAGCAACGCTGACCATCGCTACACCGATCTCTGCCCAGCAAGCTCCAGACACCTTTCGTTGGGTCGACTTCCACTCAACAAAGGAAACCGACACCGTCGCCTGGGTCAAGCGCTCGCTCGAGCCGGAAAAGTGGACCGCGATTCGCGAGATCGGCGTCGAGTACGACGCGGCCCTGGTCGTCACCACGCTGCGCGCCACTCCTCAATCTGATCCCGCATCTGACACCTTCACCGTCTGGAATATCTCGCTTACCAGTCATGTGGTTGCGCCCCTGCTTAAAGGTGTTCACCTGCGCTTCCTGGACTGGATGTTTTTTGCCGACGGCAAGCCACGGGAGTTGGGCGCTCTTTACGACGACTGCACCGACTGCGCGCCGACCACCTTCTTCACTGCCTTCCACTACGACCATTCGCCCCACATGTGGGTGCCTCGTTGGATGCGCGGTACCCAGGCAGTGCCCATCTGGAGCGCAAGTCCCTCCCAAGGCGTCGCATGGACCCAGGTCTATGCGTTCATGAACGAGCCGAACGGCCGGCAACTGATCGCCACATGGAATCACTTCGACCACGGCCCAAACGATCCGTCCGGGGATAGTGTCTTTCGCTACGATCTCGACCCCGTCAGCGGCCTGGAGCGCACTCAACTGCTCAGCGGCAAGGAAGCCGAGGCCATGAAGCAGCGGCTCTGTAGCGCTCAGAATGTTGTTCCAGGCTTGGAGCGCGGCCAGGACTCGCCACTCTGCCAGCAGACCCTCAAGCAGCACGTCGAGCGCAAGCCAGTCACCACCCCGCCGGCCAACAATCACGGCCAGTCCGAGCCGCCCGGCACCCGTCACTAGCAGACCTCGTCATGATCAATAGAGGACGGGCAAACTCCGTTCGCCTCCGATAGCATCCAAGTGAATGGGAGTGTGAAATGAACTACCCTTTAAGATTTGTAGGATTGCCTGTGCTTACCCTGGCGATAGCGCTCTGCATCACCGGATGCCCCCAAACTCAAGATCAGACGGCGGTCCCAGCCACTCAGACGGACACGCAGAATCAGGCCTCGGACCCAGCATCGGCCAACTTGGCCCCAGCCGATTCAAACTCTGCAGCGCCTGCGTCGGGTGGTTCCTACGATCAGGGATCGAACCAGGGTTCCGACGATCCCGGCTACGGCGTTCAACCGGTGGCCTACGCCGATCAGCCCCCGCCGCCCTTGCCCGAATACGACCAGCCTCAGGCTCCCGGCAACGACTATCTCTGGACACCCGGTTATTGGGCATGGGGTCAGGAAGGCTACTACTGGGTGCCCGGCGTGTGGGTTGAGGCCCCCTACCAGGGCGCTCTCTGGACCCCGGGCTACTGGAGCTACTCGCATCACCGCTACGGTTTTTACCGCGGCTACTGGGGACCGCACATCGGCTACTATGGCGGAGTCGACTACGGTTTTGGCTATGTCGGCATCGGCTACCAGGGTGGCTATTGGAGCGGCGGCCATTTCAACTACAACCGCTCGGTCAACAAAATCAATGTCACAATCGTGCACAACGTCTATAACCACCCGGTCAGCGAAAATCGCGGCGCCCGTGTAAGTTTCAACGGCGGACCAGGTGGATTGCAGGTGCGAGCCAGACCCGCGGAACTAGCGGCTCGCCATGAACAGCATGTTGCACCCATGAGAGCACAGCTCCAGAATGAACACGCAGCCAGCACCAACCGCGCTCAGTTTGCCAGCGCCAACCATGGCAGGCCTGCTAATCTGGCCGTCGCCCGGCCCCTTGCGGCTGATCGTAATGTGAGAGCCCCAGCATCGATGCTGGCTCATAATCAGGCGGTTCCCCAACAGCAACAGCGCCAAGCTATTCAACAGCAGCATCAAGCGATTCAGCAGCAGCACCAGGCAGTTCAGCAACAGCAGCATCAGGCAGCTCAGCAGCAACAGCGTCAAGCTATTCAACAACAGCAACACCAGCAACAGCAGCAGCATCAGGCCGTTCAACAGCAACAACGACAGGCACTTCAGCCCCAGCGTCAGGCAGCTCCTCCACAGCATCAGGCAGCTCCACCACAGCACCAGGTGCCACCGCCCCAGCACAAGGCAGCCCCACCACAGAAGAAGGAGGAGGAGCCTCAAAAGAAGTAAATTGCAGCAGGCTCCGCGCTAAAGTGTGCGGGCGTCAGCAAGAATGGGTGCGGTATCACTCCGCCGTCAGCGCTCGCACGGCTATCAGGTTTCGCACCCAGCGGGCAGGGCGCTTCTCGCCGGTCGCAACCAACTGAAAAGGTCCTGAATCCGCAATGGGCTTTCCATTCAGCTCGTCCGCCACAATCACGGTCGCATCATGCACATCGGGGTTGACTTCGGCCACCGAGTAAACCGCCTCATAGCCGTCCGCCCCTTGCGCAATCAGATACAACCGCAGATCCTTGTCGTGCGGCTTGTCCGGCAAGCCCAGCCGCGTCAGCAGATCGATCAGCGGCACGCCAGAGTAAGTCTGGCTGGCCTTTATGTGTTCGTTGTAAACTGTGATGGTCTTATGCGGCAGCGCGGCCAATGTGGCCGGAGTCCACTCGGCGGACTTATCCCCGAAGGTGATCTTCAACAGGCCGGCAGGAACGGCAGTCTTGCCCATGCCATGATCCATGCTCATGCCGCCCATCGGGCCCATGGGCATCGATTGCGGCTGGCTCTGTGTCTGTGCCATTGCGGCAACTGTTCCAGTCGATAACATCGCTGCGGCCGTCAGCGCGAAGCCCGCCGCCCAAACCCTCATCCCCATCCTGAACTCCTTCCGGAATCCATCGTATACTAGGCACATGTCCATCGTGGGCAACATTGCCGGCATCGCCAAAGGCATGAGCATCACCCTCGGGGAGATCTTTGAGCCCACGCAGGTGGAGAACTATCCCGACGGCAAAGGCCCCTTGCGCGGAGCGGTCATTGAGCAGCGCTACCGCGGCGCTCACGTCCTTCAGCGCGACGAAAACGGCTTGGAAAAGTGCGTGGCCTGCTTCCTGTGTGCGGCATCCTGCCCCTCCAATTGCATCTATATCGAGGCTGCAGAAAACACCGAGGAGCAGCGCATCTCCTCCTCGGAGCGCTACGCCAAGGTCTATAACATCGACTACAACCGCTGCATCTTCTGCGGCTATTGTGTTGAGGCTTGCCCCACCGACGCCATCACGCACGGCCACGGCTTCGAACTGGCCACTCTGAACGCCACCAACCTGGTCATGCGCAAAGAAGACATGCTAGTGCCTGTGAGTGCACTGACAGCGGCAAAATAGAACAGCGTCGCGCAGACTCTGCCCATCCAAAGAGCATTAGAGAACAAGTCGCGACATTAAGTTGCAGTTACTGGCCCGGATGCCGAAAGAGCTTTCGCTCACTGCTTCTTGCGGTCCAGACAGAGCTGTTCAAGATTCTGTCGTCTCAAAGATTCAATCAAGGCGTCCTCTTTGCGAGGCAGAATCGGCGGCATCGTGCGGCCGTTGTTGGTGAAAAAACGAGACACGCTGACGCCACTATCAGCCAATTCCGCGATCTCGTCGGCGGTCGGCGGCTGGGGCGATTCGATCGCCTCGGGCAACAATTCCTCTTCTTCGCGGCTCGATATCCAAAGCGTGACGGGGTGGATATAGTGGTAAAATTCGCACTGCTCATCTTCGCTTATTTCAAAAACGAGAGAGCAGATGCGTTCTCCTACCCGTCCAATGGCGCGGTATTGCCCGGCCACATCCGAACGCTGGTCGAGGTAATATGGATGGGTGAAAATCTCCAGCGCCTCATCAAAGCCGATTCCACGGCTCGGATCGTCCCGCAATCGTTGGCTAATGCTCAGATCGAAGTGATAGCGCATTTCTATAACAGCTATATGATTTTTAACACGGGCGCAAGTGGAAAACGCATAGACTTCAGCGCCGCAAAATGACCGGCTTTGAAACCATATATCCTATGAATGCAGGCAACTTTCCCGATTATTGTCAGGTGACTTGTAAGCTCAGGAGCGATTTTGGCGGATTTCCTTTCAGAATTGAAGCAACGCGTGCTGATCTACGACGGCGCGATGGGCACCAGTGTCCACAAGTACAACCTCCCCATCGAGGACTTCTGGGGCAAAGAGAACTGCAACGAGGTGCTCGTCCTTTCGCGGCCAGACGTGATTCGCGCGATTCATGCTTCCTATCTTGAGGTCGGCTGCGATGTAATCGAAACCGATACCTTCGGCGGGTCTCGGCTCGATCTCGAGGAGCATGGCCTGCTGGACCGTGTCCGCGAAGTGAACCTCGCCGCAGCAAAGCTCGCGCGTTCGGTAGCCGATGAATATTCGACACCTGAAAAGCCGCGATTTGTTGCTGGCTCCATCGGTCCAGGCAGAAAACTTCCCTCGTTGGGCGACATCGGATACGATGCCATGGCTGCGGCTTTCCGCGAGCAGGCCGAGCTGCTGATCGAGGGTGGCGTCGACGTGCTTCTGGTCGAGACCTGCCAGGACATTCTGCAGGCGAAAATCGCTGTCGCCGCTTGCCAGGATGCGATTCGCGATGCGCGTGAAGGAAAGATTCCCGGTACGGGTCGAGATGTAGCTCTCCAGGTTCAGGTAACGCTTCAAGAGAGCGGAGTCATGCTTCTTGGCACCGACATCGGCGCGGCGCTTGCGATTCTTGAGGCTCTTCAGCCCGACGTGATCGGCCTCAACTGCGCCACCGGGCCGGCGGAGATGAATGATGCGGTCCGCTTTTTATGCCAGAACTCGACTGTCCCTATTAGCGTGCTGCCCAATGCCGGTCTGCCGCAGAACGACGGCGGTCGAGCCGTCTACAAACTTACGCCTGCCGACCTGGCAGCATTTCACTCTCGCTTTGTCGCTGAATACGGCGTGCAAGTGGTTGGCGGCTGCTGCGGCACCACCCCCGAGCATCTGCGCGCAGTCGTCGATGCCGTCAAAGACTTAACGCCCGCCGCACGCGCAGTGCAACCCCAATCGGTCGCGGCCAGCGCGACCTCTGCCTTGCTCCTCGAAGCCGACGCCCAGCCCATCATCATTGCCGAGGAGATGAACACCACCACGCGCCTTGAAATCTTCCGCAACATGGTGCGCACCCAGGACTACGACGGCATTCAAAGCATGGCCAAGCGACTGGTCGGCGAAGGCTCGCAGATGCTCGATCTCTGCTGCGCCATTGTGGGCGAAGATGAGATGGCCTACATGAACGCGGTGCTCGAAAAGATTGCTGGCCGCGTCCCCGCACCTATAATGGTGGACTCAACCGAGGCCAACGTCATCGAGGAGGCGCTCAAGCGCATTCCCGGCAAGCCCATCATCAACTCCATCAACCTCGAAGATGGCGAGAAGCGCACCAGCCAGGTGCTGCCCATGGCTCGCCGCTACGGAGCCGCGGTCATCGCGCTCACCATCGACGAGCAGGGCATGGCACTCACCGCCGACCGCAAAGTGGCCATCGCCCATCGCATTCACGATCTGGCTGTCAACAAATACGGCTTGCGTCCCGAGGACCTGATCTTCGACGCGCTCACCTTACCCATCTCCACTGGACAGGAGGACTATCGCTCGGCCGCCATTGAGACTCTCGAAGCCGTGCGTCGCATCAAGCTCGAATTGCCGCGCTGCCGTACCGTGCTCGGTGTTTCCAATATCTCTTTCGGCCTAAACGCCTATGCGCGCCGCGTGCTCAACAGCGTCTTTCTCAAGGAAGCAGTGGATCGCGGTCTGGACACGGCAATCGTCAATTACTCCAAAATCTATCCGCTGTACAAAATTCCTGAAGTAGAAGTCGATCTCGCGCGCAAGCTGATTTTTCAAGACAGCAACGGAACCGGCAGCGAACCTCTCCAGGCCTACATGGCCTACTTCACCAGTCTCAGCAAGGGCTCGGTGGCTGAAGAAGAGGACGCCGTCGAGAGTCTCACTGTCGACGAAAAGCTCAAGCAACTCATCATTCGCGGCGAGAGGACCATTGATCTCGGTGAACACAAGCAATCGCTCGAAGAGGCTTTGGAAGCGGCGCTCACAGATCACTCGCCGCTCGATCTCATCAACACAGTTCTCCTGGATGGCATGAAGACTGTTGGCGATCTCTTCGGCGCGCGCAAAATGCAGCTGCCTTCGGTGCTCGACTCAGCCGCTGTAATGAAGGCTGCGGTCGCATACCTCGAACCGAAGATGGAAAAATCCGACGGCGGCGGCAAAGGAACCATGGTTCTAGCCACGGTCAAAGGCGATGTGCACGACATCGGCAAGAATCTCGTCGACATCATCCTCTCCAACAACGGTTATCGCGTCGTCAATCTGGGCATTAAGCAGCCATCCAACGCTATCATCGCCGCCACGCGCGAGATCAACGCCGACGCCATCGGCCTCAGCGGCCTGTTGGTCAAGTCCACCCTCGAAATGAAGTATGTCTTGCAAGATCTGGAACGGCTGGGAATGACCATCCCCGTCATCTGCGGCGGCGCGGCGCTCACTCGCAAGTATGTCGAAGAAGACCTGCGCAAAGAATACGCGGGTCCAGTTTTTTATGCCGAAGACGCCTTCGCCGGACTGCATGCAATGGCCGACTTGACCTCGGCAGACGTCGAAGTGCGCGAGAGCAGGGAAGCAGAAGGTCGCACCGTGAAGGTCTTTGCCAAAAGCACTGCGAATGTGCCCGAGTTGACCTTGGTGGAGTTGACCGCTGAAGGCCGTTCGCCAGTCGTGGAGCGGGTTGCGGCCCTACCCAAGCCCGCCTACTGGGGCGCACGCGTCTTCAAGAGTTATAAACTCGATGATATCTTCCCCTATCTCAACGAAACCGCGCTTTTCAAGAATCAGTGGCAACTGAAGACCGCAGCGCAGGGCGATTATCTGCGTCTGGTCGAAGAAAAATACCGCCCCGTTCTTCTCGATCTCGAAGAGGAAGTGAAGACCGCGGGCTGGTTCGAGCCCAAGTCCATCATCGGCTTCTATCCCTGTGCAAGCCAGGGCAACGATCTGATCGTATTCGATCCCGACGACGCAGACCGCGAACTCGAACGCATAACTTTCCCGCGTCAGGCGCAGGGAAGACGGCTCTCGATCGCCGACTTCTTCGAGCCGCTGAACGCGGCAACGGGTAGCCCAGCCCAGCGCGATGTTGTGGGCTTTTCCATCGTCACCATCGGCGAAGAAGCCAGCCGCCAGACGGCGAAGTTATTCGAAGCCGGCGACTTTACTAAGTATCTTTATCTCCACGGCCTCTCGGTCGAAACCGCCGAAGCATTGGCCGAGTTAGCTCATAAGCAAGCGCGTGAGTCACTCGGAATCGCCGGCCAAGACTCACCCCGCGTAGCAGACTTGTTTCATCAAAAGTATCGCGGCTCTCGTTACTCCTTCGGCTATCCGGCCTGCCCCAACCTAGAGGACCAGACGAAGATCTTCCGCCTGCTCAAGCCCGAAGAGAACATCGGCGTGCGCCTTACCGAAGGCTTTCACCTAGAGCCCGAGCAGAGCACCAACTGCATCGTCGTCCATCATCCGCAGGCCAAATATTTTGTGGCGTAAGATTTCTTTCCAGAAACGAACCGGCCGCAGAATCTATCTCCGCATCCACAAATCAGCCGTCACAAATCCCAGAAAAACCATCGCAATCACGCCGTTCATGGTGAAGAACGCGGCATTCAGTCGGCGCAGATCGCGCGGCGAAACCAGCGAGTGCTCATAGGCCAGCAGCAGCCCCACGGCTGCAATCCCCATCCAGCCGAGCGCAAGAAAATGAAATAGCGCGCCGAACCAAATCAGCAGTCCCAGCATGGCCAGATGCATCGCCCGCGAAACCCAAAATGCCGCCGCAATGCCCATCGCTTGAGGCAAGCTATGCAGCCCCGCATCGCGGTCGTGCTCGCAATCCTGACAAGCATAAAGCACGTCGAAGCCGCCAGCCCACAGCGTCACCGCCGCTGTCAGCACCAGGATCCGCGCGTCCAGCGAGCCCCTCACCGCAATCCACGCCGCCGATGGAGCCAGCCCCAGCGCCAGCCCCAATCCCAAATGCGACCAGCGCGTAACGCGCTTCATGTAGCTATAGCCCAGCAGCACCACCAGCACCAGCGGCGACAGATAAAGCGTGAGCCGATTCAACTCCACTGCGGCCAGCACAAACACCGCCACCGCCATCAGCGTAAAGCCCAGCACAAACTCCCGCGTCAGCAACCCAGCAGGAATGGCGCGCGTGCGCGTGCGCGGATTCGCTCCGTCCAACTCCGCGTCGGCCCAGCGGTTGAAGGCCATCGCCGCCGACCGCGCCGCCACCATCGCCACCAGAATCCACCCCAGCGTTCTCCAGCCCGGCAGCCCATTCGCTGCCAAGAGCACCGCCGTCAGCGCAAACGGCAGCGCAAATATCGAGTGCTCCCACTTGATCATCTCCAGCGTAGTCCGCGTCTTCGCCCACAACCCCGCCATCGTCAGCTCCCATCCACCAGTTTACTGGAGCGTGTTCAAGGGAACTACTTCAATTCTCTGAAGAGAATATCCGTATTGCCCTTCCCGACCGCAATAAGAAGGATTGGCGTCAAAAGCCCCATGCAGCCTTCCATGAGTGGGAGAATGATTCTTGCGGAAGGTGAGCATAGCCCCAACTATGCTCGCTTCTCGGAATAGTCGGCCTTTCGTCCACTTATACTGCGCCGCGCGTTACAATTGCGGCAGCGCCGCCACAATAAATCCTCGGCACGCTCCCCAATGTACGAAGACCTTGACCAAATCGCGCGACTGAAGTTCAACAAGCAAATGGAATCCATCTCCAAGGAGACGCGTGAAAAGGTAAAAGAGATGGCGAGAGAGTATGCGGCGCTCTCAGGCACATCCGGTGTGCGAAGCGGTCAGCACGAAGTCTCTATCTGCCGAGCCCAGATTGACGGTGTCGAGCGCATGGCGCGCGCCCTCTATCAAATCTGGGTCGACTTGATAAAGCAGCGCAAGGGCCATATCTCACGCCCAGACATCGCATTCATCGCCGACAAAGTCGAAGGCTACGCCCGTTCGCAAAAAGGGTCACCTCCACAGGGCGTTTTCACAGCGGGGATGGGCGCTGTCGTCAACGTGATGGCACAGGAAGCGGAGATGCGGCTGTCTGCTGTGATAGCTGATACACGGCGCGATCTGGAGATCATGGCGCGTGAGTATGAAGCATTTCCGAAGGAGGTAGTTGTGAAGCAGAAGCAACCAGTCACCTTGGAAGCACAAATCCCGAGAAGAATTACCCGTCACTCTGCCATTGTTCTCAGCGTCCTCATTGCTTCGCCCTCCGACGTGAGCGAAGAGCGCGACGTCGTAACACAATCAATCCACCAGTGGAATGCCGCCCATTTCTCCACCACAGGCATCATGCTAAATCCGGTGAGGTGGGAATCCGACGCATATCCGGCGTCCGGTGACCGCCCGCAGGCTATCCTCCACAAGCAAATTGTCGAATCTGGAGACATTCTCATTGGAATTTTTGGCTACAAGTTGGGCACACCCACAGGAGCAGCGCAGTCGGGACCATCGAAGAAATTGAGGAGTTTCGAAAGGCGGGCAAGCATGTCGCGTTGTACTTCTCTACCGCTGACGTTCCGAGGGACGCGAATCGCGATCAGCTAGAGGTACTCGATGCATATAAAAAGGAACGACAGAAAGACACGCTGTACTTCGAGTTCAGAGATAGTCAAAATCTTCGCGAGCATCTGATAAATCACTTGCCCAAAATCGTGGAAGAAGTCCGGAAACAACTAGAAGTGTCCAACTTCGAAAGGAAAGCCAAATCAGAAGAAGGCACCATCAAGAGCTCGGATTGGGATCGGATGACTGAAAGGTTCTCTCAGTCTTGCCGGTCCCTGAGAGCAGATTCCCAATGGACGAGCGACACTCGAAGAGAGGTTTGGAGAATCGCCGGTGGAAATGGCGGAATGTGCGAAGCCTTACTTTAACAGGCAGGCGCAATGCTGCTCAAGTCCCCGAAAGTTTGATCTCAACTTGCCCAGGAGGTTTTGTCTGAGACGGATAACCTTGACCATTGGCTGCTTTATCTTAAACAGCGCGGATTTCATGAAGTCAGCGGTGAACCCAGTTACGAGGAACTGGAAGATGGAGAGAAGATCATCCACCTGCTAGGTGGCATTAGGGACCTTCCTGCAAGGCACTCACACACTACCCATGTTTCGTTGACGATTCACTATCCGCATCACCCACTGTTCGGCCAGACTGTAACTGTGGTGCGTAGGTCCGTGTCATTTGGCCCCTGTCAGGTACAGGTAGCTCCTTCGAGCGGCTACCAACTTGTGATTCCCGATTGGATGCTTGATGAAGAACGATGCCGTGGGATGGATGTCGTTTTACAGCCAATCGTGGCATTGCCGGCGCTTTTGACGCTTCGCTCGCTCCTCGATGCACAACCACCTACCTCTTCTGCTATCGGTGCGGTAGCTTCAGCGTACGCGTCAGACCAAGTGCATGGTGGGCGTTTTTGCGGCCCAGGCTCCGGGAGTGAGGCCTGCGATGCTTTGAAGCACCGGAACTTTGAGACGTCTACAACTTTCGATCACGGAGATGATAGCGGCCACGCGGGGGCGGGCTGGTTCGCTCCCGATATGGATCCAGTTGCCTCTGCCGAGGGCGATAGGCCGCATGGAATTCTCCGCCAGGTTATTACTGAGTTCCAGATCGGGATAATCGAGGAAGCGAATCAGCTTTTGCCAAATAGCAAGGGTATATCTGCAGGCTTGGCCAGCAGTGCTGCTCGGCAGTACCGACTTGCTCATCCCGAGGATGTGAGTGCGGATTTCGTCGAGCAGCGGCGTAGCCTTCTCGTGGCGTAGAACATGGCGTGCGGCATGGTTCATCTTTTCGTTTTGCGCTTGAGCATCGATCGCGAATAACTCGTTGATCAGTTCAACTGCGCGGATGGACCCGGCATCCTGTTTATTAAGTTTGACCGCATCCACGAAGTACCTTCTGGCGTGGCTCCAGCAGGCCGCATGCACCATCTTCGGGCCGCCCACGCGATCGTATGCGGCGTAGCCATCCGTCTGAAGAAGTCCTTCGAAGTTGCCGAGGAAGTTCAGTGGGCCTTTGCGTTTGCGGCTCATCCGAAAATCAAAAACGGTCATGCCCCCCGGCGTTCCATACTGCAGCAGATAAGCCTGATGATTGGTGCCGCTGCCATCGTGCGTTTGTACATCGACCGGCGTTTCATCCGCCTGGATGTAACTTCCCGCGAGTAACTCTCGGCGCATGGCATTTA
>JBEKRS010000004.1:0-166720 GCA_049518535.1 Occallatibacter sp. | reverse complement strand
CGGAAAAACGGTTTCCAGGGGCAGAACGAAACGAGGAAACGGCGGCAAAACAGACCGCAAAGAGCGAAAAAACGGCTCCAGAATGAAATCGGGCCGGAAGCAGAGGTTTTTCCGCAGCCTCTTCAACCGCATGTGCTACAAAACACGTCCTGACGCTGTAGTCTCCAGACCGCCGTTGCCGCGCTCGAAAAGGTGCGATTGAATGCGGCGTTCGATTTTCTTGAATATCGCGCGCTCGACCGTGACGTTCATATCGGTCCCGTTAGTGTTCCCACGCTTTACATTTTGGGGAGATCGGACATGGCGCTCGGGCGTGTAGCAGCGGAAGCGACAGGAAGATAGTCAACAGTGCAAGTGATTGCTCACTGAGCAAGTGCATGTTCTTTATCAGCACTTGACAGACGATTCGTCCGAATGTTCTGACCCTATAACCGTCGCTGGCCTATTTTCTGAACATTGATATGTGATCCTCGTCACAACGCTGTTGCAAAGTTTTGCACATGTGATCCTTGTCACAACTCTATTGTAAGGTTTTGCAGAGGTTACTGTTAACGGAAAGTGATGCACAGTGAACCTGCATTGAGAATTAGCTCTTATTTCCACTAAAGGTTGATGTTGGCTTGACATTCAAAAAACGATGCTATTATGACCGCGTTACAAAGAATCCACTCTTTCGTAATCTGAAATCACTCGCAAGCTAAGAGCGTAGTCCTAGCTGTGACTTGCTATGACGGCAGTCCGCCTACAAGGAAGTATTCAGAATGCTCTCGTCGCCAACACGCGCATGGTTTGTGGCTCAAGTAGTTCCGCGATCAGAGCGGAGTGTCGCTTCAATCCTGGAACACAAGGGTTATGAGGTGTTCGCACCGCACTATCATTCACCTCGGAAGTGGACTGATCGCATAAAAAACTTGGATTGGCCACTATTCCCTGGATATGTGTTTGTGCAGACGCCAGGGGCAAGTGTCGGAGGTTTGGTCTGTTCAACGCCGGGAGTCGTACGCATCTTGAGTTTCGGTGGGCGCCCCAGTCTGGTTCCTGATTCGGAACTCGTCGCCGTCCAGAAACTTACATGTTTGCAAAAGCCTTTACCGACACGGTATCTCCATGTTGGGCAGAAAGTGGAGATCAGGGACGGGCCCTTTGCAGGAATTGTTGGAATCATAAGAAAGATCAAGAACCGAGCTTGCTTGGTTGTTTCTGTACATCTGATTTCTCAATCAATCTATGTCGATGTTGAGGAATTTCAGATTGGGCCAGTCACTTCGACAGCTCTAGCCATAGAATGCGCCTGAGCCTGGAATTCTCCTGAAGCACAGGATTTATCGCTGTCATGCATTGAATAGAGCTTCTTTTTAATGCTTCCCGCGCATGATCCTGAAGCACGCGAAGTAAAAGAAGACGCCGCAGATGGAGAATTAATGTTCATGAAGACGGCTGCTCGGTATGCTTACGTCGGAGTTGGTTGGACTAGTCAGTGCGGCCTGCCCTCTTATTACGCATCACAGATCAACATTGCGGATGCGCTCCGCCACATCGGGTGACTTCATGACGCTCGGAAGTTTCGTGGTTCGCAATACATTTCGCAATAAACGGCGCAGCCTGCTAACTATGATCAGCATTAGCTTCTCTCTGCTTTTGCTTACGCTGATGATCTCCATCTGGCACTCGTTCTACGCCGATCAGGCTGCACCCGAGGAGGACCGGCGTTTGATCGTCCGTGACCGCGTTTCGCTCGCTTTCTTTCTACCCGCATACTATCGCGACAAGATTCGCAGCGTACCCGGCATAAATGCCGTGGTGCCGATGACGTGGTTTGATGGTCGCTATATTGATAATCGTCCGGAGCACAATTTCGCCCGCGTGGCCACAGATCCCGACGAATACCTGAAGGTGGCTTCCGACAAGATCGTTCCTTCGGACCAACTCAAGGCCTGGCAACAGGACCGCGCCGGATCTCTCGTCGACGCCAGTGTGGCTGATAAGTACGGCTGGAAACTCGGCGATCGAATTCATATACAGGGCACAATTTTCCCAGTAGATCTCGATCTTACGATTCGCGCCATCTCTCACCACGACCCGCCGCAAAATGCTCTATATTTCAACGCCAGATACCTTGAAGAAGCGGTCCCCTGGTTCAAGGGCCAGGCGGGTTGGTATGAAGCGCAAGTCGATTCGGCGGACCGTGTCGCGTCGGCATCACAACAAATTGATGATATGTTTCGCAATTCGCCGTTGCCCACAAAGAGCGAGAGCCAAAAAGCGTTTCAAATCGGATTCATCTCATCCCTCGGCAATGTGAAGGCGTTTATCCTTGGCATCTGCGGCGCGGTTGTGTTCGCTATTATGCTTGTCTCGGCAAACACGATGGCAATGTCGGTGCGCAGCCGCACGCGCGAGGTTGCGGTGCTAAAGACGCTCGGCTTTACCCGCCAGCGCGTGCTTTCGATCTTCGTAGGCGAAGCTGTGGCGTTGGCCCTTGCTGGCGGAGTGGTGGGGATTGCGGTTGCGATTCCTCTGATCGCGGCGCTAACTCATAGGTTCATCGGGCTGGGTATCCCGCTCCATATGAATGTCACCATGCCTACCGCCGCACTGTCGTTAGCAGTGGCTCTACTCTTGGGAATCGTGAGCGGCCTCTTGCCTGCTTACAAGGCTTCGCATATGAACATTGTGGACGCACTGCGCCACATAGGGTAAGAGAGCCCAACTATGACGATACCGATCAGCTACAACGTCCGTAACTTGATTCTGCGCAAGGGACTCACCATCATGACCGCTCTTGGCATCGCGCTCACCGTGACGACGGCAATCTTCTTGATGGCCCTTATCGCGGGTCTCGACCGCGCTTTCGTCAGCAGCGGCAGTCCGCTGAACGTCCTCGTTCTTCGCAAAGGCTCAGAGTCGGAGCTGACCGGCGGCTTTGATGCCTCGCTTCTTCCCACTCTCAAGACTCTTCCAGGAATCACTAAAGACAGTCGCGGCGAACCGTTGGTCTCGGGCGAGTGGAATGTGGTGATCGTGCTTCCGCGCAAAGACGGAACCGGAGAGGTGAACGTGACCGTGCGCGGTATGATGCCTGACGGCCTGGAAATGCGGCAAATGCCCGGGGGATCAAAGAATCAGCCCGGGGTGAAGTTAGTAGAAGGGCGATGGTTCCAAGCTGGCCAGCGCGAGGTCGTCGTCAGCAGGTCGATTCTCGAACGCTTTTCTCGCACCAATGTCGGCAACACCATCGGGTTCGGCAAAGGTTCATGGAAAGTCGTGGGAGTTTTTGATGCTAGTGGATCAGCTTATGAATCGGAGATATGGGGTGATGTAAATCAAATGGCGTCCGATTTTGATCGCCAGGGAGGGTTTTCGTCAGCATACCTGCGCGCAACAGATCCCCTCACTGCCGACGCACTCACCAAACGGGTCAGCGACGATCAGCGCCTCAAGCTCGACGGCTTGCTGGAGACCGACTACTACGCGAAGCAGACCAGTTCCGGCACTCCGATCCGCATCATCGGCACTGTGGTCGCGATTATCATGGCGATCGGATCGATCTTCGCCGCCATGAATACGATGTACGCCGCGGTGGCGTATCGCGGGCGCGAAATCGCCACATTGCGTGTGATCGGATTTTCGCGGCCTGCGATTCTGACTTCATTCGTGATCGAATCTCTGCTGCTGGCTCTTTTGGGCGCGCTCGCGGGCATTTTGCTTATGCTACCGTTCAACGGAATGCAAACTGGCACATCCAATGCCATGACTTTCAGCGAAGTGGTGTTTGCTTTACGCCTCACTCCCAATGTGGCCCTCAATGCAATCCTATTCGCATTAATCATGGGATTTGTTGGCGGGCTCGCTCCTGCATGGCAGGCTGCGCGGCAGGACATCCTGAAGGGGTTGCGCGGGTAGTGCCGGTATGGCCACGCAAGGACCCTAAGCAGCTATTGAAGCTGAGTCGTAACTTGAACCTGAATACCTCTTATGACGATTGACACAAAACACGAAGATCTGAAGAGCCTAAGTATCGACCGATCGCAGCGCGTTGGCAATGGCGGGGATCCCCCGTCTTGGGCCCGGCGATACATTGTCGGTGGCGTCGCACTTGTCGCGCTGCTGGGTTTGTCCGTCTTGACGTACCGTGCATTTTCCTCCAGCACCCCGGAGGTTGAGGTCATGCGTGCGTCCGCAGAAACCAACAGAACCGACGCTGGTGCGACCGTGCTTTCCGCTACCGGCTACATCGTTGCTCATCACACAATCAACGTGAATTCGAAGGTAACGGGGCGTCTTGCCTGGATCGGAGTTGAGAAAGGCGACAAGGTCAAGGAAGGTCAAGTCCTGGTGCGCCTGGAAGACGAAGAATTCCGCGCATTGTTCGAACAAGCCAAAGGTGCGGTTGAGAATGCACGCGCTTATCTTGAAGAATTACAGCACGGTTCACGGCCGGAAGAAATCGAGCAGGCTCATCACAATCTCGACGAAAGTCGCGCCTCGCTGGACAACGACAAACTGACGCTCGATCGCATCAGGGAACTCGCTAGTGGCGGCGTGGTTTCGCGGCAGCAGCTTGACGATACGACGGCCAAGTTCGAAGCCGATCAGCAGCGTGTAAACGCATTACAAAAAGCGTTCGAGCTCACGAAAATCGGCTTCCGCCCTGAAGAGATTGCCCGCGCAAAAGGCGCGCTCGCCCAAGCCCAGGGTGCGGCGGACTATGCCGAGTCACAACTCGATGCCACGGTGATCCACGCTCCGGTCACAGGCACAATTCTTGACCGCACAGCAGAAAAAGGAGAACTGATAACGGCGCAGTTTGCCAGTGCCGCCGCTGGCGGGCCGCAGGGATCAGTCGTATCGCTCGCCGATCTGAATGATCTTCAGGTAGAACTTGATATTGCGCAAGCCGATTTTGCGCGGCTTGGCCCATCGCAGAAAGGTATAGTAACTACCGACGCATATCCGGACCGGACGTATGACGGGGCCATCGTACAAATTTCACCCGAGGCCAATCGACAGAAGGCTACTGTGCAGATCAAGGTGCAGGTGCTGAATCCCGACAAATACCCCGACATTCAGTTGCGGCCGGAAATGAACGCGACAGTGAAGTTCCTGGCGAGCGAGCAGACGAAAAATGCCAACGAACCCGCCGGCGTGTTTGTACCGTCGACGGCCATTCGCGAGCACGATGGCAAAAAGATTGTTTTGATCGCGTTTAATGGCAAGGCAATCGCTCGCGAAATTCAAATTTTAAGTCAGCGTGCCGACGGAGCGCTGGTTTCCGGGTTAGTCGGCGGAGAGAATGTAGTTACCTCGGCACCGCCAGGTTTAAAGGACGGAGATAAGATCAAAATTAAGGGGCAATCATGAGCACTATTGAGCAAATCGACGTAGCCGCACAGACCAAAGTCGTGCAGGTGCGCGGAGTCAGTAAGATATTCAAACGCGATACCTTTGAGGTGATCGCGCTCGACGACGTTTCGATTAACATTGCAAAAGGCGCGTTTGTTGCTCTGATGGGCCCCTCAGGATCGGGAAAAACAACGCTGCTCAATATGATTGCAGCTATCGATCGCCCGACTGCCGGTGAACTGCTCGTACAAGGAGAGAACATTTTCCGCTTCAATGACGCGCAGACTGCTCGATGGCGCAACGAACACATCGGCTACGTGTTTCAGACGTTCAATCTAATTCCCGTGCTCACAGCGTTTGAGAACGTGGAGTTGCCTCTGCTGTTGACAAAGCTCACGGCACAACAACGTCGCGATCACGTTATGACGGCACTCCGGCTGGTTGGCCTTGAAGATCGGGTTGGTCATCTGCCCAAACAGCTTTCTGGTGGACAGGAACAACGAGTCGCCATAGCCCGAGCTATCGTCAGCGATCCAACTTTGTTGCTGGCGGACGAGCCAACCGGCGATCTCGATAGCCACTCAGCTACCGAAGTTCTGGAAATTCTGAAGCGGCTAAATGAAGACTTTGAAAAAACAATCGTGATGGTCACCCACGACCCGTACGCTGCTTCCTATGCACATGTGATCCGTCATCTGGAAAAAGGTATGTTGCTTCCGCCCGATGATTGCGACTAAACGCTTGGCAAAATGAAAGGCGCGATTCGTGTTGCGCCATTCGGAACAACTGCTCGGCACAGTCATTAACAGTTGATAATTAATGTGCCCAGATGCGAGAGTCATCACCCGTTATCGCGACAAACGTCACAATGCAAGAGTTTTTACGCTATCGTAATGCGCATCGGCTTATTCTTGAGTCACCAGAACCATTCTCTCCCTAAATGTTCGACTGCAAAAGCCAAGAAGCCGCATTCGCGCCAGACGCGATTCCGAAGATTGGCCCACGAAAGCAATCGCAGAATAATCCCGTGTGGCCATGAAACCAAAGGGTGCGAAACGGGCGTGGCGCGTGGATATTGTGCGCGAAGTACAACGAGATTTAAGCACTCGGTTAGAGCCAGTTGCCGTCGTATTCGTGCCGCATCGTAATTGTTACCAAAACAAAAGATAAGGGATATAAAACGGCAGAGCTAGCGAGCCCCCAATGACATATGAAATCGATAATGCGCTGAGTGTGATGTTGCCCAACGAGGAGACGCAACCAGGTGTGCCAAGCTTGGCTTCCGATATTTGGGGAGAGCGCCTCACATGTTTTACGGCGGCGATCGGTGTATGGCATGCGCGTCGCCAGAAGCACTGGTGGCGGCTGCTGGTCGCGGGTGGTCCAGTTCTCGCTCTCCAACGGAGGGAACGCTACTGGTTGTTTGAGCATTCTCCGTTTCCGTGGTTGCCGAGTCTGGGACTGCGGATGACAGGAACTAATGAATGGAATGACGCCCGCCATGCACTGATAGCAGAAATGCATTCAGAAGGGGCCGTAATCGTCGCCGGAGACGTATGGAATTTGCCCTGGCAGCGTGGGTTCCGGAGATGGCATGCCCCGCACTGGTTTGTCCTTCAAGAAGATGCCAAGGACCTCTTTGTTGACGAACCGATGGCCATGATGACACCAGAAGGACCGCAGAGCCCGATTCGCGTGCACGTCGAATCTGCGACCCTCATCGAGCACGCGCGTGCCTTGCCACCGATCAGCGAGGTGTTTCATTTGCGGGAGCTATCGATCGCAGGGACGGACGAACTGGTCGGCGGAGCGCGCTATCGGTGGCTGGAGAGAGCTCCGCAACATACGCAAATCTGGAAAACTCCTCTGCCATCCCACCGGCTGGAAGGTTCAGCTGCATGCCTTGCACTGGCCGACTATTTCGAGACCGAAGGGGGAAATGAATCTGCATATGAGCAGGCCGATGATCTGTGGCAGGCATTGCGGCAGAGGGAACTTGCCGTCGGTGCTCTGGAGCATGATGCCGAAATAGGAGGAGACGAAGTTCGTCTTCATTGGCAAGAAGCGATCGCAGAATGGCGAAAGGTTCCCGTGCTCCTGTTGCACGCAAAGCTGCGTGCAGGCAAAGGAACGTCGCGGCCAGTTGCGATGCTGGGTGCCGCACTGCGGCGCGTGGCGGAGTTTGAGGGACGTAACCTGATCGATTTGGAAGTTTCACAAAGGAGAGCGTAATGGCGTGTATTGTGACGAATCTGAGCGATCATGACGGAAACCGGCCGGGCGCACTGGGCGAAACGCGCAAGGATCCAGAGATGAATGTGTCGGATCGCGCTGAATCGGCGTGGTCAGTCGACCCATATGCGGGCTATGGGGTGTGGCATGACTTGAGCAAGTCGATGGTCCTCAATCGTAGCGCCCAGCCGCAGCGCCAAGTTAGCGCCGCAGTGCTCGCGACCTTTACCACCGATCTGCTTATACCTCTTCTTCCTCTCGCGTCCGCAAGGCATCGTCTTTCTATGGAGGTGATCGAGACGCCATTTGGCCAGCTGGAGCAGTTGCTGCTCGATGACCGTCGCGGATTTCGCACTATGCCGGAGTATCTGGTGCTCGCCGGTACCTGGCACGATCTCCGACTCAATTCGGGTGAGTCGACGGAGGAGGCGGTGCGAGAGGCTGTAAGTCGGTGGACTGGATTGTGGGAAGCCGCTATTGCCGCTGGTGCACGAGTGGTGCAAATTGGATTTGTCCCCCCGGCGGTCGATTCGTTCGGTCTAGCCGCAAGCGGGGTGGAGTCGTCGATTTCTGCGGCTGTCGCACGAATTAATACACAGCTGTCGAAGAGTGCAGCAGGACGCGTGGTGTTTGTCGATGCCGCGGCGGCCGCTTCCATCGTAGGTTTGCGCAACTGGAACTCCCCAAGATACTGGCACAGCACACGCATGCCTTGTTCTCTGGATGCTCTGCCCCATCTTGCGGCTCTCATCGCGGGCGCGATCGCCGCCGACTGCGGCCTGACTACACGCTGCGTAATCCTGGATCTGGACAATACGCTTTGGGGCGGAATCCTGGGAGAAGACGGCGTCGATGGCATTGCCATTGGCAATGGACCGCTCGGGGAATCATTTACATCCTTCCAGCACTACCTGCGTGGCCTTCGGAAGCGGGGAGTGGCGCTCGCCGTTGCAAGCAAGAACGACCCCGCGTTGGTCGAAGAGGTGTTGAAGCACAATCCGCGTATGGTTTTGCAGCGTGAAGATTTCGCATGCATCGTTGCCGGCTGGCAGCGAAAGTCGGAGCAGGTGTTAGAGATTTCTCGACGGCTTCATCTGGGCCTTTCCAGCCTGATGTTCGTTGATGACAATCCGGCCGAGCGGGCAGAGGTCGCCTGGGCCCTGCCGGAAGTGCAGGTTGTCGAAATGCCCCGGTCGCCTGCCGCATATCCCGAAGCATTAGCTTCGGCGCCCGGTCTGTTTGTCGTCCAACATTCGCGCGATGATGGCTTACGCGGACACTCATATAAGGGATTGCAGCAGGCCGCCGAACTCGCAGGACAAGTGTCAAGCCTGAATGAGTTTCTTCAGAGCCTTGGGATGTGTGCTGAGATCCGGCCCCTTAACCAGAACTCGTTGCCACGGGCCGCGCAACTGATCGCAAAAACAAATCAGTTCAATCTGACCGTCCGAAGGCGCACCCAATCAGACCTGGAGCGCCTCATGCACGACCCTTCGGTGCTGGCACTCACGCTGTCCTTGCGGGATCGCTTCGCCGACCATGGCATCGTCGGCTTTTGCCTGGCGTTTGCGCAGGGAAACAATGCGCTAATCGACACGCTCCTATTGAGCTGCCGTGTCATCGGCAGAACGGCGGAGCGAATGCTGGTCGCCGAAACCGCAAAGTGGGCAGCCCAGCGCGGCTGTGCATCGCTGCTCGGCATCTATCGACCAACCGATCGAAATCGTCTGGTCGAAGGACTTTATCTAGAACTGGGTTTCACGCCACATGGCAAACCGCTCGATGACGCTGTGGCCTTTGAATTCGACCTGCTCTCCGGTTTTCCGCAAAGCAGCTCTTTCATCCAGGAGATGGCGTCATGAAAGAAAACGCGATGAATCGTATCTCAGAGTTGTTCGCGTCCGTGGTGGGCATGGAGCCCCCTCGGGGTGAAGATACTCTCCCCGACGATGTTCGTGGATGGGATTCCCTCGCTCACATCCGTCTCGTCCACGCTATTGAACGAGAGTTTGGCTGTGAACTTCCCGAAGGTCTGCTGTTGGTCGGAAAGCCTCTTGGAGACCTTGTCGCAGCCGTGCAGGATTCTGCTCCTGGAGCGTGATTGGTGAACAGCGGCGTTGTCATTAGGAAGAGCCATGTTGCACAGTTTGCCGCAGCCTGCGGCGACAGGAACCCGTTGCATCTCAATTCGAGATACAGTCGAACTACTCCCTTTGGTCAGCCTGTGGTTCATGGTGTACTCGCGGCAATTGCCTGCCTGACCCGGCTGGACGCATCCGCGCTCGCGCAATTCCAGGAGTTGCGGTTGGACTTTCATCATCCCGTCTTGCCGGCAACAGCGTACAAAATCCAGGTCGAGGCTGAGGAGCAGAAAACCGCGGTCAGGCTTCTTCTAGGAGACATGGTTGTCCTTTCGGCTATTTGCGCGAAACGTGTCTCAGTTGTGGACAGCCGAACTTCAGGCCAGACTTGGACTGCTGATCTGCTACATGCTGATTTGCGAGATCCCTGGCGGTCCAAAGCACGCACACTGGATGCGGGGACGCTGCCGATTTTAGGTCTGGAACATGGATCATACGGCGTTGATGTCTGCCGCATGCGCACATTGCTGGAACAGATTGGCGGGGAAAGCATGCCCTTCCATATCGTCAGCGTCTTGTCCTGGGCAAGCTATTGGACCGGCATGCACACTCCGGGCCGGGACGCCCTGCTGGGGCAGGTCGTTGTCCGCCTCAATCGCATCGCGGCATCTCCAACATGCGCAGATTCAGCTCATTCTCTCTATCGGGTTGAACCACCGTCCTTTCACCGGCGAACCGGTCTAGTTACGATAGAGGCGCGGGTATTGCTCTCAGAATGGGCTGCAGATATCACAGTTGAAAGCCTCCTACGGCAGCGTGCACCGCAGGCAACCTGTGAATCGGTCGCCCGGCACTTATCGCCATCGGATGAGTTAGTCAACAAATTTATGGTGGTGATTGGAGGCAGCCGCGGACTGGGACGAGCCATCACTCTTGCGCTGGTGCAGTTGGGAGCCACGGTTCTGGTGGTTCACCGAAGGTCGCTCGAGCGAGTTACTGAAATGCGACACGACGCGGGGCAGAACGGACATCGGATTCTCTCCGTGGCATGCGATGCGGCCGATGGTGCTGCACTATACGCGGCGCTGGATGCCCAAGCGATTGCGATCGACGGACTGATTCTGGCAGCGGCTCCGGTGATTCCGTCACTGCCTTTTCATCTTTCCACAATCAACCCGAGCCTTCGCTATCTGGAGCGCGCCGTACGGCTTGTTTGGGCTCCCCTTGCCGCTTGCGCAAGCAGGCTGAAAGACGGGGCAACATTGGTGGTGCTTTCCTCCGAAGCAGTCGAGGAGCCCCCAGTTCTGTGGCCACACTACGTTTCGGCAAAGATGGCGATCGAAGGACTGGCGAGACATGCTGCAAAGCAGCGACCGTGGCATGTGATCATCGTTCGGCCCTCACGTCTGTGGACCGAACTAACCAGTGGACCGACCGGTGCGATCGGCACAACGCCCGTCGAACTCATAGCTTCACACATCGCCAGTCGTCTGGCGACGTGCCAATCGTGGAACGGAAATGCTTCGCTCGCCCGCCAAGCGACGGTTCTCTCTACCAGCGACATTTCTTCGCCCGTGCCGTTATTGCTCAGAAAGGATGAAGAACATGCTGAGTATTAAAGGACTAAAGAAGTCATACAACAACCACGAGGTTTTGAAAGGGGTCGATCTAACAGTTGCGCCTGGAGAAATTGTCGGACTCATTGGCGTAAACGGAGCCGGTAAATCCACTCTGACCTCCATCGTGGCCGGACTGCGAAGCGCAGATGAAGGCTGTGTGACGATTTGCGGAGTCGATGCCCTCAAAGATCCCCACGCCTCTCACACCCACCTCGGACTCGTAGCCCAAGAGATCGGGCTCTATCCGATCCTCACTGGCTGGCAGAATCTTGATTTCTTCGGTCGCCTGGTGGCCTTGCGATCGCAGAGCCGCAAGCGTCGAATCGAGGAAGTAGCGGATTCTCTTGGTCTGACCGACTTTCTTCACAATCCGGTCGAGACCCTTTCTGGAGGACAGCGTCGCCGCCTGCACACTGCGGTTGCCATGTTGCACCGCCCTTCCGTCCTGCTGCTGGACGAGCCCACGGTAGGTGCTGACATCCAGAGCCGGCAGAAGCTCCTTGACGAGGTGCGGCGTTTTGCAGCCGAAGGCAGCGCCGTAGTTTATGCCACCCATTACTTCCCGGAAGTGGAAACCCTGGGAGCATCGGTGGCGATTCTGCATGAAGGGCGCATCGTAGCCAGAGGAGATAGCTATTCGATCATCAATCTCCACGCCGCGCCGTCGGTCGAACTCGCATTTGAGGGTGAGATACCTACAAATCTTAGTGAGTTCGCGAAGATAGGAGATCAGGGTAACGACGAAGGCCAGATTCTCAGCCGCGTCGTGATTCCCGTACGCCATCCCGGGAGGGACCTGGCCGGAATCATTACTAACTTAGGAATCGAGGCCTCTCGTTTACGGTCCGTTGAGTTTCACCAGCCCAGCTTGGAAACTGCTTTTCTGCGGATTACCGGCCGGAAAAACACTGATCTGGAAGAGGAGGAAATCAATGCGGTCCTTCAATAATTCAGTGGGGAGAATTATCGCATTCTGGCTAAACGAATCGCGTCGAATGAAGGCTGATCCCGGACAATTCTTTGTGCTCGTTATGCTGCCTGTCCTCATGATCACTGCGCTGACGCCGATGGCACTCGCCGTTCTTCGTATGAAGGGGTATTCAAATGCAAACGGTGCTGAGCAGTCCGTGCCCGGTATGGCGGTGCTATTTTCATTCACCAGCACGACTATTCTCGGCGGGTCGTTCTTCAGAGAGCACCACTGGAATACCTGGGAACGCTTGCGTGCCTCACCGGCTCTACCGTTCGAAATCATCTTGGGAAAGTGTGGGCCCGTGTTTGTTCTATCGATGTGTCAGCTCTCGATAGTCTGGTGCGTGGGGATCCTGGCGTTCCACCTGCATATATCCGGATCACTTTTCACCATCGCGATCCTTACGGGATTTCTTTCGTGGGCAACTCTGGGCATTGGAATGGCTCTCGTTGCACTCTGCCGGACAATAGACCAAATAGGAATCATCGGGAACATAGGCTCTATGGTCCTGGGCGGATTGAGCGGTGCATTTGTGCCTATTGATCTCCATTCCAGTTCGGGAATGGTGGCTCGCTTCTCACCTCTGTTCTGGGCATTGAAAGCCTATCAATCGGTCATCTTCGAAGGCAAGGGAATTCTAGACAACGGCTTTGCGTGCCTGCTGCTGTTTGGCTTTGGCACAGTCGGTTTCCTCGTCGGCGCCGCGCGTTTCCGCATGGCCGACGCCAAGATCGGCAGGACTTAACCCTCAACAACTGCGGAAGGCAGCAGAAACACTTTCAATCAAGGAGACCAAAGAAATGATCAAATTATTTTCAGTCCTGGTATTCGTCTTCCTCGCAGTTGCTGAACCCTTGGCCGAAGCCGCGGGATACAAAACATTTATGGCGTCGCTTGGTACCGTCAGGAACGCGCGTCTGCGCCTCTATCGCGCGGCCTTTGTGCGGACTTGGATTGTTACCCTGGCAATCATAACTGCAACGTATTTTGCTAAGGTTCCCCTTGCTCAGTTGGGCCTGCGCTCGATCAACATGTCGGTGTTTATGGCTTGGCCGTTACTCGGCAAGTCCTGCATCTTTGTACTGCTTGCTCTTTTCGTCCTATATATGTTGTCTCCGATCCTCCTGTCACTTTTGGGAGCTCCTATCAGAGCGGAAGTTGCTCGGCGACTGGAATATGTGGTTCACATAACTCCCGAAAACACGACAGAAAAGGCTTGGTGGGTGGCAAACTCAATCACTTCGGTCTGTGAAGAGCTGATCTACCGCGGATTCGTCTTCTTTGCCTGTCTGCTGTGGTGGCCAGCGGCGCCACTGGCCCTACTCGTGGTCGTATCCTGTGTGCTTGACGGGCTGCGCTATGCTCACCGGCCCGCCGCTGCATTGAACGTATTTCTTACCGGCATTATCTCTTGTCTCCTCTTCGTGATGTTCGGCTCGCTATGGATCGCAATGGCGGTACACTTCCTGCACGACATCCGCGTATTGGCGTTTCCACTTGCTGAAACTCGGAAGCTGATCGCCCGGCGAAATGCTGCCGCGCCCGCGGAAAATGCTGGGGCAATCGCAGTGGCTTCCGCAAACTAAGGTTTGCTCTCCAACTTCTGGGTAGCGGTGCCGTGCTTTTCGTTTGGCCAAAAGCGCAAAGCCTGGGATCGCAACGCCCGAGCTGTGTGGAAACGCGATTCAGAGAATATCGCATTCCAATGTTGTGAGAGTCTCCGAGAAACATCGCGACCGGAGCAGGAATAGCTCGGCTATTCTCAACACCTGCTCAGTCGTGAGAATGAAACTTACTCCGAAACACGCCGCACGGCTGCAATAGTAGCCTCCGGCAACGCAAATGAGGATGCACATGATGTCTGCGATACGGCCAGACTCGCTGGGATGTGAAGAGTTCAAGGCCGATTATGGCCTGCGTTACGCCTATCTCGGTGGAGGAATGTACAAGGGTATCGCCTCGAAGGAAATGGTGGTTGCCTTGGGACGAGCGGGGTTGATGGGGTTTTTCGGAACAGGCGGTTTGGATTCCCAGGAAGTAGAAGCGGCAATCGGCTACATCAAGGCGGAACTCGCCATGAGCGGCGCATACGGAATGAACCTTCTGGCCAACATCGAAGCGCCTGAGCTCGAAGCGCGGTTAATTGACCTGTACCTGAAACATAACGTTCGTAACATCGAAGCATCGGGCTACATGGGGATAACTAAAGGATTGGTCCGCTGGCGGTTGTTAGGATTACGTCGCGGAGCTAGTGGAAGGATCGAGCCAGCCCGCCGTACTCTCGCCAAGGTATCGCGTCCCGAGGTTGCTGGAGCATTCATGCAACCCGCGCCGGCGCACCTCGTCAAGGAACTGATTGATGAGCGGTGCTTGAGTCCCGAAGAGGCGGAGTTGGGCCAGCAGATTCCCATGGCCGACGATATCTGCGTCGAGGCCGACTCGGGAGGTCACACCGACCAAGGCGTCGCCTTAGTCCTGCTGCCTGCAATGCTCATCTTGCGTGACGGAATGATGACGCAATACGGCTACGCCAAGCGAATTCGCGTCGGAGCCGCCGGAGGAATCGGCACCCCCCATGCGGCTGCCGCGGCATTCATTATGGGCGCAGACTTTCTGCTCACCGGCTCCATTAACCAATGCACGATCGAGGCCGGCACCAGTACGGTGGTCAAAGACATTCTGCAAGATCTTAACGTGCAGGACACCGCTTACGCTCCGGCCGGAGACATGTTCGAGATGGGGTCTCAGGTTCAGGTGGTCAAGCGAGGCCTCTTATTTCCCTCGCGCGCAGCGAAGCTCTATCAGCTGTATCTCAGCCACAACGCCATCGAAGAGATTGACTCCAAAACCCAAAGCCAAATCCAGGATCGCTTTTTCCGACGGTCGTTTACCGAGGTCTGGAACGAAACTCGAGAGTACTATCACCGGATTTCTCCGGAAAAGGTGCGCGACATCGAGAGCACCCCGAAGAAACGAATGGCCGCCATCTTCAAGTGGTACTTCGGAAACTCCACTCGGGCTGCGCTTTGCGGAATTGAAGACGAAAAGGTCAACTATCAGATCCACTGCGGCCCGGCCATCGGCGCCTTCAACCAGTGGGTAAAAGGATCAAGTTTAGAACATTGGCAGGAACGGGACGTCGCTCGAATCGGAACCACGTTAATGGAAGAAGCGGCAGCCCTGTTGGGGCAAAGAGTGCAGCAGATCCAGGGCTGTGCATAGAAGAAATGAGGTAACGCGCTGTGGCGAACGAACAACGTGTAGATGCTCGTGAGAAAGAGTACGAAAATGCCATCGAAGAACCGGCGCTGAAGGCATTCGCCCGCCAACCGCTGCACTTGCAGGCGGCCCGTATTGCAGCAACGCCGGGAACAGACGTCTCCGTTAGCGTGGATTCGATCCTGCTAAAAGTCGTAGAGGTCATCAAGGAAGTCACACATTCGAGCGCCGAATGCAAGATCGACATCGATCAGCCATTGCTCGAAATGGGCATTGGTTCTGCGGACGTGCTGGAACTCACAGGAACTTTCCGGAACGCTTTTGGAGTTTCTGTATCGGCATTATTCTTTTTCGAAAACATTACCTGCCGGGAGATTGCCGACGCGATGGTCGAGATCATCTCAAGTGATTCTGCACGGAGTGAAGTCAGTGGCGCAGATAGCCCTGCGACACCAGGGCGTGCAGAGCCTGGCGCCGGGAAGTCGAGCCACATCCCCTCTCCAAACTCTCTGAGTTCGCGCGATATCGCCGTGATTGGGATCGCCTGCCGGTTACCGAACGGGATTGATTCGCACGAAGCATTCTGGAAAGCGCTAATCGAAGAACGGGACGTCGTTAGCGTGCTCCCTGCTGGCCGTTGGCAATGGCCCCCCGATATTGACCCTTGCGGCCGTCATTGCGGCATCGATCGTGGTGCCTATTTGCAGGACGTCGCGCGCTTTGATGCCGAGTTCTTCCGCATCCTGCCAAATGAAGCGGAGATCATGGATCCGCAGCAGAGGATTCTGCTCGAACTGGGCTGGCAGTGTCTGGAAGATGCGGGATACGCGTCCTCAACCCTTGCCGGATCAAGGACCGGTGTATTCGTTGGTGCCAGCGGGTCGGACTATCGCACGCTACTTAACCGTCTGGGCGTGGAGATGGATGGCCATGCGGTACTGGCCACCGCGATGTCGCTGCTTCCCAATCGGCTCTCGTACTTCTATGACTTCCACGGGCCGAGCATTCACATCGATACCGCTTGCTCAAGTTCGCTGGTTGCTGTTTACGAAGCGATGCAGGCGCTGCGCAGCGGAGTTTGCGATCAGGCGCTGGTCGCGGGGATCAACATCATGTGCGATCCTGCACTCGCTGTCGATTACTACCGCGCCGGAATGCTCTCGAAAGATGGCATGTGCAAAACCTTTGACGCTGCTGCAAATGGCTACGTCCGGGCCGAAGGTGCGGTAGTGTTTCTGCTGAAGCCGGCAAGGAGTGCGCAACGGGACGGTGACTTCATCTACGGTTTGTTGAAAGGATGCGCCATCAATCATGGCGGCCGCTCCGCAGGAGTTACTGTTCCCAATGCCCGGGCTCAAAGCGAATTGCTGCGATGTGCCTACGAAGATGCCGGCGTACCGATGGCATCGGTGGAATACCTGGAGACACATGGGACCGGAACTCCCCTGGGCGATCCCATCGAGGTGCAGGCGATCAAGATGGCAAAGGCGGCCTCCGCCGCAGACGCCAAAGAATCGGTGCGCTGCGGCATCGGTTCGCTGAAGACCAACCTGGGTCACATGGAGGCGGCTTCTGGAATTGCCGGAGCGCTGAAGGCGCTTCTTGCGGTCAAAAATCAAATGATTCCGGCATCGCTGAATTTCACCCGGCTCAATCCGGAAATAGACTTGACCGGCACAGGACTTTATGTTGCGGCCACCACTGCCCCGTGGCCTGATTCCGGCAATCAGCCGTGCCGAGTGGGCGTGAGCAACTTCGGTTCCGGAGGAACCAATGCGCACTTGGTGATCGAAGAGTATCTCGGCACGGACAGTGACGCGGTTCCGTCCTCTTGCCAGACGTCCGAGTCGCCGCAGTTGGTCGTGCTGTCTGCAAAGACAGAGCAGGCTCTCAAGATGTACGCGGCGGCGTGGGTCTCTTTCCTCGATAGACATCCTGTTACCGACAAAGAGTTCATTGCTATAGCGCGCACTCTGCAGACTGGCCGGGAGGCGATGAGTTGCCGAATCGCATTTGTCGCTAACTCAGCCGAAGACATGCGCAACAGCTTCTCGGATTATGCCGGCGGCAAATGGAATTCGGCCCCCGGGACGGGCCGCTTCGAAGGAAACAATAATGCGAGTACCCATCATGCAAACGGCGGCAAAGCCGGTCATGCTCTCGCAGAAGCTATCGCCGAAAGCATGCGAAGCTACCAGCAGAATGGTGAGTGCAATGACCTGCTGCAGCTATGGGCGAATGGCGCACCATTGGACTGGGTCAAAATGCAGGCCATTTGCGGCGCGCCCTCTCGTCCAGCATGTCGGCAGACAGGATTACCAACTTATCCGTTCCAGGGACAATCTTACTGGATCAAAACGCCTGATCGAACGTTGGGAGCAACCTACTCCGACGATTCCTCTCGAACCGAGCGCGAGAACCTGCGCGATGCTGGTGCTCCAGAAGGAATGGCGCGCTCGTACGCCGCCGTTACAGACGATCTGCTTGTCACCCGGGTTCTGCACAATCTTATTGGTGTATTCAGTTCAGTGACAAAGCTCGACCGCGAAGCCATCGATCCTGATCAGTCATTTGACGAGTACGGCATTGACTCGATTACTGTCGTACAACTGAACGACAAGCTATCGCTGGCCTTCCCAAATCTCTCGAAAGCTGTGTTTTATGAGTATTCCAACCTCAGGCAATTGTCCGGCTCTCTGCTTGAACAATTCCAAGGGGAGTGTGTGACGTGGACCGGCCTGGAAGCAGCAAAAAGAGCATTGCTTACGCAGGTAACTGGTCCTGGAGTTGGCGGAATTCAACCGGGCATTCAGGTTCCCGAAAGTTCACGCAGACATTCCAACGGACAGGACAGAAGAATAGCCATCATCGGCCTGGCAGGCCGATATCCGGGCGCTGCCACTCTTGGGGAGTTCTACAACAATCTGCGTGACGGGAAGGACTGCATTACCGAGATTCCCGAGGATCGTTGGTCGCTGGAAGGGTTTTATGAGCCGGATGTGGAAGCTGCCATTCGAGAAGGAAAATCTTTCGGAAAATGGGGCGGATTCATAACAGATTGCACCGGTTTCGATCCGGGCTTCTTCCATATCTCGCCGCATGAAGCCATCACCATGGATCCCCAGGAGAGAGTATTCCTCGAAACCTGTTGTACGGCGTTGGAAGATGCCGGCTATAGCCGCGAGAGCATCGCGCGCCTGTATCAGGGACAAGTAGGCGTCTTCGTGGGAATCACCAAGACAGGTTACGAGCTCTATACCCCCGAGCTCCAAACGGCAAAGCGGTATCTGCCTTTGCGCACCAGTTTCAGCTCGGTGGCCAACCGTGTGTCCTATCTGCTGGATCTGCACGGACCCAGCATGCCGATCGATACCATGTGTGCCGCTTCTCTGACCGCAATACACGAAGCCTGTGAGCACCTGATACGCGGGGAGTGCGCCATGGCCATCGCCGGTGGTGTGAACCTCTACCTCCATCCATCCAGCTATGTTTATCTCGCTTCGCAACGGATGCTCTCGACCCACGGAAAATGCGAGAGTTTCGGAGCCGGCGGAAACGGGTTTGTTCCGGGAGAAGGCGTTGGGGCTGCGCTGCTCAAACCATTGGCGGATGCGGTGCAAGACCGGGATCACATCTACGGCATCATTCGCGCGACAAGCATCAACCATTGTGGAAAAACTAATGGCTACACCGTTCCGAACCCGGCTGCGCAACGTGACCTGATCAAAGCCGCACTGCACTCCGGAGATGTGCATCCTGGCGAGGTCAGCTACATCGAGGCGCACGGTACGGGAACTGCACTGGGCGATCCTGTCGAAATCGATGGTCTTACGCAAGCGTTCGCCGGACGCTCTATTGATGACCTGCCCTGTGCGATAGGATCCGTTAAATCGAACATCGGTCATCTGGAAAGCGCAGCCGGAATTGCGGGACTGACCAAAGTTCTCCTTCAAATGCAGCACCAGGTCCTGTTCCCTAGTCTGCATTCGGCCGAACTCAACCCCTATATTGACTTCGGACGCACTTCGTTTCGCGTACAGCGGCACGCCGAGACTTGGCGCCGTCCGACAGTCGCCTCCACGGAGGGGACGAAAAAACAGGTGCCGCTCATGGCCGGCATCTCTGCTTTCGGTGCTGGCGGGGCAAATGCTCACATGATCGTCGAGGAGTACACAGAGAAAACGGGAGGCGAAATTGGAGAATCAATCTGCCTGTCGCCACGCATGATTGTGCTCTCGGCGAAAAACGAAGAACGTCTGCGGGAAAAGGCCCGTGAACTGGAATCGTTCCTCGCAGCAAGCAAGTTCTCAGATGGTGCCATAAAGCACATCGCGTACACATTACAAGTAGGGCGGGATGCGATGGAGAGCCGCTTGGCCTTTACAGCTGAAACGATCGATGAATTGTGCATAAAGCTCTCAGCCTACGCTGCGGGCAAAGCCGAGAGCGGTGAAATCGAGAACTTCTATCGCGGAGACGTACGGCACAATCACGGGACCGCTGCCCTGTTCACCAGCGATGAAGATTTACAGACCGCAATGGAAAGCTGGGTTGCCAAAGGGAAGTACGGAAAGCTCTTGGAAGCGTGGGTCCGAGGAATCTCGTTCAACTGGTCGAAACTATACCGCGGAGAACAGGATGTGTGCCGCCGCATCAGTCTGCCAACCTATCCGTTTGCGCACGAGCAATACTGGCCCGATATGGGGTGTGAGGAGGCCAGTGACAACGTCTCTCGGGCAATGCATCCACTTCTGCATCGCAATACTTCCACCCTGGTCGAGCAGCGTTTCACCAGCCGTTTCACTGGCAGCGAATTCTATTTGAAGGATCATGTCATTGCCGGACGTAAGGTACTGCCTGCGGTTTGCTACCTGGAGATGGCCCGGGCGGCGTTGTTGGCCTCCTTAGACGCTGACGACGAAACTCCTGTTGAGTTGAGTGACATCGTCTGGATGCAGCCGATCGAGGTTGACAGCACGACAGAAGTAAACATTGCGCTGTCGGCTGGTGACGGAACCGAAGTCGAATTCGAAGTCTACAAAGGGAATCACGGAGATGAAGTTATCCACGCCCGCGGACGGTCGCTAATTCAGACGTCCGCCGACGCGGGGGTGACTGCGCGTGCCATCGATTTAGCCGCTCTGAAAGCCGGTTGCGAAAAGCAGATTGCCGCGCCGCAATGTTACGAAATTTTTGCATCAATGGGAATTCACTACGGCTCCTCCCACCGCGGACTGCAGAATCTGTGGATTGGAAACCAAGGCGATCAAGCGTATGTGCTCGCGCACGTGGCGTTGCCAGAGGCACTCCGCGCCGGAGCCCATAAGTTCCGCCTGCATCCAAGCATTGCCGATAGCGCTTTGCAGGCATCTCTCGGATTCCGGCTGACGGAGACGAGTCCGATTGTCAGTCGTCCGTTCATACCTTTTGCCCTGAAAAGCATTCGTATTATGCGCACTATTCCGCAGTCCTGCTGGGTCTTTGCCAGAAGTGGAGAAACAAAGTTCGCGGAGACCTCGCAAAGACTTGATCTTCAAATCTGTGATGACGCCGGTCAGATATGCGCAATTCTGCAAGGGCTGTCGTTGCGGGCAACCCGCGAAAGTGAAAGGTCTGAAGCTTCGGATCCCTATGGTCCCCTGCCTGCACACCTTCTCCTGATGGAACAACGTTGGGAGGCGAAGCCGTTGGCTACGGTGAGCGTTTCCGATGATAGCGTGTATGGCGATCGATGGGGATTCCTTTCACCGGGCTTCGGGGCAAGCCTTAACGAACTCAAAATTCATTGTTCTGAAGTGAAATGGTCTGTCCTGCCGGAGATGGACAACGCCGAAGAACTATTGGCCCCCGCTTTGGTTGAGGCCGGCAAGCAGGTCCTTGATTGCATACAGTCCGTCCTGAAGGGCCGGCCGCAGAAACCTGTGCTCTTTCAGGTTCTGACGAGCGGCACGGCTCCTGCAGCTTTCCTTGTCGCACTGAGTGGAATGTTCAAAACCGCTAGCCGGGAGAATCCCAAACTCCGTGGACAGGTGATCATGGTGCCTCCTGAAGCCAGCATTGCCAGGCTGGCGTTGGCATGCAGAGAAAACGCCAGCTGCGCGAAAGACGATCGGGAAATCCGCTATCTATCCGAATGTCGCGAGGTCGCCGGTCTGAGGGAAGTGATGCTCGGCAGCTTCGACAGATCAAACGCGGTCTCTCCGTGGAGAGATGAGGGTGTGTATCTGCTAACCGGGGGTGCAGGATCTCTGGGCATGATTTTTGCAGCCGAAATTGTCCGTTGCGCGATAGCCCCTCACCTGATCCTGCTGGGCAGGTCGGATTTGGACGAAACCGCAAGCCGTCGACTGGAGACGCTTGCACCTGCCGGCTCGGATGCGCGGATCGAGTACCGTCGCTGCGATGTGACCGACAGGCGTGCGCTCACCGAATGCATCGAAGCCGTGATTCGAGACCACGACCACTTAACCGGTGTTCTGCACTGCGCCGGAGTGCTGCGTGATGGCTTCATCATCAAGAAGAATCTGGACGACCTGCAAATAGTCGCAGCTCCTAAGATCGCCGGGGCATTGAACCTCGATTACGCGACTCGCAACCTGGATCTCGACCTTTTTGTTCTGTTCTCCTCAGTTGCAGGTGCCATCGGAAATGTAGGGCAATGCGACTATGCCTTTGCGAATGCTTTTCTTGACCAGTTTGCCTCCCACCGCAATGCACTGGTGAAGTTGCAGCAGCGGCGTGGACAGGCACTCGCGATTGGCTGGCCGCTGTGGGCAGAAGGCGGTATGAAGGTCGATGATGCCACCTACGCAGTAATGCGTCGGCAGGGAATGGAACGGCTGGCCAGCGAAGACGGTTTGAAGGCGTTTTACGCGGTCTGGCAGAACGGCAACTCGCGGAGCCTATTGTTGGCCGGCGAAAAGCTGAGCCTGGCGCAGTATGCAGGCATCTCGCTGCAACCGGCAGATGACCGCAGCCTTAAGTGTTCTTCCTTGCTCACGGTAGAAAATGAAGTTGGTTCAATGACGGACAGCCTTGAACCCGGACTGTTGCGAAAGAAAGTGCGGGACGTTGTGATCGAGGAGATTGGAGCTCAACTAAGGCTTCAACTTAGCGATGTCGATGTCGAAGCCGAATTCAGCGATCTCGGATTTGACTCGATAAGCCTCTCGAGCTTAAGCGCACGATTGCACGAAGCCTGCGGGGTAACCGTAAGTCCTGCGATTTTCTTCGAACATACAACTGTGCTTGCCTTTGTGGAATATCTATTGACGGAACACGGCGGAGTCTTGAAGTCGAGACTTACTCCGAGCACCTTCAAACCGTCGCCCATTACCGTTCCAGCCTCGGCGGATATGCGCGGACACGACGGTACAACGAGGGCTTTCGGACGGCAGATAGCCATGCGCCGCGCTCCCAGAGAAGTTGAGCGCCCTGCGGGGGAACCTATCGCCATTGTCGGCGTTAGTGGCTATCTTCCCGGCGCCAATGATCTCGATACCTTCTGGCAAAACCTTGAGCAAGGAACCGAAAGCATCCGCGAGATCCCCCCCGACCGATGGGATTGGCGCGCCATTTACGGAGACCCATTCCAGGGACCGAATCGCACAAATATCAAGTGGGGCGGATTCATCGATAGCATAAGCCGGTTCGATCCGCTTTTCTTCGGGATCTCGCCGCAGGAAGCAGAGCTGATGGATCCATCGCAGCGGCTTTTGATGACCTGTGGATGGATGGCAATGGAAGATGCCGGATATTCTGCGCAGAGTTTGTCAGGAAGTCGTGCGGGAATCTTTGTGGGGGTTACCAACACCGGCTACACCGAAATGATTGTAGCCTCAAATATTCCGTCCGAGGCGTACACCTCCACCGGACGGGTGGCCTCGGTCGGTCCAAACCGACTGAGTTACTGGCTTAACTGGCACGGACCGAGTGAGCCGATTGAAACGGCCTGCTCCAGTTCGCTGGTTGCCATCCACCGAGCCGTGCAATCGATTCGGAGCAGCGAGTGCGAGATGGCGCTGGCTGGTGGCGTTAACGCCATCCTATTGCCCTGGATACAGATCAGCTTCAACAAGGCCGGAATGCTCAGCAAGGACGGCCATTGCAAGACCTTCTCCAGCGACGCAAACGGATATGTGCGCGGGGAAGGCGCGGGAATGGTTTTTCTGAAGAAACTCTCTGCCGCGAAACGGGATGGCGATCATATCTACGCAGTAGTCCTGGGCACTGCGGAAAATCACGGCGGACGTGCGAATTCACTGACAGCTCCCAACCCGAAAGCACAAGCCGAGGTTATCAAGGCAGCGTTTCATGCTGCTGGCATCCATCCCGGCAGAGTTACCTATATTGAAGCCCACGGTACGGGGACACCGTTGGGGGACCCCGTTGAGATCAACGGGCTAAAGAACGCCTTTGCCGAGATGAGCCGCGAGATGCCACCGGCATCGGTTGACTTGGCACCGGCTCAGTGCGGGCTGGGATCGGTCAAGACGAACATCGGGCACTTGGAAGTAGCGGCTGGAATTGCCGGAGTAATCAAAGTATTGCTGCAGATGAAGCACCGCAAGCTTGTCAAAAGCTTGCACTGCGAACAAATCAATCCCTACATACAACTGGAAAACAGTCCTTTCTATATTGTCCAGCAAGCGCAGCCGTGGCCGGCTAAGTGCGATGCTCAAGGCCGTGAACTGCCTCGCGTGGCAGGTGTCTCCTCGTTCGGTTTTGGGGGAGTCAATGCGCATGTCGTACTGGAAGAGTATGTAGAAGATCAAAGTGCGGAATGTGATCCTCCTCAATCCGATATCCTGCCATCGTTGATCGTGCTCTCCGCCAGGAATCGGGAACGCCTGCGCGGGCAGGTGGTGTGCCTCAGAGACCATCTCGCCAGACATCCGTACTCCGATGTTGACCTTAAGCACATTGCCTACACCCTGCAAGTCGGACGGGATTGCTGGACAAGCCGCCTGGCATTTAGCGCGGCCTCGATTGGGGAACTGAAAACAAAGCTCTCGGCCTTCCCTGACGGTGCCGGCGATGGGCTGATCTGCGGAGAGGTGAAGCGCAGAAAGGATGCGACCCTCGCTGAGACATCGGGGGAAGCGCTACAAGTTGCCATCGATAAGGCCATAGGCGGCGAATGCGCCCCGTTGCTGAACCTCTGGACAAGCGGCGCCTCTGTCGATTGGTCACGTCTCTATGTGGGACGAATCGGAAAGTGCCGGCGCATGAGTCTTCCCGCGTATTCCTTTGCGCGCGAGACGCACTGGCTCGATGAAGGTTCCGGCGTTGTTACCCACCGGGAGTCCGTTGCCGCTACGCATCCTTTGCTAGAGAAGAATACATCCAGTCTGGACGAGTTGCGGTTCACTACTGCATTTACGGGTATGGAATTCTTTCTTGCCGATCACGTGGTCCAAGGCAAGAAAGTGCTACCCGGTGTTTGTTATCTCGAGATGGCTCGTGCCGCATTCACAGCATCCTCTAAAGGCAATCACGGAACGGGAATCGAGATCAAGGATGTGGTGTGGCTTCAGCCAATCGATGTGGCTGGCAGTCGTGAAGTGCACATCGGACTGGACAAAGGCGATGGCGGTGATGTTTTCTTCCGCGTCTACACAAACGGAGACGATGGGCAAAAGCTTGTACATGCCCAAGGCCGGATCGCGCCCCTCGGTGAAAACGCTTCGTCCGCATCTGAGGCTCAATTCGACCTCGCCTCGCTCGAAACAGCTTACCGGCAATATTTCGATAGAGAGAAATGCTACGCAACGTTTGAAGCGATCGGCCTCCACTATGGGCCCTCGCACCGCGGCCTGTCGAGTCTGCGCACGGGAGAGGACTCTGCCGGACGCTATGTGCTGGGGACGCTCGAACTGCCCGGTACGCTAAGCGGCACGAGACACCAGTTCGAGTTGCATCCCAGTATAGCTGACAGCGCGCTGCAGGCCACAGTAGGCTTCATGCTTGTGGATGAAGCTGCTGGAGCGCGTCAGCCCTCAATCCCATTTGCCCTCGACCGGCTGCGTCTCTTCCGCAAGCTGCCGGATCATTGCCGTGTCTATGTCAGGGAATGCTCCGTACAACATGGAACGCAGAAACTCGATCTGCACCTGTGCAATGACTCCGGTCAGGTTTGTGCCAGCTTTATCGGACTTTCTCTTCGAATGGCGCGGCCCAGCTCCAGTCCGCAGAAGAGTATGTCCAGCGACAAATCGGCTGATGCCGGTCTCCGCTCCATGCCCCCTGCTACCGATTTCGCATTCGGCACAGCCCCGGCGACGATGAGACAAATAACGATTACCGCAGCACCCACTGAAAATGATTTGAAGCAAATAATCGAGCGGGAATTAGTCGACGGTATCTCCAAGCAGCTCAAGATTAAGGCATCAGAGATTGATGTTGAGGCTGAGCTGAGCGAGTTCGGCATCGATTCGATCGGCCTTACCACGCTTAGCACTCGCTTGAACCAGGAATACAAAATCGCCACCAGCCCCGCTCTTTTCTTTGAATACACCACGATCCGTGCGTTTGCCGGCTATCTGTTAAACGAATATCCCACAAAGTTTCAAATCGAACTGCCCGCCGCTGCGCATGCTATAGCGGAGGTCAGAAGTCCGGCTGTGCATGCTCCGATGGTCGCGCCTCCCCCGGTGCCTTTGGCAGAGGCTGGCGCCGAAGAGTTGCAGACAAAAGTTGAGCGGCTTTTGGTCCACGAAATCTCCAGACAACTGAAGATCAACGTTCAGGACATTGACGTGGAGGCTGAGTTAAGTGAATTCGGACTCGATTCGATCGGCCTCACGGCATTGAGCAGCCACCTCAGAAAGGCGTGCGGTATCGATGTCAGTCCGCCGGTCTTCTTCGAATACACCACCGTCATAGATTTCACCGGATACCTTTTGCGGGAGCACCTTGACGCGATCCACCGCTATTTCCTGAACGCTCCTGCGTCTGCACCGGCGATAGTCAACACCCCGGCGCCAGAAACAGCTCCGCGGGCATCACTGCAGTCCCCCTCCAGCCAAGCACGACGTCTCCAAAACAGAACTACGTCCGCCAGGAATGCTGGCGCGGTCCACCCGCCGGAACCGGTAGCGATCGTCGGTATGAGCGGCCGCTTCCCCGGTGCGAATACACTTGAAGACTTCTGGGAAAACCTCAAGTGGGGAACCGACAGCATTCAAGAGATTCCACCTCAGCGGTGGGATTGGCGCGCGATATACGGCGATCCGCAAACCGAGTTCGAGCGTACCTTGGCCAAATGGGGCGGCTTCATTGATGGCGTCGATGAATTCGATCCGCTCTTCTTTGGGATCTCGCCTAAAGAAGCTGCAGCCATGGATCCGCGGCAACGCCTCTTCATGACTTACGGTTGGAAAGCTATTGAAGACGCGGGATACTCCGCGCAGACCTTGTCCGGAAGCAAAACGGGGATCTTTGCCGGAACGAGCGCCAGCGATTTCATCGAACTGTTAACGCGGGCGAATGCAGCTCCTGAAGGCTTCTCTCCGATCGGCGTAGTTGCTTCTCTGGTGCCCAACCGGCTCAGCAATTGGCTGAACTGGCACGGACCGAGCGAACCGATTGAGACGGCCTGCTCCAGTTCACTGGTAGCCATCCATCGTGCTGTGCGTGCCATTCAGGGGGGGGAGTGCGATATGGCGTTAGCCGGCGGTGTGAATACCATCATCACACCATGGCTGCAGATCGCCTTCAGCAAAGCAGGAATGCTGAGTAAAGACGGGCGATGCAAGACCTTTTCGAAAGATGCGAATGGCTACGTGCGCGGGGAGGGTGTAGGTGTCCTCTTTCTCAAACCTGTTAGCGCCGCTAAACGCGATGGAGACCACATTTACGGCATCATCACGGGCAGCGCGGTGAATCACGGCGGACACGCGACCTCGCTCACCTCACCGAACCCCAAGCTGCAGGCCGATGTAGTCAAGGCGGCGTACAGCATTGCCGGAATCGATCCTCGAACCGTGACCTATATCGAGGCACACGGCACGGGAACTCCACTGGGAGATCCAATTGAGATTAATGGACTGAAAAGTGCATTCGCTGACCTCTTCGAGGAATTCGGCCTTTCTCGGAGCAACTTGCCGGCTGGGTACTGTGGAATCGGTTCAGTCAAGACCAATGTCGGTCACCTGGAACTGGCTGCCGGAGTGGTCGGAGTAATAAAGGTACTGCTTCAGTTGAAGCACAAGACTTTGGCACGAAGCCTCCACTGCCAAGAACAGAATCCCTATATTCAGTTGGAAAACAGCCCGTTCTTTTTCGTTCAGCAGACGCAACCCTGGCTCGCACGGACCGATGCAGAGGGCCGGGAAATTCCCCGCGTAGCCGGCGTCTCCTCTTTCGGATTTGGCGGCGTTAACGCTCATGTGGTCATCGAAGAATACTCAGATGAAGCAACCGGCCATGAGCCGTCCAACGGAAGCCGATATGTAATGGTGCTTTCCGCAAAAACTGCCAACCGACTACGGGAACAGGCCCAGCAACTTCAGGAACATATCGCGCACGGTAGTTACTCTGACACCGATCTCCGAGATATAGCCTATACCTTGCAGGTTGGGCGCGATGCGATGGATAGCCGCATCGCCTTTACTGCTGGCTCCATTCATGAGACGCAGGAGAAACTCTCCGCATATCTCGCGGCAAAAGACACGGTCGAAGGGATTGAGGAATTCCATTGCGGCCAACTTCGGCGGGACATAGGAAATAGCCTCCGTGCCGAAGAGGACATGCAGTTAGAGCTGAAAGACCAGGCAGCAGTAGGTACATATGGGGAACTGTTGGAACTGTGGGTACAGGGGCTCTCCTTCGAGTGGAAGAAGCTGTACGCTGACCAAGCGAATAAACCGCGCCGACTTAGTCTGCCGACTTATCCATTCCTTCGGGAAAAATACTGGGTGGAGACGCGTCCGTTAGCTCTCGGCAACAATGGAAGTCTTCCGGCGCTTCATCCGCTCTTGCACCGCAACACCTCGACCCTTTTGGAACAGCGATTCAGCACAACTCTGAAAGACGAAGACGTCCACGTGAAGGATCACGTGGTGGCTGGTCGAAAGCTGTTGCCGGCGGTGTGTTGTCTGGAAATGGCTTGCGCGGCAATGGTGGCATCCTCCGATCCACTGGATGGAAGCAAAACCGAGCTCAAGGATATTCTCTGGCTGCAGCCGGTCGAAGTGAACGGTGAAAAAGTTCTTCACATCCGTTTGGGGGGAGCAGAAGTTGGTGACATCGGTTTCGAAATTTATGCCGGAAGCGGAGACGAAGAGATTATCTATGCGCAGGGCCGTGCTGCGAACCTGGCCGATGGCAATGGTCCCGACAATCTTGGTGTCTTGGATCTTCCTGCGTTGAAGGCCGATTGTGTCTTGACCTTCGAGAGTGCAGAGTGTTATGAAAAATTCAAAACTGCTGGAATTGAATATGGGCCAGCCTACCGAGGGCTCGATAGCATCTCTCGCGGAATGGACGGCAATAGTTCTCCTTTCGTGCTAGCCGGCATTCATTTACCCGAGTCTTCCCTTTCGTGCGACTCGCAGTACATTTTGCATCCGAGCATCGTCGACAGCGCATTGCAAGCAGCTTTGGGTTTGATGCCGCCAGACGTTGACGGAAGCCCTGTCCAACTTTTCGTCCCCTTTGCTCTCGATTCGATCCAGATTTGTGACAGACTGCCTGAACGTTGCTGGGCGTACGCCACACCCGTTGCGAGTAATGCGGATCCAACGGTTCGGAAGTTCAACCTGAAGATTGCTGATGAGTCGGGCCGCGTGTGTGTCAGCGTTCGCGGATTCTCTCTTCGCGAACTTTCGCAGACGGCAACGCCCACTACCTTGGAGAAAATTTTGCCGGTAGATGCCTTGGAGAGTCCGGGCAAGAAAGCGAACATCGCTCGGCCGGAAGATGGCTTCTTGCGCGTAGGTGCTATTGCAGCCCTGAAGCGCGTCATGTCAGCTGCCATCGACCTCTCGCCCGAACAACTCGATGAGAACGAACAACTGGAGAAATATGGCATCGATTCAATTTTCGTGCTGAAACTGCGAAACGAGTTGGCTGGAATATTCCCTGGGATATCGAGCACGGTCTTCTTCGATCATCGAACGCTGGCATCTCTGGCTGGTTATCTGGTCCAACAACGTACTTCCGATGTCCGCCGTTGGTTGGGGTTGGATGGTGAGTCTGAAAAACCTGCATCCGAAAGTCAGGCCCATTTCGCTAGGGCAGGAAACTTACCCGCATCGCGCAAACTGCCAAGTTCGAGAGCCTTCTCTGGCCGCTTCGGATTCGGCAACGGAGCCTCGCGGCAGCAACAGGAAGTCCAGGTGGCAATCGTGGGCCTTGCCGGCCGCTACCCGCAGGCTGCCAATATCGATGAGTTTTGGAATAACTTGAAGAACGGCCGTAACTGCATTACCGAGATCCCACCGGAACGCTGGGACTGGAGACACTATTACGAGAAAGAGAAAGGTGTTGCCGGTCGGATGTACAGCAGGTGGGGTGGATTTCTCGATGGCATCGACAAATTCGATCCGCTCTTTTTCCGTCTGTCTCCGACGGAAGCCGAGCGCATGGATCCTCAAGAGCGCCTCTTTTTGCAGGAGGCATATGCCTGCATCGAAGACGCCGGTTATACGGCACGCAACATCTGCGCCAACCGTAAAGTCGGAGTCTATGTCGGGGTGATGAACGGCACCTACGCGCCGAATGTCACTCAGTGGTCAATCGCCAACCGCGTTTCGTATCTGTTCGATTTCCAGGGCCCCAGCATGGCGGTTGATACCGCTTGTTCCTCCTCGTTGACTGCCCTCCATCTCGCAGTGGAAGCCATACGCAATGGTGAATGTGAGGTGGCTGTTGCCGGAGGCGTCAGCCTCATCATCGATCCGATTCAATTCCTGAACCTCTCGGAAATGACCATGCTGAGCAGCGGTAATCGCTGCAGGGCCTTCGGAGCCGATGCCGACGGATTTGTCGATGGCGAGGGAGTGGGAGCAGTCCTGCTTAAGCCTTTGCAACGCGCCATTACCGATGGGGACCACATCTATTGCGTTATCAAAGCAACCGTAATTAATGCAGGCGGCAAGACTAACGGCTATACGGTCCCGAATCCAGCCGCACAAAGCGAAGTGATTCGCGAAGCTATCCGCAGAGCCGGTGTGGATCCGCGTGCAATCGGATACATTGAGGCGCATGGCACCGGCACGGAACTGGGCGATCCAATTGAGGTCGAGGGCTTGTGTCGTGCCTTTGTGCAGAGTCCTGCCCTTACGAGTAGCCAATCCACAGGCACTGAACACTGCTGCGCGATAGGGTCGGTTAAGTCCAATATTGGTCATCTGGAAAGCGCTGCGGGCATTGCTGGCCTGACCAAGGTACTGATGCAGATGAAACACCAGACTTTGGCCCCATCGCTGCATGCAGAAGCGCTCAATCCCCATATCGACTTTGGCAGTATTCCATTCCGGGTTCAGCAGAGTGTCGGCGAATGGAAGCGTTGTGTCATCGAAATCGACGGTCGCCTATCGGAGGCGCCATTGCTCGCTGGTATCTCCTCGTTCGGGGCCGGAGGTGCGAACGCGCATGTCATCGTAGAGGAATACCGCATGGCTCAACCGGCCGAATCTCGCACCGAGGCCGCCTTTGCGCCGGAACGCCCCACGATCGTTGTACTTTCAGCAAGAACCCAGGAGCAACTTCGAAAGCAAGTGCATCTCCTGCATGAATGGTTGATCGCACGTCCTTTTACGGATGCCGATCTTGCATGCTTGGCGTTCACGCTGCAGGTCGGGCGAGAAGCGATGGAGCATCGCCTGGCATTCACCGTAACGTCGCTCCAGCAACTTGAAAGCAAGCTTTCCGCGTGCCTGCAAGGCAATCTCGAAAAGCTCCGGATCGACGGATGTTACTACGGGGAACTGAAGCGGAACGGCGAAACTGCCTCGGTTTTTGCCGCGGATGAAGACCTTGAAACCGTGATCGAGAACTGGCTCGAAAAAGGCAAGTACGGGAAGTGCCTGGAATATTGGGTGAGAGGATTGCCGCTGGACTGGAGCGGGCTATACCGGCATTCGGAAATTAGGCCGCGGCGCCTCAGTTTACCTTCGTATCCGTTTGCCCAGGAACGCTATTGGATGCGTCAGAACGCGGTGGCTACAGTGCCGGTTCATTTGCCGCGACAAGCACCAATCGACAGCCGAGCGCTTGATGATGTCCTTGACCAGGTATTGACTGGCGAACTTGAGATTTCTCAAGCGGCCCAGCGGACCGAAGAAGTTCTTTTGGAGATGATTCCGTGACTGACTTCATACCCTATTTGCTATCCGAAATGAAAGCCGGCCGTCTTCCCAAACCTGATGTTGCGCGCTGGTTGACCCAGTATCGCGGTGACCAACTGACGGATGCCGGCGTTCTCCATCCGCTCCTGGGGCGCAATACGTCCAGCCTGGTGGAGCAGCGGTTCAGCACCCGGTTTACCGGTGAGGAATTCTATTTACGCGATCACGTAGTATGCGGCCAAAAAGTCTTGCCGGCAGTCTGCTGCCTGGAGATGGCGCATGCCGCCGTCCTCAGATCTACAGAATTCGGAGAAGACGGCGGCGTCGAACTGAGAGATGTCGTGTGGCTGCGACCCATCGTGGTAACCAGTCCGCTGGAAGTGCACATCGCGCTGAGTGCAGCGGAAAACGGAGTCATCGAATTCGAAATCTACAGCGATGACAAGAATGATGAGATCGTGCACGCTCAAGGGCGTGCTCTACCGGTAACCGGTAACGATAGGCTCCGCAGTGTCGATTTGGAGCAACTTCGCGGCGGATGCGGAAAGAACATTGAAGTCGACAAATGCTACCAGGCCTTTGGCTCTTTGGGCATCGAGTATGGGCCGAGCCAGCGCGGCTTGACGGCCGTGAATCTGGGCCAGGACAACGCCGGACGGCCATATGTGCTTGCTAAACTCGAACAGCCTGAAACCGCGGTGATGCGTGGAGACAGTCTTTTCCTGCACCCAAGCGTAGCGGACAGTGCGCTGCAGTCTTCGATCGGCTTGCGTCTGGGGATTGAACAGAATGGCGAAAACAAAGCGGCAGTACCCTTTGCACTGGACAGCTTGTGTATTCTGCATAAGCTTCCGGCACAGTGCTGGGCTTACGTGCGCGAATCCGCCCAAAAACGACAAGACGGAATGCAGCGGCTGGACATCGATCTCTGCGAAGACACAGGCCGGGTGTGTGTGAGTCTGCGTGGCTTGGCGCTGCGTCTCCTGGGTGATGGTGCTGGTTGGAAGGCTGCCTCCACTGCGAAAGAGATAACGAAGTTACAGTCCCCAAGGCATGAGGCGGAACAACGGCGCACCGTGTTGGCTCCTGAAAGCACTTCTTCTGAAATGGTATTGCTGGCCCCGCAGTGGGAGGCGATGAATCCATCGCTGGTCACAACCTGGCCAGCCGGCGATGAATCAGTCCTGATCGTCGGAGGCACTCCGGTGCAGCGCCAGCGGTGGAAGCATTTCTTTCCTCAGGCGCACGAATTGGAAGTCGTTCCGCCGCCCACGATCGAGGCTCTTCGCAACTCGATCTCTTCCCTGGGCAATATCTCCCACGTGGTATGGCTGGCGCCCTCCGTCGAATTCGATGATACCGATTGGGACGGGCTATTGCGGGCGCAGGAAACAGGCGTGATGGCGCTGTTCCGCCTAATCAAGGCGATGTTGATACTGGGGTACGGGGATCGGCGTCTGGGCTGGACCATGGTCAGTCGGCAGACGCAGATGGTAGGAACCGGCGAACAAATCGCCCCGGCGCATGCCAGCATACATGGATTGATAGGGTCCCTGGCGAAGGAATATGAGCAGTGGAAGATCCGCCTGGTCGACTTCTCTGAAGAAGTTGAGGTTGGATTGGAGTTGCTGGGTGCTGTGCTGCGTCTACCGCCGGACCCGCGGGGTGATGCCTGGGTCTATCGCGGAAATGAGTGGTACCGTCGGCAGTTAATGGTCTGCCAGCCTCATGCGCGTGAAACGACGTCGTACCGGCAAGGTGGCGTCTATGTCATCATCGGCGGGGCAGGCGGACTTGGAGAAGTATTCAGCGAATATCTGATTAAGCAATATCGCGCCCAAATCATTTGGATCGGTCGGCGTGAGCAGAATGCGGAAATCGAAGACAAGATCAGACGCTTCGAGACGTTTGGACCGCCACCGGTGTACATACAAGCAGATGCCAGTGATGGGGAAGCTCTGGAGCACGCACGCAGAACGATCAGAGAGCAGTTCGGGGAAATTCGCGGCGTAGTACATGCCGCGATCACCCTCATGGACAAGAGTCTGGCCGAGATGACGGAAGACCGCTTCCGGGCATGCCTTTCCTCCAAAGTAGATGTCAGTGTGCAACTCGCTCGCGTCTTTAGTGCGGAATCACTGGATTGGGTACTGTTCTTCTCATCGTTGCAAAGCTTCGTGAAAGCGGGCGGGCAGAGCAACTACGCGGCCGGATGCACCTTTAAGGACGCTTTCGCGCAATATCTGGCGCAGAAGTTGCCGTGTGCAGTGAAGGTAGTCAACTGGGGATATTGGGGCGGGGCGGGTATTGTAGCTGCCGCGGAATACCGAGAGCGGATGGCGCAGCTTGGCATCGGCTCACTTGAGGCGCCGGAAGGGATGGAGGCGCTCGCGCAACTTCTGAACGGCGCCGTCGATCAGTTGGCGGCGGTCAAGTTTACGCGGCCGGAAATGCTGGCATATCTGGGAGAAATGCGCGAGTGGGTGGCCAGTGCAGACGAGCGAGCGCCTCGCGGCGAACTGGAGTTGACCAGACGAACGCAAAAGAGCCCCGACGAAAAATACGTCGCTGACTCTGTGGATGAGGCGGCACGCGACCTCGATGGATTGCTGGCCCGCCTGCTTGCGGCACAGTTGAGAGAGGTGGGCTTGCTCGGCGAGGGGGAGCAGGCACTCCAGCTGAGTCCCGTCCTTGAGCGCTGGCTGCAGCACAGTCAATCACTTCTATCCGGGGTCGGCCTGGTAGAGTTGGCCGGCGGCCGCTGGCGGATCGTAAATGGCGAGAGTATCCAGCGGGAAGAGCTTTGGAGAGAATGGGACGAGCGCAAGGACAGTTGGCTGACCCTTCCCAGTCTGGCCGCACAGGTCAGAATCCTCGACGTGACGGTACGCGCGCTGCCCGATATTCTACGGGGCACACGCCCCGCGACCAGCGTAATGTTTCCCAATGCCTCGCTGGAGTTAGTGGAGAAGATATACAAAGACAACCCCATCGGCAACTACTTCAATGCCGTGCTGGGTGATGCGGTTGCGGAATTCGTTGCAGCACGCCTTGCTGCCGATCCCGAAGCGCGGCTCCGCTTGCTTGAGATTGGTGCAGGTACTGGCGGTACTACAGAAGCAGTTTTGCCCCGCCTTGCAGACTATCCCGGAAAGATAGCCGAGTACTGCTATACCGACATGTCCAAAGTCTTTCTGATGCACGCAGAACAGGCGTATCGCCCCTCGGCCCCCTACCTGACATCCCGCATCTTTGATGTTGAGCAGGGACTGGAAAGGCGAGGAGTCCCAGCAGGAAAATTCGACATTGTGATTGCCGCCAATGTGCTGCATGCAACAAGGCATATTCGCCGCACCTTGCGCAACGCCAAGGCAGCATTGAAGCAGGGCGGGTTGCTCGTCCTCAACGAGATTACCGGGAGCAGTCTCTTTACCCACCTCTCTTTTGGTTTGCTGGAAGGTTGGTGGCTTTACGAGGATGCCCCCCTGCGCATTCCCGGCACACCGGCCCTTGCCACCGAGAGCTGGCAGCGGGTTCTGGAATCGGAAGGATTTGTCTCTGTCGGCTTCCCGGCGCAGGCATGGCACCGGTTGGGGCAACAGATCATAGTTGCCGAAAGCGATGGCATTTTCCGTCAAGAGTCCTCCTCTCCGGTTAAAGTAACGAGCCTTGCGGCGGCAAATATAAACCCAGCGAACGCAGTTTTGGCGCGTTGCCCGTCCCCGGTCTCGACAGTGAACGATCTTCGCAAAGTGAGTCCGCAACCGTTATCGGCCGCGGACTCGGCCGGACTGCTGCGCGACCGAACGATCGCGATGGTCAAGCGTGTCGTAGGGCAAACGCTGAAAATGTCGCCGCAGCAACTGGACGAAAATGAGTCGCTCGAAATGTACGGCATCGACTCGATCTTGGTAGGCAAACTGCGAAACCAGCTGGCAGTAGTGTTCCCCGAGATTTCGACTACGCTGTTCTTTGAATACCGGACTGTTGCTTCATTAGCCGACTATTTCATGGAACACGAACCGGCGGCCGTGCGTCGTTGGGTGGGTTTCGAAGAGTCGGGACCGGGCCAGACGGAATCCACACCGGCGGAGGTTTCGGCGACGAAGACGCCATCTTTGCATCGCCGGCAAAAGCGGAGACGTAGAACGGCGGGCATCTTAGCTGGCCGGGCAAGTGATCCGCGATCGGGACCCGCAGAGATCGCCATCATCGGATTGTCCGGAAGGTATCCAGGGGCGCGCAATGTCGCTGAGTTCTGGGAAAACCTTAAAAACGGTCGCAACTGCATTCGCGAGATCCCTCCGGAACGTTGGGACTGGCGCAAGCACTATTCCGCTGGAAAAGGGACCGACGGAAAAAACTATGCAAGGTGGGGCGGATTTCTCGATGACATCGACATGTTCGATCCGCTCTTCTTCCCGCTTTCGCCTGCTGAGGCAGAGCGGATGGATCCGCAGGAGCGGTTATTCCTACAGGAAGCCTATGCCAGTATCGAGGATGCTGGTTACACGCCTCCTACTCTCTGCTCCAGCAGAAAGGTCGGGGTGTATGTCGGTGTTATCTACAGCAACTACGCCAAAATTCCCAGTCAGTGGTCAGTGCCCAATCGCGTCTCGTTTCTTCTGAACTTCCAGGGCCCAAGCATAGCGATCGATACGGCATGCTCCTCATCTTTGACTGCTCTCCACTTGGCGATCGAAGGACTGCGCTGCGGAGACTGCCGGGTTGCTATTGCCGGAGGCGTCAATCTAATTGTCGACCCGGCTCAGCATCTGAACCTCTCGTCGATCAACATGTTGAGCAGTGGCAATTGCTGCAAAGCATTTGGCGCAGGAGCCGACGGATTTGTGGATGGCGAGGGTGTGGGCGCGGTTGTTCTCAAACCGCTCGACCGCGCCATCGCCGACGGAGATCATATATATGGCGTCATCAAGGCCGGCGTCGTCAATGCCGGCGGCAGGACCAATGGCTACACCGTGCCCAATCCCGCGGCACAAAGCGATGTGATCAGCGAGGCGATATCCAGAGCCGGCGTTGACGCTCGCGCAATCAGCTATATCGAAGCGCACGGAACAGGCACTGAGCTTGGCGATCCCATTGAGATCGAAGGTCTGCGGCAAGCATTCGCAAAAAGTATGAATGGGAAGTCTTCCGGGGATGGAAATTTGGAGCCGTTCTGTGCGATCGGCTCCGTAAAGACCAACGTGGGGCATCTGGAAAGCGCGGCGGGAATCGCCGGTCTGACCAAAGTGTTGCTGCAAATGAAGTACCGTACGCTGGTTCCATCGTTGCATGCCGAGGTCCTCAATCCACATATTGACTTTTCCCGTACTCCGTTTCGCGTGCAGCGTCAATTGAGCGAGTGGAAAAGACTGGTTCTCGAAATCGATGGTCAACCCAGAGAGTTGCCGCGGCTGGCCGGCCTCTCCTCTTTCGGGGCCGGTGGAGCAAATGCCCACCTTCTCATAGAGGAGTACTGTTCCGAGACTTCCGCAGATACTGCAGGGTTGTTGACTATCGAATACCCAGCTCTCATTGTCCTTTCAGCAAAAAACGAAGAACGCTTGACGGAGCGGGTCGAACAGCTTGCGGCCTGTCTTGCTGAGGAGTCTCGGGTCGATGCAGGCCTAGGCGATCTTGCGTACACACTGCAGGTTGGACGCGAAGCCATGGAGTGCCGCCTCGCCCTGACTGCAACTTCCATCTCCGAGCTTCGGCAAAAGCTCGATGACTATCTCAACGGCAAGTATGAGAGCGGAGAGATTGACGAGTGCTATCGAGGAGATGCCCGGCGCAGCCGAGAGGCGGTTACGCTCTTTGCTGCCGACGAGGACCTGCAGGCCGCAATCGAAAGTTGGATTGCAAAGCGTAAGTACGGAAAACTGCTCGACGCGTGGGTCAAAGGGCTGTCAGTCGATTGGACGAAACTCTACCAGGACGGCCGGGGCAAGCCGCGGCGTATAAGTCTTCCTTCCTATCCATTTGCGCGGGAGCGGTATTGGAAAGAGCCGATCCACAGCGGCGCTGCCTCTGAGTCATGGTTGCATCCGCTGCTGGAACGCAACACGTCAACCCTGGCAGAGCACCGGTTCAGTACGAGGTTAACAGGTGACGAGCCGTTTCTGCAGGACCATGTCGTGCTCGGGCGAAGGGTTTTGCCCGGAGTGTGCTACCTCGAGATGGCTCGTGCAGCCGTGCTGAAATCGCTCGAAGCCCAAGACGGCGAATTCGAGTTGAAGAATATCGAGTGGCTGCAGCCCATCGTGGCCGGCGCTGTGAAGCAAGTACACATCGCGCTCAATGCCCAGGTAGAGGGCAATATCGGATTTGAGATATACAGTGACGATCAGGGCGATGAGGTAGTGCACGCTCAGGGACGCGCCGTGCTGACAAATGCCGCAACAGAGCTCGTCGGCAATATCGACCTGGCGCAACTGAAGCGTGAATGCGTCGAGAGCATTAGCCCAGAGCGGTGCTACGCTGCATTTGCCTCGCTTGGCATCGAATACGGTCCATCTCAGCGCGGTTTGAAGAGCGTCGGAGTCGGAAAGAGCGGCACGGGTAGACCATATGTTTTGGCGCAGCTCGAACTGCCTGAGACCGTGGTTGCGAGTGGCGACGACCTGATTCTGCACCCGAGCGTTATGGACAGCGCATTGCAGGCGGCGATCGGATTGCGTCTCGCAGGCGAGCAGGGAGGCGGCTCCGGTGCAGTCGTGCCCTTTGCCCTTGGTAGCGTCCGCATTCTGAGAAGGGTCCCAGCGCAATCCTGGGCCTATGTCTACGCCTGCGAAGAGAGCCATGATGGCGTGCGGCGCCTGGACATCGACGTGTGCGCAGAGTCCGGCCAGGTGTGCGTGATGTTACGAGGCCTGGCACTGCACCCGCTGGCGGATGCCTCCGAGTGGAAACTCGCGATCGTTCCGGACCAAGCTATCTCCTGGGAGCCTCTGGGAGCGGTGAAATCAGTTCTTCCCGACAACCGGCTCTTGCGCGAGCGCGCCATTGCCGCGATGAAGCGGATCGTTGGACAGACACTGATGATGTCCCCGCAGCAATTGGACGAGAATGAATCGCTGGAGTCGTACGGGATCGACTCAATCCTTGTTGGGAAGCTTAGAAACCAGCTCGCGGAAGTCTTCCCTGACGTGAAAGCCACTATATTCTTTGAGCGCCGAACCGTCGCGGCGCTGGCCGACTACTTCTTAGAACATGAGGCGGCCATCGTGCGGAACTGGGTCGGCCTGGAAGAAACAACTCCAGTTCCTGCAGAACCCGAGCATACGGCGGAACACGCGGCGCCGCTAGCGATTTCGGCCCGTCCGCAACGGCGCCGGCGGCTGCGTACAGGAACTGGTGGTTGGAATGTGCGGGCTGCAGATGGGCCGCCGCAACGGACTCCCGTTGCAATTATCGGCCTCTCTGGCAGGTATCCTCAGGCGAGCAACGTTTGGGAATTCTGGGAAAACCTGAAGAGCGGTCGCAATTGCATCTCCGAAATTCCTCCGGAGCGTTGGGATTGGCGCGAGTATTACGCAGCCGAAAAAGGCACGGTTGGGAAAATCTATTCCAAGTGGGGCGGATTCCTCGACAACATCGACAAATTCGACCCGCTGTTCTTCCGTCTATCTCCGGCCGAGGCTGAGCGGATGGACCCGCAAGAACGGCTCTTCCTGCAAGAAGCCTACCGCAGCATTGAGGATTCCGGGTACACGGCTGCCACTCTCTGCGCCAGTGACAATGTCGGCGTGTATGTCGGCGTCATGAACAGCAACTACGCGCTTCATTCCAGTCAGTGGTCGATTGCGAATCGCGTCTCGTTCCTCTTTAACTTCCAGGGGCCCAGTATGGCGGTAGATACGGCTTGCTCCTCGTCGTTAACGGCGATCCATCTGGCTGTCGAAGGGCTCCTCCGAGGCGAGTGCGACGTTGCCATAGTCGGCGGTGTTAACCTGATTGTCGACCCAATTCAGTATGCGAACCTGTCGGCGATGACGATGTTGAGCGCCGACGACCGCTGCAAGGCTTTTGGCGCAGGCGCCGATGGATTTGTAGATGGCGAGGGTGTAGGCGCAGTTGTTCTCAAGCCTCTCGACCGCGCCATAGCGGACCAGGACCACATATACGGAGTTGTCCAAGCCAGTGTTCTTAATGCCGGAGGTAGGACGAACGGCTACACCGTTCCCAATCCGACGGCCCAAAGCGATCTCGTCTACCGGGCGATAAGAAGCGCAGGCGTCGATTCGCGCTCGATTAGTTACATCGAAGCGCACGGCACAGGCACGGAGCTTGGCGATCCCATTGAGATTGAGGGCCTTCGGCAGGCGTTTGAAAGAAGCCTGCCCGCAGCACAACCGGGCGATGAGCGTCCGTCAGCCCAATGTGCGATCGGCTCTGTGAAGACGAATATCGGGCACCTCGAAAGCGCAGCGGGAATAGCCGCCCTCACCAAAGTATTGTTGCAGATGCAGCATCGCACTCTGGTCCCATCGTTGCATTCAGAAGTGCTAAATCCACATATCGACTTCAGTCGTACGCCATTTCACGTGCAGCGGGAGTTAAGCGAATGGAAGCGGCCGGTACTGGAAGTCGAAGGACAAACCAAAGAGTTGCCGCGGCTGGCGGGCATTTCCTCATTCGGGGCAGGTGGCGCAAACGCGCACATTCTGATAAGTGAGTACTGTCCAGAACTGGTAACTGACGACACTGTCTCCTCGGTCGTCTCTCGTCCATCCGAATTCATTCTCCTTTCGGCAAAGAATCCGGAACGGCTGAGCGCCCAGGTTGAGCAACTGCTGCATCACATCGCTGCAGTTTCTTATACCGATAGCGATCTCCAGGATCTCGCCTACACTCTTCAGGTGGGCCGGGAGGCGATGGAGTGGCGCCTGGCGTTTACCGCCAACTCAATCGATCAGTTGCGGCAAAAACTTGATGACTATCGTCAGGGGAAGTTCGAGGCGGGAGACATCGACGAATGTTATCGCGGCGAAACTCGTGCGCATCGAGATGCGATCTCCGCACTCAACGTCGACGAAGACGTGGAGTCGTTGATTGATGCGTGGCTGGCAAAAGGAAAGTATGTAAAGCTGCTCGATCTGTGGGTAAAGGGGCTGTCGTTCGACTGGAACCGGCTCCATTCAGCAACGCCATCCTCCAGGCAGAGGCGGCCAAGAAGAATTAGCCTTCCTGGATACTCGTTTGCCCAGGAGCGCTATTGGCGGCCGGGTCACAACCGCCGGGGCAGCGTATCGGATCTGGAGTCTCGTGCGGACCGTACCCTATCCCAACCCGCTCCGAAAGCGGCGCCACAGGATTTATTTCCGCAGACCATCGAAGAGGAAATTGAACGCTTCTTAATGGACGCGCTAGGACTTGAGCAATCGCAGATCGAACGGAACCGACATCTGAGCGACTACGGCATCGACTCGGTGGTCAGTGCCAGGCTGCTGAAGCATCTGGAGAACGCGTTCGGTGTTGAGCTGAAGATGCGTGAACTCTTTGAGCACGCAACCATCGGCAGCCTCGCCCGACATGCGGCCGCTCAAAAAAAGAACGGCACACATTCGGTGAGCAGCGAAGCTCTTCAGGAATCTCCTGCGCAGACCTCCATCCCCCTGCGGAACGCTAAGGCCCGAATCCCTCTAACTCCACCGCAAAGGAGCATCTACCTGCATGAGCAGACAACAAAAGAGCCCGTCTATCACGTGCCGGTTACGCTGCTTGTCCGTGGCGATCTGCGCGCCGATGCTCTGCAACGTTCACTGGAGGCGATGGTTGCGCGCCATGAGTCCCTGCGCACCACGTTCTTCCTCGAAAACGGCGAGCTGTGGCAGAGGGTTCATGACACACTTCCGCCTGCCTGGACATATCTCGACCACTGCGGCGCATCTCGTGAAGAATCCGCGGAGGCGTGGCGCCGGATTGCCAGCGTGCCATTTGACCTCGGTGCGGGGCCGCTGTTGCGGGCGGCTCTGATTCGTCGGGACGATGAATGGTTGCTGGGTATATGCGCGCACCATCTCATTGTGGACGGATGGTCGTTCGGCATATTGCTGGATGAGTTGCGAGCCGCCTATGCGGCAAACTGCAGCGATCGCGTCTTCGAAGCTCCGGCGTTGATCTGCCAATATGGCGACTACGCAATCTGGCGGCGGCAACTCGCTAGCCTCTCGGAAAAATCAGCCGCCGCTCGTCTCGCAGACAGGATCAAAGATCTCCCGAACCTGGATCTTGCAATCTGGAGAAGCCGCCGCCCGGCTACTCCGTCTTTCCGCGGTGGAACCAGGCGCGCGAGAATTTCTCCTGAACTAAGTGCACGCATTCGAAACGCCGCCGAACCGGGGGGATTCTCGGTCTTCGGATTCATGACCGCCTGTTTGGAATTGGTCCTTGCTCGGCACACGGGCCAGCCGCGGTTTGCCGTTGGCGTCCCATTTGCCTGCCGCCAAACTCCGGAGATCGCCTGCCTGATCGGTCACTTCGCAAATACCGTTCCCATCGTAGCGGCTCCCGCACTGCACGATACCTTCTCCGCCCTGCTGTCGCAAGTGCGAGCGGAGCTTGCTTTGGGGCAGCAAGACGAAGTCGCCTCCATGGAAGATACGCTGAGCGTCACCGGCGCCCGGCGTGATCCGCGATTCAGCCCGCTGTTCCAGGTGATGTGCGTGATGCAGCCGGCAAGAATAATGGACCACCCTGAGGTGGGACTCAGCATGGAGTTCTTTTCGGTCGATTTCCGGACCACCCTATTTGACCTGGTCATGCAGATCGTCGAGATGGAGAACCAGTTTGACTTCGTCGTCAACTTTAACAAAGATGTGGTCGGCGACGAGCGGGCTGACTTGATCCTCTCCGATCTGCTTGTGGTGATCGAGAGCGCCGGCGTCAATCCAGAACAACGCATAGAGAAACTCCTGCAGGCTCTCCCCCTGCGCATCGTTCCCGTTGTGGTGTGGGATAACGGTGCAGGAGAAATTGCCAATGGTCTGCGGACATTGTCCGACCGTGCCAACGTCCCGCTTCGGATTTCGGTAGTCCCCCTGTTCAATCCTGCGGATCACCATGCTCCTCGGTTGAATGCCATCGCTCCTGACGGCGAGTTCGTTCATGTCGTCATTCGCGAAGATGCGGCGACGGAACCGTGTGCAGATGAGCGGTGGCTATCCGACAAAATTGACGGAGAACCAGGAAGTGTGCCAGCCGGTTCAATGGTCGTCGACATCCGCTCCGCCGCTGGAGTTTCCGGCACAGAGGAGAACGTCTTGACCGTAGACAGACGCGCCACACCCGAAGAAACTGCGGAAGCCGTGTTCTCCACAATCATGCAGGCTCTTGACCGGCGGGGACTACGGATACAAACAACGTCTGCTGCGTTCCCCCAACCTGGCGCAGAAAACGGGCAAAGTGTTGTCTGCGTTCAATCGGATTGCACGCCAACTGGAACGACCGTTTCAGACGAAGAGATCGTGCCGGCTCTCGATTACTCTGAGAATGTGGTCGGTTGGCTCCGCTCTCTGTGGGCGGAATGCCTGGGGCGTCCAAATGTAGAACTTGATGACGATTTCGTGCTGCTCGGCGGCACATCGCTTTCCGCGTTGCGAGTCTTGGCCCAGGTGCGAGAGCGGTTTGGAATGAACTTGCCTCTGCGCGCGATATTCGAATATCCCACTGTCGCGGAATTTGCCGAGCGACACTTCCCTGCCGCGACATTTTCATTGTCGCCTGATAAGGCAGAGCACAATTCGACGATCTCCGGTCCGGCGCCGGTTTGTACAGGTTCTTCCGCTGAGGCGTCTGCCGGTCAGATTCGCATCGCTCTTCTGGATCGCCTTGACCCTGGCTCAGGCGCCTTCAACGTTCCTCTGTCTCTCAGGATTCGCGGAAACCTTGACACAGCGGCACTGGAGGCTGCGCTCAACGCGATCGATGCTCGGCACGAGCCTCTGCGCAGCGCAATCGCTCTTGCAGACGGGAACGACTACATGCAAAACGTTCAGGAGCATCGGAGCGAAGCACTCAGCATGATCGACCTGAGCGGTTTGCCGACGGAGGATCTTGATGCGCGTTTAGAGCGGGTTCGGCAAGCGGAAGCCGCATACCCGTTCGATCTCGCGAGCGGCGTCCTGTGGAAGCGCCTGCTGGTCCGCTGTAGCCGCGAGGACCATTGTCTACTGATTACGTTGCATCACGCCGCGTGTGACGCATGGTCGATAAAAGTGTTGGCTGGAGAGATTGCCGAAGGGTACGGCGCGGCAGTTTCTGGTCGAGCGCCACGCCTGTCGGATCTCCCCCTGCGTTACCTCGATTACGCAATATGGCAACGGAGCGCGCACGACCTGTTCGCATCTCAGCAAGACTATTGGAAGGCGCAGCTAATCGGCGTTGCGCGCCTTGATCTTCCTACCGACCACACGCGCACCACAATGAAGCGTGGCCAGGGCGGACTCGTGTTCGGCCGCATACCCAGGGATGTTACATCGCAAATACGTGAACTCGCAGCCGCGCAGGGGAGCACGCCCTTCATGGTATTGCTGGCCGCATTCTCGGTAGTCCTTCACAATCACACCAGCCAGACCGACATCCTGATTGGTTCCACCGTCGCAGGGAGGATCTATCGGAACCTCGAAGCGATGATCGGTTGTTTCATCAACACCATTTCATTGCGCGTCCAGTGCATGCCCGATGACCTCTTTCTCACCGTGCTCGAAAGGGCTCGAGAGTCGGTAACTGAAGGGATACTGAATCAGAATTGCCCGGTCGAGCAAGTGCTCGATTCAGTTAAGCGCAGCGAAGATGCGGGCCAATCTCCCCTCATTCAGGTGCTCTTCAATTTCCTCGATGTCCCAGCAACCCAACTGCAAATGGAGGGCCTTGAGGTAGAAGCAACATCGTCGGCAAGGCTCGTGTCAAAGGTCGATCTCGATTTGTTCGGTCGCGAGGATGCTGGAGAGATCGTCCTCGAACTGGAATATGACAAAAACCTGTTCGAAGCCGCTTCCGCCGCCTGGATACTGGACCATCTCATCGCTTGTGCGAAAGAGATTGTGAATCGCCCCTCCGCCTCGGTACGGGAGTTATCGATCGCCGCTTTCACGCCGCCCAACGCCGAGGCCGAGTGGCCTCTACCGGTGCCGGCCTCATTTATCCCCATACCAGAGGAAGAGATTTCCCTCGCGGGGCGTATCAGCGAAGTCTGCCGTGAACATGCCGAATTGCTGGCTATCGTCGACGGTTCGACACAGCTCACTTATAGCGAGTTCGATCGAGTCTCCGGGCACCTTGCTGGTTGTATCGCAGACCGCTGGAACGATCATGAACGAATCGCATTACTGTGCAGTCATGATTGGCGAATGCCCGCCGCTGTGGCAGCTGTGTTGCGGACAGGAAAGACGTACGTTCCGTTAGATCCTCGTGCACCGGATGAGCGTCTGACCGCAATGCTTGCCGACTGCGAGGTGACTACGCTTGTCTGTTGTGCTGAGTTCCTGGAACGGGCTCAAGGACTTTCGCACGTGCTTACTCGCGACGGAAACTCCAATCTGGAGATCATGGAGATTCCTTCGACCCCGGATGCTAATGCAACCCATTCTGATCTCGTGGTAGAAGAGAACCCTGATGCGCCCGCCTATGTGTTATACACGTCGGGCTCGACGGGAAGGCCGAAGGGAGTTGTGCAAACCAGGAAGAACGTTGTGGCTCACATACGGAATTATGCGCAACGCATCGGTATCTCGCCCGGGGACCGTCTGGCCATGCTGGCCAGTTACGTATTCGATGCCGGTGTAATGGATCTATTCGGCGCAATCCTGACCGGTGCGACCCTTCTACTGGTGGACCCCCGGTCAGAGGATCCGTCCGGACTGCGAAGCACCCTCGCCAATGCCAGCATTTTGCACTCCACGCCAACGATGTTCCGTTACCTCCTGCAGGACACAGAAGAACCATGGCTGCCATCCGGCGCCAGAGTCTTCGTGCTCGGTGGGGAGGAAGTTCGGGCGAGCGAACTGAGGCTGTTTGAACATCACTTCGACCCACGCTGTTCGCTTGTGAATGGCTATGGCCCTACGGAATGCACTCTGGCGTTTCAATACTGCATTGCACGCGGAGACGATCAGTTTGCGGCTGTTCCTGTGGGGCGTCCTGTCCCGGGAGTGTCTGCTGAATTGGTGGACGAGGCTGGAAATACCGCGCCCGTCTGCGGCGAAATTGTTTTGCAAAGTCGCAGCTTGGCGGCCGGCTACTGGAGACAGCCAGAAGCGACTGCTTTGGCGTTCTCAACGAACGCGGCCGGTGTTCCCACCTACCGCACTGGCGATCTTGGACGCTGGCGGCGTGACGGCAGGCTTGTGTTCGTCGGACGCAAGGATCAGCAGGTCAAGATTCGGGGCCATCGAGTCGAGACCGGCGAAATCGAGAGTCTTCTGCGCATGCACCCGGCGGTTCGCAATGCTGCCGTGGTGGCGATCGAAACTCCGCAGGGAAGCACGCAGCTTGTTGCTTACGTTTGCGGTGTGCCAGAATTTGTGCCTGATCCCGCCGATCTCCAGTTGTACATGCGGCGCAAGCTGCCCGAATACGCGGTTCCAGCCTCCATTGTTTTATTGGAGAATCTTCCTTTGACACTCACTGGCAAGGTAGATCGCCAGAGACTGCCGTCCGCGCCGCCTGTCGTGGCCGTTGGCGTTGGAGCACCTCCACGAACCGCGATGGAGAAAACCGTTGCCGCAATCTGGCAGGAAGTGTTGGGAGTGAGCGGCATCGGATGTGACCAGAATTTCTTCGACGCCGGGGGAGACTCGCTTTTAATCGCCCGTGTGCAAAGCAAATTGGTCTCCGAACTCGGCCGGCCAGTAGCAATGACGGATCTGTTTATACATTCGACGGTATCGGCGTTGGCTGCTGCGCTCGATCAGCCGGAGCCAGAAGACAAGCAGCCGGACGAAGCCCGATGGCGCGCGGAGAAACGCCGTGCTGCCAGACCGCGCCATGTCGCGGTCGAAGTGGACAAGCCCATGGAGGAGATCACGCTATGAATGACGACAGCGGAAGCGACTTTCGAATTGCGGTGATTGGAATGGCGGCCAGGTTTCCAGGAGCCGCAAATGTCAACGAGTACTGGAACAATCTTTGTGCCGGCATTGAGTCAATCAGTCAACTCGATCCGGAAACTACGCCGAAAGGCAGTCCCCGAGGCTATGTACATGCGGCGGCAGTGATGACCGACGCGGACAAATTCGATGCGGAGTTTTTTCGGGTCACTCCGCGCGAAGCACAGCTGATGGATCCGCAGCACCGGGTCTTTCTCGAATGTGCGTGGAGCGCCTTCGAAGATGCCGGGTACAATCCTGCGGCGATGCCTGGCCGTGTTGGCGTCTACGGTGGAGCCGGCTATGGCACTTACTTCTACCGCAATCTCGCGAGCCGGCCGGAACTCTACCGCACCCAGGGCCTGCGGGTATCTCTGCTTCAAGGATCGGCGGTCGATTATCTATGCACGCGTGTCTCCTACAAACTCGGTTTGACTGGGCCGAGCGTGTCTGTGCAGACAGCATGCTCTTCATCGCTAGTTGCAATCCATTACGCGGCTGAAGCTCTCCTGGGCTATCACTGCGATATTTCCTTGGCGGGAGGAGTTGCTGTGCGTGTCCCCCAGGAAGAAGGCTACGAATACGAAGAAGGCGGCATTATGTCGCCCGATGGACACTGCCGTCCTTTCTCCGTCGATGCCGACGGAACCATCTTCGGATCTGGCGTCGGGGCCGTCGTATTGAAGCGCCTGCCCGATGCCATTCGCGACCGTGATCATATCCACGCCATCCTGTTGGGCAGCATGGTGAACAACGATGGCAAAGCCAGAGTAGGTTTCACCGCTCCAAGTTCTCTGGGGCAGGCCTCGGTGATCCGCGAGTCCATCGAGGCCGCGGGCATTGACGCTCGCACCATCGGATATGTCGAGGCTCATGGCACGGGCACCTACCTCGGAGATCCGATCGAGGTCGCGGGCCTGACCTCGGCATTCCGCGAATATACGGCCGACAATGGTTTCTGCGCATTGGGTTCGACGAAAGGAAACGTCGGACACCTGAACAACGCGGCCGGTGTCGCGGGTTTTATCAAAGCCGTGCATGTGGTCCGCGAAGGCTACATCCCTCCGACCATCAACGTCGATCGTCCTAGCCCACGTATCGACTTCCCATCGTCTCCTTTCCGGTTGGTCACAGAGGGCATGCCGTGGCCGAAAAAGGACGGCGTTCCGCGACGTGCTGGGGTGAGTTCATTTGGAATTGGCGGCACGAATGCTCACGCCATTCTTGAACAACCTCCCGAGCATGAACCCGAAGCCACTGATTGTCCGCAGGTATTCATTTTGTCGGCGGCCAGCGAAGATGGTGCCAACCGTCTTGTTGACTCGACCCGTACTCACTTGCAGTCAGCACGCGATAAAGACCTCCGCGACATTGCCTTCACGCTGCAGTCGGGTCGTGGACGTTACCCTTGGCGGCGAGCCGTAGTGGCTAAAACCGCGTCACTCGCAGCTCAAGCTCTGGAATCTCCACTGCAAGGTAAATGCGAAGCGCTGATTCCCAGAATCGTCTGGATGTTTCCCGGGCTTGAGGCCTTGAGTTTGCCGATGCTGTGCGACCTTGCTGTCAACGAGCCTGTCGTGGTCACTGCGCTAAATCAGTGCGCGGAAATCTTGCGTTCAAGTTTTGCGCTCGATCTGTGGCAGTGGTTCAGAAAAAGCTCCTCCACACCGCCAGAACCAGAGGCTGCATTCGCTCTCCTCTCCGTTGAATATGCGCTAGCCGCTTTGTGGCGTTCTTGGGGAATCAAACCCGATGCGGTTATGGGACACGACCTCGGAGAAATCGCAGCAGCCTGCGTCGCTGAAGTCATTTCGTTAAACGATGGCTTCCTTCTGTTAGAGGAGCGTTCGCGGCTTTCCGTGCGCAAAGACAATATGACTTTGCTCGCTGTAATGTGCTCCGCCGACCGGATCGCGGCGTACCTCAATGATGAAGCCGAATTCGTTTCGGAACAAGGAAGGGAACGCCTGCTGGTGGCTGTTTCCGGCTCAACGGCAGAGGCGCTTGGTCGGACGCTTGACGGAGCCCACATCGGCTGGACGCGATTGAGTTCCGGCCTTCTGCATCTGCAACGGCCTGGCACCTTGGCGCCTGACTGTCTCGAACGCATTGGCCGGGTCTCTTTGCATTCGCCGAGGATCCCGTTAATCTCCTCTGTTACCGCAGAGTGGCTCAATGTCGGGCAGGCAGTGGATCCTATGCATTGGGCCAAACAAATGTGCTCGCCTGCGAGATTCTACAGCGGTGCGAATGCTGCTCTCACCTCGGGCCCCGCGATATTCGTCGAAATGGGACCAGGCCGGGCGCTCAGCTCTCTCGTGCAGGCGCTGGGCTGGGACGCAGTGCCATCTCTGCCAGACCCGGAAAATGAGAACGAAAGCGTGCAGGTTCGTCTCGCCCTTTCCCAGCTCTGGCTCGCTGGAATCGAGCCGGACTGGAAGAGCGTGCGGCGTGGCGAAGAAGGGTGGCGCTGCTCCCTGCCCACCTATCCCTTTGTCCGCGCCCGGCACTGGATCGAACCGAAACTGACAGATGCAATCGGCGCAGTCACACCTAACTCGAGTCCCTCATCCGCCGCAGGAATGAATGACGATTCCTCTCGTTCGGCCGATCCCGTCACAGCAACTGTCTCCAGAATTTTCTCAGAGCTGTTGGGCACTCCCGAAGTGGATTTGGAAGTAAGCTTCTTTACACTGGGCGGTGATTCCTTGATCGCTACCCAGTTGCTTGCGCGCCTGCGCGATGAATTCTCGGTCGAACTGCCCCTGGCAAAAGTATTTGCATCTCCGACTGTCCAGGGTCTGGTCACGCTCATCGAGTCGGAGCTTACGGCGAAAGTGGAAGGAATGTCCGAGGAAGAGGTCGACGCAGTCCTTGCAGCTGACCACAATCCTGCTTAGTCCAGTGCAGCTAGGCCGGAAGAGAGAATGTGTGACATGGCGACAACCTATGAATCTGGTGCCGGGATAGCGAGTGCCAAGAAAAATGCTTTATTGGAGCGTCTACGCGCTGGAAAAAGCGGTTCGCAGTCGATCTCTCGTCGTATCGGAAGTGGCCCGGCTCCGCTCTCGTTTGGCCAGCAGCGTCTTTGGTTCCTCGAGGAAATGTTTCCGGGAACTGCGGTATACACCATCTTCGGAGCGTGCCGCCTCCGTGGCAAATGGGATATCTCGGCCATTGAAAAGGCGCTGGATCGGACTGTCGCCCGGCATGAGAGCCTGCGAACTTCGATTCGGCTGATCGAGGGCGTACCCATGCAGATCACCACGCCTTTCGAACCATCGCTCCGGACCACCTTGGACTTGCGAGACCTGCCTTATGCGGAGTCGAACGCCCAGGCAGCTCGCATAATCAAGGAATTGGCGCAGACGCCATTCGAGCTGTCGGGAACGCTGTGCAAGTTGCTGCTCGTCCGCCTCACTGATGATGAAACACTGCTGGGCATTGCCGTTCATCATGCGATTGCGGATGGTTGGTCGCTCAGCATCTTCTACCGGGAAGTGATTTCACAGTATTGGGCTATCGTTGGTGCGAGCCCGGTCATGCTGCCTGAACTGAAAATTTCCTATGCCGACTTCGCGGAATGGCAGCGTCAGCGGGAGAAGCAAGGCCACTTCGCACTCGACCTCGAATACTGGCGCAAAGTATTTGCCGATCTACCGCCCTTGGTCACGTTGGCTCCGGACCGCGCCAGACCGGGTCGGCCAGCAAACTGCGGTGCCCGCGAGCCGCTTATCATACCTTCCGGCACGGTCAGCCGTCTCCACCAGCTTTTGGCCGACGGGAATCACGGCACCATATTCATTGTGCTCATGGCAGCGTTCAAGGCGCTGTTGCACCGCTACACCGGCGCAGAAGACATCACAGTAGGCACGCCAATAGCGAACCGCCTCAGACGCGAATTGGAGCCGATGATTGGCTTCTTCGCCAATACGCTGGCACTGCGAACCGACCTGTCCGGAAATCCATCTTTCCGAGACCTTATTCAGAGGGAGCGCGCCGTCGCTCTGGCCGCCTATGATCACCAGGAAATTCCCTTCGAGAGCGTAGTCGAACATGTCCAGCCCGAACGGCAGCTTGCACAATCGCCGCTGTTCCGGACCGTGCTGGTTCACCAGAATGCCTCAGGGACAGAGGCCGCTGGCTATAGCCAACAAAGAAATGAAGTGGCGCCCGGCCTCGCTATCGAAAGTCTTGACCTGAACACTGGGACCACGAAATTTGACCTGCTCGTGAGCACCCAGGAAGCCTCAGACGTGATCAGAGGCTATATCGAATATGACGCCGATCTGTATGAGCCCGCATCGATCAGAGCGTTTGCCGACAGATACCTGGCGCTGCTATCGGCTGCTCCCGCCCACCCGGACGTACCGATTGGCAAAGTCCAGCTGTGTGAAATCCAAGAACAGGCTGCCGCAGTTGAATCCGTAGTGCAGACTGCCGACTCCGGAACGAACGACTGCATGCATCGGCTGTTCGAGGAGCAGGCTAGACTGCATCCCGACAAGGTTGCCGTTTCCTGGCAAGACTCTCATTTGACTTATGCCGAACTCAATGCACGGGCAAACCGGCTGGCCCACCGGCTCCGCGAATTGGGAGTCGTTCCAGAGGTGCTCGTTGGACTGCACGTAGAACGCAGCCTGAATGTCGTGGTTGGCATACTGGGTATTCTCAAAGCGGGAGGCGCGTACCTGCCGATTGATCCCTCTTATCCTCGTGAGCGGGTCCAGTTCATCGTGGCGGACGCAGGGGCGCCTATCCTGATTACTGAAAGCGCTCTGGCCAGCGAACTGCAATGTGGCAGCAATACCCGGCTTCTCTTGCTGGATCAAGAATGCCTGGATGCCCAACTCGATGCCCAATCTGACGAGGATCTCCTCATCGATGCGACTCCCGCGAACCTGTGCTATGTGATCTACACTTCAGGCTCCACAGGTTCACCTAAAGGAACATTGATTCAGCATGACAATGTGCACCGCTTGTTTCGCTCGACTGATCACTGGTTCGGATTCAATCAGGAGGATACTTGGACCTTGTTCCACTCCTATTCCTTTGACTTTTCCGTGTGGGAACTTTGGGGGGCATTGGCCTATGGTGGACGGCTCGTCGTGGTCGACACCGAAACCGCACGAGCGCCGGATCGCTTCTACGATCTGCTTTCCCGCGAACGGGTAACTGTTCTGAATCAAACTCCAGCGGCCTTCCGGCAACTGCTCAACGCGGAGCAGAGTCTTCGCGAACCCAGGGATCTCAGCTTGCGCTACATCATCTTTGGCGGCGAGGCGCTGGAATTGACTTCGCTGAAACCCTGGTTTGCGCGTCACGGGAATCAGACCCGTCTGGTGAATGCCTACGGAATAACCGAGACGACCGTGCACGTGACATATCGTCCCATAGAGCTGGACGATATCGATAGAGCGCCCGGCCACGTAATTGGAATTCCGATTCCTGACCTCGGAATGTATCTGCTCGATGCTCACGGGCAACCGGTTCCGAATGGAATGGTGGGAGAAATCCACGTTAGCGGAGCAGGACTGGCGCGCGGTTATTTGAATCGTCCCGAGCTCTCTGCTGCGAAGTTCAAGGATGCGCCGTTTGCGCCCGGCCTGCGTTTGTATCGTACAGGGGACTTGGCGCGGCGTCTTGCGAATGGCGAGTTTGAATACCTGGGAAGGGTCGATCACCAGGTGAAAGTGCGCGGATTCCGCGTCGAGTTGGGCGAAATCGAAGCAGCTCTCAACCGCTGTTCCAGGATACGTGACTGTGCCGTGATCGCCCGCGAGGATATTCCCGGCGACCAGAAGATTGTGGCTTATGTCGTGCCGCGTCTCGCCGACCAGCAGCAAAATTCGGAAAACGATACGTCCAAAGCGGTCAGCGCATGGCAATCGGTCTTCGATCAGACCTACGCCCAGCCGCGCTCCGACCTGCCTGCCGACTTCAATATCGTCGGATGGACCAGTGCTCAAAGAGGCGAAGCCATCCCTGAGTGCGAAATGCGTTCCTGGGTGGATGAAACAGTACGAACTCTGCTGGACTTGCATCCCAATCGGGTGTTGGAGATCGGATGCGGCTCAGGACTGCTGTTGTCGCGAATTGCTCCGCACTGTGAGCAATATCATGCCACTGACTTCTCTCAGGTCGTTCTTGATTCGGTTCGGAAGAATCTCGTCGAGCAGCGAGAAGACTTACGGCACGTTCAGCTATATCAAGGCGCGGCCAATAAACTCCGAAGTATAGAAGGCGCGGGATACGATCTGGTCATCATCAATTCTGTCGTCCAGTATTTTCCCAGTATGGAGTACATGATCGATGTCATGGACGGCTGCTTGGAAAAGCTCTCCAAGGGCGGATGTCTGTTCGTGGGTGACGTGCGCAATCGCACCCTGAATCTCGCATTCCACGCCTCGATTGAGTTGGGGGAATCAACTGACGATACCATTGCATCTTGGTCAAGGTTAGCGCGCGAGCGGGCTGACCGGGATAGCGAACTGGTGCTGGATCCAGCCTTCTTTACCGCTTTTGGCAAATCTCGGGCTCAGGTCACGCAGATCCAAACGCGCCACAAGCGAAGCATATACTCCAACGAACTGACACAATTCCGTTTTGATGCCCTGCTTGCAGTCGGAGATACCAACGAGCCGCTTGCCACTTCGCTGAAATGGCCCCAACCAGGCACCCACCCCGATGAGTTGGCAAAGCTGCTTGAAGAAGAATCCCCAGACTCCCTATCTCTGTATGTTGAGGGGGTTCCAAACGCCCGAATGGACGGCATTGAGCCGATTATGACGGCGCTGAGCCAAGGCACTTCAGCACGAGGAACAGCGGAACTGCGCGAGCAGGTTGCGAACCGGATCGCGCAAAAACAAGGCATCGATCCTGAAGAGTATTTCAGGCTTGCCGATCGCCTGCCCTTCCGTGTCCAGGTTCTCTGGCGTCCTTGTGAACCTCTTTGCTACGATGTCGCGCTTACCCGCCAACCTGCGGATGAGACGGCTGGGCTTTGCCCTCTCCACCACATGAGTTTGCCAGGCGCCGCAACCCCCGATGAGTTGTCGCTAGACTTGCAACAGTACGCGAACCGTCCACTCACAGCTCGTCTGAGTGATCGCCTTGCGCTGGATATCGAAGAACACCTCGCAGGCATCCTGCCGCGTTTCATGCTCCCCGCGGCATATATCTTTCTCGAACATCTTCCGGTGAACGAAAACGGGAAGCTGAATCGAAAAGAGCTTCCGCCGCCCCCACCAGTCAGTTCCATTGGAATGGAATACGAAGCGCCCGTTGGCCCGATGGAAAAGCGCCTGGCTGAACTGTTTGCCGGCGTCCTGGGATTGCGGCGCGTTGGAAGGGGCGAGAACTTCTTCGACCTCGGCGGACACTCGTTGCTTGCCGCCCAGCTCACTTTCCAAATACGCGATGTATTGGACATCGAAGTCTCCCTGCAGTCGCTGTTCGCAACCCCGACGGTCGCGGGAATCGCTGCAGTGTTGCAGAGCGGCCAGGTTGTCTCCACCGGTCCTGATCTCGCGAATGAAGTCCACCTTGACGCGACGATCCGCGGCCAAAAACCGATCGAGGCCCACTCAATGCAGGGCGAGGAGACAATCCTGCTCACCGGGGCCACCGGTTTCGTGGGCTCCTATCTTGCACAGTCCCTGCTGCAGCACACCCACTCCCGCATTCTATGTCTAGTCCGTGCACAGGATTCCGCGGAAGCAAAAGAACGCCTCGCCAGTGCGCTGGAATCATGCGGAGTGTCACCCCAAGAATTGCAGCGTGTCGTCGCCATTCCAGGAGATTTGTCGCAACCGCGGTTTGGCATGACAGAACGCGAGTTTGAAGCCCTGTCTTGTGGGCTGCGGAAGATTTATCACAATGGAGCAGAGGTCAATTTCACTCGTCCCTACAGCAGCCTGAAGCCGAGTAATGTGAACGGCACGAGCGAAGCCTTGTGTCTGGCTGCACGCTCTGGAGCAGCGTTTCACTACGTTTCGACACTCTATGTCTTCGGTCAGCACGATAGCGACCAAGGGCCGATAACCGAGAATAGCGTACCTGCCGATTGGCACGATTTGCGTCTCGGCTATACCCAGTCCAAGTGGGTGGCCGAACGCTTGGTTGATCTTGCCGCAGAACGTGGGATCGAAACTTGGATCTACCGGCTGGGACGTATCAGCGGATCTAGCCGCACTGGTAGTGGCCCTGCGCATGACCTGCTCTGGCATTGTGTGCGCCTTGGATTGCAACTCGGAGTGATGCTCGACATGGATGTGCCCCTGGACCTCACGCCCGTCGACTTCGCAGCCGACGCAATTGTCTCCCTGTCCTCTTGTCAGGAAGCTCGTACCTTCCATCTCCACAATCCCGGATCGACCAACGGCGGTCGCGTCTTGCAGATTCTGGCGGAAATGGGATGGCAGTTCAAAACCGTGGCGTCCGCGGACTGGCAGCACCACCTGTCTTCCTATCGAAACAGCTTTTCGCCCGACGATCCAAGTTACGCGATTCTCGGATTGTTAGCCAATGACGGATCGCTGACTAGCGCTCTTGAATTCTCGTCGAGCCAGACGCGCGATCGCCTCCACCAGCAAGGATTGAGCTGCCCGAAGATCGATGACGATTTGTTGAGACAATACTTGCGCAACTTTATTGCTACTGGATTCCTCGCTCCTCCAAATGGCGACTCCACTGGTGTCGCCGGCGGCATTGAATCGCGCGATCATGAGACCAGGCAAGGTGGCGTCGCCTGATGCGCAATATCTTCATGTTCTCCGGCCAGGGTGCGCAATACTTCCAGATGGGTCGCACTCTTTTCGAACATAATCGTGTGTTCCATGACTGCATGATTGACCTCGATGCTGTTGCGCGGCGGTTGTCAGGAGAGTCGATCGTTAACGCGCTCTACCGGAGCGAAAGAAGCAAGGCCGAAGTATTCGATCGAATCAATCTGACGCATCCAGCGATATTCATGGTCGAATATGCGATGACGAGTGCTCTCAAGGACGCCGGAGTCGTGCCGGACTGTCTGCTTGGTGTCAGCCTGGGGACTTTCACTGCGGCGGCCGTCGCGGGATGCCTCGACCCAGAGTCTGCGCTTGAGACAGTGATGGAGCATGCGTCCGCCGTCGAGACTTTCTGCTGTCGCGGAGGCATGATCACTGTTCTCGGACCGATCGAGCTGATGCAAGAAAAATTCCTTCGCAACAATTGTGACGTTGCAGCGGTAAATTCCGCCGAGCATTTCGTTGTGTCAGCCCCGGAAGCACAGTGTCAGGAGATCGAGCGGAATCTGACGGAGCGCCGCACCACATATGTCCGTTTGCCTGTCTCCTATGCATTCCATTCGCGCTGGATTGAGCCGGCAAGAGCGCTGTTCGAAGCGTCGGCGTCCCGGAAAAAGTACCAGCCGGCATCACTGCCCGTTATGTGCTGCCAACAGATGGCTATGCTTTCAGAATTACCTCCCAGCTACTTTTGGAAAGTAACACGCGAACCGATTCGGTTCCGCGAATCCATGGAGGTCATCGCGGCTGGTGGCCCCAACCAATACATCGATGTTGGACCGGCGGGCAATCTCGCCGTGCTCTTGAAATACCTTCTGCCCGCCGAGGCCAAGTCCGCCATCCATGCGGTCATGACGCCGTACGGCCGCGACATGGAGAACTTTGCTGCCGTCACGGCTAGGGCGCGAGAGCGTCATCCCGAAAGGGAAACGTGGCCTTCCATCTCGTCTTGATTGCAAATCGAAAGCCAAAAAAATAAGGAGGAGTTACTATGCTGGCGTTGTTATTTCCCGGTCAAGGCTCGCAAATACGCGGTATGGGCGAGGACTTGTTCGATAAGGTACCGGAATTCACCTCGCGTGAACGCGAAATCGACACGTGTCTGGGATTCTCGGTGCGGAAGATGTGTCTCGAGCCTCAGGGACAGCGCCTGAACGAGACCCAGTACACTCAGCCCTGCCTCTTTCTGGTCAATGCTTTGTACTACTACAAAGCGATTGCCGATGGAGATCGGCCAAGCTTCTTTGCAGGACACAGCCTGGGGGAATACGACGCCCTGATGGCGGCTGGAGCTTTTGATCTTCTCACCGGGCTGCGCCTTGTTCAGAAGCGCGGCGAGTTGATGTCTCACGTTAAAAACGGCGGCATGGCTGCGATTGTAGGATTGCGCGGAGAGCGGATCATTCAGATTCTCGAGGAAAATGGCCTGACGAATCTGGATGTGGCAAACTATAATGCGCCCTCTCAGACGGTGGTCTCGGGCCTTGTGAGCGACATCAATCGCGCGGCTCCGTTTTTCGAGAAGGCGGGAGCGCAATTGTATCTGCCGTTGCAGGTAAGTGCTGCCTTTCACTCCCGCTATATGGTGGATGTAGCGAACGCTTTCAACGAATTCCTCGGCACGTTTACATTCGCTCCGTTGAATGCCACCGTGATTGCCAATGCAACCGGGCAGCCATATCCCTGGGGTGATCCTTCAAAGGCAATTCGCTCGCTTCTGACCCGGCAAATCTGCGGTTCGGTACTCTGGACAAAGAGCGTCGATTACATGTTGGCGAACGGGACGACGACTTTCAAAGAGGCCGGTCCGGGCGATGTACTGACTAAGCTGACGGACAAGATCACACAGCAGAGACCGGCAGCTGCTGCCGCATCGCATAGTTGTCCCCAGGTGGAGGCCGCAGTGTGAAGTGTATAAACGACGTTGGCCGGGCGCGCTGCTCCGAAACCCGGAAATCTTAAACTCCTCCAGTTGGTGGGACGGAAAGAAGACGGCGGCACTGCTTACACATCTCGCGGGCGGGCAGTGCCGCGATCGCCGGGTATTCCGGAAGCGAGTGCGGCAGCGAATGCGAAACATTCTTCCGAAATACAAACGCCGACACATGTGACTCCGCACTTTGTCGGACAAGGAGATTACGGTGAAGATTGCCTTCATGCCGGCTTGCGGTCCCGGACACTTGAATCCGATGACGACACTCGCTCGCGCGATGAAATCCCGTGGGCACGAAGCGGTAGTGATCTCGACACTCGATGCCGAGCCTTTCGTGCATGCCGCCGGATTGCCCTTTCTCCCGTGTTGCGAGCGCGAGTCTCCACGAGGCTCGATTACTACGGCGTTCCAACACCTGGGAACTCTGCAAGGCGATCAGGCGATGGCTTTCACCTTCTGGCTGATTGCGAACTCCGTACAATCGACCTTCCGCGATTTGCCTCGCATCCTCAGAACTCAGGCTATAGATGCCGTGGTTATCGATGAGGTTCAGTCGGAACTTGGTTTGGTTCCTCAACATCTTGGTTTGCCGTATGTGAATGCCTCATGCGCTCTGCATTTCGACATGTCGGGAAATACACCGTTGTGCGTCTACGATTGGCCCCATGCCAATACTCCCGAAGCGTTGGCGCGAAATCGTCAGGGGGTGCAGCGGTTTCGACAAACCGTCAGGTTTGGCAACGCAGCAGGAAAAGCTTATGCGGAACAGGTGAGTTTGGATATTGATTGGTCAGATCCTCTGGCAACCATCTCAAAACTTGCATGGGTCACTCAAGTCCCCAGAGAATTCGACTTTGATGGCGCTGTCTGGCCCAGCCAGTTTCATCATACCGGCCCTTTTCATGATGACGCGGGACGGATTCCGAGTGAGTTTCCCTGGGATCGCCTGACAGGTGAACCGCTCGTCTATGCCTCGATGGGAACTCTGCAAAACGGCATCGAAGACGTGTTTACGGCAATTGCGGAGGCGGTCAATCGGAAGCCCGATCTGCAATTGGTGATGTCGATCGGCCCCAATGTCGATGCGACAAAAATTGCCGGCCTGCGCAATAACACGATCCTCGCCACTCTCTCTCCACAAATCGAGATACTGAAGCGTGCCGCACTGTGCATTACCCATGCCGGCCTGAACACGGTCCTCGAGACACTGGCAAACGGCGTTCCAATCGTCGCAATTCCGGTAACGAATGATCAGCCCGGCGTCGCCGCCCGGGTAGCTCACAGCACGACCGGCACGTTTGTTCCACTGCAGCAAATGACGATCGAAAAGCTTTCGGCACTGGTCGATGAAGTACTGGAGAACCCTGTCTATCGCCAAAATGCGCGTCGGTTGAGGAAGGCAATCGCGGGCAGGAACGGGCTCGAACTCGCGGTCGATCTGTTCGAACAGGCATTTGGCATAGCAACCGAAGTCACTTCAGCGACCGGCCGGGCGGGCCGAGAAAACGCGTGAGTGCCAATGATCCCAGATGCGCGTCGTCTCCAGAGTGGCAGATGCGCCTGACGCAAATGAGAGGAGATCTGACGAGATGGCACGTATTGCATTCCTGATGCTGCCAGAACCCGGCCACCTGCAACCGACCTTTCGCGTTGCAGCTCGTCTCTTGCAGTGTGGCCATGAAGTTCATTATTTGACTTTGCCACAATTCCGCGAAGACTGTGAAACGCAAGGGTTCAAATTCAGCCCGATGCTCAGTCGAATATCTAGCGATGAAAGTGGGCCCGGCTCTCTGTTTGAGACTCTGCGTGCGGGCTCGGCCCTATATCGGTCTGTCGTCCCGCGCTTGCATGCCGAGGGCAAGACCGTCTTGGAGGAGATAAAGGGAGAGGTAGCATCGATCTGTCCCGACCTCCTGATCGTTGACACCGGAATGATGGTTTTAGAAAGCATTGCGGGACTTCGTCGTAGTCCTCAGGAGCGTACTGATCCGCTACACGGCCTCGGCTTTGGCTTACTGCAACTAAGCCCCTGTTTCACCGAGATGTACGGAGGCTTGCCTCTGCCCACGTTGAATCCGGGAATCCCTGAGGCTATCCTGTGTCCGCAGGAATTCGATCTCCCGGATGCCCGGCCATCCCAACGGGAGCGATACTTTGTTGAGCCGAGTGTGCTGGAGTGGCGTCGGCTCGTGCCATTTCCGTGGGAATGGATAGATCCAAAGAAACGCCTGGTCTATTGCTCGTTTGGAACACAGAGTTCCGCCTATGAAAGCGCAAACCGCGCGCTGACGACTGCGCTGCAAGCATTTGCAGATAATAGCGAGTATCAGCTCGTCATTGCTGCAGGTGGCCATGTCGATGAGACAACATTTGGAATTCTCCCGAAAAACGTTCTGCTCCGAACGAGTGTGCCGCAGATTGAAATTCTGCGCCGCGCGACAGTGCTGATAACCCATGGCGGTTTGGGAACCTTGAAAGAGGCCATCCTCTCCGCAGTGCCGATGATTGTCATGCCTTTCTCCGTGGACCAACCGTATAACGCGCAGCGTGTAACCCACCATGGGTTGGGATGCGCGTTCCCGCCCCAGACCGTTACGGCAGAGAATCTGCGTACGGCAGCACGGCAGTTGGAGGACAGTGAAAGTGTTCACAACAAACTCCGGGAGTTTCAGCAGATCTTTGCGAGAACTGAAAGCGAGGCGCCAAGCATCGCACTCATCGAACGGCTGCTGGCGTCGAAAAATCTGGAAACTTGTGGGAAAGAGTCTTTCGAAAGCTTCGCCGGGCGGACGGAGTCAATAGAGAGACGGCAACGCTATCTGAATAGACGGCGGCCGGAAAACTTGGAAGCTCTGAGGTGAACGGCTCTATTTGATCCGCTTGGCCGAGGCGAGAGAGCCCGGCATACCGTGGACGCAACCTGAGTATGAGGGGAGAAATATGAAAGTTGTAGCAATCAATGGCAGCGCAAAAAAAGACTCGGGCAGAACAGCCGCGATTCTCAACCAGTTGCTGGACGGGCTTAAAGAATCCGGCGCTATGGTCGAGAAGTTTAACGCTTACGAGCTTGACTTGAAATCTTGCAAAGGTGAATTCAGCTGCTGGTTCAATAACCCCGGACAATGCTTTCAAAAGGACGACATGCAGTGGCTTAGTCCAAAGTTGCAGGCGGCCGATGTGTGGATACTCGCCAGTCCGGTCTACAGTTGGGGATTCTCCGGTGCACTGCAGACAGTTCTTGACCGGACAGTGTCGGGGATCGAGCCCTTCTTTTCTATTAATGAGGGGCATAGCTCTCACCCGCTACGTCAAGGCTCTGTCGAGCGCACGATCGCTCTCGTGTCTTCGTGCGGCCTTTGGGAAATGGATAATTTTGACCCCCTACTCGCACAAATACGCTTGATGTGCCTTGGAATGGGATTCCATTATGCCGGCGCGCTCCTGCGTCCACACTCGGAAGCCATGCGCGCATTTCCCGGTACAAGCCAGTCGGCCGCCGGCGTACTGGAGGCTGCCCACGAGGCCGGTCGTGAACTGTCGTCAACGGGTATGTTTTCACAACCTACCATGGATGCAGTGTCCTGCCCGCTGACGTCAATGGATCAGTACCTTGAACTGTCCAATCGTTTTCTTCAAAGCAAAATTGGAAAGACACGAGCCGGTACTCTCCAGAGCGCGCTGTCAGGTAGTTCGCAGGGGTTCACAAAGTAGATCTTCCTCCGATAACTGGGGAACAACTCTGCGCATTTTGACAACAGCTGTGCCGGTACCGCGGCGACTTCCACAGACTGCTAACACATGCTCTGGCGACAGCCGATACTGCCAGAACTGCCACCGTGTTGCGTCGTCCTCTAGATCAGGATAAGTTGTGAAGTGAATTTTGCGGGACTCGGCCAAGTCAAATGCAAATTGATGCAACGGCAAAGAAAGCCCCATGCCCCGAGCTTTGATGTAAGACTCCTTCAACGTCCAGTATTCAAGAAAACCGAAAAGCTGCTGGTTGGCGGGCAGGGTCAGCAACGCTGCATATTCCTCTGGTGCGAAGTAGTGTTCCGCAATGTCGAGGCAGCTACAGCGCCCCCGCAGACTCTCTACGTCTATCCCAACAGCTCGTGTTGTACTGACCGCCAGGGCAATAAGTCCACCGCTATGCGAGATGTTAAACGAAAGGCCTGCGCAGGCAGCTGGATGGGATATCTCCGGACGTCCATACGGGCCCGCATTGAACCGCCAGTCTTGTGATGGTAGGGGATAGTAGCGTGACAGCACCGTGCGAAGAAGAGCTCGCGTGACGCGGTATCTGCACCGGTCGCTCTCAAATCGAAAACGGGCCTCCTGCTCGAGTTCCGCCGCAGTCAGCAGAAGACCGTATCCAGCGTGCAACGCCGGAGTAACCTGATCAGAGGATGCCAGCCAAATGTTGATATCAGCTGAAGAGAGTGTGCGCTCGTAATGAGAGGAAAGTGCAACGGCCATGGGATTCGTTGCTTGCGTATCGTTGCACAAATCATGCTGCCTATCTACAGAAGGTTTGTCTATATCGCAATCTTCAGGTTATTCTCGAGCTCGCTCAAATCGAGTTATGACTGAAACCTCAGATAGTGGTTAAGCCCCGCGCCTCGATAGTAGCATCGTTACATTATATTGCACCAGGTTTCTGATATTTCTGTGTAAGTCATTTTTTACGGCGCAGAAGATTGGTTCGCACCTATTGCTTGACCTTTCCCCGGTCCGGTTAGTTAGGGGGCTCTACACAAATCCCCACCCCGCTCCCTGCTTCGACAAAATGATTGCGGGTGAGGCAGGCAGTGGGATAACTACCATATCCAATGGATTCATCTTATCCATTGGATATGTATATTTCGTTCGAATCAATTGGCAACTGGATCGAAGGCACAGAATTTCCAAATCCAGTAGGCAACTGAGCAAAATCCTGAAAATGGTCGGTACAAATTCAGGTACAGAGGGCACAAATTGGAATTGAAGAATATACCTAACTACTTGATTCTTTGGTTGACGCGGTAGAAATCGAACCGACGATCTAATGTGTTTTTTCAATAACATGCAGGTCGGCGAGTGACACCTTAGTGGGTTCCACAAACTATAGCCGAGACGCTGAACGACGCGCCAAGCCAGTGGACCCGCTAGCACGCCAACGGAGTGCTAGCGGAGACCTTCCTGCTGACCTATGCACGTTTGACAAGCTCTCCCTATTACTCGACCGTCAGCGTAACTGGGGTGGAGTGCGACAGCGAGCCCGAGATTGCGGTCAGTGTTATCGTGTAGGTTTGCGGCGTCTGTGAAGTTGTGCTGCTTGAGCCGCCGCAACCACTGAGTCCCGCGGCAATAGCCACAGTTGACGCAAGCAAGAGCAATAGGCAGATCAATCGTCCCATCTGCTTGCCATTCTTGCGGAGCTGGCTCGCAAACGGCAGCAGCAGGATTCCCCAAAGCACGAGCGGAATGCTTTTGCCCAGATGATTTTGCCAATGGAGATTCGTTGCGGTCTGAGGCACCTCGATAGTGAGAGTGACGTTGGATTGCGGAGAACCGGCAGGCAATGCCTGCGGGCTAAACGTCGCGGTCGCACCGGCAGGCAATCCGCTTGCAGTCAAGGACACAGCTGCGGGCAAGGTTACACCGCCAGATGGGCTAAGTGTCAATGTGAAAACTGCCGATCCCCCCGGATTCACTGTTTGCGAAGTGCCGTTGCCCGAGCCTGACGAGTCGAATGTGAAGTCCTCGACTAACTCTGTAAGCGTTCCACTGGTAGCGGCGCTGAAGTTTGCATCGCCTCCATAGACCACGGTGATTGCATGGGAAGCTACTGAGAAGCTTAAAACGGTGAACGCAGCGACACCGGCGGAAAGCGTTCCCGAACCGAGCGTTGTGGAGCCGTCCATAAAGGTCACAGTTCCAGTAGGCGTGCCGGTCGCCGACAGAACGGTCGCCTGCAACGTGACCGCGTTCTGCGCTAGTGCCGGATTGGCGCTGCTTGTAAGTTCAACAACGGGCAAAGCGGGAGTAACCGTGATGTTCTGCTGCACTGGAGTTGCAGCTGTGTAGTTGGCGTTGCCGCCTTGGTTCGCGGCGATCACAATCGTGCCCGTGCCGGTCACCGTCAACACGCTGCCGCTTATCGTCCCCGGTCCAGAGACCACACTGAAAGTCACATTCAACCCCGAGGTTGCCGTGGCGCTCAGCACAATGGGACCAACTCCATATGTCACCGGCGATGTCAGTGTGCCGAAGGCGATTGTCTGCGCAGCTTGTGTCCCAGTGCCGCTCAGCGCGATACTCTGCGTTGCGTAGTTCGGAGCCGTCGCGTTCAGCGCATTGTCCGTTAGTATCAACGAATCGTTAATCGGCCCGGTCGTCGCCGGCACAAAGCTGATTGAGATGTCGCATATAGCTCCGGCTGCCAATGTTTCCGCCGAAGAGGAGCCCGCTCCCACCAGAGGGCAAGCCGATGCGCCACTGCTATCCAAGGTAAAACTCGCCCCGACATTCGGATTGCTCCCGCTTGAAGGAACCGGAAAACTCAATGCCGCGTTGCCGTTATTTTGCACGGTGACTGTCTGTGGGCTGTCCGAACTCGTCGATCCAAAGGTCGTCGTCGCGAAACTCAGGCTCGGCGCATCCGCGAGATCCAACTTGAACGCGGTGCTTGTGCCACTTTGACTAATGCCCGCGAAAAAGATGTTGCCGCGTCCATCCACCGCAACTCCGTCGGGCTCCATGCTCCCGGTAGTGGCTGCCACGCTTCGCGTGTAGCTGCCCCCCGACAATGTCTCCTTGTAAATCGCTCCAGCTCCGGAATCGGCGACATAAACGTTGCCGAGCCCATCCACCGCAACGGCCACGGCATCTGAAAATCCGCTGTCCAGCACACTCTGGCCGTAGCCGCCGCCGAAGAACAGCGTCTCTTTGATCACCGCGCTGCCGGCGTTGACGTTGCAGGTGCAGGTGATATAAAGGTTGCCGCTCCCGTCCACCGTTAAACCAACGATGTCAGCCAGCCCGGCGATAAGCTCTTTTTGGGTGTAGCTGCCCAACGACAGCGCATCCTCGAACACAGAACCTGCAATAGTATCGGCAAGAAAAACATTGCCGCTCTCATCCACCGCGATACTGGAAAGATTCAGCGGGCCGCTGCTGATTGTGCTCTGGATGTAGCCGGTCGGCGAAGGCGTCTCCTTATAAACTAGGCCGGTGCCGTTGTCGTTGTCGGCAATATAGACATTGCCGCTCCAGTCGACGGCCACACCCGTTGGCGCATTCAAGCCGCTGCCGATTGTGCTCTGGCTATAGCTGCCGTCAGACAGTGTCTCCTTCAGCACTCGGCTGTTCCCGGTATCGGCGATATAAACGTTGTCGCTCGCATCCACCGCGACATTAGACGACTGATTCAGGCCGCCGCCAACCGTGCTCTGGACGCCAGGCGGAAAGCTCACCTGCGGCCCCACTCCTGTGCCTTGCACATAGCCCGTGGCAATCACATTCCCCGTGCTATCCGTCAGCTCCACCACGCCGTAGCGCCCCCCCGGCGCTGTCGGCGTAAAGGTCCCGTTCACCACGCACGAATCCCCGGCAACATATACGTGACTTGTCCCGTTGGTGGTGCAGCTTCCCGTGCCGGCGTCGGTAAAGTCCAGGTTCGCCGCGCCGTGCGTCAGCACAACAGGCCCGCCAATTTGCCCGCCGCTATTGAATGTGAAGACCAATGGAACAGGCGACGCGCTGGAACTGCCCACATTCACCGAGCCGAAGTTTGTTCCCGACAACGTGATCAACGCGACCGCGGAGCCGCCACCGCCCATTGAGGAGGGGAAACCGAAATTAGTAACGTAGGCGTAAGTTCCGGCGGGATTCACCGCTATCGCTTGCGGCAAATTGCCGACGGGGATCGTTGTGACAGCGTTGGTCACCGTACTGATCGCCGAAATTGTACCGTCGCTCTGATTGGTAACGTAGGCGTAGGTTCCGGCGGAATTCACTGCCACGAAAGTAGGGTCATTGCCAACGGGGATCGTTACGAGGACTTGGAAGGGCTGATTCGCAACGATACCGATCACCGCAAGGTCATTGTCGCCACTATCGACAACGTAAGCTAGGCCCCCGGTCGGATTCAACGCCACGCCAACAGGATAATTGCCGGTGGCGATCCCGCCAGTGACCGTGTTGGTCGCCGCATCGATCACCGTGAACCCACCGCCGCTTCCGTTCGGGTCGTCAAGGGTAACGTAGACTAGAGTCCCGGTCGAATTCAACGCCACGTAAGCAGGGTTAGCGCCGACGGGGATCGTGGCGATCACCGTGTTCTGGTTGGTATCGATCACCGAGATCGTGCCGTTGTTGGAACCCTGGCTGTTATTGACGACGTAGGCCAGGGTCCCGGCCGGATTCAACGCCACGCCAACTGGATTAGTGCCGACTTGGATCGTGGCGATCACCGTGTTCTGGTTGGCGTCGTTCGCCGTATCGATTACCGAGACCGAATTGGAGCCGTAATTGGTGACGTAGGCTAGGGTCCCGGCCGGATTCAACGCCACGTTAACAGGATTAGTACCGACAGTGATAGCAGGGCCGTAAACAGTATTGGTCGCTGTATCGATCACCGAGACCGTGCCGTCGCTGTAATTGGTGACGTAGGCCGTGGTCCCGGTGGGATTCAACGCCACGCCAATAGGATTATTGCCGACTTGGATCGTGGCAGTGACCGCGCCAACAGCCAATTGAGCCGTTTGAGCGACAGCAAGATTCAACGCCCCACCCAGCATCGCAACCAACGCAAGACATAACGCGGCCAGCACACCGGGCTTGCGCAGATGGCTGGATACACGAAGAGAGGCAAAATAAATAGACGCAGAACGGACAGACCAATGCATGGAAATCATCGCAGAACCTCCGGGAAAATAAAGTGTCGGATCGCTCGTCTGCCTGCTTGTGCAACAGGCTTTGGATGGTCAAACGCAAACGCCGGGGGTTTGCAAGGGGAGCAAACATCCGGCAATCTTCTTCATCAGGGGACCGAATCAGCTTATCACGTGACGCGAATTCGGTCTCTAAAGAAAAACTCGAAACGGCAATAAATATTATTGAGAGGTTCGGTAAGCTCTTTGCCACCGAGCCGCTCACGCCTACCTAAAACTCACAATTCAGGTGGCACTTCGCAACTCCCGTAACAGATTGCTAAATAGGTTACTCATCGCTCTCGATGGGAACTTCGGACGCTTGCCACCAACTCGCCTTCGGTGCCAGACCGCGACCTCCCCGCGTGGTTACCCGATCGCTGGAAGCTTGTTCGGAAAATCGGGATCACTAACCCCAAACCGACGCCACCCCGGCTTCGTTAGACCTGTCGTTCACAATCACTGCCGAATCAACTTAGAAAGCAACGCATCCAAGCCGTTCCATGCAATCTGGACGCCGATGCACAATAAAATGAATGCAACCACGCGCAGAATGCCATGTGCAGTCGATGGCGGAATCACTTTGGTGATCTTCGGCGCATACGCATAGCAGAAATAGACAAGCGCGCTGAGAGCGACTACGGCTAGAAATACTCCAACATGGGCCAGAATGTCCTTTGAAATCATTCGATCCGAAATGTGAGCGGTGAGTGTCAGCAACGCGACAAGCGTTCCGGGCCCAGAGGTCACTGGAAAGGTAAACGGGTAAAAAGCTCCTTGTTCGAGGTATCGTGCTCGTGTCTCGTCGCGTACCTCGGTCTCCTCCTGCTTGTTTCTGGAAATCGCGTGTGCATCTCTTTCGTTCAATACAGACCATCCCATCGCCGCGATGACAATGCCGCCCGAAAGCTGGACGATGGGCAAAGATATGCCGAAGAAATTGAGAATCGCCGCGCCCAATAGCTCGATAATTGCAAGGAAGATGATGTTGTTGATGGCGATTCTGCGCGCCAATGAGCGATAGACTTCCGCGGGTGCCTCGCCTGCCAGCCCGAGGAAGACCAGAGCCGATCCAAACGGATTGATCAATGGCAAAAGAACGCTGAAGGCTATCAGAAACGACTTCCAGAGGAGCAAAAGCATTCTCCTATGCTATGCGAGAGTTCTTCGACATGCTGCAGAGCCATTGATTATGCGCTCTTGGCAGAGGCGAACCGTTTCTGTGCAAAGACCTCTTACGTGAAGGCTCCGTGCACATAGTCCGATTCTCCAGCTGTCAAACTGCAATGAATGTATCCAATTGAACAGATGATTGGCAGCTCGCGATGTGAGGATCGTTTTATGCGTGCAGAAAAGATTACGGAAACCAACTAAACCTTCCGTGCGTGCTCATAGCTGGCCCGTTGGTTAGCTGGATCGTGGCGAGCCTTGAGGGAGCCGTTGTTGTTGGCGGAGTTAGTGCGCTTGGGGCGGGCCTCGTGAGTATCGACATTCCAAAGGACAGCGTCATCAAGAAAGCAATTTCATCTAATTTGAACCTTGCCGCCGATGGTTTCAATATCTGGTGGAATAAGACCGTTGCGCAGCACACGGCCGTAGTTGCGCAGGCATCCGCTCTCGTGCGAGCATATCGGCACGTTAGCTCAGACGGCGAAACTCGGATCGGACAAGCACTTTGATCACACCTAAAGTCAAGTCGTTGTCAGCGAGCGCATCATCCATCTTCGCGCCATTCTCACACTTAACCAATCGCAATGCGTCTCAGAAAGGGCCGTGCTCTATATTGATCTCACAAAGTAGCCCTGCAAAAGCGACCGCAGGATACGTGCTTTTACTACTCCTTTGTTGGCCCGCACTCGGTTGCCATTCCTTGACTGGTGCTCTGCCGGGCATTGCAGGCAATACAGTGGATGCCGGAGCTGTTGCCGATCGATTGCGTGTGTTAACGGCTGCCGAGACGCTTCCTGAGCTTCATAGGTCGAATTTCGGTGATTGCCGGCAGAATGTCCAGGCGGCGTATGACGCTATTCATTATGCTCCCGCTTGGGTGCGTGAAGGGCAAGCAACACCTCAGGCGTTGGTCGTTATTTCTGCGCTCGAAGACAGCCAGAAAAAAGGACTGAATCCGGAAGACTACGATGCATCGCAGTGGCCGGCGCGGTTGGTTGCTCTTAAAGCCGGGTCCGAAAACGCGGATACTGTGGCACAATTTGACGCAGCTTTGACTATCGGCGCCATGCGGTATCTCTCCAATCTCCGCATCGGAAGGTTGAACCCGAAGCCTCTGGTATTTGGCATCGATCTGGACCAGAAGCACTACGACTTGCCACAGTTTCTTGTGCAGATGGTTCTGACCGGTAGCAACGTGCCGGAAGTATTGAGTAAGGTAGAACCCCAATACCTTGGCTACCAACGCACAGAGGCTGCCTTACAAACATATCTAACTCTTGCGGCCGAGGACCACAGTGAGCCGTTGCCAAATCCGCAACGAGCCGTGAAGAGCGGCGATGCTTATATCGGTGCGGTGCAACTGGGTCAACGCCTTCGTTTGCTTGGCGACATGCCGCAGAGTGCAGCAGCAAATCCAAAGGCAATCACCTTGAATGGGCCATTGGTAGAAGGAATTAAGCACTTTCAGACCCGGCACGGGTTGAAGTCCGACGGCAAATTGGACAAAGAAACGCTGCGCCAATTGAATATGCCATTAAGTGTTCGGGTAATCCAGTTGGAGGATTCCCTTGAGAGGTGGAGATGGTTGCCGCCGGATTATCCGCGATTGCCCGTTGCGGTGAATATCCCAGGGTTCAGGTTGCGAGTATTCTCAGACGACCATACCATCGCGCTGCGCATGAATGTCGTTGTGGGACAAGCCTTCCAGCATCAGACACCAGTCTTTGCCAAAGAAATGAAGTACATTATTTTCAGGCCATATTGGAATCTTCCTTTAGATATTGTTCGCGCTGAAATCGTCCCTAAACTTCGCAAGGCCCCCCTTTATTTAGCAAGGAAAGGGTTCGAGGCTACAGATCAGGATGGGCGGGTTGTCGGCGGTAGAACAGTAAGCGCCGCCACACTGACTCAGATACAGTCCGGGAAACTTCTGGTGCGCCAAAAGCCAGGACCATCGAACGCGCTTGGGTTGGTCAAATTCATGTTTCCCAATGAATTTGAAGTTTACCTGCATAGTACACCAACACCGCAGTTGTTCGACAGGTCGCGGCGCGACTTCAGTCACGGATGCATTCGCGTGGAAAAGCCTGCGGAACTTGCGGCGTGGCTGCTGCAAGACCAGCCAAAGTGGACACTTGAAAAGATAAAAGCCGCGATGCAGTCTGGCCCGGACAATCAGCAAGTGAATCTGACAAGGCAAGTACCAGTCGTGATTGTATATCTGACCGCAATCGTCGAGGAAAACGGAGAAGTCTATTTCTACGACGACATCTATGGGTACGATGCTTCACTCAATGACGCGCTGGCAAAGGGGTTGCCTTATCGCTGATCGGATATGCGAACTACCAATGGCGTACCGGGCCTACGTCCACATGCACAAAATCGGATTGAGCATAGTAGCCTACGCCCCCTCTCTGTAAAGACAGAGCGGCATCGCGAACCTTGACAGTAGGTATTCCCGGAATGCGAATGTCGATGGCTTTGGCTTCCATGTGCTGACTGTGCAACGCAACGCCATGGCTATGCTCACGAAGATAGTTATTGCTCCACGGGGTACGGTACCCGCAGACAATGTCGATCTCGCTGTCTGGATGCCCCAGTTTAACCAACAGGTCATGCAGCAGGTCGAACTCCCGAATATCGTAATCTTTTACATCGCCGGTGCGGTGGTCGCGGAGAAAATGGTCCAGCGCTGCAATGCCCTCCGGAACGTAGTCGTTGCCAATCCGGTAGACCACATCAAGGTGCTCGCCTGTATGAAGGTGATAGAGGCGCAGTCTGTAGGCCGCAGACTCTGCGGCGGGGCCTGCATCTACTGCCCAGATAGCAGGAGAAGCAGAGATCGCCAGCACAACTGCAAGACCGATCCGTAACGACTTTATGATCATGAATCTGTCTCTTTCCGAGGACACATTTATTATAAGCTTCATAGCGATTCACTGTCGGGGATGCGATCTCGGCCACGGCCAGTGACGCAGTTGGATATCAAACAGGCTCGGTCGGGCATGCGATGGCATTTCAACCCCGTAATTCGGTTGATCCTTTTATTCTGTTTTATCGAGGACTCTGAGTTTGCTTCATCTAAGCCCCGGCAAGTAAAGCGTCGTGTGCTCAATAGGGTACAGTCATTACCGTCACGAGAAGGGAGAATGGTCATCAAGTTACTTTGCGATCGGTCGAGGAGATCGTCATGTCTGAAGTTCATACTCTTCCTTCTATCCCGACAAAGATACTTTTGCCCATCGACTCCAGTCCATCCTCCCTAATCGCCTTGGAAATGAAGTGGCAGGTGGCATCATAGAAGTTGTGGACCGCGAGCATATCGACCTGATCGTGATCTCTACACACCGAATCTCTGGTTCGCATCCAATGATCTTCGGCTCGATTGCAGAAAAGGTCGTCAAGCTCGCGCAACGCCGCTTCCGCCTCTTCGCTCAGCCAAGCCCAATCCGGATCTAAAAACTTCTTCAGGCGGCTCGATGGAATGGTGGTAGAGAGATCAATAAACCAGGAGGCCAATTGTGAGCGCAAATAGCGTTTCGTCTTTTGCGTCATCCGGTAAAACCATCACGTCGGCTCCGGAGACAGCATCGAAGGGCCTCACGAGTGATGAGGCGCGCGTCCGTCTTGATAGAGACGGGCCGAATGCAATGCCGGACACTTCGGCACATCCACTGCGCAATGCTTTGAGCAAATTCTGGGCGCCGGTTCCATGGCTGCTCGAAGCCTCAATCGTACTTGAGATCGCGCTTCAGAAAAATTACGAAGCTGCGGTCATCGCAAGCCTGCTCATCTTCAATGCTGCGCTTGCCTATCTTCAGGAAGGTCGCGCCCAAGCTACTCTGGCAGCTCTCAAATCGCGACTTGCGCTCAACGCATCTGTTGAGCGCGACGACGTCTGGAAGACGGTACCCGCAGCTGATCTGGTATGTGACGATCTGATAAAACTCTCGCTTGGAGCTGTGATCGCTGCCGATGTGCATCTGATCGGCGGATCGGTCGAGCTCGATCAGTCGATGCTCACAGGTGAGTCCCTGCCTATTGAAGCAGGGACGGGCACAGACACTTATGCCGGAGCGCTCATCAGGCGTGGCGAGGCAACCGCCGTGGTGACAGCGACGGGCGCCCGCACCAAGTTCGGGCGCACGGCGGAGCTTGTGCGCACCGCGCATGTAGTTAGCACGCAGCAGAAGGCCGTGCTCAAAATCGTGCGTAATCTGGCGATCTTCAATAGCGCCGTAATTCTTGCCATGGGAGCCTATGCCTACACCCACGCCATGCCGTGGAGTGAGATCGTTCCCTTATTGCTCACGTCGATTCTAGCTGCAATTCCGGTGGCATTGCCCGCAACATTCACCCTTGCCTCGGCTATAGGAGCTCGTGCTCTAGCTAAGCAGGGCGTGCTACCGACACGGCTTTCGGCTGTAGATGAAGCCGCTTCCATTGATATCTTATGTTCAGACAAGACCGGAACTCTAACCCGCAATGAACTTTCTGTAACCACCGTTCGTCCATTGCCCGGCTTCGACGAAGCACATGTTCTCGGATTGGCAGCCGTGGCAAGTTCCGTAGGTGGTCAAGACCCCGTCGATGCTGCAATTCGTCTTGCCGCTTCGCACAAGCCGGCTTCCGGCTTGCCGAGACTGGTGGCGTTTGTGCCGTTCGATCCGGTCAAGAAAACTTCGGAGGCAACCGCAACAGACCAAATGGATGGTTCAGAGCGGATCATCAAAGGCGCGTTTTCCGCCCTTGTCGCTCTCGCCGCACCGTCTCCCGCTGCGGCCGCGATTGTTGACGAACTGGAGAAGCAAGGCCTAAGAGTGCTGGCGGTCGCCGTAGGCACACAGGCAACCATGCAACTCATCGGATTGATCGCGCTCAGCGACCCTCCAAGAACCGACTCGAGTTCTCTGATTTCAGAATTGCATTCGCTCGGTGTGCGCGTGGTCATGGTCACTGGAGACGCTCCGATTACAGCGGGAATCGTCGCTCGTGCCGTTGGCTTAAATGGTGCTGTCTGCCCACCCGGAAAACTGCCCGACTCTGTCAAGCCAGAGGACTTCGCGGTCTTCGCGGGGGTTCTTCCGGAAGACAAATACGACCTCGTCAAGGCCTTTCAGAAGAGCGGGCATACGGTTGGAATGTGCGGGGATGGCGCCAATGATGCGCCTGCCCTCCGTCAGGCCCAAATCGGCATCGCTGTCTCGACCGCAACTGACGTGGCGAAATCGGCTGCCGGCGTTGTATTAACAGCGTCTGGGCTGGGTGGTATTGTATCCGCTGTAAAAGAGGGCAGGATCACCTTTCAGCGCATTCTCACCTACACGCTGAACTCGGTGATGAAAAAAATCTTGCAGGTGCTCCTTCTGGCAGTCGGCCTCGTCATGACCGGGCACGCAGTCCTGACGCCCATGCTGATGGTCATTGTGATGATCACCGGCGACTTTCTCGCGATGTCGCTGACCACTGACAGAGTGCGGCCTTCGAAGATGCCTAACTCATGGCAGATCGGCGGAATTACTAGCGCAGGAGTCATCCTGGGGATTTGCTTTCTTGCTTTCTCCACGGCGATCCTGGCAGTAGGAAAATTTCAGTTGCATCTAAGCATTGAAGCTCTCCAAACACTCACCGTGGTTGGCATTGTCTTTGGCAGCCAGGCTACGACCTACGTTATTCGCGGACGCCAACATCTTTGGGGACTGCGCCCTAGTATTTGGCTCGTGCTTTCTTCAGTTGCCGACGTTCTTATTATTTCAACGCTCGCGGCGCTGGGAATCGCAATGGCACCATTGCCCATCGCGGCCATCGCAGGCGAGTTCGTCGCTGCGATCGCATTCGGTGCAATCCTCGACATAGCAAAGATTCCAGTTTTTGCTCGCCTTCATATAGCCTGAAATCCAGATACCATTCATTCAGGCAATAGCTGCCATCGCGGGTTTCTCCGAGTTGTCCTCGGGCAGTTGATCAAGCAGCACTACGCTGAGAAGCGACTTATGCACCTAAATGCGGCCGTTGTAGTCGATAAAACCGAGCTTGCGGAGAAGTGTGATCGTGGTTTTTCTGCCGATCTGCGATACCAGAGTGAGTTTGGCTCTGTCCCTCTGCAAATAAAAGACCGCGTCAGCTTTGTCTCCCTGACAAAAAAAGAAGGATCGCTAACATACGCCATCTCTTCGCGAAGGTGGTAGCTGGCGGAGACTAATATTACAAGACTCGGTTTCGCCGCCGGAGCAGGCCAGCCATCCTGCTCCGGCGGCTTAAGTAACTACTTCTTGGTTACGGTCGCAAGCTTCTTGTGAGGTGCCGGAACTTTCTTATCGAGAAGAGTCAGGGAATCGGCTGCGTTGAACGGATACAGGCGCACCGACTGTTGCCCCGTAGTGCTCAAGGTGATGTCTACCCGGCGGTTTTGGGCCAGAACAATGACGGTCAGGTCGCGAAGAATCTTCTCTCTATCCGCAACACTCAGGTCGGGATTCTGTTCCACCAACTCTTTTACCTGGGAGTCGGTGAGTTCTTGATCTTTGCCAAGGCTGCGGGTTTCAATGCTGGCTTCGGGAACACCTTGTTCGACCATGAACTGTTTTGTGCGGACGACACGGCGTTCGGAAAGCGCTTGGTTAACGTCAACCGACCCGCGCGCATCCGCGTGCCCACTCAGGGTCAGGTGAGCATCCGGTTTAAATGTGAGGTAACTCTTGAAATCCGTCGCGAGAGTAATGAGAGTTTGCTGCTGGCTGGCAACCAAGCCGCCTTCGGGATGCTCGGTCCTGGGCTGAGCCGTCGGGAAGAAGATACTGTGCAACGCCAGACGTGCTTCGAGTCGCACTTGCTCCGGAGGTGGAGTCGGAGTCGGCGGAGCCGCAATGGTCACGATGGTATTCGCCGTTGCTGTCTGCCCTTTGTCGTCGGCCACGGTGCAGGTGATTGCAGTTGGGCCATTAGGAGAGCCTGTCGAATTGAAGACCGCGGTGGCGCCACTGCCACTTACTATGCCAGAGGCAGCCGAATAGTTGTAAGTCAGCGGGCGATTTTGCGGACTCACGCCGGCAGCAGAGATGTTACTGGTCTCTCCCGGTTTGATGTCGCTGGGAGTGGCTGAGCAACTGATTGTCGGTGGCCCGAACGCCTTTACCGTAAAGGACGCCGTTGTAGTTGCGGATTCCCACGGCTTCAACCCCTCCTTGCCGGGTTTACCTTCCTTCACACCGCAATTCACCGTATACGGACCTGGCGCAAGCGTTGCGGTAGCTACTGTAGCCGTCGCGCTATTCACCGTTACTCCGGGCGCGGTCAAACTGTAAATCACATTCAGTTTGGAATCCAGATTACTGGCCGCCGCGGTTACCGTGATCGGGTCGCCGGGGAAAACCGACGCCGGGTTGGTGGAGCACGAAAGGGTGATTAGCGGTCGTGGGGCGTTGTTTCCCCCAAAGCGGAAGACAATCCCAGAGGAAAGGCGCATATCATTCTGCGTCGCGTTCTTTCCGGTCGTCAGATCCTCGAAATTGGTCATCAAATATTCGGCTTGAATCATGCGGATAGCAAGATGAGGACGTACCTTGAGATCCAATCCGCCACCGGCAGTCATCGCAAACGAGTTCTCTTCTGGAAGGACTGTGCAACCAGCGCCCGTGCAGCCTGAGGAAACGGTTGCTTTGCTTGCATGAATTCCCCCAAACAGAACCTGCGCAAAGGGAGTGAATCGTTCGTGGTTGCGAAAGGAAAGGCGCGGGCCAAAGAGATATGTATAGGCTAATCCGCTCGAGTCAACCGTGCTGGAGGAGTTTGCACCTATTCCTGCGAGCCGGATTTTGGAATCGTCTAATCCGCCGAAGTCACCAACAAGCCCGAGGTGACGAGTGAAGTTATAGACGATCGATGTGCTGCCGCCATTGAGCCACACCAGCCGGTTTCCATCGGCCGGCGCCGGTACAGCGCGCAGGTACGAGTAGCCCAAGAACAACTCAACCTTGGGAGTGCCGATGTCGTGTCGGCTCGAATTCGGCTTGGCTACCGCCGTCGAGGCTGCCGGCTCGGCGTCGGGTATGGGGCTGGAATCGACAGCATTGTCCTTGCTGGCGTCGGTCGATGGCTTTGCCGCTTTCTCCGCGTGAAGCAAGATCGCAGGCGCTAGGAAAATGGCAAATGCCGCTACGGAAATCATCTTTACGTTCAGTCTCATTCTCGACTCCTGCAAAGCACCCCGCGATGATCGAAACAACACCGCGGCGGGTTAACTCAACGTGGACAGAACCTATTGGATACTGCATTGCCTGAAACTCGCTGAGACCGCCTCTGAGACGCTCTCAGCAAGACCTTATGGCACATTGATTACGGTGTTCACCATAGTTACCGATGCATCCAATGCCAGTACTCTGCCGTTGATCGTTGATACCGTCGAAGATGTGGACTGTCCCGGACTTGAAATCGTGATACCCGGTTGAGAGATGATGGTTCCCACCATCGTTCCGCCTCCTCCGTAATTGATAATCACGCCGGGGAGACCTCCGACCTGCCAGAAGACATTGCTGGCCTGGGCGCCGTTGACCAGAAGGACACTTTCAGGCGATGTCGGAGTACCCACGGTCAGAGAGGATGACATCTGGAAAACCCAATAGGCATTGGGGTTCCCCTTCGCGTCGAGAGTAAGGTTCCCCGCCGTAATGCCATAACTGCCTGGTGCCGATTTGTAGATGCCGGGGGCCAGGGTTCGATTGCCCAACTCTCCCGCGTTGCCGCCTCCGCATCCGGGGCAGAGTGACACATCCAGGCCGCCCGGGATGGCGGCAAGTGTGTTGTAAGCGGTAAGTGCTTCCAGCGCGGCTTCGCTTGCGATGGCAAATGTATGAGCAGTTCCTTCATTGGGGCATGCGGCCGTTGGCTGCGATGTGCCGGGAGCTGTGTCGATCGCTCCATTCACCAGCCCCTTGTTGAGTGTTGTTTCCGTGTATGTGCATTCATATATGCCACCAACCAGAACGCTGGTATCGTGGAATCCAGTTATCAGCGAAGAGGCAGCCGTGGTCCCGATATCTCCATTGATAACCGTGTTGATTCCCTGATTGGTTATCCCGGCACCGCCGCCAAAACCGCCAAACAGTAATATAGTCGGCCCAAGAATAACTGGCGGCTGAACTAATGCCGCACCGGTTGTAAATGTCCAGGGGTTCGAGAAAGGCGATGGAACCGTGGTCCCCAGAGGATTGCCCGCCAGATCGGTTGCTCCATTGGTCACAGTCGCGGTATAGGTGGTGTTGGCAATCAGAAGAGCCGTGGGTTTGAGCGTAGCAATGAGGTTGATGGCATCATAAGATACCGTTCCAGATATTGGCGTTCCACTTACTCCAGTACCCGTATAAAACTGGAAGGTGGCTGTGCTGAGGTTCAGAGGATTCATCGCCTCACTGAAGGTGGCGCTGATTGCTTGATTTAAAGGTACGTTTGTAGCTTCCACACCGGGAGCCGTGTCTCCAGGAATCGTTGAAACCAGTGTCGGCGCAATGCTATTCAAAGTCGCGCCAGTTTTAAAAGTCCAAACGTAATTATTAGCCAATGGCTGGTCTGCAAGATCCTGGGCCCCGGTTGTAATCGTAGCGATATAGGTGGTGTTGGCCGCGAGATTCGTTGACGGCGCGAATACCAGCTGATTTCCATTCGCTGCGTAATCAACCATTCCGGCAACGGAAGTAGTCCCTGGTCCTGTCAGAGTAAAGTTTGCAGAAATGATCGTGGCGGAGTTCATCGGCTCGCTGAACGTCGCACTGACTACCTGATTTAGGGATACGTTCGTATTCTCGGGTGAGCTTACAGGGCTGGTTAAAATAACCGTCGGCGCTGGGGTAATTGCAGGCGGCGGGGTAATCGGAGTGAAGGTCCATACGTAGTCAGCGATCAGCGAACGGCCGCCGGGGTTTGTAGCTCCAGTGTTAATTGTGGCCGTATAAAGGGTTCCATAGGCGAGATTGGCAGACGGTGTGAACGTCGCGACTGTGCCCGTGTAACTGACGACGCCGGCCACAGAACTTCCACCTGTACCCGTCACCGTAAAGGTTGTAGCAGTGATCGTGGCAGGGTTCATTGCCATGCTGAAGGTGGCACTGATAGTCGTGTTAATAACGACATCGATAGCGCCAGGAGCCGGAGTGGTAGACACTACAGATGGAAGATTGACTGTCTCCTGCCCACATCCGGCGATGAAAACAATCAATAGGAACGCCAGAAAACACGTGATACCAAATCTGTACTTGCGCATTTGTAGCCTCTCGTTCGACTGCGGTGACACGGTATCCAACACTCGTCTTTCGCCATTGCGGTGAAAATGAAGACAACACGTGCATATTCAAAGTAGCGAGTTGTGATTGGATATTAATGTGCAAGATAGCTCACCATGTATTGCAGAATAAATAAATTTCCTTTTCAGTTAATGACCTGAATTGAATACTCACGCAATGGCAATCGAGACAGAACGATTCGTATCCGTCCCGATTACCACCTTGCGGGCCTTCGGCTCTCAATAGATGTTCTTGCCTATATATGTGTATCTAAAACGAGCGCATCTCCGCAGATAGATTACCGCGAATGTTACAGCCGACAGTACCCCGATCAGCAACCATGCAGAGTTACAACCGCTGAAATCTTGAAAGCACTAAAAAGTACGCCAGCGCTTTGCTAGTTGCGATCAGCATCTTTTCTCTCCGCGCACCGGTTGTATTGCCACGCACTAATCGGCGAGTGTCTCCGTTTGCTCTGGCAGATCCAGAGTTACGCCGTCATTTTCTTTGCACCCTATGCGTATTCACGAGTCAAGCTCATCAAGAGCGCGAGGTTCGAATACTCGAGGGATCCGAAGAATGCTGAATGTCGATAACTCATTTCAGATCGCAGTCACCACGCCCTGGACAGATTCCTGCAGCGAGGATCATCCATCTCAAGTGCATTGCTTCCGCAGCGTGGGTCTTCCATTTCATTCCTCATGCGATAGGACAGGCTTTTGCATCGGGGATCTTCCATCTCGATGACCATGCCATCTAGCAGTCCATTACACCGTGAGTCTCAATCGCCGCAACCTTGCACCGAGGGTCATCCATCTCAATCACCATATCCTTTGGCAGCTCTTGGCCTAATCGCCACTTCACCGAACTCAGATCAAGTTGACGCCACTAGCTTGATGCGGTCTGCTCAATACTGAACACTACCCGCTGACCCCAATTTCATTTCCAATAAGTCCAGAACCGATCAACGTATTTCGATCGCCGATCAAAGGCGAGTTTCCCCGGCCTCTCCGGGAGAACAATAAGCTCTGATTTGTTCCAGTTGAGTTTTCAAGATCCGCCAGATTTGCCAAAGCCGCTTTCGCCGACTAATGCTGAATCAACGTCTCTGATCTTGGCGGCTTCTGCGTGATCTCAGTAGGTGTGGGCAGCTGAGACCGGTCCCAACCTCCGCCCAAGGCTTCAATCAGCTGAACTGACGCGGTCATCTCCTGCACCTTTAGATTCGTCAGAGATTGCTGATTGGAAAGAAGGGTGGTTTGAGCGGTGACCACGTCGATGTAAGGATCGATGCCGGTTTCGAAGCGCGCTGACTCGAGCTTCAGAAAGGTCTGAGAGGAGTTGACAGCCTCCTGTTGCCGCTGAATCTGCTGCGATAGAATGCGCACCTCGGCGAGCGAATCCTCCACCTGCTGAAATGCTGTAAGCACGGATTGGCGATACGCGGCGACGTTCGCGTTATACGTTGCGACGTACTGATTCACGGTCGCGCGGCGCAGGCCACCATCGTAGACGGTCTCAGAGATCGATGGGCCAACGGACCAGAAGCGGCTGGGCCATTCCAGCAGATTCTTGATAGCGGAACTCTCCACGCCTCCGCTGGCTGAGATCGTCAGAGCGGGATAAAAAGCGGCGCGAGCGACCCCAATCTGCGCATTCGCAGCGGCCATATTTCGTTCCGCGGCAGCTATGTCTGGACGCCGCTCAAGAAGCTGCGAGGGCAACCCAACAGGTATTGGAGGAGGCTCGCTCGTCTTCGGTTTCACGGGAATGGAAAATGTAGAGGCGAGCTTGCCAACGAGCAAGGCAATCGCATGCTCAAACTGCGCTCGAGCAATTCCAAGATTGATTGCTGCTGACTGCGCGCTCTCGAAGGTTGCCTGCGCTTCGACGACAGAAATCTGATCGCCAACTCCAGTGTCATAGGCAGCGCGCACGGCGTCGAGTGCCTTCTTGTCGGCTTCGACTGTGTCATCGAGTATCTTCTGCAGGGCGTCCTGGCCTCGAATCTCAAAGAAGTACTGGGCCAGGCTGGCCTGCTCAGTCAGCCGTTCATTCTCAAGATCGGCCGCCGTCAGTTGAGCATTATATTGGCTGGCGTGCACTGTGTTGCGCACCTTCCCCCAAAGGTCAGGTTCCCATGACACATCGGCGGGAAGAGAAAACACCTGCGTCTGTTTTCCGCTTGATGAGCCACTAACTGCCAAAGATGATATGTTGGCAGAGCCCTGCGACCGGGTATAATATCCACCGACACTTACCGTGGGAAAATACTGGGACCGTGCCTCGCGCACCAGGGCTCGCGCTTCCATAAAATTTTCGAAAGCCTGGCGAATATTTTGATTGTCTATATTGAGTTCGTCTTCGAGCAAATTCAAATCCGGCTCATTATAGATTTCCCACCACTTGCCGCGAAGAGCTGAATCCTGGGGCTGCGCGACTTTCCATCCATTCGCTTCCTTAAACTGCGCGGGAGACTCCTTAAAGGCTGGAGGTGCTGTCACTCCCAGTGGAACATACTTTGGCCCAACGTTGCATCCAGCCGCCATCACACAGAACACAGCTACAATGAGTGCGGATAATGTCATGGACTGCAGCCGTGATTGCACAATCAACGTATTCATAATCAACACTCCTAAATTAATTCTTGTTAGGAGGGCTCCGCTGCCCCATGATACAGATCCGCCGGCTGCTTCCTCTGGAAGCGGAGACGCAAGCGATCGAAAAACAAATAAACGACAGGCGTGGTATAGAGAGTCAACATCTGGCTAACTATCAATCCGCCGACGATGGTGATGCCAAGCGGACGCCTAAGCTCAGAGCCCGTGCCGGTGCCGAAGGCCAGCGGCAATGCGCCAAACAGAGCGGCCATGGTCGTCATCAGGATCGGACGAAAGCGAAGCTGGCAGGCTTCAAAAATGGCATCAGTGGTCGTTTTGCCGTGCTCGCGTTCAGCAACAAGAGCAAAGTCGATCATCATGATCGCATTCTTTTTCACAATGCCAATCAGTAGAATGATACCGATAATCGAAATCACGTTGAGGTCCACCTTGAAGAGCATTAGTGCGAGCATGGCTCCAACACTTGCCGAAGGTAACGTGGAAATAATAGTAAGAGGGTGAACCAGGCTCTCGTATAACATGCCGAGAACAATATAGACAGCAAGCAATGCGGTCCCGATAAGAAGAGGCTCGCTGTTCAGCGAGGTTTGATAAGCCGCGGCTGTTCCGGCAAAAAAGCCGCGAACGGTCTGCGGCATATTCAACCGCTCCTGCATCTGGCTAACCAGGCGGGTGGCGTCGCTCAACGACATGTTTGACGCAAGGTTGAACGACACGGTGACGGACGGAAAGGAACTTGTGTGATTAATGATCAGTGGAGTTGTACTGGCCTGCGCCGAACTGACCGAAGATAGCGGAATGACCCCGTTTCCCGCAGCATTGAGGTAGATATTCTTTAAACCATCCGGACTCTGCCAGTACGGCGGTGCTACCTCCAGCACGACGTAATACTGATTCAATTGCGTGTAAATGATAGAGACTTCCGATTGACCGAAAGCGCTATAGAGGGACTGATCCAGCGACTGCGGTGTGATGCCGAGCCGCGCCGCAGTCGGACGATCATAGGCGATTAACTCTTGCAGGCCGCTATTCTGCGCATCGCTGCTAACATCCTGGAAGCCTGGAATTCTTTGCATTCCCGCAAGCAGAATGGGTCCCCAATGCGCAAGATCCTCCACATTATCCGACTGCACTGTATATTGGTACATGGCGTTGCTTGACCGCCCCCCGATGCGCAGATCCTGCGCCGCCTGCAGAAAGGCCGAGGCAACGGGAAGCCTGTTCAGCTTGGACCGCAAGCGATCGATAATGGCCGGCGCCGTAACCTTGCGAATATTCAGCGGCTTGAGCGCAATGTTAATACTGCCTGTGTTGGATGCTCCGTTGCCGCCCGTATACGCAATCACATTCTCCACTGCCGGATCAGCCTTGATCACCTTCACCAGTTGCACAATCGAGTTATCCATCACCGGAAAGGATGCGTCCTGCGGACCACGAACACTGCCTTGTATTGCTCCCGTATCCTGCTGTGGGAAGAATCCTTTGGGGATGATGACGATGAGATAAAAGTTCAACGCGATGGTAAGCAGCAGAAGGACCAATACCGGAGCCGGGTGCTCTAACACCCACGCCAGAGACCGGCTGTATACGGTGATCATCCATGCAAATCCCTTCTCACTTACCCGGTATGCGCGGCCGTGCTTGATCGTCCTTTCATCCTTGAGCAGATACGCGCACATCGTGGGCGTGGTCGTCAGGGAGATGAGCATCGACACTACAATCGCGGTCGACAGCGTGATCGCAAACTCGCGGAACAGCCGGCCAACAATTCCGGCCATGAGAAGAATAGGAATGAACACCGCGATCAGCGACATGCTGATCGACAAAATTGTAAAACCTATCTCTCTCGAGCCCTCAAATGCGGCCTTCTTGGGAGACATGCCTGTTTCACGAAGCCGGGAGATATTTTCCATCACCACAATGGCGTCATCGACAACAAAGCCCGTGGAGATGGTCAGAGCCATAAGGGAGAGATTGTCGATGCTGAAGCCAAACAGATAAATGACGGCGAAGGTTCCGATAAGTGAGGCAGGAACGGCAACGGTGGGAATGAGAGTTGCTCGCCAATTACGCAGAAAGATGAAAACGACAAGAATCACCAGGATGATCGAAAGGATCAGGGTGCGCTCCACATCGCTGACAGACGCGCGGATGGTTGTGGTACGGTCGAGAACAATCGTTGTCTTGATGCCTTGTGGAATCGACGCTTCAATCGACGGCAACTCTGCCCGGATCCGGTTGACAGTATCGATGATGTTAGCGCCCGGTTGGCGGAAAATGATGACGGGGATCGACGGAATGCCATTCAGATATCCTGCGGTACGAAGGTTCTGTGCCGCATCTTCAACATCGGCCACATCGGCAAGCCTGATTGCGGCACCATTGCTGTAACCGACGATTAGCGGCTTGTATTGGTCGGCATGGAAAATCTGGTCGTTGGTAACGATGTCCGTAGTCGTATCTCCGACTGAGATCTCGCCGGCCGGCTCATGAGCGTTCTGTTGACTCAAAACGGACTGAATGTTCTGAAGTGTGAGCCCATGGCTGTTCAGCAATGTGGGATTGACTTCCACCCGCACTGAAGGGCTAGCTCCTCCGCCCACCGTCACCTGTCCAACACCCTCAATCTGCGACAATCTTTGCGCAATGACCGATGACGCCTGATCATAGAGAGTCGGTCTGTCATATTTATCCGAGGTAAGTCCCAGGATGATGATCGGTGAGTCCGCGGGGTTGACTTTGCGATAAGTCGGATTGGCGGGCAGGTTCGCAGGCAGGTAAGTCCGCGCGGCGTTGATTGCTGCCTCCACGTCCCGTGCAGCACCGTCGATGTCGCGGCTCAGATCGAACTGCAGCGTGATCGAGGTGCTGCCCAGCGAACTCGACGAGGTCATCTCGGTAACGCCGGCGATGTGGCTGAACTGGCGCTCCAAAGGCGTTGCAATAGATGACGCAACAATGTCGGGACTTCCGCCCGGCAAGCTGGCTGAAACCGAGATCGTCGGGAAATCGACCTGTGGCAAAGGAGAAACAGGCAGGACGTTGAACGCGATGGCCCCAACAAGAACGACGCCCGCCGTCAGCAGCGTGGTCGCCACTGGCCTGCGAATGAATGGGGCTGAGATATTCATCTTCCCTCCGCCGGTAGAGGTTCGCTGCCGCTTTCGCTGGCTTTCGACGAATGGCTGAAGCGATGGCCAATGTTATCGAAGAAGATATAAATGACCGGCGTGGTGTAGAGCGTAAGCACCTGGCTCAGCAGCAGTCCTCCAACCATGGCAATGCCCAGAGGCCGTCGCAGCTCTGAACCCATGCCTCTGCCCAGCGCCAGCGGAATGCCCGCCAACAGCGCAGCCATCGTCGTCATCAAAATGGGACGGAACCTCAGCAGGCACGCATCGTAAATAGCGTCCGTTGCGCTCTTCCCGTGTTCTCGTTCTCCCTCCATTGCAAAATCAACCATCATGATTCCGTTCTTTTTCACGATGCCGATCAAGAGAATGATGCCGATAATCGCGACGACACTCAGGTCTTGCCTGAAGAGAATGAGAGCTAGCAGCGCCCCCACTCCGGCCGAAGGCAACGTCGAGAGAATCGTAATCGGATGAATAAAACTTTCGTAGAGGACTCCAAGCACGATATACACGGCGGCAAGTGCGGCCAGAATCAGCAAGCCTTCATTGGAGAGCGAACCCTGAAAGGAAGCGGCTGTGCCTTGAAAGCCGAACTGCACGCTGGCCGGCATGTTCAGGCCTTTCTGAGCCTTCTCGATAGCCGTGATTGCGCCTCCCAGCGCGGCGTTGGGGGCAAGATTGAACGATACGGTGACTGCCGGAAACTGTCCCTGATGATTGATCGAGAGCGCCTCGGCTGCTTGCTCAACATGAGTGAACGCACTGAGGGGCACGGCATTTGCAGCCGCGGTCGTGGTAACTGCATTTGCTGCAGTGGAGCTCGCGCCTACACTCGACTTAATAGCACTCGCAGGAGCGCTAAGCACTGCCGAGGACGGAGTGTAGGCCACCGAAGTCGTCGTCGCATTCGAACCCGCGGACGAGGACCCCGAGGCCGCGAACGACGAGGAAGCTCCCGGACCGGAGCCCCCTGTGGAAGCGTTTGTCTGAATATAAAGATCCTGAAGTTTGTTTGGGCTTTGTTGAGAGCTTGGCGCAGTTTCCAGAATCACGTGATACTGATTTAACTGCGTGTACATCGTGCTGATCTGTCGCTGTCCATACGCATCATAGAGTGTATTGTCGACGGTCGAGGGCGCAATGCCGAGCCGTGATGCGGTGGCTCGATCAATAACAAGCGATACCGCCAGGCCTCCTGTTTGCTGGTCGGTAGCCACATCGGCAAGCTGAGGCAATTGCTTCATCTTCTCAACCAGCCGGCCCGTCCACAGATTCAATTCGTTCGCGTCGGGGTCCTCCAATGTGTATTGGTACTGGGTACGGCTCACGCGATCGTCCACCGTGATGTTCTGCACCGGCTCCATGAAAAGCTCAATTCCGTCCACCTGCTTCAGGCTGTTTTGCAGTCTGCGAATCACGTCGGAGGCGTTCAAGTCGCGCGCGTTCAGCGGCTTCAGGTTGATCGACATCCGTCCGCTGTTGAGCGTCGTGTTAGTGCCGTCTGCGCCAATAAAGGAAGACAGGCTCTCGACCGCCGGGTCCTGAAGAATCACGGCTGCCAGTTGTTGCTGCTTTTGCTTCATGGCCTCAAAGGAGATCGTCTCGGGCGCCTGCGAGATTCCCTGAATGACGCCTGTGTCCTGCGTGGGAAAGAATCCCTTGGGGATGACGATGTAAAGAACGATAGTGAGTATCAGCGTTGCGGCGGCAACCAGCAACGTGACGGTTTGGTATCCGAGAACAAACTTGAGCGTCCGCCCGTAAAAGGCAATAACACTCTCGAAGACTCGCTCAGATGCCTTGAAGAACCGCCCCTGCTGCTCTTTTGGAGTGTGGCGCAGAATCCGCGAGCACATCATGGGCGTCAGCGTAAGTGACACAACAGCAGACAGAACGATTGTCACGGCGAGGGTAACTGCGAATTCACGAAACAAGCGCCCAACAACATCGCCCATAAAGAGCAAAGGAATGAGCACAGCAATCAGCGAGATAGTTAAGGAGATAATCGTGAAGCCGATCTGTTGCGCGCCCTTGATGGCCGCCTCCATTGGCGAGTCCCCGGCCTCGAGAAAGCGCGTAATGTTTTCGATCATTACAATCGCATCATCCACCACAAAGCCGGTAGAGATGGTGAGCGCCATCAGCGAGAGATTGTCCAGGCTATAGCCCAGCGCATACATGGCGCCCAAAGTTCCCACCAATGAAACCGGCACGGCAATGCTGGGGATGATGGTGGCGTAGATGTTGCGCAGGAAAATGAAAATGACCATCACCACCAGCGCAACGGTCAGCATCAACTCAAACTCTACATCGGAGACAGAGGCGTTGATCGCCGTCGTGAGATCGGTCAGCGGCCTCACTTGAATTGATGCAGGCAGGTTCACTTCAAGCTGAGGGAGGATTGCCTTGATGGCCTTCACCACGCTGATGGTGTTGGCCCCAGGCTGCCTTTGAATATTGAGGATGACCGCTGGAGTCTCGTTCATCCACGCAGCCTGCTTGTTGTTTTCAATGCCGTCCACCACCTGCGCCACATCTCGCAGCATGATCGGCGCGCCGTTGCGATAGGCAACCACTACCTTGCGATAGTCGTCGCTGGTCACCAATTGATCGTTGGCGTTGATCTGATAATCCTGATGAGGCCCGTCGAAGTTTCCCTTGGCTGCATTGACGCTGGTCTGGACAAGCGCCGTACGCAAGTCTTCAAGGTTGAGCCCATAAGATGACAGCGCCGTCGGATTGGCCTGAATCCGCACTGCCGGCTTTTGCCCTCCGCTGATGCTCACCAGCCCAACCCCGCTTAACTGCGAAAGCTTTGGCGCAAGGCGCGTATCCACCATATCCTCGACCTGCGAGAGTGGTATGGAGTTTGATGTGATGGCAAGCGTAAGCACGGGAGCATCCGCGGGATTTGTCTTGCTATACACTGGCGGCGAGGGAAGATTCGACGGCAGAAAACTCTGCGCGGCGTTAATCGAGGATTGGACCTCTTCTTCGGCGATATCAATGTTCAGGCTGAGAGCGAACTGCAGCACAATAACAGAAGATCCGCCGGAACTGGTCGAGGTCATCTGACTGAGCCCCTGAAGTTGGCCAAACTGGCGCTCCAAAGGGGCTGTAACCGTGGTGGCCATAACATCGGGGCTCGCGCCAGGATAGAAGGTAAGTATCTGGATGGTGGGGTAGTCAACCTCCGGTAAGGCAGAAACTGGCAACTGGGTATACGCGACGACACCCACTAGCAGAATTGCGGCCATCAGCAGCGAAGTTGCAACGGGTCGCTGAATGAAGGGCCCGGAGGGATTCACGGAGTATTACCCTCAGCCGCATTTGCCGGAGCCGCCTTCTCGGACACGACAACTCTACTCCCCGCCTGTAGCTTATCGAAGCTGCTGGTCGCCACAACCTCGCCTGGGTTGATTCCCTCCACCTGAGTCACGCCACCGTCCGCAACCCCCGGCTTGATATTGCGGACGCTCGCCGTTCCGTTCGAAACCACATAGAGGAAGGCTACTTCTCCATTGTGCTGAACGGCCGCCGTGGGAACCAGCGTAACTCCGTCGAGCGTATTCACCAACAATCTTGTATTGACAAACTGGTTAGGGAACAGAGCGCCGTTCTTGTTTGCGAACAGTGCGCGCAATTTGATCGTTCCTGTCGTGGTGTCGATTTGATTGTCGATGGTGAACAGCTTTCCCGATGCGATTGTCGTGGTCTGTGCCCTGTCCATCGCATCGACGGGCAGCGTGTGCAGTTTTCGCATTCGCGCCAGCACCTGTTCCAGGCTGTCCTCCGATATCGTGAAAATCACAGTGGTCGGCTGCATCTGGGTGATGACCGCCAGAGTCGTGGTCCCACCTGCCTGTACCACGTTTCCGGGGTCCACAAGACGAAGACCAACCCGGCCAGCGATCGGCGCGGTAATGTGGCAGTAACTGAGCTGCACCTGGTCGTAAGTTACGGTGCCTTGATCGTTCTTCACTGTGCCCTGATCCTGCAGCACAATCTTTTCCTGGTCGTCCAGCAGCTGTTTGTTGATACTGTTTCGCGCCCACGCGGTGCGATAGCGTTCAAGATCCATCTGTGCCTGCGCCAAGACATTCGTGTCGCGGTCCAGTGCGCCTTCAGCCTGTAATAGTTGCGCCTGGTAGGGTCGCGGATCGATGTCGATCAGCGCGTCCCCCTTTTTGACGGATTGGCCTTCCTTGTAATGAACCGCGGAAAGGACACCGCTTGCCTGCGCTGTGATGGAGGTTGTATAGACCGGAGTTACTGTACCGATTGCATCTAGATAGACCCCGATCTGGCCCTTTGTAGCAGTGGCGGCAGTAACCGTAACAGAGGGTTTGACCGCTGACGATGCGCGCTTCGCCGCCGCAGCCTTTGCATCGTTATTGTGGATGACAAGAATGCCGGTCACGGCTAAAAATAGCAATAAAAGTCCGCCCGTCCATAGAAACCATCGTGTTCGATACCAAGGGGCGGGTGGGGACAACTGATGATCGGCGCCAATATGTCGACCTCCTGGCCTGCCTCCGATTCCAGACATTCACCTCTCCGTGTTCAAGCAATTTGCACAACATGCCTTTCGCAGAATCGCCGAAATCCGGGACAATTGTATGGTCTATTTTGCTCATTCATGAAGGAAGCTTTCGAGCGACGTTCATGCGGCCATCCTTATCGTTTCATTCTCCTTACACGGCATAGATGCCGTCGTCGCCGCGGCCGTTGTATCGCTCGCCGCTCATCTGGCCGCGGGGTCGCCGTTTCGCTGATCTCCGGCTGTTCGTAGTGCTGGATTCTGACTTCTTGCGTGGCATCACCGCCCTCGCCCGTCACGTTATCCAGATCGAACTGAAAGCGCAACAGCTTTTCCAGCCACACCAGGCGACTCGTCAGGTAGAAGCGCTCCTGCGCCGCGCGCTCGTTGCCGAATTCGCGCTACGCCTTCCATCGCGCCTCGTCCGCGCTCAAACCCTCTTCTTTCAGCCCATCGGCCTCCGGTGCAAGATGCGCCTCAATCTCGGCTAGGAAATCCGCTGCACGGCGCTTGCGGTCGACCCAAGCCAAGAGTGCTGCTCAGAAACGACGAGAACTGCGGGGTATTCATCGCGGCGCTTCCCCGGACCCATTCGTAACATTGCTGCTATGTTGAGGCCGTTCGCATCTATAAAAGCGGGGTGGCCTGTTGCCAAATCGCCAATGTGCTCGCTGAGCAAAATAGGTCCTAAAATGTCGGTCAGTGAGGTGTAATCCAGCGGGCGTGCAAATCAACGGAATGTTATGGTGCGATAACGGCTGCCATTACATATTCTGACTGGACAGACGGTGCCAATCGCAGGCATCTAATGAGGAAGAATAAATAGCGTGTTGCGCAGGCAGGTCAGTTTCGGCAGCAAGCTATCATCGGGAATGTGGTCTAAATTTGGCGGCCAACCGGAAACGGTGGGAACCAAAAAGGAGGGCGCATAATGCGCATTTCTCAGTCTGATGCTCTTGTGGTTTATGGCGTGACCGGTGATCTCGCCCACAAGATGATCTTCCCCGCACTCTATGCAATGGTGAAACGCGGAACTCTCAACGTTCCAGTCATCGGCGTCGCGTTTCCCAAGTGGACTCTGGAGCTATTGCAGAAACGAGCGACGCACAGCATCAAGCAATCGGGCGGGATCGATAATAGGCGGGCCCTCGATCATCTTCTATCCCTGCTCAGATATGTAAGTGGGGATTATAACGATAGCAACACGTTCGCAGCGATCAAGAGATTGCTCGGCAGTGCGCGCCGCCCGGCACATTATCTTGCCATCCCGCCCTCGCTCTTTGCGACTGTGATCAAAGGGCTGGGTGCCGCAGGACTAGCTGAGAATGCGCGGGTCATCGTCGAGAAACCGTTTGGGCGCGACCTGGCGTCGGCCCGTGCGCTGAACCGTGTGGCGCGGTCGGTATTCCCTGAAGATTCCATCTTTCGCATCGATCACTTCCTCGGGAAGGAAGCGATCATGAACATCCTTTATTTTCGCTTCGCCAATTCATTCCTTGAACCGATCTGGAATCGCAACTACATTTCCAGTGTTCAAATCACCATGTCCGAAAGCTTCGGCGTGGAAAAACGCGGGGCGTTTTACGAAACTGCGGGCTGTTTGCGGGACGTCATCCAGAATCATTTATTTCAGATTGTCGCGCTGCTGGCCATGGAACCGCCTGCGGGCAGGAGTTTCGGAGCAGTGCAAACTGAAAAGGCGACCGTATTCAAGGCTATGCGTCCCTTGAAACCTGACGACGTGGTGCGCGGCCAATACGCGGGTTACCGGCAGGAGAAGGACGTAAGAAAGAACTCCGATGTCGAGACATATTGCGCACTTCGACTCTTTATCGACTCTTGGCGTTGGGATGGTGTGCCGTGGTATCTGCGCTCGGGCAAGTATCTTCCCAATACAGCCACCGAGGTTCTTGTGAAGTTGAAGACGCCGCCGCAGAAGCTATTCGCGGATGCAGCAGCCGCTACGGGTCAAGGAAACTATCTTCGCTTCCGGCTCTCTCCGGACGCGGCCATCGCCCTAGCCGCTCGCGTCAAGCTTGCTGGAGAGGAGTTTGTCGGCGAGCAGCGAGAGCTTTATTTGCTGGAAGAACAGCCGGGAGCAGAAGCGCCCTACGAACGGCTACTTGGCGATGCCATGAAGGGCGACGGGGGACTGTTCACTCGCGAGGACGCTGTGGAAGCCGCATGGATGGTGGTCGATAAGGTACTCAAGCACCACCCCCGAGTTCGCCCTTATAAGCCCGGCACCTGGGGACCAAAACAGGCTGATGCACTGATCGAAGCGGACGGCGGCTGGCATAATCCCGGTGGCAAGACTTCATCCGGATCATAAATATTGCGGCCAGGAAATGATCATTCACGATGAGATCTCCCATGACACTAGCCGGCGGAGATCTCGGTCTCGTGCGCCGGCGGACAACCTTGGATCGGTGTCTCGCATCGAACAAGTTTTACTTACGGCTTTCCCCGAAGCCGAATCCAGATGCCCAACCTCTGATTTCGCGCAAGTTTCTTGCGAGGTGTGTCAATGCGAATCCCCTCACCTCAACTCGCATTCGGCAGCGCTTTGCGGGTAAATTTCGAACAGGAAGTGACTGACCATGTTGGTATCAGTAAGCAACTCCAAAAATGAAGAAAGCAGCACGTCGAAAGACGGTAATCACCTCAAGAATTTTTTCTCTGGTGGCGGCGAAGTTGGCGTTCTCGTGCGTGATTTCGATTGGTCAGTCACACCTTTAGGCGACCCTGAGAACTGGCCGCAAAGCCTCAAGACAATTGTCCGTGTCATCCTCACGTCTCGTTTTGCGATGTGGATGGGATGGGGACCGGAATTGACGTTCCTCTACAACGATGCCTACGCACGGGTGACGCTCGGAAAGAAGCACCCTTGGGCGCTCGGAAAGCCGTCGCGTGAAGTGTGGGCTGAGATTTGGGAGGACATAGGTCCGCGCATTCAGAGAGTTCTGGATACAGGCGAAGCAACATGGGATGAAGCTCTAATGCTTTTCCTCGAACGAAACGGCTATCGCGAGGAAACCTATCACACATTCTCTTATAGCCCAATCAATGGAGACGATGGCCGCATCGTAGGAAATTTGTGCGTGGTGTCTGAAGAAACAGAGCGCGTCATCGGCGAGCGCCGCCTCGCAACGTTGCGTTCTCTGGCTGCCGAGTTGAGTACGACGTCCAGGGAACAGGACGTTATGGCTGCCATTGAGCGAAGTCTCTGTGCCAACACGAAGGACCTGCCTTTCACCTTGACCTACCTCTTCAACGGTGAAAACCAAGCCAGTCTTGGAAGCATGACAGGTATCGAACCGAATCACCGTGCCGCGCCCGCAGTTATATCAACGCACATCAATCACGGAAGCTGGCCCATCGGTGAGATGCTGGCTCGCAATGCGCCCGTTCTGATAGATGATGCGGAATCGCTGTTTGCCCCGCTTCCAACCGGCTCCTGGGACGAGAGCCCGAGGAACGCGCTCCTGGTTCCAATCGCGAGCCAGGGCCAGGAGAATCCCGCAGGTATATTTATCGCGGCGCTTAACCCGTATCGGCAATTGGATGCCAGCTACAACGGATTCATCGAGCTCATTGCCGGCCAGATCGCTGGAAGCCTTGCAAATGCGCGCGCCTATGAACAGGAGCGGAAACGGGCCGAATCGCTGGCTGAGTTGGACCGAGCCAAGACCACCTTCTTCAGCAACATCAGTCATGAGTTTAGAACTCCTCTGACGCTGATGCTTGGACCGCTCGAAAACCTGCGTGCGACAGTGTTTGCTCCCGATGTGCGGCAGGAGATTGAAACCGTTCACCGCAATGGCCAGAGGTTATTGAAACTCGTAAACAGCCTCCTCGATTTCTCTCGCATTGAAGCAGGGCGAATCCAGGCAACGTACCGTCCCGTAGATCTTGCCAGCCGAACTGCGGAGCTGGCCAGTGTCTTTCGCTCAGCGATGGAGCGTGCGGGGCTCTCCTACCGCGTTCATTGTGAACCCCTGTCAGAATCCGTATATGTCGACCTGGAGATGTGGGAGAGGATCGTCTTGAATCTTCTTTCAAATGCATTCAAGTTCACTCTGACTGGGGGAGTCGAAGTCACTTTACGCTCTGCCGGCGGATGCGCCGAACTTTCCATCGTCGACACCGGTACGGGGATTCCAAAGGAGGAATTGCCTCGCATATTCGAACGATTTCATCGGATCGAAGGCGCACCCGGGCGTACCCACGAGGGAACAGGAATTGGGCTTGCACTCGTCGATGAGCTAGTACGTTTGCACGGCGGGGCTGTGCGAGTTGAGAGCCGGCTCAACTTTGGCACGAGCTTCCATATCACGATTCCTTTCGGCGTTGCTCATCTTCCGCCAGAGAGGGTCACCCACGACAGCGGCACCCACGACAGCACAATCGGAGCAGTTCCCTTTGTGCAGGAGGCTCTGCGCTGGCTGCCCGCAGAATCAAGTAGAGAAGATGCCTTCCTCAAGAATTTCGAGACCAACGCGCTCGATTTGCATCCCGGTCAGCCCCGGATCGAGATCGGAAAACGGGCTCGCGTGTTGCTTGTAGACGACAACCGGGATATGCGTGAATATGTGGAGCGGTTGCTCAGCCGCAGCTATGATGTGGTTTCAGCAAGCAATGGAAATGAAGGGCTTGTTGCTGCCCGCGCCCATCCTCCCGATCTTGTTCTCACCGACATCATGATGCCCGGGCTGAACGGGTTCGAGTTCCTCCGCGATTTGCGGGCCGACACAGCAACTTCGACAATTCCTGTGATCCTGCTTTCCGCTCGGGCTGGGGAAGAGGCGGAATCCGAAGGAATGGAGGCAGGAGCGGACGACTACCTGGTGAAGCCCTTTACGGCTCGCGAACTCCTGGCTCGAGTCGGTGCCCACATTTCGATGTACCGGCAGCGACTCGAGCTCATGCGCAGGGAGCAGGACCTACGCATAAAGGCAGAAGCTGCGGAGCATAAGTACCGCTCGATACTTGAGAGTATCTCCGAAGGCTTTCTGCTGGTCAACCGGAATTGGCGCATCGGATATGCAAACGAACAATGGGCGGCTCTTGGCGGCCTGCAATTGTCCGATGCGGTCGGCAAAGTTCTGTGGGATCTTTTTCCCGGTCTCGACGAGTCCCTCTTTGGCCGCAGCTACCGAAAAGCGATGGAAAGCCACGAGGCCTTGCGGGTTGAGGAATTCTACGAGCCTCTCAACCGGTGGTTTCACACGAACATATACCCTTCATCGGAGGGTATCTCGGTTTTCGTTCAGGATGTGACCGAGCGGCGGCTTCATCAGGATCGGCTCTTGCTCTCCGAAAAGTTGGCCGCCACCGGGAGGCTTGCAGCGACGATTGCACATGAAATCAATAACCCGCTTGAATCTGTATTGAATTTGATTTATCTTGCCCGGACGTCGCGGGAACAGTCCAAAAGAATTCGGGACATTCTCATCACTGCCGAAAAAGAAGTCACGCGGGTGTCGCACATTGCCAGGCACACTCTCGGCTTCTACCGGGACACCTCGGCGCCATCGCAAATCGACCTGCCGGCTTTGGTTGAAGAGGTCTTGACCGTTTATGACAGCCGGTTGCGTGCTGTCGGTATCGAGGTGATAAAGGACTTTGTTGCGTTGCCGCCCGTCGAAGCTCTACGCGGGGAGATGCACCAAGTCTTCTCCAATTTGTTCTCCAATGCGATTGACGCGATGCGGGACGGGGGCACACTCACAATTGTGCTTCGCGAAGCGAAAGAAAATGGCCAGATGGGCATTCTAATTCGGGTTGAAGATGATGGAGTTGGAATTCCTCGCGATAATCTCGCTAGGCTTTTCGAGGCATTTTTTACGACAAAACCAAATGCAGGTACCGGACTGGGACTCTGGGTGGTAAAGCAATTCGTTGAATCGTGGGGAGGGTGGATCGACGTGAAGAGCAGCGTCGAGCCGAACACGCACGGTACGGCATTCAATCTGTTCATGCCGCTTTTGGCGGCAAGCCTATCATCCTGTGAGAGTGGGACGACCCAACCCGTGATACAGTAAAACGTCAAGGAGAAAAGGCTTGCCCGAAGGCATGTTGCTTCTGCCCTCCGAGCTTCCGCCGCCGCCGATGAGGGACGGGCTGGGAGAATTCAATACAGAACTCAGGGATGCTCGGCTGCGTGTACTCGTTGTGGACGACGAGCATCTGATTACAGACACCATCTGTGCCATCCTGGAAGAAAACGGTTTTGATGCGACTGGCGCCTACAGCGGATCGGATGCGATCTCGGCTGCGCGAAAGCTGCGCCCGGATATTGTCCTCAGTGATGTGCTGATGCCCAGAATGTCGGGAGTGGAACTCGGAATCCAGTTACGCAGCGAGTTCCCTAGTATCAAGATCTTTCTATTTTCCGGACAGGCGGCAACCACGGCGATGATCCACCGCGCCGAAGCGGAAGGGCATTATTTCGAGCTGTTCCCCAAGCCCATACACCCCGACGAACTCATCAAAAGATTGAGAGGGTTTTAGCAAAGGTGTCATCTCGCTGTTCTCTGAGTCATTATCGATAGCGAATTCTGAGTAGTTAGCCGTTCGGCATAACCTGGCATCGATTCCGAGCACCAACCAGCCTGCTGCCCTCGCGCCAATCGACAGCGCGGGTTTGTCGCTCTTTCCTCAATAATCACGTACCGCCGAAGTGGCGAGATACGCTGATTCAGTACATACAGCCCCGCCCGGTTGAATTGCGCCTCCGTGAATTGCCCTTATTGCCAAAGTCCAATACGCGCGTGCGCTCATCCGCACAGCTATGAACGTCTCCGATGATGTTGTCACGGATGAGATGAGCAAGGCGGGCTTAAAAGTAGCTGAGTTAGCATTTCAGAGCAACGGAGCGCAAGCAGAGCAAAAATCCATCTAAGTGATTGATTAATTGGTGGACGCGGTAGGAATCGAACCTACAACCTGTCGGTTAAGAGCCGAATGCTCTGCCAGTTGAGCTACGCGTCCAAGCTACCAAAACACCGTGCAGCGGCAGCAAATGCACACGGCTTAGGCAGACAGAAATTCCACGCTGCCACTTGAAAAATATAGCACACTAGCGGTGCCGCTTCAAAGCGTGGAGGGATGCAACGCCAAGCTTGAATTCTCGAAGTGAAAGAGACGCGCTAGACCTTAGAAGTTGAACGCCAGTCCGGCGCGTATACTGCGCTGATCCTGGGCGAAGATCAGCAAGGAGCCGTCGCTCGACAGGAAGGGGCGATAACCCTGGGCTAGCAGGTTGCGCATATCAAGCAGCGCCTCGAAGCCGCTGCAGCCATCGCGATTGAGATGAATGGGCTGGTGCAGGTGAAGGTTCAAATAGGGCTCAGCGGCATCCACCGCGAACGGCGCAATCTGTGAAACGGTATCTTCCGGCTGCCATCGGTAGCTGGCCCGCCATCGTGTCCCCGTCCCGTCGAGTGTGCCCGAGAGCGACAGGGCGTACGTTTGGGCTCGTCGCGGATGGGCGCTGGCGAGAACCTGGGCCAGCGATGCAGCCTGCTGCGTCGCTGGCAAAACAAGTGCGCCTCCGTTCGCATAGCTGATGCTGAAACGACTGCCGCCGGAAATGCGTCGTTCAAAAACAGCCGCAATTCCAGTGGAGGAGAACTCCGGGCCAGCAACGTGCAGCAGTCCGCTCGCAGGGTCCAGCAGCACTGCGGCTGCTCCAGAATCGCCGGCGGCAAACCGGCTCATGGCCTCGATCACCGGGTTGTCGATCCTGTCCGCATACACTTGAACGCCAACGTTTGAGACCTCGGTGCGCCGCTCCCAGCCAAGTTCCTGATGGTTTCCGTGTTCGATGGCCAGACTGCCGTTGCGTATGGAAATCGCCGGCAGCCAGGTCTGAGCTTCAGTGTCTTCCGCATCTCGATCGCCAGGTAGAAGCGTGGTCATGCGATAGCCGACGGTCGAGTTTCCATCCCGCCAACCCACTTCAGCAAAAGGCAGCAGGTCGGCCACCGTCTCCCCGGACGGCCCCGAGATCCGGGCCAGCACCTGCTCAGACCCCACTTCTCCCTCAAACTCGTCGCCCAGCTTGATCGTTTCCCAACTGCGAACTGCGGCTTCGCCCAGCCCTTCTGCTCCTGCGGCGTCCATCTCCGGGTGCAAGGCAACCGCGGCTACCGACTGCACCGATCCCGCAAAACCCAAATCTTGCCGGAAGCCGAGCATGGACTCCATGCCGGCATCGGTGCCCGGCGCAAAATCGACGCGGGCCAGCAATTCCCTGCTATTGGATGGCGTCTCTTCAATTGCGGCCGAGATACGTTCCCCGCTCTCACCGAAGACTCCCTCCTGGCCCGTCGCCATCAAGCGAGCCTTCAGCTGCGGATGCTTACCGGAGCTGTCGGAGACAACCACCAGCGGGCCATCTTCAAGCCAGCGAAGCAGAGGACGGTTAGCAGCCGAACGCAAGGTCCAGGCCCAGTCGTCCTTCTGGGCATTGGCCGCGCGCGGCTCAGCCGGCAGCCATTGCATCACTTCGTACAAGCTGTTCAGGGTAAGGTCGACAACAGTATTGGCGTGGACGCGAACGTTTTCGCGCAACGAAGGCAGAAACCATGCGCCGATGGCCTTGACCGCATAGTGACCAGGCAGAACCGAGGAGATTGCATAGCGGCCGCGCGCGTCTGTGTAGACACTCGCGATCAGGCTCAGATCGGGGCGCAGCAACTGCACCTGGGCGCCAATTTGCGGAACGCCGGACGAGTCGCGCACCACTCCCGAGACTGACCCTGGGGTGGCTCCGTTGACCGGAACGCTGCCCAAAGCAATCAGGACCGCAAAAACAACGAGATTAAACCTGTGGATCATCGCTCGAGTTGGTAACCTGGCGGCGTCCCCGGCAATTTCCGGCCAATCAAGTCCGCGCTCGTCCCCGAATCTTGTGTCCGGTAGACCCGTATGCGCTGTATGCATTCTATTCCACGACAAAGGGTGCCGACTGCGCAATCTCTTGTTTCGAGATTCCGTCATTTATTTTGATCGTCACCTTGTACTTTCCCGGATCGAGACCAGCCATTGGCAGAGTTTTTTCCACCGTCAACTGATCGCTATGCGCGCCCAGTTCCTTGGAATCCATCTGCTTTTCAAAAACCACCGTATCGGCTGCGGGGGTGCTGGCCGAGGCGGGAACGGTCTTGACGATCTGATAGGTCACCGTAGCCTGGTTGCTCTTGGTGGCATCGTCAATTTGCAAATTATAAACCTGCATCCAGAAATTCAACTGCTGGCTGCGTCTGAATTTCACCGGAGGGTTTGGATTGGCCGGGGTGGGAGTGCTCACTCGCGGCCGAATGAAGGTGTTGCCGATAATAAAGCTCCCGCTGCCGATCTCGTGCGAGGAAACCGAATTCATCTGGTCAGCCAGAATCAGCGACGAGGTAGCCAGTTTTTCGTCGTGATAAGTGGGCACGTCCAGGCTGCGGCCATAGTATCCCAAGTGGTCCTTGTTGTTTACGTCCTTGATAGCAATATCCAAGCGATAGAGTCCAGGCAGCAGCGGCAAGGCCTTCCAATAGACCGACTGCCGGTCGAGGCTCTTCTCCAGCAACTCCGACGGCTGCTCCACTTCTACCGTATCCTCGAAGCTCTGCACCGTCTTATGGGTAAGGGTGGTGACCTTGCCCAGAATGTTCACCACGCCCTTGGCCACGCCATCCTTGGTCTCAAAAGTGATGTCGCGATTCTTCATCTGTATCGTGATCGGAACCAGAACCGTGTTTTCGGTCACCTTGATGAAGTCCGTGCGAACATCGAAGGGAAACACTGGGCCGGAGAGCAGTTTATGCTCGGAAATAAAGCTCTCCAGGTCCTTGAACTTCACCGGCGGCGGCGCAAACACCTTGGCTGCCAGCTCGATGCGGTCGAATTCCTTGGACGTTTGTCCTTGCGCCATCGGACCGGTGCCCAGGTTTTCCAGGCCGCCCTTGAAGCGATCTGCCTTCGTGGCCTGGCCCATCTCTTCCCATTGTGTCGCGCCAGCGCCCGGAACGTGCAGCAGCGCATCCTTCTCGCTGCGATCAATCGTGAAGTGATAATCGCCGCACTGGCAGGTGTCGACAAATTCGAGATCGATGTTTTCGCCGATCCCCTCAATATATCGGTAGTGCCAAACCTCAAAGGGGAATGTCGAAGTCTCGCCGCCGCCCTCTTCCATAGGCCGCTGATAGCTGCCGCCCGAGGGGTGGGAATCGATCGAGTCGGGTGGGCCAAAGGAAATATAGATGTGTCCGCGATCGGTCTTCCAGCCAGGCTTGCCAGCAGGATAATGCTCGTTGGCGTAAGCGATGCGCCTGTAATGTTCTTCGCGGAACTCGTTCTCCGGTGAGTCCGGATTCGGGTTACGCCGCAGCCAGAAGTTCTCGATAAAGGCCTCGCGCTCCTCGTCGTTGCTCAGCGTCTTGAAGGCCTTGCGCTCCTCGTCGGAGATGATGTAAGCCACGTCCTGTTCCAGCCAGGTCTTGTAGGCCCCCTTGATCTCAGTCCTCAGGTCCTTCTGGGCACGTATCCTCTCCGAGTCGGAGCGCTCGCGCTTGAGAGGATCCACTTCCTGGCCCTGCGTAGGGGCAGGCTGGGCTTGTTGCGGAGTTTGCTTTTGTTCCGGTGCGGGTGAGGGCGCGGTGTTCGTCTGCTGGGCGCTGAGCGCGGTAGCGGAGCTGAGAACCAGGCCGCAACCCAGTGCGACAAAAAGAATACGATAGCGGTTAAGCGTCATTTGCCTTGAAAACTCCTGCGAATCCCTATTCTACGGGTCCTGAAAGCGTCGGGCAAGATTCCGTAGGGAGTTGGCTCCCGAGTTGGACTCCAAAACGCGGCCAAGGTAAGCAGAATATCGGCATCAGAAGGCTCGGCAACAGCCAGCGAACAGTTTTTGTGACCAGGCGGCCCGTTCCCGCGTCCAAGAAACGGGCGCAATGTCTTCAATTCTGCTCTATCGCTCTCTTTTTGCGGCGCTCGTTCCCTTCCCCATGCATTCCGCAGGCCGTGCGAAAAGGCCTGACCTGAGTATATCGCTAGTCTTACGCAAACCGGCAGCACCGCCCGCAAGCGCGGTAGCCAGCTTTTGGGAACCCCACCCGCGCCAATTGCGTACACTTAAATAGGAGACACCCGGAGCACGCACCTCCCATGAAGAAGATACTATTGATCATTCTCGCCGTCGTGGCCGTCGCCGGACTTGTGGCCTTGTTCATCTACAGGCAGCAATCCGGCTACACCAAGGTGCTCACCGCTCGAATCGCGCGCCAGGATCTAGCCACGGTCGTCAGCGGCACCGGACAGATCAAGCCCAAAACCTATGTCAACGTGGGCGCAACCTCCTTTGGCCGCATCACCCACCTCCTTGTGAAGGAGGGCGATCATGTGACCAAGGGCCAGGTCATCGCCACCGTCGAGAGCGTGCAGCCGGAAGCCAACGTCCAAGCTCAGCAAGCCACCATCGCCGCCGCCAAAACAGATATTGCATCCTATATAGCCGCGGAGAAAACCGGCGAAGCCAATGTCGAGCACGCCAAAGCCGACCTCGAACAGAAGCGCCTCGACTGGGAGCGCGCCCAGGGCCTCTACGCAGCCGGCATCCTCGCCAAGCAGGATTTCGATGCCAAAAAGGCCGCCTATGACACCGATGTTGCCTCGCTGGACCAGGCCGTTGCAGGCCTCAATCAGGCCAAAGCGCAAACAGAGTCTGCACGTGGGCACTTGCAGACTCAAGTAGCCACCTTGCGCTTCAATCAGGACGCATTGAACAAGACCGTTTCCACCGCGCCCTTCGACGGCATCGTCACCAATCTTCCGGTCCGCGAAGGTGAAACCGTGGTGGTCGGCATTCAAAATGCCGAAGGCTCCACCCTGATGACTCTCGCCGACATGAGCGTCATCACCGCCGAAGTCAAAGTCGACGAAACCGACATCGTCAACATCCAGATCGGCCAACCTGCCGACGTCACCGTCGATGCCCTTCCCGGCAAAGTCTTCAAAGGCCACGTCACCCTGGCCGGCGATCAGGCTCTCCTGCGATCCACCGGTGTCGCCACCTCGCAGTCCACCACCGGCACAGAGGAGGCCAAGGATTTCAAGGTTGTCGTAACCCTCGACGCGCCCACCAGCGAGCTGCGCCCCGGTCTCAGCTCAACCGCCAAAATCACCACCGCGCACAAGGCCAACGCACTCTCGCTGCCCATCCAGGCGCTCACCATGCACAACCCCGAAGACGACAAGAATAAAAGCGGCGGCGTGCAGGCGGCTTCAACTTCATCTCCCTCTTCCGACGCCAAGACCGCGCAGCAGCAAGGCGTCTACGTCGTCGAGAAGGACAAGAACGGCAAGCTGCGCGCTAAGTTCGTGCCCGTCACCACCGGCATCACCGGGGCCACCGACATCGAAGTGCTCTCCGGCTTGACCGAGGGTCAGGAGATTGTCATCGGCCCCTACAAGACTCTGCGCACCCTCAAAAGCAACGCCCTGGTCAAGATCGACACCGCCAAGCCGGTTACGCCGGCGCCGGGCGGAAGCTCTTAAGAATCATTTAATGATTTGGCTCTTAATGATTTGGTTTCGTGCGAATAATGCAAGCCTTACTCCCTAAGGAAAAGTTTGCAGCAGGCAAAGGAAGAAATTCGGATGGCTTTGAACAGCACCAGTACTGAAAACGTCTTGCAACAGGCAGCTCGCCCCACCGGTGACGTCATTGTCGTCGAAGACCTGTGGCGCACCTACGACATGGGCTCAGAGCAGCAGGTGCAGGCCTTGCGCGGTGTCTCCCTGCGTATTCAGCACAACGAATATGTTGCCATCATGGGCCCTTCGGGCTCTGGCAAGTCCACTCTGATGAACCTGATCGGCTGCCTGGACACGCCCTCCAAAGGCAGCTACTGGCTAAATGGTCAACTGGTCAGTGAACTCGATGACGACCAGCTCGCGCGCATCCGCAACAAAGAGATAGGTTTCGTCTTCCAGACCTTCAATCTGCTGGCGCGAGCTACAGCACTCCACAACGTCGAGCTGCCCTTGATCTATAACGGCACTCCTGCCGCGGCGCGCATCGAGCGAGCCAAGGAATCGCTCACCGACGTCGGCCTCGAATCACGCATGTATCACAAGCCCAATGAGCTCTCCGGTGGCCAGCGCCAGCGTGTCGCCGTGGCCCGCGCATTGGTCAATCGACCATCCATCATTCTGGCCGACGAACCCACCGGCAATCTCGACTCGAAAACCGGCCTTGAAATCATGGCGCTCTTCGACACTCTTCACGCCCAGGGCAACACCATTGTTCTAGTCACCCACGAGCCGGATATCGCTGAGTTTGCTCATCGCGTGGTGCATATCCGTGACGGACAAATCTACTCCGACGAACCCTCCAAGCGCTTCCTCTAAACGTCTCAGGCAGCCGGAAGAAAACACAATTCTTGAACGCACCCAAACCGGAAAGACTTCCTCTCTTTCCCATTCATGTTTTCCCCCTCCCCGCCGATGAAACCTCTGTTGGCCTACTACCACAATCTAGGCCTCGGAGGCGAAGTACGTTGAGAGCCATGCACACCGCCGCTCAGGTTCAGCCTTCAGTCTCCGGATTGACCCTCGTAGAAGTAGAATCGACTCCTGAAACCCAACCTGTCGGAGTCAGCGCCGCGTGGCGCAAGCTTCTGATGCAAGCCGAAATGGCCGCTCCCCATGTGCAGTTGGCAGCCATCGAAGGCGAGCACGGCACCGGCAAGCACACTCTGGCACGCTATCTCTTCGCTCGCTCTCCGTTGGCCAAGGTAAGTTTCCAGCGGCGCGATGCCCGTGAATGGCTGGTCAGCGATGCCGATCCCGCAACCCTGGCCGGTTTCACTTATCTGGATCGCGTGGATCTGCTCGCGCCTCCAGGGCAAGGTCTGCTGCTCGGCGTACTCAAAGCCATGCAAGACCGCCCAGCGGGCCGCGCCGTGCTGCTCGCCTCTTCGCAAACTTCGCTGCGCCAGATGGCTGCGCAGGGTCAGTTGCTGCCCGATCTGGCCTTCCGGCTTACCGCCGTCCGCTTTGCCATTCCACCCTTGCGCCAGCGCCGCGAAGATATCGGCCCGCTCGCCCAATGCCTTCTCGATCGCATTTGCATTCGCTATCAGCAGCGCCCCGTGATTCTGGCCCCCGGCACGCTGGCCCGTCTCCTGCAGCACAACTGGCCCGGAAATGTGCGTGAACTCGCCGCAGTCCTTGAAACCGGTCTGCTCGAAGCCGTCAATGGCGTCATCCGTCCCGACGACCTTGCTCTGCCATCAGGCCTCGAAGTCCAGTCGCAGCCCCAGCCGGCCATGCGAACCGACAATCTCAACCTCGACGCCGTCATCCAACATCACGTCCAATACGTCCTCGACCTGAACCGCGGCAACAAACTCCGCGCCGCCCGCCAGCTCGGCATCAGCCGCTCCACCCTATACCGCATCCTGGGCAACGAAAACATCCTCTCGCACTGACCGGCCAAAACTGGCCGGCCATCCTGAGCGAGCGCACCCAAAATCGCCTGTCATCCTGAGCGAGCGTACCCAAAATCGCCTGTCATCCTGAGCGAGCGCAGCGAGTCGAAGGACCTGCTTTTGCCTTGTCTTGCCTCTACAAAACTGGCCGGCCATCCTGAGCGAGCGCACCCAAAATCGCCTGCCATCCTGAGCGAGCGCAACCAAAATGGCCAGTCATCCTGAGCGAGCGTACCCAAAATCGCCTGTCATCCTGAGCGAGCGCAGCGAGTCGAAGGACCTGCTTTTGCCTTGTCTTGCCTCTACAAAACTGGCCGGTCAACCTGAGTGAGCGCAACCAAAATCGCCTGTCATCCTGAGCGAGCGCAGCGAGTCGAAGGACCCGCTTTTGCCTTGTCTCGCCTCTATTAGGACGCGCTCTACCGGTGCCCCCCGCCATGTCCACCACCGCGATATCCGGGCAGCGCGTGTTCCCCACCCCCTTCATGACCTGCGTTGCCTACGTGGCCTCGCCCATCTCGCGCCTCGTTTGCCCGAAAGTGATTGAAGCGCTCCGCCCCATGCTCCGGCAGCGGTCCGGCGTAACCGTGGTGAGGATCAAAGCGGTTGTCAACATGGCCGTAAAAGCCGCGAGGGCCGTGAAACCAGGGGCCAGCTCCGAGGAACACCCCGCCAACAAACCAATCGGGCCCATAGTAGCCATAAGGCGCGCAATCGTACGGCGCATAATCGAAGTACCCGTAAGGGCAAACGGGAGCCGGTCCAATATTTACGCCGACGGCAACCTGGGCCTGCGCCACCGGCGCAAAGCAGAGAAGCGCAATTGTAAGAGCTGCGAAAGCAAGAGCATTGACTCTGAACATGATTTCTCCTCGATTCATTCAGAGTCGCCAAATGGCCGGCGAGTTGCCTCTCCAGTCCTTTTTTTTTAGCTAGTGTCCCGTCCCTAAAGTTCATAACAAAGACAGAGGCTGTCATTCTGAGCGAACGGGGCCCCGAACGTTGTTCAGTTCGGGGGTGGTGAGTCGAAGAATCCGCTTTTGTCTTTCGTGAGTTTCTCAACAAACTTTAGAGACAGGACACTAGGGCCTGTTGACACCAACTCAGCGCAACAAAGCCCAACCTCCACAGACAGGAGTAACCGCAAAAATAATCGCCCCCAGCCCGCCAAGGCCCCGTCCTTCCCAGCGATTTGAAATTCCCAACTGACGTCTGTACGTCCATTCGGCCAATTTCTGGAGAGCTCTATATCTCCACTGACCCAAACCTGGAGCGCGTCCCATCTCCACTTTCTCCAAAACCGGCAACCTATAGCTTCACATTTGCCCAAAAACCGGTGACTTATAACTTCACATTCGGCAAAAACCGGCAACCTATAGTCCACCGCTTTCCCAGTCCGGATTCCCACTGAAAGGCCAATCTTTTACACTCATGAGCAGGGTGATTTCACCCCGGACTCCGCGCCCCCTGATTCCAAACTGAGGTCCCACTCCCTTGAGAAGATTCCTGCTTTCCTCCCTGGCCATTGCCGCATCTCTGCTCCTGGCCTGCGTCCCTGCACTTCAAGCGCAGGCCCCAACCAACCATCAAGCTCAACCTGCCTCCATCGAGGCCAACCGCAAGGCCCTCACCACCCTCTTCGACGACTACTGGCAAGCGAACCTCGAGCACTCGCCCGAGTTCGCCTCCACCATCGGCGACGATCGCTACAACGACCGCATCACCGACTACTCCGTCAGAGCGGAGAATCAATGGCTTGCCCGCGAGCAGACCTATCTGATGCGCCTCGCTGCCATCGACACATCTGGTCTCTCCGATCAGGAAAAGATCAGCCGCGAACTTCTCCTGCGTCAGTTTGCCGAAGACGCCGAGGCCGCAGAGTTCAAAGAGTGGGAGATGCCCTTGAATCAGATGGGCGGCATCCACACCACCTACCCGCAGCTTGTCGCCCAGCTCAGCTTCACCACCGTCAAGGACTACGACGACTGGATCGCCCGCCTGCACGCCATTCCCAAAGCCTTCGATCAGGAAACCACCGACATGTCCATCGGCATGGACGACCATCGCGTGCCGCCGAAAGCTCTGCTCCAGAAAGCGCTTGAGCAGGTCAAGGAGCTGGCCAATCAAAAGGCGGAAGACTCGCCGCTGGCCATGCCCTTGAAAAACTTTCCTGCCTCCATCAAGCCCGGCGAGCAGGAGCGCATCAAGGCCGAGATGCTCGACGCCATCGGCAAAGAAGTGCTGCCCGCCTACTTACGTTTTGCACGCTTCCTCGAAGTCAGCTACATCCCCGCCGGCCGCGCGGAGCCTGGCATCTGGGCTCTGCCCGACGGAGCAAAGTACTACGCCTTTTCCATTCGCCGCTCCACCACCACCGACCTAACCGCCGAGCAAATCCATCAGATAGGCCTCGATGAAGTAAAGCGCGACGAGACCGAGATACTAGCCATCGCGCAGAAGCTGGGCTTTGCGGATTTGGCTAGCTTCCGCGCCAGTCTCAAAACCAACCCCAAGTTGAAAGCAACCTCGCCCGAGGCTTTGCTGGCGGACTATCGCTCCTATCTCACTCCCATGCAAGCCAAGCTTCCACAGCTCTTCGGCAGATTGCCCAAGGCGCCCTTTGAGGTGGCCGCGGTTCCCGATTATCTCGAAAAGAATTCCGCGCCCGCCTACTACGAGCCCGGCACTCCTGACGGCAGTCGCCCTGGCCGTCTGCGCATCGACACTTACAACGCCACTGACCGCAACCTTTATTCAGTCGAGGTAATCGCCTATCACGAGGGCTTGCCCGGCCACCATCTGCAATTCTCCATCGCGCAGGAACTCACCGACGTGCCCACCTTCCGCAAATTCCAGTCCTACACCGCTTTTCAGGAAGGCTGGGGGCTCTACTCCGAGCGGCTCGGCAAAGACGTCGGCTTCTATCAGGACCCCTATTCCGATTACGGCCGTCTTGAGGCAGACACCTGGCGCGCAATCCGTCTGGTCATCGATACCGGCGTACATTCCCAGCACTGGAGCCGCCAGCAAATGGTCGATTATTTCCATGATCACTCGGCCATTGACGAGACCAGCATCCAGGCCGAAGTAGATCGCTACATCGCCTGGCCCGGTCAGGCCGTCGCCTACAAAATCGGTCAGCTAAAAATCCTCGAACTACGCGACCGCGCAAAAAAAGCTCTCGGCGACAAATTCGATCTGCGCGCCTTTCACGACCAGGTATTGGACGCAGGCGCTCTACCGCTGGACGTGCTAAGCGACCGCATCGACGCATGGATCGCCACGCAAAAAGCAGCAGCGAAATAGACCGGCGAGATCTGGTTGCACTCCCAGCTATCGCACAGATTTCATACGCAGCGATCTTCGGTCCGGCCAGCTCTCTTTATGTAAGCTCGAAATTCGCGTTGATCGATTTGCCTGCACGAGGCAACTCCTCGCCTGCCGAGCCCCTCTTATCCTCCGTCAGTTCGCGCTAGGTTATCTGCCGCAAACCGGCCCATTCCGAGGGGTTCCCATGCCGTCGATGAAATACTCGCATTTGCTTGCGCCAGTGATGTGCGCGGTAATCATGCCCTCCGGCTCAGTTTCCCAAAACCAAGCCAGCTTCAACATCCTCACCAGCAACGCCGCGCCCTATAACTCCGGCAATACCTATGCCGTCGACGTGAATAATGACGGCCTCACCGACATCGTTCAGGACGGCGGCTACTCGCCCTCCGCATTTTTCGTGAGCATCAACAATGGCAACGGGACGTTCGCGGCGCCCGTCGAATACCCGCTGCCGCTGTACACTGGAGAGCCCAATTGCATCGCCGCGGCCGATTACAACAACGACGGCAAAATCGATCTCGCCGTGCCTCTCGAAGATACAAATGAGATCGCTGTCTATCTCGGAAACGGCGACGGCACGTTCCAGACGTCGCCCATCATCTCGACCATCAATTTGCCCTCCGGCTTCACTTTCGCCGTGGCCGGTTGCGCCGCGGCGGACTTCAACGCCGACGGCGATATCGACTTTGCGGCCTGGACCACCAATAACTCGTCCGGCAATAACTCGAATCCCGCGAGCGTACTCTACGTCTTTCAGGGGCTGGGCAACGGCAGCTTCGACACCTCACCATACTCCGTGCTTGCCGGGCCACCGTTAGGGCTTGATATGCAGGTATTTGTGGGAGACTACAATGGCGACGGAAAGGCCGACATCGCCGCCAATGCGCCGTACTTCGGCGGAACTACCAGCACGATGAATGTGCTTTATGGGAACAACGACTTCACCTTCAACCAGACAACGCTGTATACATTCACCGGCTACATGTTAGCCGGCAGCGGCGACTTGAATAGCGATGGGATCACCGACCTGTATGTGCTGACGAATAACTCTGACGGCACGCACCAAATTGGCGAGTTCTATGGAACCAATTCTGGTACGTTCAACTCCTATTGGTATGACGTCCCCACCACTTACAACCTAGGCGGGGGACCTGCCGCGTGGCCCTGGCAACCCTCGCTCACCATGGGAGACTACAACGGCGACGGCCGCATGGATTTGGCTGCCGTGGCATATAACTCAAGTAATTCAAGCAACGACTATATGGAATTCTTCCTGGCCGGCGCCAATCCCGGCGAATTCACCACCCAGGTGGTTGCCGTGCCTGTGACGCCCTCCTGGTTCACTTTTCCCGTCGCAGGACTCTTCAGCGGCGGCTATCTCAGACCCGACGTAACATTCGATATGGGCAACAGCGGCAGTGACTCCACTACCCCTACAACCCTGTCCGCGCTGCTGAACACGACCAACGGCTACTTTGGTTTCTGCACCTATCCAAAGAACGGCAAAGGGATCAACATCTGCGTGCCGGGGCTCTCAAAGGGAAACATCGCGGTCTTCACCGCAACAGCCGACTCTTTCGGCAAACTGCGCAAGATCGAGTTGTGGGTGGATGGAACTAAAGTTCAGGAGCAGGCCCATACCTGGGACACCCACGCGTACTTCGACTGGGCGGGAACGTTCTCGAACGGTCCGCACAAGGCCACGTTCTATGCATACGACATCGACAACACCGTACAGCGTTCTGACTTCACCTTTGAAGTAGACGTCCGGCACTAAAGCATGCGGCCCATCCTTAACCAAGTGGGTGGCCCACATCTCGATTCTGAGATGTGGGAGACGACCATCCTTTCCGCAGATGGCGGTTGACCCGTTCCCCCACACTAGAACCAGGGTGCCCCAGCTCCGGATTCTCGGACCTGGGATTGGAATGTCCAATGTGTGTCGGTCGCCGAGGTCCGATGCATGGCCTTCTCAAAAACGGCGGTCTCGTTACTAACCGGCAGGGCGCTACCTATCCCGAGTTCAATGGGAGAGTTGAGTCTGTTGGCACGCGCTAGAGCGTTTTCGATTCTGCTCTTTACAGAATCCGTACTGCCAAGTTACGTTTTCCTCAAGAAATGGCCACATTTTATGTTCTCCCGATGTCAAGATGTGAATCGAAAATGCTCTAAGAACCTATGCACTGCACAACTCTTGGCACTCCCCGACTTTAGGAGGTTTTTAGCACGGTCGGATATCCGGGATTTCCTGACCGATCACAGGGTGCCCGAAAGTGCCATAGACCTGCGGAGCAAACACGAGCACGACACGAAAAACCGCTCAGATCCCTGGACAGTACAGCATCGTATACGTGTCGCGAATGATATTCCCGGGATTCACTCCAAGTGCGTCGGGAATATGGGTGACTGGATTCTCGCCCTTGTCGATATTCGTATTCGCCTGCATAGCGACGTCGATCACCACCGGCTCGTCGAACCTGAAGATCTGCGCATTGGATTTGTCATTATATCCGCCGCTTTTGGATAAATACGGCGGCAAAGCAGCGCCTGCGGCAAAATCAAAACCAGGTGCGATCGAGCCAGGCATCGGAATGGGGTGCTGGCCATTGAATACAAAACCGATGTGTCTCGGAGACAAAAGAGACGATAAATACACACCACTCAGAAAGGACTCAGTTCTTAGCTCTACAAGTAACTTCAGAAGATCGCCTGGAGTGGAGCTCCAACTTGCGACATCTCCGATAGTGTAACCTCCTGGCGGATCCTGGTTGCGATCGTAGTACCGGACGTCGGCCGGAGGTATATTGGGATCTGGCATAAAGGTCGCATCCATATTCAAGGGATTCAACACGGTGTCCTTGACATAGGAACTGTAACTAGTGGCTCCTGAAATTGCCCAGATGATTCCGCGGAGAGTCTGGTAGGCAGCATTCGAGTAAGAGAAGACAGTCCCAGTTACCCCATACACAGTCTTGTCGGGGTTTACATCCTGCTCTACATAGCTTTTTATATAGCCCCAGAGGACGCTGTCGTAATTCGGACCTGGGGGATCATTAAGCCCAGCAGTATGCGTCAACAGAGACGACACCAGTATGTCTTTTACCCCTTTTCCTGGTTTAACGTCGCCTAAGTAGCCTTTGATCAAATCGAAGAATTTAGTGTTGAGAATTTCAAGTGGTTTTTTCTTAGACTGAAGAAGATAAAAGAAACTGACTGCGTCCAGCAGCTTGGAAATACTTCCAACAGTAAGACTGGTATTTTCAGACATCTGCACGGGATAGGGTGGCGGTGGTTCAGCGCCTTTGATCGCAAACCCCATTGCACCGCTTGTCGGATGCCGAAGATCACTATCTTTGACAACCGCAAATGAATACCCAACGGCCGCGGGTTCGAATGCCAACTGAAAAGCATCGGCCCAACCGGAAGGGGTTTGAATCACCTCCAATGATCGCACCCAATAGCCGGCCGCCAGAAAAGACTGAATGGTTGTGTTGAATTCTTCCAGCCTGTGACCAAGAAGATAGATTGAGGTGGAGTCACTTGTGGGAGGGGGAAGGTAAGTGGCGCTCACGTGATTCTTCCCGCGATACTGTGTGACGTGAAGATGGAATAGATTGTGGTGCTCAGAATTGCCTTTAAAATTGTCATATAATGCGGCCCAACTATCGAACTTTCCCCATTCGTTTCCTGCTGTTGGTTCATAAAATTGAAACAAAGCAGTGTAGAGAAGTTGATTCCCCGAGAAGCGGGCAAGAGCTTTGACCAGGATCATCCCCTTGGCTTTTAGGTCTTGCCGTTTTTGTTCCAATTCGCTTTCTGTCAAATCATGAAACAACTCTTGATTCACGCTGTTTTGGAGCCATACGCCCGTATACCAAAGCTGGTCGCCAACCTGACAGAAAGCTAAATCCGTCATTCCGAGGGTGCCGTTTAACAGATTGAATTCATTCTGCAGAATCGACCAGTCTGGTGTTTCGATGAAAAAGTTGCCCGGCTGCGCAGAAACGTACACGAAAGAGCAGGCGTACTGAACCTGCTGCGCCGGCCCGCGAAAGACTGCTATCGCACAGAGATAGTAGCTTGTCGCCTTCATCGCTTCCTTACCAGCCAAAAAAGTGCCGTGATTCGGATAAATCTCGAATATGCACTGCTGATATAGGTTTCCTGACTCCAGTCGCGCGTTGTATAGAGGGACTCCCATCTGATTGGCTCCGAGAGGATGAAATAGAAGGGTTTCTACATGGAACAGTCCTTATCGTGGCCCCCTGTAGGTGGCAATATAAGGCTTTTTCTCATTGCTTAGCAATGGTTTGCGAGGCTCGACCCTAAATATTCTGCGAATTGCTTGCGTTGGGCGGTTGGCCCACCCTTGATCCGCCGATAACGAATGGGGGCCCCATCCTTAATCGTTTTTTGATTCAAGGACGTAAAATCACGAACCTCGATCCGCCAATTCCATCGCGCCAACTGAACATCAACTAGCGCCATTAGCCCGATGCGCACAACGATTGCGACTTCAGCGCGCTGGTTGATTTCAGGGAATAGGTTGAGAACTTTTGTCGGGATTGAAAGCCCTGTTCACAAACCGCCAATATCGAACAAACTATATCCGTCCGCAATGCCGCTGCGAGCAACGCAATCGCATGAAGGTATGTTGCAGATCATTCCTGCTCCGCCGCGCACAATATAACTATGAACAACGACCAGAGAAACGGCTTCTTGCTGACAGCTGACGACTGAAAGCTGATCGGCCGAGGGTACCCCCTCCCCCCCTGTATTTATTATCGAAAACTCGCATGTAATTATTTAGTCAACACCACAAAACACGAATCAATCCACAACTAAATCAAAAATCAATAACTTCCGAAGACCTTTCTGAGACTTTGTGGATGCTCCCAAAAAGCAAGGTAACCATCAAAACCAGTTTTGCGTCGCAATACTCTCTTCCATGGCGCTCACGGCGGCGCAGTTGCCGGTCGTGGCGTCCTGGCGGCAGGTGCGAGTATCCTTGAACTTGCACCACTCCAAACCAAGAAAAGGAAAAATAATGGCGGAGATAGCCGTTGAGTCCACCAAAGTTCCTGCGCAATTGCCTGATGTCCGCGTCGCTGTTCTAGGCGCTGGCAAAATGGGCGGCATTCTGCTGCAGGCCTTTCTGAAGCAGAACCTTTTTGCTCCCGATCAGATTCACGCTACTGTGGGCCACGCCGAGCGGGCACTGGCCTTGAGCACGCAGTGGGGCGTGGACGTGACCACCAAAAATCTGGAGGCTGTGCAGCAGGCTGACTTGATTCTGCTCGGCGTCAAGCCATTTCAAGTGCCGGATCTGATCGCTGAGATTCGCCCTGCGCTCACGCCCTCCAAGACTCTGATCTCCTTCGCCGCCTCGGTCAAGACGCGCTCCATTGAAGAAGCCGCCGGCATGGAGATCGCGGTGATTCGCGCCATGCCTAACACGCCCTCGGCGCTGGGCGCAGGAGCAGCCGGCCTCTGCCGCGGGCGCTTCGTTTCACCGCAGCAGATGGAGTTGGCCCAGCGCATCTTTGAAACCGTTGGCCGCACCGTCATCGTGGATGAGAAGCACATGGACGCCGTGACCGGCCTCTCGGCCTCCGGGCCGGCCTATATCTACATCATCATCGAAGCCCTGGCCGAAGCAGGCGTAAAGGTGGGCCTGCCCCGTGACGTGGCCACCCAGCTAGCCGCTCAAACGACGCTAGGCGCGGCGAAGATGGTGCTCGAAACCGGCTATCACCCGGCCATGCTGAAGGACGCCGTGACCACCCCCGCCGGTTGCACCATCGACGGCATTCTCGAACTCGAAGAAGGCGGCCTGCGCGTGACTTTGATCAAGGCAGTAATGCGGGCTACCCAGCGTGCCAAGGAACTGGCCGCCGGGTAAAAACAGGGACAAGGGTGTCGAGAATCGTGAGCATTTCGTTCAGCAAGGAGGAACGATGAACGTTCAAGAAGGTGCAAGACGAATGCGGCACGCGGGTGTGTGGTTAGCTCTCATCCCCGCTTCTTGGATAGTGCTGGTTTTTGTTTTGATTCAGATGGGCCCAATGTTCCATCCAGGAACTGGGGTAGCTGAGGGCGGCTTTGCGTTCATGGGTTTCCTTACAATTGGAGAAATCCTCCTTGCGGCTGTGCCCGGCGTGCTCCTTTGGATCGCCGCTTGGATCGTTGAAGGCTTCGCCAAGGATTCAAACTGAGGTTCAATATCTAAGCGCTTTGTCCATCCAAAGACCAACCTGGCTGCCCTCTTACATCCCGGAACTCCAGGGTCTGCGCGGCCTCGCCGTTCTCGGCGTGGTTTTCTATCACTGCCATCCGCGCCTTGAAGGCACCTGGATTCACTACGCCTCGTTGTGGGGATGGGCGGGAGTCAATCTCTTCTTCGTCCTCTCCGGCTTCCTGATTACTTCGATTCTTCTGGAAGCGCGCGAAAAGCCCCACTACTTCCGCAATTTCTATGGTCGCCGCGCGTTGCGCATCTGGCCGGTATACGTCCTGGTGCTCGTGATCTGCTATGCCAATGCGCCATGGTTCACCGGCACCGGCCCGGTCCAAGCCATCAAGACCGCGCCCTGGCTGGCCTACGTCTTTTTTGTGCAGAATCTCTTTCACCTGGCGCTGCCCTCGGCCATCGGGCCCACCTGGTCGCTGGCCATCGAGGAGCAGTACTACTTTCTTTGGGCACCAATAGTGCGCTTCCTGCGAAGGCCGTGGATGCTGGCTACCGTACTCACCGTGGCCTTGGTCGGCTCGCCTTTGCTGCGCTTGGCGAACTTACCCTGGATGACCCTCACCAATACGCTGATTCACTTGGACGGAATCGCCTTAGGAAGCCTGCTGGCGTTGGGGTTTTACACATTAACGATCAGCCGCCGTGTCTGGCTTTGGATCGGATTAGGAGCTCTTGCTCTAGGAATTGCGGCCGCAGCCACTATAGCCGGCGGGACCTCGTTTCTCGATTCCGCACTGGCCACTGGCTTTGCAGGTGCGATGCTGGCCGCCATCGCCTCGACTGGCTCACTCAATCCGGTCAACGCAGTGCTGCGACGAGGGCCTCTGGCCTTCTATGGCCGTATCAGCTACGGCCTCTATATGACCCATATTATGGCCTTCATCTTTTTGGGCTGGTTCGACCTGTGGATGGACCGCTATGGCATGGCCGGTAGCCTGGCTGTCGTCGTCGCTCGTTTCGCAGTCTCCACTGCCCTCGCAGCCACGCTCTGGTACGGCTTCGAGTCGAGAATCCTCAAGCTCAAACGCTATTTCTAAGCCCGCGCCAGCGTCACACTCGGCGCAGGATCAGGATCAAAAGCGTGCGAGCCCCGACACTATGCGTGAGCGACAACCACAAAGAGCGCCAGAAGAAACAGCGCCACGACCGGCGCGGTGAATTCATGGCGGCGCCTGTGATAGATGCAGGCAGCCAAGGTAAGCAACGCAAGCCCCGACGCCGCCAGCAGCGGAAGAAAATTTGGTTGCCGCAGGTTGAAGGGCACAACCAATGCCAGCGCTGCTGCAATCTCCGCCAAGGCGATTGCACAAGCCTGCGTCCGGGGCAGTCCAGTGCCTCTCAAACTCGGTCCCGTCTGCGGTACTGTTGCACGTCGCGAAAGGCCAAAAATCTTGCTTAATCCAGCAAAAAGAAATATGCCAGCCAGCAGAATCTGCGCGAACCAATCCAGATTATTCATAGACCCACTTGCCTCCCTTGGTCGCCCTCCCTGCTCTACCGTGCAAGAAGCATGATTGAAGGCAGTAGAAATCGAAAGAACCCAACTTATGAGGATTATATAACGGTAAAATAATGAAAAAGTCAAGATCGAATTGATCTATCTCCGTTCGCAGATTCAATTCAAATCGCCAAAACTCACCTTGTCTCACTTGATGAACCGGCATTTCACCCGCTTGTGACATCAATCACCCAGACCCGTAACCAGCGGCTGCTACGCTTCTAATGTCACTGGATTTTCCCCCTCGCGAGGTGGATTTGTGAGCGAAGCAACGAGCAAAGGACCTTTGAGTCCAGAGTTACTGGCCAAAATGAACGCCTATTGGCGTGCCGCCAACTATCTCTCCGTTGGTCAGATCTATCTGAAAGACAACCCGCTGTTGGAGCATCCCCTCACTCTCGACGACGTGAAGCCGCGCCTGCTGGGCCACTGGGGCACCACGCCGGGGCTCAACTTCCTCTACGTGCATTGGAACCGCCTGATCCGCGAGCGCGATCTGAATATGCTTTACATCATCGGCCCAGGACACGGCGGGCCAGGGCTGGTGGCTAACACTTATCTCGAGGGTTCTTATAGCGAGATCTACCCGCATATCGAACAGAACCGCGACGGCATCAAGCGCCTCTTCCGTCAGTTCAGTTGGCCCTACGGAATTCCCAGCCACGTCGCCCCGGAAACGCCGGGATCGATTCATGAGGGCGGAGAACTGGGCTACTCCTTGGTTCATGCTTATGGCGCGGCTTTCGATAATCCGAATCTCATCGTTGCTTGCGTCGTGGGCGATGGCGAAGCCGAAACTGGTCCGTTGGCCACCAGTTGGCACTCCAATAAATTCCTCAATCCGGCCACCGACGGAGCCGTGCTGCCCATCCTCCACTTGAACGGTTACAAAATTGCCAACCCCACGGTGCTGGCGCGAATTCCGCACGCAGAGTTGGAAAACCTGATGCGAGGCTACGGTTACGAGCCGTTCACTCTCGAGGGCGATGACCCAGTTACGATGCACCAGCAAGCCGCGGCAGTCTTCGACACCATGCTGGACCGCATCGCCGCCATTCAGAAAGCCGCCCGCGAAGCCATCGGCCCGATTGAGCGCCCGGCGTGGCCCATGCTGATCATGCGCACTCCCAAAGGCTGGACCGGTCCCAAATTCGTAGACGGCAAGCCGGTCGAAAACACCTGGCGTGCGCATCAAGTTCCTTTTTCCGAATTGCGCGAGAAGCCCGACCATTTGCGTCTGCTCGATGAGTGGATGCGCAGTTATAAACCCGAGGAGTTATTCGACGAGAAGGGCGCCTTCCGCGCGGAGTTAGCCGAGATTGCGCCCAAAGGCCGGCGGCGCATGGGCATGAACGCGCACTCGAACGGTGGCCTGCTGCTCGAACCCCTCAAGATGCCAAGCTTCCGCGATTTTGCCGTCAAGATCGCGGGCCGTGGCCAAGCCGACCAAGAGTCCACGCGTATCCTGGGGCAGTTTCTTCACGGCATCATGGAGGCCAATAGGACACAGAAAAACTTCCGCGTCTTCGGGCCCGATGAAACCGCTTCGAACCGCATCGGAGACGTAATTACTGGCACCGGCAAAGAGTGGATGGCCGAGACGCTGCCCGTGGATGAGAACCTGTCGCAGACCGGTCGCGTGATGGAAATCCTTAGCGAGCACATGTGTCAGGGATGGCTCGAAGGCTATTTGTTAACCGGTCGTCACGGTTTCTTCTCGTGCTACGAGGCGTTCATTCACATCATCGATTCGATGGTGAACCAGCACGCCAAGTGGCTGAAGGTGACGCGGCAAATTCCCTGGCGCAAACCCATCGCTTCGCTGAATTACCTGCTCTCATCTCTCGTGTGGCGGCAGGACCACAATGGCTTCTCGCACCAGGACCCCGGCTTCATCGATCACTTGGTCAACAAAAAAGCTGAAGTGGTCCGCGTCTATCTTCCGCCGGACGCCAACACGCTGCTCTCCGTGGCCGATCACTGCCTGCGCAGCAAGAACTACATCAACCTGATTGTGGCTGGCAAGCAACCTGCACCGCAGTGGCTCACCATCGACGAGGCGGTCGCTCACTGCACCGTTGGGCTGGGAGTGTGGAAGTGGGCCTCGAATGACGAGGGCGCTCCCGATGTGGTGATGGCCTGCTCGGGTGATGTGCCCACGCTCGAGACACTGGCCGCAGTGGTTTTGCTGCGCGCGCTAACTCCCGATCTCAAAATTCGAGTCGTTAACGTGGTGGACCTGATGGCGCTTCAGCCGCCCTCCGAGCATCCACATGGCCTGCCTGACGAGGACTATGACCAGATATTTCCGCCCTCGACGCCAGTCATCTTCGCCTTCCACGGTTATCCATGGCTGATTCACCGGCTAACTTACCGGCGGCACAACCACGACAACCTCCACGTGCGAGGCTATAAGGAAGAGGGCACCACGACCACACCCTTCGACATGTGTGTGCTCAATAACATTGATCGCTTTCAGTTGGCGCTCGATGCCGTCAAGCGCGTGCCGAAGCTTAGGGGCCAAGCCGACGCAGCCGAACAGTGGTACTCCGAGGCGATCCAGCGTCATCGCCTGTATGTGGCCGAAAACGGCGACGACTTACCTGAAATTCGTGACTGGCGCTGGCCGCAAAGCTAAGTTGCTACCACATCACTAACTTGCTAACTCGCTGACTTAGTCAGCCGTATCTCAAGAGGTTTTTTATTCATGCCGTCTTTGCCAGTATTAGTCTTGAACAGTGGTTCTTCCTCCATCAAGTTTTCTGTCTACGAGGCCGGCGACGGCAAGCGAACCAAGCTCCACGAAGGCGCGGTTGACGGTATCGGAACCGACCAGGGTAAGTTTTGGATCAAGGACGCCGAAGGCAAGAAACTCGTCGATCAAACGCCGGCTCTCCCCACACGCGCGGAAGCATTCAAGCTCGTTGCCGACGCGCTCCACTCCGGCGATTTCCCTACCCCGTCTGCCATCGGCCATCGCATGGTCTGCGGCGGTCCGACGGTGCAGGAAAACCAGCTCATCACGCCCGCGCTGATCGACGAAATGGAGAAGTACACGGCCTTTGCGCCGTTGCACACGCCCATCGCCTGTTACATCATGCGCGAGTCGCTGCGCCTCTTTCCCGGCGTGCCTAACTTCGTCTGCCTCGACTCCTACTTCCATCGCACTATGTCCGAAGTGGTTACGCACATGCCCATCCCCGAGGAGTATTCCGCGATGGGCGTTCGCCGCTACGGGGCGCATGGAATCTCTTATGAGTCCATCGTCTTCCAGTTACAGCCCCATGTGCCGAAGAAGCTTATCGTGGCACACCTCGGCAACGGCGCATCCATCTCCGCCATCCTCAACGGTAAGTGCGTAGACACTTCGATGGGTCTAACTCCCACCGGCGGTATCATCAGCGGAACGCGCACCGGCGACATCGATCCCGGCGTGCTTCTGTTTATTCTGCGCAAGATTGCCGAAACAGCCACCAGCGCCACCGATGCTGCCGACAAGTTAGAAGTCGTCGCCAGCAAAAAGGCAGGCCTGCTAGGCGTCAGCAATCTCTCCAACGATATGCGCGACCTGCGTGAGGCCATCAACGCCGGCAATGCCAAAGCAAAACTTGCTGTCGACAAGTTCACCTGGACCATCGCCAAATGGATCGGCAGTTATGTGGCCGAGTTGAACGGATTGGACATGCTGGTCTTTACCGGCGGCATCGGCGAAAACGACATCAATGCGCGCGCCGAAATCTGCCGCAACCTGGACGCTCTCGGCATCGTCCTCGACCCCCAGCGCAACAACATTCGCGGCGAGGCCGTCATTTCCTCCGAGCATTCGCCGGTCATAGTCCGCGTCATCCCGCCTGCCGAGGATCTCATCATCGTAAATCATGTGGTGAGGCTGCTGGCGAAGTGAATCCTGACCTATTCGCGCCGGATCTCGCCACGTAAGCAACAGGTATAGCGATAGCTGCGTGGATGCCGACGGCCGCAACTACGCCCGCCAGGTGCATCCACGCCGATCCAAAGCCGGACTTCTGAATCGCCACGATGCAAATGCCGCCCAGCGGGACAAAGAGCAGGACAGCAGTGACAAGTCCAGGATTATATCCGCGCGAGATGGTCGCGCTCACAATGTGAATGACGGCGTTGAGCAGCAGCAGATAAGCCGCCATCAAGCCAAATCCAGGATTCAGCACCGCAGCAAGCCAGAACGAAACGGCCGTGACTCCCCAGACTCCCGGCACATTGATCAGGAATACTGCCATCGGCGACAGAATTTCTCTTCCCTTGCCGAACGTCTTGTTGAAGTACTCGCGGAACCGGTCGTTATCATGCTCTTCGTACTGGTGAAGTATGTACGCAGGCAGACAGAGAAAGGTTGCCAGAAGAGCCGGCGGCCAGTTTCGGGCAAGAACTGGCGTGACCAGGAGAAGAAGAAGTCCCGCCAGAAATCCTCCATACACCCAATTGACGACCAGTCGGTTCAGCATAGCCTCCTCAAGGTTGGAGATAGGCTACACTGGCGCAACGCCAGACTCAAGTGTCTATTCTCAGTTTTCCGCCGCTTGTTCTACACTGGTAAGTCATATCTGGAGTCTTGACTTATGTCAGCTACCGCAGTTCCCCTCACCGCTCACCGTCTGCCTTCGCCTGCCCTGCGTCGCTTTGCCTGGTCTGTGCTGGCGTACTTCATCGCAGTCATTCTGTGGGGCTCACTGGTGCGCGCCACCGGCGCTGGAGCCGGCTGCGGCAACCATTGGCCGCTGTGCAACGGCACCGTTATCCAGCGCTCCGCCAGCGTGAATACGCTCATCGAGTTCACCCATCGCGTCACAAGCGGTCTCTCCTTTTTCGCAGTCGTTGGCCTCCTGGCATGGACCTTTGCCGGCACACTCCGCGGCCATCTGGCCCGTGCGGCTGCCATAGCATCGGTCGCCTTCACGCTGATTGAGGCCATCTTAGGAGCGCTGCTAGTCAAGCTGGGACTGACTGCGCAGAGCCAGTCGCCACTGCGGCCCGCTTATCTGGCGCTGCACCTGACTAACACGCTGCTCCTGCTGGCCGCGCTCACCCTCACCGCGCACCTGCTCAGCCGCCGCAAGGGTTTTCTGCGCGGCACTGTCCGTCTAACCGCTCCCATTGGCGCTGCGGCAAGTGTCCTCGTGGTGATGATCGTGGGCGTCACTGGCTCGTTGGCCGCCCTCGGCGATACGCTCTTTCCGGCAACCTCTCTAGGCCTGGCGCTGGCCCAGGATTTTTCCCCCACCAGTGGCTGGCTGGTGCGTTGGCGCTGGATGCATCCGACAGTTGCTTTTGTAGCCAGCATCTTCCTCATCTGGATGTTAGTGCGCGCAGCGCAGCGTAAAACTCACTGGGACAATCGCGGACTCTCAGCATTGGTGCTCCTGCTGCTGGCCGGCGTCTATGTGCTGGGTTTGCTCGACGTGGTGTTGCTGGCCCCATTGTGGGTGCAAGAGGCGCATCTATTGGGCGCAGACACACTATGGGCTACTCTGGTGGTGCTCACGGCTAGGTTGACAATCGAACCAATCGAAGCAGCGAACAAGTAAAAATCAGAACCGCCATACAAATCTGCAAGCACAAAGAGCCCCGCCGTTGAGCGAGGCCCTTGTATTTTAGTCGCATCAACTGACGGCTGAAAGCTGTTAGCTGCCTTTAAAACAGAAACTTCAGCGAGAACTGTACGCAACGTGGCTCGCCCGGCCCGATGCCTGGATTGCCCAGATACGGTCCCAGAGTCGAGCCAATGGTCCCCGCCTCGCTCGCGAAAACAAAGCCCACTGGCGCGAGATTGGTGCGGTTAAAGGCGTTGAAGATGTCGGCGCGGAACTGTGCGTTGACCCTCTCGACCACCTGCGTATTTTTGAGCACTGCAATATCCGCCGACGAGTAACCGGGGTTGTAGTTCTGACCGCGACGAGTGGGTGAATACTGGCCAGCCGGAGCGTCAACGAAAGCGGTCGGACTGAACCATTGAACAGCACCGTTGGTGATCGCGTGGCTAACTCCTGCCGACGGATGCGCGACCACCTGCACCGCGCGGTCCGCGCCCTCTCCGTTCCCGCTGGGATTGTTGCCGGAGGTCACCGTATAGGGCGTTCCTCCATGGAACGAGAACCCAGAGTTGACCTCCCAGCCTTTGGTCAGGCGCTCCGGCCCGTGAAACTGCGTAACCTGATAATCCAGATAGCCGGTCAGCGTCTGGCGCACGTCAAAGTCCGAGTTGCCGTACTCCGCTTTTTCGTTAGTCGAGTCCTGCGGAAGGTAAGGCAATTCTCCGGTCTCGTAGTCCAACATATGCGACCAGGTGTAACCCAGCGAAGCCGAGAGTTCGTGCCAGTTCTGCACGCGCAATGAGGTTTGCAGCGAGTTATAGTTCGATCCTAGATTGGTCCTTAGTTCGTCGATCACCGAAAAGTGATCAAACTGGCTAAAGTAAGGACGAGAGCACTGTAATGCATTGCCGGGTATCCCCAACGGGGTACCGATCGTTGGTGGAGTGGCGCCGCTGTATTGCGACGGGCAATTCGGATACTGGACGCTCGTATTGTTGTAGTAGATGGGAGTATTAAAGCTGTTCAATGCCCCTTGGTTGATGTCCTGCAGACCTAGCAGGTGCGTTCCTTTGGTGCCCACATAACCCACCTGCCAGACCACCGACGAGGTGAAGCTGTGCTGGACATTCAGATCGAGCGATTGGGTGTAGGAAGGGCGAAAGTTCTTGTCGAAAGTGGATATCTTCACCGTACCGTTAGTCAGTGCATAGCTGGCGGTTTCAAAAACGTTTATGCCATTTTGGATAACCGCGTTCGAGCCGGGAGCTTGCACCACTGGAGCCGATCCGGCAGGATTATACTCTGGACCAAAGACCGAAATGTTCTGTATGCCATTGTTCTTCAGAATCGACGCCATGAAGATCGAGTCTTCGTAGAAGCCGTAGCCGCCGCGCAGCACCGTCTTGGGGTAAACCTGATAAGAGAAGCCCACCCGCGGGCTGGCGCCGCCCCAGAATTTCGGGTAGATACTCGCCACATCCTGGCCGACCACGGCAAGGCCAGTCGCCAGCGATGGATCGAAGATCGATAGATCCGGAAGATTGGAGTGAACCGGACCTTCGTAGTCGTAGCGTAAGCCGTAATTCAGGCTGAGTTTCTTGTTCACCTGCCATGCATCCTGGCCGTAGAGCGCAAAGGTATTCACAAAAACCTGGCGCTTGGGGTCGCCAAGCACGATCTCCGATTGGGATGGGTCAGGGCAACCGGCCAGAAAATCCGCGAGATAATAGACGTTGATGTCTGTCGATAACGTAGCAATAGTTGTGGCGTTGGGCGTCGTGGTTGCCAAGGCCGCGCAATTGGCAGACGGTGTCCCATTAAACAAAGCAGTCCACGGCCCCTGCGTGCCATCAAAGAAGAGGCTTCCGCGCGCGCCGACCTGATAGAAATCGTCGACCTGCGCTTGGCGATACTCTCCGCCAAAGTGAAACTGATTCGCGCCCTTGGTCCAGGTCAAGTCTTCGTCAAGGTGGCCGGTAATGTCGTTGCGTCCGGAGTGAGGAGTTACACCCACGGGATCGAAGCCGCTGCCGCTGGCATCGAGTCCGTCGCTGGCCGTCGTTGCGCCAATGACTAGGTGCGGAGCGCCCACCAAAGACGCAGCCGTGGCTCCGGTATCGAGCCCCAGTCCGATGGGACTGAAACTGGTATCGGCGTCAGAAAACGCCTGGTTGTAATAACTCACGCCCGCAGCAAGCTGGTTGGTCATGGTGGTCGAAAGCACACGGTTATAGACCAGCGAGTAGTTCTGCACGTGAATCGGAGCAACCTCGAAGTAAGGCGCCAGTTCCGAGGTCGAAGGCGCTACCTGCGTTCCCTGGCCTATAAACCAGGCAAACGCAATGTGGTCCTTGTCCGTCAGTTGCTCGTCGAACTTGGCAACTCCGTTGAAGCTGTGGCCGGTAATGTTGCCGGTAGCCTTGTAGTTATCGGAATTGTCAGGCCCTGTTAGTGCCGAGGTCGGCCACAAGCCTGGCAGCGTGCCATTGCCGTTCAATAGATTCAAGGAAACTTGGTTTGCCCTCGTGATTCCATAGGCGTTCAGCACCTTCAACGCATCTTTCTGATAAGCCGCCGAAGGCTCCGTGGCCGAAGTTCCAGCGCCCAGTAGGAATCCTTCATGCTCGCCGGAGATGAAGAAGAAAGTCTTGTTATGAATGATCGGTCCGCCTACTGAAAATCCGTAATGCTGATCGCGCGTGGCTGGCTTTGCAGTCACGAATGGACTCGTCGCCTGAAAGAATTCGTTATGGTTGAAGTAATAGGCTGTGCCGTGCAAATTGTTTGTGCCGGGTTTGATGGTTAGGTTGACCGTGCCGCCGGAGTTGCGACCGATCTCGGTCGAGCCCGCAGTCACAAACGAAAAGTTGTCGATCGCATCGATCGGCATGATCACGCCGGCAAGCGCCGAAACACCTCCCTGATTGACCGCCGGATTGTTCCACCAAAGATCGTTATTGTCCGTCCCCTCAATCTCCCAGTTAATAGAGTTGGAGCGCGAGCCGTTGACCACGGCCATGCCCATACCGCCGCCCGTCGACAGGCCGGCAAATCCCGTTGTCTGCGAGATCATCTGCGTAAAGTCGCGTCCGCTGTTAGGCAGGTTCTGTACCACCACTTCAGGCAGCACCGTGGACTGCTCGTCGGTCACCGTATCCAGGGTCAACGAGTCGGCCGTAACCTCAACCGTCAGCGCTGCGCTGGCCACTCCCAGCTTCACCGGCAAAACATAGTTCGAGCCTGCCGACACGGTGACCTTGTGCACCTTCTGGGTGGAGAAGCCGCTAGCCACAACCGAAACTGAATAATCACCTAAAGGTAGATTGGTGAAAGCAAACTCGCCAGCGCTGGAGCTAACACTTTTGTAAGCGGTGTTAGTGCCTGTATCCACCGCCGTAACTTCGGCGCCCGCAACCACCGCGCCCGATGGATCCGTCACCGTGCCGCTGATGCCGCCGCGAAAGGTCTGGCCAAAAATGGCTCCCGGCAATGCAAACAGCGCAGCCAGCAGCAGAACAGTAGTTACACTTCGAGTCTTTCGATCTTTCATTGCGCGTATCCTCTCCGAAACATGCAGGTCGAGTGATGCTATGGTGCGCCCTATGGACATGCGGAGCGGAGCCCGCCGAGCCGCTGCCCAAAAGCGCGCCAAAGCCTATTTTTTCTCTGGGAAATTAAAGAAGTGGATTACGATTGCGTACACACCGGCGTCCATTATCTAAGACTCCAATAACGGCAATAAAGATCTCATAAAGAAATGAAATAAAACTAATTTTCATATAAGAATTGGCCGTCGGTGAGCTTTTTTCGCCAATCGGCCGTCTAAATCTGCTTCTCGTCCCTGTTCCCTGCCCTACTGGCATTCCTGCTCCCAAATGCGCACCATCAGGTCTCCGCTCGCGTGGCGGAAAACCACCACCAGCGAGTCCTCGGTTGGCGCCGAGCCGCAGAATCCCTCGGCCTCCACCGCAGACTCCGGCACGGTCATGGTGCAGGGCCGAGGTAACGAAGACTTGATAGTGCCGGCAATCATGTTGGCGATCTCCTTGGTCGCGTCCAGCGCATCGGCCTCCAGCACGCTCTCCACTGGCTGCATCATCATTGCAGCTGTCGCCTGGTACGCCAATCCCTCGGCCAGCCGCACTTCGATGCGTCCCTTCCACACACCGCCCAGGTTGACGCTACCCATCACGTGCCCTGCCCCCACGCAAAATTCCTCCACCATTGGCAGATGATCCAGGGTCATGGCTAGCATCTGCTCCCAGAACTGAGAGTTGGCCTTAATCACGCATTGCTCGTCCACCTGGGCACGCATCCGCCATTCTCCCATCGCCGCAACCGTCGACTGTTCTGAGTTGCTGCTCATCTTATCGGCAATTCTCAGAATCCGTTAAGGCGTCGGCCGCGCCACAGCGGCTCCGTGGTCATTGGAAACGTCTCATCAAACCTTCGCCAACCTCGTTTCGCAAAAACCTGTGACCTAAGTCACTTTGGGCGGTGCGCCCTCGCACATCTACCTACCCTCTTCCGCCGCACACTGACAAATACGAGACCCTTACCATGCCTGCTTCATACCCGAAAACGGAAAATGATCCATGGACCCATCCCGCCGCAATTCTCGTCGCCACTGATCTCAGTGACCTCGACCGGCTGATGCCCTTTGCCTTCGCACAGGCAACTGAAACCGGGGCGCGTCTGATTCTGCTCCACGTGCTTGCTCCCGGTGCGACCATCGTGACCAATACTGCCGGAGTGCCCTGCTACGATCCTGCGGCATCGTTGAAGCTTGCAGTCAAGGCGCTGGTGCCCTGGTGCGATGCAGCCCGCCGCGAAAGTATATGTTGCGATGCCTTGGTCCGCGAGGGAGATCCGGCTCAGCTGATTGCCGCATCGGCTAGCCAGTTCCAGGCCGATCGCGTCCTTCTCGGCACCCGAAGACGCAGCAAGCCGGGCAAGCTGCCCCTAGGCTCAGTGGCCGAAGAGGTGCTGCACTCTGTTAACCTACCGGTCTTCACCGTAGGGCCCGAGGCTCATCTACCGGCGGAATCAGAAGGCCTGCAGAAACTCGTGCTGCACGCCACCACTCTCAGCGTGGCCTCTCGTCCCAGCGCGACGCTTGCCTGCCGCATGGCGACTAGCCTGGGAGCTCGATTGCTCCTTTTGCATGTGCTGCCCCCCGTGGATGAGATGAAGAGCAAGGGCCTGCCGACGGGCCAAAACTCGGTGGCCTCGCATGAGCTGAGCGATCTTGCCGCTGAAACTGGCGCCAGTTCTTCTACTGCGGTCGAGCCGCATGTGGTCCATGGCAACCCCCTGATCGAGATTCTCGCCGAGGCATCCGAGCGCAACGCCAGCCTGATCGTCCTGGGTGCCACCGAGCGTCCGGCCTTTGAAGACCCAAATCGCAACCATCTCGTTTACCGAGTGTTGGCCAATGCACGCTGCCCGGTCTTGACCTTGCGCAAGCCGCACGCTGCGCTGGCCGAAGCCGAAGCCGAGCGGCTGGCAATGCACCAGTAAGTGTGAGCGATAGTTTGGGGTTAAAAGAACGAAAGGCTGCGGGTTCATGCCTTTGCACCGGCTCCGGTCAGGCACACACTCCGCCTGCGACGTTGTTATCGATTGTTTTATATGCGGAGGAACGATTTCGAACAGGCTATGCGGTAAGCCGTTCGAGTTGATCGGGCTTGACGATGGTCAGGCTGGAACCCTTGATCGTGATCCACTGGTCACGGCGGAATTGGTTGAGCAGCCGTGTCACGGTCTCGCGTGAGGTACCGGCCATGTTGGCGATCTCCTCGTGCGTCAAGGCCATGGTGAAGCGGATTTCCGGCTTGCCGTTGCCCGCGTCGCGGCCCCAATCGAGCAGCAGACGGGCCAGCCGTCCCGCCGCCGAGCCGGAAAGCGCCAACCGCTTGGCATCGTGAAAAACCGTCAGGTATTCGCCCGAGAGAGATTGCGCGGCGTGCATGCTCGCGATGCCATGGCGGCTAAGGAAGTCCACAAACTCCTGCTTGCGAACGGTCTTCACCTGGCAGGGCTCTATGGCCTCGGCCGTAACTTCGTGGGCAACGTTTGCCAGCACCGCGCTCAGCCCCATCACATCGCCCGGACCGGCGATCTTGAGAATCATGGTCTTGCCATCGCGTGAAGTTGAAGAGATCTTTACCTGTCCAAAACAGATCACAAAAACGTTGCGAGCCGGATCGCCTTCTGAAAAAAGCTTCGCCCCGCGGGCATGGCTCATCATGATCCCGATCCCGTCGTAATCGGCGAGCGCCTCGGGTGTGAGATTGCAAAACATCCGCAAATGACGATGCTCACAATTCAGGCAGTCTTCGGGGGGGTGATGAGGATGGAATGAGGCCATGGGTCCGCCGTTGTGCAAACTGAAGTATAGCGCACTTTAGCGAAATAAGGCTGGACGCAAGACAGGGATTTTCCTTGAGTCTCCGTTGCGGTGCTAGAACGGCTCCGGCGCGAAGACCCGGCAAGGCGAGATTTGTCAGCCCTCGGTTGGCGACTCCGCCGAGCTTTTCCCTCGAATTCTCATCTTGCGGTTGAGGCAGCAGGAGTTATAGGCGCGCGAGACCTCGCGGGCCAGTTCCTCCAACAACCGCATCCGCAGGGGCGGATAGCTTTGAAACGCTTGGTTAAGCGATTCGACAGGCACCATCAGGACCGAGCCCACGGTCTGCGCGCACAAGGTGTAGTTGTGATGGCCGTCCCCAAGGGCTGCAGCCAGTTCAACCAGATCGCCAGCACGTGCCGGCGCCAGCGTCAGCCGCGTCTCCAGCCGTTCGGTCCGGCGGATAAACTGCCCTGAAACAATCAGATAGAGTCCGTGGCAGATCTCGGACTGGCGAAAAACCACCTCCCCGGCATCAAAGCTCATACCTTGAGCCGAACCGTTTAGCAGAAGCCCGACGGCCGGGGGGCACTCCAACAGCTCTGCGACGGGATGTGCTTGCACGGCTTCCATTCGCCTGGATCTTGCCTCAGGTTGCATGCTTCCATCTCCCTTTGTCTTCGTCCGAACTCCAGTCCCGCGGCGGGTCAAAGCTGCAACCCGTCTGCCGGCCGCTTGCGGGCGAACGCGTTTGGCGATACAAGTTTGCGGCGAGCCGAATTCCATAGACGGCAAATCGCTCCAAATGCAACAAATTCAGAAGCTCGAGATTGGCGGTCCGATTCTTTCCCCGTCAGTCCATTTAGCGTGAAAAGCGTAGCCGCGCCTCCTGCGCCAGCCCGCCCTATCTGCTCCCTGCACACGCACAAGTCTCTGGCTTGTGCATGGTTGGCACCGATTCCGGCGGCACGCAAAGAACCGGTACGCGAGAGCGGGCCAGCAGCGCGAAAGCTGTGCCATGTGGCCCCGGTGTGCCGCTCGCGCGTTTGACGCCGGCCACCAGAATGCAGGGATGGTTTTCCGCAATCCCCTCGACAATCGCATCCGCTGGATTGCCGTCCTTTGCGATGCAATGCACCGGAAGCTGCCCGCTCGCTTGGATGCCGAATTTTTCCAGCGTGGTGGCGCATGGATTCGGATCAGACACGGCCTCGGCTACCGTGCGCGCATGAAGCACCAGCAGAGGGCGCTCAAAGGTCTGCGCCAGCGAGATAGCTGTAGCCGCTGCAGCTGCCGACGCTTCGTTGCGTTCAATTGCCAGCAGCACCGGACCGCCCGGCGTAGGACGAAACGCGCCCGCATTCCAATCCGCGGCCACCGCCAGCACCGGACACGGCGACAGCCGCACCAGTTCTTCGGCAATCGCGCCCACAATCACCGGACCGGCGCCTTCCATGCCTTTGGTAGAGATCACGATCAGCCCGGCATCGTACTGCCGGACCACGTCCAAAAGCATCTGCACCACCGTGCCCTGGCGAACTTCCGAGTGGCTATGAATGCCCTCGCGCAACAGGTCGCCAGATAACTTATCCAGCACCGCACGCGCCTTCTCCGGCAGCCCCTCCAGAACCCCGCCCGGAACCGCGCTCACCGCGGCATATTCCATCGGGTCGATGCCGTGCGCCAGCACAATCCGCGCTCCATACGCAGTAGCCAGCTTGCGAGCATACTCCAAAGCCGCTTCCGACCGGCCTTCCAGGTCTGTGGCCACGACAATTGTCTTCAAACCCTCTGCAAAACTCATCTATGACTCCTGGCGCCGCACGGCGTCTCCTTACTCTCTTCCCTATTGGATTTTGAGTCTGCTCCCCCGCCAGAACCACAAGCAGTGACCCCATTCACCCCGCCCTGTGACTTTGATCACAAAACTGACCTGAATTGAGGCTGATACCAGCTCGTCGTTGCCCGCGCGCAATAGCTCGAAGCAAATAAGTGTACGCGGATGGAACAAATGCGATAGCCTTCTTACGTTATGAGAAAAACAAATATTCCTGCGATTCAAACGATTTTTCTTGGAGGAATCGCTCGTCTCCTTCCAATCCTGCTCTGTTGCGTCCTGGCCGCCTCGGCTCAGGCGCCCGCGCCCGACTCGCCGCAAATCGAGGCCAAAGCTCATGCCCTGCTCGCAAAGCTCACTCTGGAGCAAAAGATCGAATTGCTGGGCGGCGTCGACAGCATGTTTACGCATGCCGTGCCCACCATCGATCTACCACGCTTCAAGATGTCCGACGGTCCTTTAGGCGTGCGCACCTGGGGACCCACCACCGCCTATGCCGGAGGCGCAGCACTAGCTGCCACTTGGGACCCGGCGCTGGCCCGCAAGGTCGGCGAGGGTTTGGGCCATGATGCCCGTGCTCGCGGCGTCCACGTCTTACTCGGCCCTGGGGTCAACATAGCCCGCTCACCCTTGGCCGGCCGCAACTTCGAGTACTTCTCCGAAGACCCCTTTCTGAATGCCGCCATGGTAGTCCCTTATATCGAGGGCGTCCAGTCTCAAGGCGTCATCGCCACGGTCAAGCATTTCGCTCTCAATAATCAGGAGTACAACCGGCACAATGCAAGCTCCGACGTGGACGAGCGGACCATGCGCGAGATCTACCTGCCCGCCTTCGAAGCCGCAGTCACGCGCGCCCACGTCGATGCGGTGATGAACTCCTACAACCTGATCAACGGCGTCCACGCCACCCAGAACGCGTTTCTCAACCTGAAAGTGCTCAAGGGCGAGTGGGGCTTCAAGGGAATTCTCATGTCCGATTGGGATGCCACCTATGACGGCGTCGCCGCAGCCAACAATGGCCTGGACCTCGAGATGCCGTCGTCGCGTTTCATGAACGCCACGGTCCTGCTGGCCGCCGTCAAAGATGGCTCGGTAAAAGAGTCCACCCTTGACGACAAAGTATTGCGCCTCCTCCGCACCGAAATGCGCTACGGCTTTCTCGACCGCCCGCAATTCGATCCGGCCGACTCACCCTACTCCGTCCCCGATCGCGCCATTGCCTTGGACGGCGCTCGCGAGAGCATCACGCTGTTAAAGAACGATGGCCACCTGCTGCCGCTCGATTCGTCCAAGATCAAGACCATCGCCGTGATCGGACCCAACGCTTATCCGGCAGTTACTGGCGGCGGTGGCTCCTCCTATGCCCACGCCTTCGAACCCGTCAGCATTCTTACCGGCATCGCAAACTTCGTGGGCCCCAATGTGCATGTGCTTTACAGCCGCGGCCTGCCGGAATTCACGGATGTAATCCAGCGAACCCACTGGGAAAACGGCGTGAAAGTTGACGTCTATCCCAGCACGGACTTCACCGGCACGCCCGAAACGTACACAGAACCGAGGATCGAAGCCGGGAATCCTGGGCGTCGGCACTCCGGCGGCGAGGTCACGCGCAGCATCCGCTACACCGCCAGTTACAAGGCGGACAAAGCCGGCCGGTACGTGCTTGTGGCGACTTGCCCGACCTGGAGCCACGAGGCATTCACGCTAATCGTGGATGGCAAACCTCTGCCCGCTCCGCCCCGCGCCGAGGGCCAAGCTCCTCAATCGGCTATCCTTGACCTCAACGCCGGACAGACCATCGAAGTATCCGTCGAGTATCTTCCTGATTCGCCCACAGCTCGCCTCTCGGTTGGCATCGCTTACGAGCCTGACCTGATCTCAGAAGACGTCAGGAAGATCGCGGCGGACGCGGACGTGGTCGTTGTAGCCGCGGGCTTCGACGAACCCACCGAGGGCGAGGGCTTCGACCGCACCTTCGAGTTGCCCTGGGGGCAGGCCGCGCTGATCGACGCCGTCACAGCGGCCAATCCTCACACCATCGTCACCCTCACCGGCGGCGGCGGAATGGAAACTCGCAGCTGGCTCGGCAAAGTTCCCGCGCTGCTCCACGCCTACTATCCCGGCCAGGAAGGCGGAACCGCCGTCGCCGAAGTTCTCTTCGGCAAGCGCAACCCCGAGGGCAAGCTACCAGTGAGCTTTGACCGCAGTTGGAATGAAAACCCCTCCGCGCCGTACTACTATCCCATCAAGGGCGCCGACACCTCCCTCCATGTCACCGAAGTAGGCAAGCCGCCCGTCGACTACGTCATCCCCCACGTTAAGTACGATGACAAACTCATGGTGGGTTATCGCTACTGGACCACCACCGGCAAGCATCCGCTGTTTCCCTTCGGCTTCGGCCTCAGTTACACCACCTTCAACTTCTCTAACCTCCAGGTGCCGGCATCTGCGCAATCAGGCTCGACCGTAACGGTCAGCTTCAGCGTAACTAACACCGGCAACGTTGCTGGCGCGGAGGTAGCCCAGCTCTACGTCTCTGATCCTTCCGCCACAGTCAAGCGCCCGGAGCGTGAACTGAAAGGCTTCGAGAAGGTTCGTCTCGATCCCGGCGAAACCAAGCATGTAACTCTCACCCTCGACGCCCGAGCTTTTAGTTACTGGGATGAGTTAGCGCATAAGTGGACCATTGAGAACGGCAAGTTCGTAATTCGCGTGGGCGACTCCAGCGAAAACACCCCGATCCACGCCGACTTAACGCTGAACTAACTAACACATCGCAACAAAAAACAAACGGCCTGCCCGAGTTAGGGCAGGCCGTTTACATTGCGCAGCTTTCTCTTTGAGACTACTTACATGCAACCAACCGCTCGATCTAGTACGCATCGTAAAAATATTCCCTGATTACGTGAATGAGGCTATCTGCTTCAGACGAACAGTATTTCTTAGAGTGAGCCAGAATCATATGCGTGAACCCAGTATGCGAAAAGCTGTTTGCGGGTGCCAGAGTAATCGGCACCTCCGGTTCAACTGCGATTGGTGTAACAGACCCACCGCACACCGCATTCATACACCCTCTCTCGTCGAGATGCCTAAGCTGGATCGCCCCGGACCCTGCATTCTGATCCTTGAAGAGGACGCAGCTGAGGTCTGGCGGAAATCCACGGAAGGTTTCATTGCGCCGCCTTTCATAGTCAGACCACGGGCAGACCGGATAGATATATGACATACGCTCAACCCAGCGATTCGCGACTGCAAAGGTCAAATAGGATCCATCGTTCATGCAATGGATTTTGCGCGGAGGTCTAGACCTCTGATCCGATGGCAGAGCAAGTGTTGTCTTCAAGACGTAGGCCCAGCTCGCGTCTCCGAATGATAAATCCGAATGACCGTCTAAATGTGCGACCTCGAATGGTTTCTCCAGAGTGCCTTTAGCGAGCCACTTCTTCCAGGCATAGAACGCCCCATCATGTTTATTGCAAAAACGACCCGGTAGCTTATTCCTTCGAGATAGGCCACACTGTCGTTCCAGATATCTCTTGACTTGATCTGCCGAAGCGCAAGGATTGTCTATATATAGTGGGCGCGCCTTGACGGGGCCGCGCACCACGGGGTATACGAAAAAATCAAGGTCCAAATCCAAGACTTTCAACGATAATCACCTTGGCTGCCGCAGGTCTCGATTTGAGACCGGGGAATGACAACGCTGCGACGGGCCGCTGACCTGCTGCCCACTAACCCTATTCCCGATTCCAAAGCTTCCATTTCTTGTTGCTTTGCTTCTCCGCAGGCACCGGCAACCCAGCCTCTGCCGGCGTAGGTAGCGTATGCGTATCCCACCACTGCTGCATCACCTGGTCCTGCCAGCGGTCTCCGCGTCTAACCCACAGTTGTGCCGCCGCATCGTAGCGGGCCTGGTTGTTTTCCAGCCAATAAGGCCGATTGTCGCGCAGCCACGCCTGCCTATAGAGTCCACCCAGCAATGCATAGCCGTCACGAATGTCTTCCAGGCGTCCGTTGTTCGAGCCGATGGCATTCAGTCTATCCTCGGCCTCGATCCAGCCGCTTTTGTCGGCAGCCAGGGTTTGCGCCTCAGAATAAAGCGCCAGAGACTCGTCCGCCGCTTGAAACTTCAGGCCAACAAAATCGATCCTCCGCGCGCCCAGTTCCAGAGCGTCCAGCGCCTCCAGATTTTCAAGCGTGCGATCCTCCAGCTTCGCCGCGGCCTTTGCCTCGGCTACAAGCGTGATAGCCCGCTCCGCGTGTAAGCGCAACTGGCTCTCGACCGGCCGCAGCTTGCCCCCCAAGCGCTGACCTTCCGGCGAGAAGGGATCAATCCAGAAGTAGCTGTCCTCGGCATCGATCAAGCCGGCTTGCCGGAACGCGTCGTGGGCAGCCATCAATTCGCGCTGCGCCAGGCTGATCTTGCCCGTCGGGTCGCTATGAAATGCCAGGCCAAAAGATGCTACGAAGTTGTCCTCCGAGCTTTCGCCCGTTTGCCAGCCGGCCGCTGCACCAAACAGCACGCCAAACCAGTTCTCGTCGAAGATGCCCTCGCCATCGTCATTCCAAACTGTGTTCAACAAACCGGTCGCGCCCAGCGCCTGGCCGTCGCGCACAAAGGCGCGAATATTGTCCAGAGCCTGTTTGTTATTGGGGTAAATGCGGTGCCAGTTGACCACCCCGGGCGCAACCCACGTCTCAAGACCTGCCTTGGTGAAGGGCTCGATGATTGGTTTGAAATCCGGCCTGGCGTCGTACGCCCAAGGCACGGCGATCATGTCCTTGGGCAAGGTGCTTACCAACTCCGGCGAGTTGACGGCGATGTCGCCCCAGAAAAGCAGCCGCTTGTTGTTCGGGGCAAGCGCCGTATGTATCCGCTTGAGGAAATCGAGGTAGACCGCGCCCAGCCCTTGCTTCTGCACCGCGTCGCGCGTCCTGCCCATCCCCAGCTCAAAGGTTTCATCGGCTCCGATATGCACGTAAGGTGCAGGAAACACCTTAGCCAGCTCTCCAAACCAACCAGCAATCAGCGGCAGCGTGGCCGGGTCTCCCGGTGCAAGCACCGCTCCATGCGCCGTTTCGCCCAGCGCCGAGAATTGCTCAAACTTGAGCACATTGTGCAGGTGGCCGAAAGACTCCTGCTCGGGAATCACGGTGATGTGGTACTGGGCCGCATACTCCACCAGCTCCCGCGCCTCGTCCGGGGTCATCGCACCGTCCGGAAAGGCCGCCACCGGCGAGGAGTCGTAAGCGAAGCTGTGCTCGAAGTAAGGCGAAAAGATGTTGATCTTATAAGCCGCCAGCGTACGAATCTCGCGCTTCAAAAAATCCATATTGGGCAGCGGTCCCCGCGACCAGTCGTCGGAGATTCCTCGATGCGCCATCGCCGGCCAGTCCCTCAGGGTGGGCACCAGCAACACCGAGTCTTTGCCGCTGCCTCGTATCAACTGCTTCACCGTCTGCACGCCATAGAAGACGCCGGCGGAGCTCTCTGCGATCACCGCCAGCCCGCCCTGCCCGTCCGATGCGATGATGTAACCCTCGTCGTGCATCGCCGGATCGAATGTCAGGTGCAATTGTGTAAGCAGCGCCTGGGCTGGCTCGCTTTCCGCACGCTCCAGACGGATGAAGGGTGCGTCCTGCTGCACACTTCTCTTCCCCAAGCGATCCTCGACTAAGTCTTCGGCCGCAAACCCATCCTCGGCATTCTTATCCGTGGAGACGAAAAATCCAACGCCCCCAATCGCAATCGCCTGAACGGCGGTGCACTCCCGCGGCGCGGGAATCAGGTGCAAGTCAGCGCAGGTGGGTGCAGGCGCGGTCGCCGGAGCTGTTTGTGCATACGCTCCAACCTCGGCAAACGAAAAAAACAGAACTACCACTGCAAAAAAACGATGCATCAGCATTCCCTCAACGATCAATAGTTCCTTACAAGGCTAACGTACCTTTGCTGCCAATGTGAACCTGGGGTCAAAATCATGCGCCGGTTCTCGTAGATTACCTCTGTCTGGCCGAACCGATTTTAGGAATAAGACCCGCCGATCCCCATTGAATCCGCGAGTTTTTCCAATCCGACTGTCCTGGATCGGGCGCGAGCGCGGAAGAATAAGGCCCGTTTGTTTCACGATGCAGTATGCAGCGCCGAAGTGTGACCTTTAGCACAGGTCTGAACCGCTTGCCGGGCGAGAATGAACTGTAAGGCCTGCCAGCCATCCACTGTGCGGGCCGGGAGAAAAATTAAATGAGCGATCTTGCGCAACTGGCCGAGTCCGTCACCGTTGATCCGTTGGTCGGGCATCCCGCCGACTACCACGTATTCCACCAGTTCCTGGAGCGCTGCAAGGATTTGCCGGCTATCACCACGGCAGTCTGCTGGCCGCTCTCGGACGTTGCGTTGCGGGGCACCGTAGAAGCTGCGGAAGAGGGGCTCATCCAGCCAACTCTGTTCGGCGATGCAGCCGCGATGAAGGCCCTGGCTACCAAGATCGGCGTCGATATCTCCGCCTATCCCATCGTTGATGCCGAGACCGAGCGCAAGGCCGCTGAACTGAGCGTGGCCATGTGCCGCTCGGGCAATGCCCAGGCCATGATGAAGGGCAGCCTGCACACCGACGAACTGATGAAGGTGGCCATGAAGGCCGACACCGGCCTGCGCACCAACCGCCGTATCTCGCATGTCTTCGTAATGGACACGCCGGCCTATGCGCGCACCCTGCTCATTACCGACGCGGCCATCAATATCGAGCCCGAGCTTGAGGACAAGATTCACATCGTGCAGAACGCCATCGACCTGGCGCACGCGCTCGGCATTCCCGAGCCCAAGGTTGCTCTCCTGTCAGCCGTCGAAACGGTCAACACCAAGATCAAGTCGACGCTCGACGCCGCGGCCCTCTGCAAGATGGCCGATCGCGGCCAGATCACCGGTGGCATCCTTGACGGACCATTGGCTTTTGACACCGCGGTCAGCGTCAAGGCGGCCAAGATCAAAGGTCTGGTTTCGCCCGTCACCGGCCAAGCCGACATCCTGGTGGTGCCCGATCTCGAAAGCGGCAACATGCTGGCCAAGCAGCTTGAATACCTGGGCGGAGCGCAGTTGGCCGGCATCGTACTCGGCGCGCGTGTGCCCACCATCCTCACCAGCCGGGCGGACTCAGCCGAAACCCGGCTCACCAGTTGCGCCGTCGCCGTGCTGCTGCACTATGCCGAACATCCGTTGGGCAGCTGATAGCTTTAACTCTTGGCTGAAAAATAAGAACGGGCGTCCTCTCGGTTGAGCGGACGCCCGTTTCCATTTGCTCCGAAGCCAGCGCCGGACGAATAAGCCATCGATTCCTTCGCTTGAAAAGCCGTCAGCGTCTTCCTCCGTCTACCGACTCACACTATGGATCAGCTTACAAACGTGAGCAATCGGAGCCCCTTTGCGGCAAATCGGCTATCGAGAAGAAAAAATGCTGAGGAAAACGCCTCAGCCGTCGTAGAATTGAATCCGAATTCGCAAGACAATTGAAAACGTCTTGAACGCTGTCCCGGTTTCCTCCGAAAGTAGAAGCATGCCCGGTTATAGCGGTTTCAAAGTTGCTGTCATGAAGCTTGAAGAACTCTAGTAGCTTTTTCCCCAAGAAGAAGCCGCCTTGCTGTATCTCCCCCACCGCATGTTGGCCTCGAATCTGCCCTGAAAGGCGAGCCTGTCTTGTGCCGAGTTCTGGGCAGACAGACTTATCTTGCTCGCGTGCCCTCAGCACTCGTGTTTCCCAGTTATCAATGGGAGTTTTGCGGAGCGGAAAGGTTGCAATGCCCAGTCATGCTGAATCAAATCTCTCGGCCTTGATCGAAAGCACAAAAGACCCGATCTGGTCGGTGGACCTCAATTTTCGACTGACCGCATTCAACCAGGCATTGAGCCAGCACTTCCAGGACACCTTTGGCGTCACGCCCGAAATAGGGATGCGCACAGAGGACTTCGCCCCGCCAGAAAGGGCGGGATTAATGCCTCCGTTCTATCAGCGTGCATTGGCGGAAGGCTCGTTCCGCGTCGAGTTTCCCCTAGCCGATGGCCGCACCCTGGAGCTGGCTTTCAACGCCATCGTCATCGATGGAAAAGCGACAGGTGTTTCCGTCTTCGCCAAGGACATCACGGCGCGCATGATAGCCGAGGATGCCCTCCGAGAAGCCGAAAGGAAATATCGAACCATCTTCGACGGCGCCCTGGAGGGTTTCTACCAAACAACCCTCGATGGCAAGCCTTTGAGCGCCAATCCCGCACTGGCCCGGATGCTGGGTTACGAATCGCCGGATGAGTTGCTGTCCCTGGTCAAAGACTCGAGCCGCGACGCGTGGGTGGACGCGGATGAGCGCGCAAGGTTCGTCCGAAGGCTCGAAGAGCAGCAGACCATCCGCAACTACGAATGCCAGTTCAAGCGTAAGGACGGCACGCCCCTATGGGTCTCGCTCAACTGCCGGAGAGTTTGCGGAACCGATGGAGGCGGGCTCTATCTTGAAGGTTTCATCGAGGACATCGCCGCGCGCAAGCAAGTCGAGGAACTGCTGCAGCAAACCTCCGAGCACGTCCGGCTCTTCATCGAGCACGCGCCAGTCTCGCTCGCTATGTTCGATCGCGATATGTGCTACCTCTTTGCAAGCCGCCGTTGGCTGACCGATTTTGGCTTGGGCGATCGCGACCTGCGCGGCCATTCGCAATACGAAGTTTTTCCTGAAATTCCCGAGCGCTGGAAAAATGCCCATCGGCTCGGATTGGCGGGCGAGGTGCAGAGCGAGGAGGAGGACTACTTTGTGCGCATGGACGGCACCGTGCATTGGTTACGGTGGATTTTGCGTCCATGGCATGACACCGAAGGCCGGGTCGGTGGAATCGTAATCTTCACCGAAGACATCACGCCCCGCAAGCTCTCCGAATTGCGGATGCGCGAGAGCGAAGAGCTTTATCGCACAACCTTCGAGCAGGCAGCGGTCGGCATCGTTCATACCACGTTCGACGGCCACTTTCTGCGCTGCAACTCACGGTTTGCCGAGATCGTCGGCTACCCCCTGGACGAGATCGCCGGCCTGACCCTCCAGCAAATTACCGTTCCTGAAGATTTAGCTTCCTGCATGGACATTCTGCATCGAATGTCCGAAAGCCAATCCCAGAATTCCAGTTGGGAAAAGCGCTATGTACGCAAGGACGGCAGCTTGACCTGGGTCGAGATCACGGTGTCGACGCTGCGAGACGACCAGGGAAACGCGCTTCATTCCATCGCCCTGGTCGAGGACATCAACGCCCGCAAGGCCGCCGAGCAGAGTCTGGCCGAAGCCGCCGAGGCACTGCGGGTAAGCGAGGAACGCTACCGCACCATTTTCCAGACCAGTGTCGATGGCATCGCTATCAGCCAGACGAGCGATGGAAAATACATTGATGCCAACAAGGTATTTCTCGATCTCATGGGATTCGAGCGCCAGGAGATCATTGGCAAAACTTCTCTGGAACTTACCCTCTGGGTCGATTTGGAAGCTCGAAACACCATGCTTGCGACACTGAACGAGCACTCAGGCTTTCGCGATTTAGAGACCCAGTTTGCCAGAAAGAACGGAACCATCATCTGGGTTCTGATATCGGCGTCCGCAATTGAGATTCACGGCGTTCCCTGCATCCTTTCCGTGGTTCGGGATATCACCGCAGCCAGAGCGGACCAGGAGCGGCTGGCCGAAGCCACCGAGGCGCTGCGCTCAAGCGAGGAGCGATACCGCGTCGCATTCCAGACCAATCTCGACTCCATCACCATCAACCGCTTGGGCGATGGAATCTATGTCGATGTCAATCAAGCCTTCCTCGACACCATAGGATCTGATCGCGATCAAGTCATTGGACGATCTTCGCTGGAACTTGGAATATGGGCCGATCCCCGCGACCGGCAGACCATGGTAGAAATGGTGCGCCAGAACTCATGTTGCCGTGGCATTGAGGTCCAGTTCAGAAAGAGGAACGGTGAGCTTTTCTGGGGACAGATGTCGGCATCGCCCATGGAGATTGACGGAGTTCCCTGCATCCTTTCCATTACTCGCGATATCTCGCCAGCCAAGGCTGCGGAGAATGAGATACGGACGCTCGCATTCTACGATCCCCTGACAGGCCTGCCCAACCGCCGCCTGCTCTTGGAGCGGTTGCGCCTGCCCGTTACCGCAGGCGGTCGAGTCAGCCGCTCCCGTGCACTGCTGGTCGTCGATCTGGACGATTTCAAAACGTTGAACGACACCCTCGGCCATCAGACCGGCGACCTTCTCCTTCAGGAAGTCGCCAGCCGCATCGCCGCCTGCGCCGACGAAGCCGACGCCGTGTGCCGCCTGGGTGGCGATGAGTTTGTCGTGATGCTCGAAAACCTGAGCGAAGTTGCCGAGGAAGCAGCGGCTCAGGCCAAGGCCACGGGCGAAAAAATCCTGGCTCTGATTAGCTCGCCCTACATGATCGAGGGCCGCGAATGCCTCTCCACCGCCAGCATCGGAATCACCATCTTCGACGATCGCCAAAAGACTGCCGATGAGATCCTACAGCAAACCGACATTGCCTTGCATCAGGCCAAGGCCGCCGGCCGAGCCACCATGCGCTTTTTCTCCCCCGCCCTGCAAGCTGCCGTCAACGCCCGCGCCGCCCTCGAAGAGGACTTGCGCCTGGCGATCAAGACAAAACAGTTTCTGCTTTACTATCAGCCTCAAGTCGAGCGTGGCCGCTTGACCGGCGCCGAGGCCCTGATCCGTTGGCAGCACCCCGTGCGCGGCATCATAATGCCGGACAAGTTCATTCCCATATCTGAGGAATCAAGGCTGATTCTGCCACTGGGAGATTGGGTTCTGGAAGCCGTATGCGCGCAAATTGCGTTGTGGGCCAGCCAAAAACAAACCGCGTATCTCTCGGTCGCGGTCAACATCAGCGCTCTCCAGTTCCGCCAGCCGGAGTTCGTCCAACATGTGCTGGCGGCCATCGAAAGCACCGGAGCCAACCCCCAAAACCTTAAGCTCGAACTCACCGAAAGCATGTTGGTGGAGAATATCGAGGAGGTCATCGCCAAAATGACTGAACTCAAGTCGCATGGCTTGAGCTTTTCGCTGGACGACTTCGGCACCGGCTATTCCTCGCTGGCCTACCTTAAACGCCTGCCACTCGACCAACTGAAGATCGACCGGGCTTTCGTGCGCGATATGCTGGTCGATGCCACCAGCGGCGCCATTGCGCAGACCATAATCTCGCTGGGCCGGGCCATGGGTTTGTCGGTAATCGCCGAAGGCGTGGAAACCGAAGAGCAACGGGGCTTTCTCTCCGGGCTCGGCTGCCATTCCTTCCAGGGCTTTTTATTCAGCCGGCCGCTGCCGTTGGACGAATTCCAAGGCTTCTTCAAGCGATTCGCCGAAAGCCCCGCTCCGCGCGGCAATTAAACCTACCACCTGCCTGGGGGCCCCGGCGACAGGTCCTCGTCGCTGGGGTGGCCTGCCGAGGTCTGTCAGTCCATCGACATGCTTAATTGGTGCCGAACGTCGGAACCACGAACCCAGAAAATCACATCGGTGGCGATGTTCGAGGCGTGGTCGGCAATCCGTTCCAGGTTCTTCGCAACCAGGATGCCGTTCATCGCCTGCTGGGTTACGCGAGGTTTTTCCTGGATCAATTGAAGCAGGTCGGAGTGGGCACGACGGTTCATGCGGTCGATCTCGTCGTCCATCTCGCGCACCTCCTCGGCCAGCCGCGCGTCTCCCTCCAGCAGCGACTGCACCGCCGAGCGGATCATGCGCCCGGCAAACTCGCCCATCGCAGCGAAATCCACCGGCAGATCGATCTCCTCGTGCTTCAGAATCTCCTTCGTGCGGCGCGCAATGCCCATCGACTGATCGCCGATCCGCTCCAGGTCGCCGTTGATCTTGATCACCGACAGAATGAAGCGCAGATCGATGGCCATCGGCTGCTCCTTGGCCAGCAGTTCATATGCCATCTCGTCCAGCTCATGCTGCGCGGTGTTGATGGCCGTCTCGTTCTGCTTGACGTACTTGCACAGGCCCTTGTCGCGCTGTAGGTAGGCGTCCACCGCGGACTCGACCGCTTGCTGCGACAAAGCCGCCATGGCAAGCAGCTTGTCCTTGAGTTCAGCGAGTTGCTGTTGAAAATGAATTCGCGGCAAGACAGTTCTCTCCTTCTATCGATTGTGCATCATTAATTGTTACACGCAGACGAATTTTAGACCGCGCACCAGAACTGTCACATGCTTTGGGCAACGCGTTCCAATCCGGGTATATGCATCAATCGGTGCAATGTTCTAGGCTATCAGCATGGACAGAGCTCGCTCCTCTGAAATTGAGATGCTTAGCGTCGATCCGGCCGAGTGCCAACAGCGGCAGATTTATAAGTTGATGACAGGGATAATTGTACCGCGGCCTGTGGCGCTTGTCTCTACCTTGAGCCGCGACGGTGTGCCCAACCTCGCGCCATTCAGCTTCTTCGCCGGCGTCGGCTCGAATCCGCCTACCGTGCTCTTTTGCCCTGCGCTGCGTCCCGCCGATTCTGCGGAAGCCGGCCATCGCAAAGACACGCTGCGCAATGTCGAGGAAACTGGGGAGTTCGTGATCAATGTGGTCAGCGAAGCCATCGCCGCTGCCGCCAACGCCACTTCAGCAGAAGCACCGCCCGAGGTGGACGAGTTTAACCTCTCCGGACTGACGCCGATTCCCAGCCTGGCCGTCCGCCCGTCCCGCGTCGCCGAGTCGCCCGCCCAAATGGAGTGCAAGCTCCTTCAAGTCATCTACACCGGCCACGGGCCCGCTAGCGGCGTCATCGTCCTAGGTGAGGTCGTGCACTTTCACGTGCGCGCCGACCTGATCGAGGACTTTCGCGTCGATCCCGCCGCCCTCGACGCCGTAGGCCGCATGGCCGGAAACACCTGGGTCCGCACCCGCGACCGCATCGAACTAATCCGGCCAAAATAAATCTCGTTGCGGGCTTGTATTTCGGTCTTCCTTGCCAAACCACTAAACTGGTTATCCAATCTTTCGCAAATTTTGCGAAGGGTTAGTAGCGAAAACTCTCCCGCAGAGTCATTCAAGGCAAGGAGTTTGATGGAGTGACCTTAAGCATTCAAGAGCAGTTCGGGCAGATCGACATCTACGTATTCGATCAAATCCTGCGCGGCAACATTGCGCCCGGTATGCGTGTGCTCGATGCGGGATGCGGCTACGGGCGCAACCTTGTGCATCTGCTCCGAACAGGCTGCGAAGTTTTCGCGCTCGACGAAGATGCCCAGGCAATCGAGCACGTCCGCCAGCTCTCTGACTCACTTCAAACCAGCCTGCCTGCCGACAATTTCCAAGTTGGGTGGATCGAGCGGATGCCCTTTCCCGATGGCTTTGCCGATGTGGTGCTCTCGAATGCGGTGCTCCACTTTGCCCGCGATGATCGCCACTTCCGCGCCATGCTCACAGATCTCTGGCGCGTGTTAAAGCCAGGCGGGATGCTCTTCTGCCGTCTTGGCTCCAGGATCGGCATGGACTTCAAGCGCCTGCGCGGCAATATATTTCTAATTCCCGATGGCTCGCAGTGGTTTCTGGTGGATCAGCAGATGCTCCTCGGTTTGACGGAAGAAATGAATGCTGTCCTTGTGGATCCACTCAAGACGACCATCGTGCAGGATTATCGCTGCATGACGACCTGGGTACTAAGAAAGCGAAGAAGCTGATCAGACTCGATGCCCTTGCCGCGATACCGTGCAGCGCACTGCGAACCGGCGCTCCTCCAACCTGCGCGATGGATTCACCATCAAGATGCACCCGTAAATAAAGCATCGTCGCCGTGTAACGCTTTCGCGATTTTCGCCACTATAGCTTCACGCACGAATGAAAAGTACGCATCGATTCTGGTCGAACGGATCGCTCCCAAAGAACAAAACCGAGGTCACTAATGAAAACATTGCAGTCTACCCGAGTGCGCATCTTTGCGTCCGCGCTCACTCTCTTGCTGACAGCTCCATTGCTTGCCAAGAGCACTCTCGCCGAAACACTTAGCGTCGCCACGCATGAAATCGCAACCTCCACCAGCATAGCTATCCGGCCCAGCGTAGAAACGCCAGTCATCGTGAATGTTGCGCCCAACGCCGCTTGCGTCCTGCACCCGCAGGGAGTCGCCGACGCCGATCATCTCATGCACCTCTTCGCCAACAGCGAGGGCGAACTTCGCTTCCACGTCAACGCCCGCCAGGAGTCCGCTCAATCCGCGCAGATGCAGATCGACTGCACCTCCGCCGACGGCAAGTCCACAACGTTCCCTCTCGAACTCAGCGCCAGCGCATCCGCCCCGAAACTGTCCTCGAAGTCGCGAGTCGCCACCCTGCCCCAGGGCGCCACACTACAGCCCGGCCTCTCCGAGGACGAAGCGAGATCTCTCTCCGACCGCGAGCTGGCACAGCGTCACTATCCCCCGCGACCCGACTCTGCCACCTCTTCGAGCGCCTACTCCACCTGGCTCGGGATCGTCTCGCAGCCAGCAGTTCTCGTCCGCGCCGGCGTGGTAACTCGTGCAGACATCAGCCATGATCACGGCCAAGTAACCGCCGGCTCTGGAAGCTTTGCCAATTGGAGCGGGTACGAACTAAGCGCCGCAAAAGGCACCTATGACGCAATACAAGGAGAATGGTACGTTCCATCTGTCGCGAATGTGACGGCTGCGGGTCTTGGTCTCCAAACCTATAGCGCCTATTGGATCGGCCTTGACGGCATCGGTACCAGCGACCTGGTTCAAGCAGGGACCGAGCAGCAGTATTTTGAATTTCCCCCCTTCTCCTTCAGCAACTATTACGCGTTTAGCGAATTGCTCCCCAATCAACCTACCGAGTCGGTAATCACCGGCATTACAGTCAGCCCCAGCAACCATATATTTACCAGCGTATGGATTGGCGATGTCTACGGTGACCAGGAGGTAAACGGCGGGTACGGATGGTTCTTCATGTTAAACGAAACCACTGGCCAGATGGCCGAATTCGAAACTCCGCTGGGCTCGACCAGTTTCACCGGCAGCGAGGCGAATTGGATCATGGAGCGTCCCTGGGTCAACGGCGCAATATCCATCCTTGCCGACTACGACGAGGCGATAATGTTCAGCGCCGAAGCTGGAACCACGGCTGGCCCTTGGGTGCCCTACCTGGCATCCAACACCACCAACTGGACCATGGTCAACGACTATGTGACCTATGACGACAACAACACCCTATCTACCGTGCAAGAAGAAGGAAGCAACACCGAGATGCTCTTTGTCTGGCATAACTATCACTAAGTGCCGGCCGCGGAGCCGGTTGCTATCCACTAACTTCAACCTTCCGCCTTCCGCGTAGCAGTTATAAGCGGAACTAACCAGCCCGCTGTAGCGCCGAATGGCCGTTCCAACCCGAACGGCCATTCAGCATTCGCCTCCCTCCGTTCAATTTGAATTACGCCGCCGTCATCTCCCGCCCCTTGGCCTCTCGTCCCATAAGCGCCAATCCAGCCAGCGACAGCGCGACCACGATCACGGTAATCGCCAACACCGCCGGGTAATTGCCCGTGCGTTCTGCGGCCAAAGCCTGCGCTTTGCCGTTCCATGAGGTAATCAGCCCGCCTAACTGGTAGGCCAGTCCCGGCGCCGTAGCCCGCACCGGAGCCGGCGATAACTCGGTGAGATACGCTGGCACCACTCCCCACGCTCCCTGAACCATGAACTGCATCAGCACCGCGCCCACGCCCAGCGTAATCGCCGAGTGCCCGTATGCGTAAAGTGGAATCACCGGAATCGCCAACAGCGCCGCGGTGACGATCGCCCGCTTGCGTCCCCACGTTTCAGAGAGCGCTCCAAAGACAAAGCCGCCGGCGATCGAGCCAACGCCATACAAAACGCCGATCAGCCCCACAGTCCCCGGCGTGAGCCTGGCCTGGGTTTGCAGGAAGGTCGGATACACGTCCTGCGTGCCGTGCGAGAAGCTCATGAAGGCGGTCATCAGCAGCACCAGAAACAGAAACGTAGGCAGAAATGCCAGCAAGCGAGCAAGATCCCCAGCCTTGGCGCTCCGTGCATCCTCAACAGACCGCGCGAGCCGATTCCTTTTCCCTTCCAGCCAAACCGGCGATTCAGCTACCCGCGCCTGCACATAAAAGACCAGCAGAGCCGGCGTCGCACCCAGGATGAACAGCCCCCGCCAGCCAATCCAATGGAAGAAAAGAGCGAATGCGCCTGCAGCCAGAATCGAGCCCAGCGCATAGCCTTCCTGCAAAATGCCGCTGAAGACGCCGCGGCCCTCCTTGGGCAACGTCTCAAAAGCCAGCGCCGCTCCTACACCCCATTCGCCGCCCATCGCCAGGCCAAACAGCGCGCGCAGCCCCAGCAGCACGCCGAGCGAGGGCGCAAAACCGCAGGCCAACTCGATCACCGAGAAGCTCAAGATATTCGCCATCAGCACCAGCCTCCGTCCGTAGCGGTCGGCCAGCATACCAAAGACAATTGCCCCCACCGGCCGGAACGCTTGCGTCAAGAAGACCGCGCTCAGTACCGCCGAGGGCTGAGTGCGGAACTCTGCGGCGATGGCCTTGACGCAGAAAATCAGCAGGAAAAAGTCCAGCGAATCCATCGTCCAGCCCAGGAACGCGGCCAAAAAAGTGTGCCGCTGGGACCGCGTAAGGCGCTGAAAGTCGTTCCACACAGACATAAACCGGAGCATAGCAGACGGCTTGGCGTCTGGCTTGAGGTCGGTAGCCGTCATCGGATTCGATGGTTAGCCCGGCGGGAAACGCGCAAAAGAATAGCAACCCCAGACCTCTGGCGGCACTTAAACCAAAAAACAAAATATTTGTTGCAACGAATAGTTATCTCTGCCATCTTAAGAATACAGGAAGTTCCCGCGCGGAACGCACCGGTAATCCACGTTTCGGCGCACACCGGCAAGCACCTCCCCTCGGCTCTGCCTGAAACCCCAAGAGCGGCCTCTGGCCCGGCAACGAAAGGAATTTTACGATGAAGCGTTTGGCATTTGTAACTGGCATTCTCGCGCTGGCGGCTCCCCTCGCCCTGGCGCAAACCTCCACCTGGACCAGCGACCCGCAGCACAGCGAGGTTGACTTCAGCATCCGGCACTTGAGCATCTCCAATGTCCACGGCCGATTCGGCAAGGTCGCCGCCACCATCGTCTTGAACGAGGCGGACATCACCAAATCCACAGTCACGGCCACCATCGGCGTCGACACCGTAGACACCGGCGAGGAGGCCCGTAACACCCATCTCAAGAGCCCGGATTTCTTTGACGTCGTCACCATGCCCACGGCCAGCTTTACCAGCACCAGCGTGGTGAAGAACGGCGCCAAGCTCACCGTCACCGGCAATCTGACCTTGCACGGCGTCACCAAGCCCGTCATCTTGGATGTGGAAGGCCCCAGCGCACCAGTTCCGGGCATGGATCACAAGCCCCATTCCGGCTTCACGGCCACCACAACCATCAAGCGCACAGACTTTGGCATTGGAACCAAGTTTCCGGCAGCCATGGTGGGCGACGAAGTCAAACTGACCATCGAGTTGGAAGTCGTCAAGCAATAAGCGTGTCTGGACACCGGTTCAAAGCCGGTTTTGGGTTGGAGGGTACGGACTAGGGACCTTAACCTCCAATCGAGTTCCTCTCAATAGAGCTCCCAACCCGGTTCGGCGGAGAGAGACGGTCCATGGCAGGCCTGAAACTGGAAATCGTGCAGGAGAGCCCCTTCGCAAGTCTGGAGGAAGAGGCTCTATTGAATCTGTTGCGTACCTCCGACTGCCTCAACCGCGCCTTTCACCTCAAGACACGCGACTGGGGCGTGACCTCGACGCAATACAACGTGCTCAGGATTCTCCGCGGAGCACAACCGAAGGGACTCACCTGTTCTGCCATCGGCAGCCGCATGATCGCCGCCGAACCGGACATCACACGTCTGTTGTCGCGGCTCAAGGCCCTCAAGCTCATCCGCCAGCGCCGCGACTCACATGACCGCCGCGTGGTCTGGACCGAGATTTCCGACTCTGGCCTCGCGCTGCTCAAGGAGATGGACCCTGTGATTCTTCGCCTTCCAGGGGAGCTACTGGGGCATTTGGAGCGAGCGGAATTGACTGAATTAGTTCGCTTGCTGGAACTGGCTCGTGGCCACAACGCGGAGCCGCAAGCGCAGACATAACTCAACAGCTCGCCGCACCGGCAAATGAATTCTGATCGTTGGATTGGAAAGGCAGCTCTTCGCCGCGAGATCAAAGTGAGGAATACAGCTACTGGCCCAGAACCTTCTGCGCCACCAGTTCCTCTTCCACATCGCTCTGAATAATCTTGTTATGCAGGCAATAAAGAGCCAGTTCAAGCCGATCGCTCACGCCCAGCTTGTCGTAGATTTTGCGCAGATAATTCTTGATCACCTGCTCGGTGGTTCCCAGCTGAAACGCAATCTCTTTGTTGCGCTTGCCCTGGGTGATGCAGGTAATGATGGCCATTTCCTTGGGCGAGAGCTTGGGTTGGGTACGCGGGCTGACCAATGAAGCCGCTTGCGCCCGATAAGCCTCGATCACCCAACTGACCGATTGATTGTCGATCCAGGTCTCACCGGCTGCAATCCGGCGCACACATCGCACCAACAAATCCGGAGAAATGGAACGCGAGATGATGCCGCGCACTCCGCGCCGGTAAAGCTCAACCGTCTGGTTCTCATCGGCAGACACCGCCTGCACAATCAACTTCACGTCGGGAGCAACCCGCAGCAGGTCGGGAATAACGTTCGACGTCCCGGTCAGCAGTCCCCCTTCCATCAGGACCACGTCAGTGGGATAGCGCTCGATGGCCGACCGTAAATTCTCCAGGGAATCGGCTTGGGCCACAACGCGCAGGTCATCTTCAAGTGCGAAAACCTTGCGAATGCCCACACGGTAAATCGCCTGAGAATCCGCAAGAATCACGCGGATTGTCCCTGGCTTTACCGGAGCCTCTAGGGTTTCATCGTCGGCAGAATCGTCCAAGAAATCCATAATTGATCATTGCCAAGCCAAATGTGGCTGTTGCCAAGCCTGCTCTGGCTGTCACTGCTCGGCGAATCTGTACTCGTCGATCGTCGCGGCAGCCTGATAATGACTTTGGTTCATGGAGCAGCGTACCACACGACCCTGACAATGAACCAGAACATCGCGGGGGGTACCTAATACCGCACCGGGCATGCGCAGGGAAAAACTTATCTCCAACCCTGACAGCACCGGACTGTCCATCTCAAAAACTACGCCACTAGCGGAGACATTGCTGGTCACAGCGGCAATCTCCCCTTTCTCAGACGACAGCATCACAGGCAGCGCGAGCGGAAAACGTACCGCACAACGCACTTCCTGCCGCTGAGAAACCGGCTGAGGGCCAACTGGCGAAAGCGGTAATGCGGATTTCACGACATCCATAGTCTGCATCCCTAACCCAAAACGGGTCATACTCACTCTACCTGAATTTGCTCGCTAAACCCAAGGGCACCAAAGTTTCCAAATGGTAACTAGATTCCACTTCGTGAACGCGCCCCTCTGAAACCAGAGAGAGCACGCACTCACACCAACCTCGTAAGCTATTCATTAAGATTGATTTGCACGTCATGCCTTGATCACAGCACGCGCCGGACGACTTTAAACTCCGTATCTCCGCCAGCGCTCAGAGATTTGCAAATAATCTCACATGACGGTGCCGAAGTCTGAGCAATTTGCGACATTTTCGAAATATTCCGCCGAGTCAAAAGATACGATTTGGACTGGTATGATTCAATCCTTCACTCTCTTGGACCGGATGCATACAAGCGCCGCATATCTTGGCTTCTGGGGTTCGTAATGGCTTATGGCATTGCTTGCAAGGTACACCGTAGAGCGAGATTCGGTGTTTCAATATTTCATTGTGGTCCGGCTCCCTCATTCCCGTCCTCCGCTCGTACTCTGCACACACAGGTTCGTAAAGTTCATGTAACGGCGTATCTTTCAGCGAAACATCCCATGTGCGTCTGTACTCCTTGACGGCCAATGTTGCATCGCTATACAAACGTGCGATCACGGCGTATGATTGCTCATCCAGCATCGGCACTTCTCGCTTGCACCTCCAACACCACATGCGCCGCATATCGACCTTCGGCTCCCTCTTGATTCGCTTTCCGCTTAGACACGCGACTTTTACATCTTTCTCTGCGCCTTCTTCTTCGCCGCTTTACCGCCCACAGCCGCCGCGCCAAGAAACGCCGCCGAGCGCATCTCCGGCAAGTGCGACGCCCCCCTGGCCTTGGCTATCGCCAGATCCGCGACCTCTTTGACGATCCAATCGAAATTGGCCTGACCGATTGAATGCACGTCGGCGTCGGGCACCGGATTCATGAAGTCGATGGCATAGGGCGCGCCGCGTTCGACCGCAAACTCGACCGTGTTGAAATCGTAGCCCAACGCACGGCACAGCTTGATCGCGTCTTTACGCATGCGCTTCAGCAGCATCTTCGCGGAGGGCGGCGCGTTCTCCACATACCGCTCGGCATGCGGCCTGCGCGGGTCGTAAGCCATGATGCGGACCTTCTTCCCACCCACCACGTAGCAGCGGAAATACTCGCTGAAATTCACCGCCTTCTGATACACCATGCACAAGTCGCGGCTCTGGTCGTAGGCCCGGAAGAACTCCTCGCGATTGTGAACCTCATGCACGTCGCGCCAGCCGCCGCCGTCGATCGGCTTCAAAAAACCATGCTCGCCAACATACGCAAAAACCGCCTCCCAGTCTAGCGGGAATTCCAAGTTGCGCACGGTGCGGTCGGTCGCGCCCTCGGGAAGCTGCTTGTGAGGTAGGAGCACAGTCGCAGGCACGGCAACCCCGATTTTCGCGGCCAGCGAATAGTTGAAAAACTTGTCGTCCGCCGAAGCCCAGAAGGGATTGTTGATCACCACCGTTCCCTTCAGTGCGGCGTTCTTCAAAAAGGCGCGGTAAAAAGGAATGCTGTGCGAGATACGGTCCACGATCACCGAGTAGAGTGGTGCCCGCCCGAGCTGGACTGCGCCCGTCAGAACAAACTCGGCCTCAATGCCGTCAAGGTTGCGGGCATTGATCTGCTCCACCAGCGCGCCGGGAAAGCTATTCTCCCCGCCAAACAGGACGCCGATCTTCTTCATAGCTAAACCTCCCGCATTCCTTTCAGCGCAAGCTGTGTGCGCCCCCGCAGGCTGCTCACCCACAGTTTACGGCAGGCCCGTTGCCGGCACCGCACGCGAGTAACTGGAAAGAACTCGCCAACAGGTGTAACGTGGACTGTTGCCGGTTTTGCGGGAGGAGATCGTGGGATACCGCGTACTGACGGTGAATAGGGAGTTTGGCAGCGGCGGCGGGCGCATCGCGCAATCCATCGCCAAGTGGCTCGGCTGGAAGCTGCTGGACAGGGACATCATCGACGCCATCGCCTACGCGGCCCATGTCGATACAAAGGTGGTCCGTCACTACGACGAGCACGTGGATTCCTGGCTGCGACGCATCAACCAGCAGGCTATGCGCTCAGCCGCCCTTGCCGCTGGCTTGGAACTGATGGACGAGACCGTCTTCGACGCCGACGCTATGGTGAAAGTCTCGCGCAAGATCATCGAGGAGGCGCATGCCGAAGGGGATTGTGTCATTGTCGGTCGCGGCTCGCAGTGCGTCCTGCAGCACAAGCCCGACGTTTACCATGTCTTCGTCTATGCCTCGTTGAAAGAGCGCATCCTCCGCCTGCGCACCCGCCTGGAAAAGGGCGCCGATCCCGAGGAGCGCCTCCGCAAAGTTGATGGCGAACGCGCCCGATACCTGCAACAATACTTCGGCAAGAGCTGGTGCAATCCTCATCTATACGACCTGATGATCAGCTCGCGCGTCGACGAGGACTCCACCGCCCGAGCCATTCTCTATGCCATGACCGGACATGAACTGGGGGTAGGAGTTGGCGACTAGGGAGTAAAGACCAGGGTTTCCCAGGGTCTCGATTTTGAGACCCGGGAAACCAAAAATGCCAGCACTCTCGCCCACTTCCCTGACTCTTTACTTATCCGCCTTCACATCCCAATTGAAGCTGATTTTTGAAATTAATTCATTCAACTTTTCGACGGCCGATTGCTTTTGCTGCTCCAGGTCCGTGGTCTGCTTGTGCGCGGTCTGCAACTGATCTTCGGCGCGGTTCAGCTCGTCCACAAATCGCTTGGCCGCGTCGTTGCCCTTGAGCGCAGTCAGATTTTCGCGGTCGCGCGCCTCATCTGCGGTGGCAGCCTCTTCCGTCTTCTTGGATTCACTGATGCGGCGATCCAGATCGGCCAGCGCTGCCTCCGCATCGATGACCGGCTTCAGCTTGTCGAGAGCATCTGGAACGCGCTTGACCAGGTCGAGAAGATAGTTGACTTGGTTTGCGGCAGCATTCAAGGAAACGGATGTGCTCTCCGGCCCGCGCTCACGCACCTCTAGCATGGCGGTCGAGTGAGACGCCACCGGCAGCTTGAAGCGATAGAGGTCTGGCGCGGTTTCATCCGCTTTCAGTCCCTCGTCCAGGGTCCAGCCGTTCATGCGACGCGGATGCTCGAGCAAAACCACCCGATCCATCTCCGCGTGGTTGGTCGCCGAGTAGGTCACTGAATCAACATCCATGTGGGTTTCGATGATCACGCCTTTGGCGATCTTCACGTGATGCAGCGTGCGCTCGTTGTCGCGCGCCATCACCTTCACGCGCACCGCCTGATCGGCAGCATAAGAGAGCAGTCGTTTTTCTGCAGGATGAATTGGGTCAAGCAGCCCCTCGCCGGCAAACTCGCCACTCTCGAAGATGGAAAAGCTGCCCGAGTCCAGCGTCAGCTTCGATTTGTTCTCCAGCCACACCGCGCGCAACGGCTTAGGCTCCTTTTCGCTCCACAGAGTCACGTGCTCGGCGGGTAACTCCTGCTGTAAAATCGGCACCATCGCCGACTCATTCTTGTGAATCGTCACCGGTTGCGCTAGCGCATACTCGAAGAAGTCGTCGAAAGCATTGGTGGAGACGTCACCCTCCTGAATCGCGTCAGAGGCGCGGTAGACCCCGTCGATGCGATAGATTCCGCCGCCTACATTGCCGCCCGAGCCTGGGCCGTAACCCTCGCCAGAACCCGTTCCCATGCCGCCCATCACACCAAAGCTCGCTGAGGGTGCTTCCTTCTCAGCGACCATTTTGATGCTATGCGGAATGCGCGTCGGCGTAGCGAGCGAACTATTCATCGATTGCGCCGCTACGTCCTGCCTCATCTCCGCCGCCTCATGCGTTTGCGGCGTCAACTGCTCCTCTGTAGCAATGGGAATCTCAACCCGTTTTGTATATATGGGCTGCGACAACGGCTGAATAAAGCTCTGCGGCGCACCAGCCACCAGCGACAACTGCACATTGTCCCAATCCGCGCCCACAGTGTTATCGACAACCGCCCAGCCCTGCATCGTGGCATTGCCATTCGGCGTGCGCGGAAAGACAAGCCGGTAAGTCGACTTCCACACCGGAACCTCGCTGATGTAACTCACGCGAAGTTCGCGCTGCCCTTGTCCAAGCGCATCGAGAGTGAGATGCCGCAGCCCGGTCGCGTGCGTCGTCGAGAGCAACTCAAGATACCGGTCGAGCTGGCCCTGGAGATTCGTGTCCAGTGGGCGCACGCTCAGCGTGGGAGTTAGTTCGACGACCCGCACCGCGCTTGAAGTTGCAACGATTGAGAGATAAATCTTTTCAATAGTCGTGGCGTCGGCGTCGCTGCTCTGCACCTTCTCGGTCCGCGACTCGATGGAGAGCAACCGGCCGGTGATTGTGCCGCCGGGCGCACCTATCACCTCGACCCGTTGCCCGCGCAGCGCCTGAAAAAGCTCAGTCGAGCTGGGGTCGTCAGTCATGCCCAGCGAGAGCGACTTGAGCTGCTCGGCCAGCGGTGTCGTCGAGTTGTGATTCACCCCCGCAATCCGCCCGCCGCCCTCGTCAAGCACGGTCAACGATTGCAACACGTCGTTCAACTGCGGCGAGGTAAAGTCGATGGCCACGCGCTGATTGCCGGTCACTGACCCGGCGTGTTCAAAGTAGCCCACGCCGTTTTTGTAGAGCACCACCTTGCGCACCGGCAAGTCTTTAATCGTCCCCGGAGCAACTGCCACCGTAGCGGCCGGTTTCGATTTGGTTGCGGACCCGCCCGGTCCCTGCGCGGCAAGGCTAACTGTGAATCCAAGTGTAAAGGTGACGGCAAACAGACATAGAGCGGCATGAATACTGCGCACGAAGCCTCCTCCGAGAAATCAGAGCAATTAACAGAAACTCTACTCTTTTGGACCCCGGCGAAGGCAAAATGGTTCCCGATAACAGAAAATTCCGCACTTTCTGATCAAAATGAACCGATAACGACTAAGCTTTTCAGCTTCATTTGCCATGCAATGCGGCGAGTTTTCCTAGCTGGCCAAGGTGGTTCAGGTCATGCCCAGCCATGGTCTCGACGAGAGTCAGAAACGTCATCGTGCCCCGCTCGGGATGGGTCACCGGCTTGTCAGCCGCCGCGGGAAGCGCCGCCGCAATCAGCCGCAAATTCCATTTGCGAGTAGCTGAAAATGTAGCCAGGGCCTCTTCCGCAGGAATGCCGGAGTAACGCGCAGCCCACTTATCTTGGTCGAAGGGCTGCACAACACAGTTGTCCTCGGCCAACGTCTGGCGCAGCCGAAACGCAAAGACCGATTCACAGTCGGCCAGGTGGCAAAGTATCTCCGCCGCGCTCCATTTCCCCGGCGCAGGCGGGATAACTACTTTCGCCGGTCCAATCGTGGCCAGCAGCGTGCCAAGCCGCTCAGCAGTCGAGGCCAGGATAACTTCCAGCGGCCTTCCATCCAGAAAATTTTCATAAGGATTAATCGCACTCATGGGGATAACCTCCTGAAGATTCAACTTACTCCATGTTACAAGCTTTCACTTATAAATATCCCTGCTCATTCACAGATACTCAAGCGCCATCCGTTGCCAGGTGGGCCAGTCATGCGAGTTCAACGAATCCCAAACATGAAACTGATGCGGAAGCCCCTTCTCGCTCATGATCCAGTCGAGATTCTGGTTTTGGCGCAGGCATTGGTCGTCCCAGCCTGTGGCCAACACATAACTGCTGCCGCGAAAGCGGTCCAGAAACCATGGGTCGTTCAGATTAGGCAAGTAATGCGTCGGCAGGTTGTAGTAATAGTCCTGATCGTAGTAGCCGCCCAGAAAGTTTGTCAGGTCGAAAACGCCTGAGAACGAGATAAAGCCGGTGAAAATCTCCGGATGGCGCAAGGCTAAGTTGACGGCATGATAGCCGCCGAAGCTGCAACCCAGCGCAACCAGCCGCGCGTCGGCGTTCCTCTGCCTCACGAGCAACGTCGCTTCCTGGATCAGGTAATCCTCGTACTGCAAGTGGCGGGCAATACGCCAACGCGGCGCGTAAGCCCGGTTGTACCAACTCTCCGCATCCACCGAGTCCACGCAAAATATTTGTAACTGGCCGCCGTCGATCTTATCGCCGAGAGCGGCAATCATCCCCCGATCCTCAAACTCGAAGAATCGCCCGCAGGATGTCGGAAAGGCCATCACGGGCAGTCCCGCTTCGCCGAAGATAAGCACTTCCATCTCCCGTCCCAAGCGGCTCGAATATCCTTTCTGATACTCCCGAACCATGTGCGTGCGCTCCGTGGGATAGTAGCAAGCCAAGCCTAAACACCGGCACCAGACTCCACAGTCTATATTCGCAGGCCGCGGCTATAGAACAGCAATTTGCCTCGCCCCCCCACTTTCGGCGATACTTAGGTGTTGTGTCTTGCCGGGCTCGGCGTTTCTGTCTGGCCCCAAATCTGAAATCGTTCGGTCCGGCGTGCTTGAGTCAAGCTGCCGTCGGCCGAAAAGCCACCCGTCGGGGTCCCCGTGGACAGGTCCTGGTCCGTGGGGTAGAAGACAGCAACACAGTATCGGAAGTCGAAAGGAACTCTATCGCCGTGGTGATGATTCGTTTGGCGCGTTTTGGCGCCCCCAAGCAACCCTACTACCGCATCGTGGTCATCGAGAAAGACCGCGCCCGCAATGGCCGTTCCATCGAGGTCGTTGGCACCTATAACCCGCGTACCAACCCGGCCACAGTCGATCTGAAGCACGAGCGCATCGCCTACTGGCGCGGCGTGGGCGCGCAATTCACCCCCATCGTCGAAAAGCTGGTCGCCAAGAACCCGGCGCCCGTGCCCGCCGTAGCCTGATTTTTCCTCTTCCCCTAAGAGATATGCGCGCCATGCGTGGGCCGGTGCGCATCCAATTGGTGACGGCTATGGGTGTGTGCTGATAGCATGCGCGCACAGATTTAGGTCGTTCATTCTTGGTTGCCAATTCATGGCTGCCAAATTTTGGTCGTATCCGGTTAGGGGTAAGAGCATGACCCAGAATGCTTTGGTTCAAGTGGAAGATCTGTTACGCGAGATTGCGAAGGCTCTGGTAGATGAACCGGCAGCCGTCGAAGTGGAGAGCGAGGACCACGATGAAAACACGGTTCTCAAGCTCCGCGTGGCGCCGCAGGACGTGGGCAAGGTAATCGGCAAGCAGGGACGCACCGCCCGCTCGGTGCGCACGATCCTGGGTGCAGTCAGCATGAAAATGCACCACCGCTTTACGCTCGACATCCTGGAAGAAGACGAAGCCTGAGATGGCTTTTGCCCATCGATCCGCCCCCCTCGGGAGGCACAGATGACCGCGTCTGAACAGGCCGGACTTGCTGGACCCCCAGAGTCATGGGTTTGGCTCGCCCGCATTCGCCGTCCGCAAGGCCGCAAAGGCGAGGTCTTCGCCGACCTCCTCACCGATTTCCCTGAGAAATTTGCCGACCGCCGCCAACTCTGGCTGCTGACGGATGCTGCTGCTCCAAAGATCGAATCCAGTTCTGGACTGCGTCAAGACACAGTTCCACCCAAGCCGCAAGCGTCAGGGCATGACTTCAGTCGTGTCGTAAACGCCGCTAAAACGACACGGGCTTTAGCCCCTGCGGGAGGGTATCCGCGCGAAGCCGAGCTCATCGCCCACTGGCTGCACAAAGGCGGCGTGGTGCTCCACTTTGCCGGAATCGATTCGATCTCCGCCGCAGAAACCCTCAAAGGCCTCATCGTCGCCATTCCTCGCTCTGAGCGTGCCGCTCTGGCCGAAGACGAACTCTACATCGGCGACCTGATCGGCTGCACTTTAGTGGATGTAGCTCCAGCGGCCCCAGTGACCGTCGGCGAAATCGAAGAAGTAGACCGCACCGCCGGACCCGTAGCCCTTTTGGTGGTTCGCGGCATGACCGGCGAGATTCTCGTCCCCTTCGCCAAGAGTTATCTGCGTAACATCGACCTGGCCGCCAAGCGCGTAGAAATGGCCCTTCCCGAGGGCCTCACCGACCTGAACGCGCCGGGATAGTTCTGCGCGTTTATACTCATCCTTTTTTGCTGCTTCCCGTCATTTCTCGTGAGGGTAACCGACCCAGCGACGACCGTCACAACCATTGGCTAACAGTTTCGACAGGCGCGCTTCCGCAGGATGGTTCTCGTCCTTCAGGATGATCACGTTATCCAGAAGATAGCGGCCATCTTCTTGGATAAAGACATCTGCCACCCGCCAAAAATATGGTTTATCATGTGGCTCCTCCCACCGGAATCTCACGTATACGCGAACAGAACCATCCTTTCTCTGTTCAGATCTCTCAACACGGAATGATCGTGGGTCGGCTTCTTCATTGCCGCCCGAGAAGATTCCATCCTCAATCAATCCCGGCGGCTTCAAATCGGGTGCGCCAAACCGCCGGTCCTGGTCTTCCATGCAGGCGCCGTAATCGTCGATTCTTTTCAACAGGGTCTTGCCGAGATAGGGTGCGAAGACCTTCCAGTCCTCACCCGATGGGATATCCAGCGGATGGCGGGCTACAACCTGTTGGTTGAGGCCTTGAGCAAGAGCCGTCGGCTCGTTCGGTAGGCTCGATCCAATCCAGTGCGCTCCATCGCATCCCGCAAACAAGTATCCCGAAAGACGACGGTCGGCTGGTTTATCTTCAGGGTGGTCCACCCAATCGGAATCGTTGATATAGATCACATCGTCGACGAAAAACTGGCCGCTTTCTTGAATCATGACTGCTGCAACGCGCTTGCTCCACGGAGGATACTTCGGCAGCTTGAAGGTGAGTTTCACATATACACGCAACGAACCATCTTTTTGGGGAATAGTTTTCTCAATCTGGAAGGAAGCAGGTGTATTACCAATGCCTGTAAAGGCCATGGCATCGGAGTTCATTCCTTCCGTCAACTTAGGATATGGACTTTGTTGTTTCCAATCTGCCAGACACGCTCTTGAAAGATCGAATTTATGCCGCAATCCCTCGCTGAGATACGGTAGATAATCTTTCATCTCCGTGTCCTTGACAGTGCCGGACGGTTGACGAGCCACTAAATTTTTATAGAGGCTTTGGACAACTGTCGCGAATTGCTTGAGCTGGCCGGATGGCTCATTCTTACTGGCGGACTGGCCAAAAACCAAGGCCGCTGTGAACGATAGAATAAAGAAAAGCCGCGAGAAATTCATAACATCACATCGCTTTCAACATCAGATCGTAAACACTGAGTTTTCCGATCTTTGGCACCCACTGTCAACCATACTAGCTGCATACCGGTGATTGAGGACTAACTCGCCTCCCGCCGTATCGCCTCCAATATTTTTCTATCTTCTTCGCTCAGCGCCGCCCCCTCCAGCAAATCCGGCCGGTTGGCCAGTGTCTTTCTCAACTGCTGTTCCCTCCGCCAGCGGCGAATCTCCGCATGATCGCCAGTCAGCAAAGTCTCAGGAACCCGCAACCCGCCAAACTCCGCCGGCCGCGTGTAGTGCGGATAATCCAGCAGCCCTCCGGCGCCATGCTGCGAACGCGGAACCCCATCCTCGGCGATGGCAATCTCCGCATCCGCCACGCCAAAGCTCTCAAACTCGCCCGAAGCCTCATTGCCCAACACGCCCGGCACCAGCCGCATCGTCGCATCCATCACCACGGCGGCAGCCAGTTCGCCCCCGCTCAGCACATAGTCTCCAATCGACAGCTCCATGTCGCAATAAAGCTGATTGATCCTCTCGTCCACGCCCTCATACCGTCCGCAAATCAGCACCACGCGCTCCACGCCCGCCAGCTCCCGCGCCAAGCCCTGCGTAAATGGCCGCCCCTGCGCCGACAGCAGAATCACCCGCGTCTGCGGTTGGTGAGTGGAGGCTTCACGCACTACGGAAATACCGCAATCCGCGTCAGGCTCGTCCGTGTCGGTTTGCATTGTGTCAGGCTGCTCAATGTCAGAATGCACTGTGTCAGGTTGCTCTGTATCAGGGCACGACTTCAGTCGTGCCGCAACTGTCCCATCATCAATCAGGGCTTTAGCCCCTGAGGAAGACTCCCGCTCTGCCTTCGGCCCAATCCCCAGCGAAGCCAGCGCCTCAGCCAGCGGCTCAGGCTTCAGCACCATCCCCTCGCCGCCTCCAAATGGTCGGTCGTCCACCGTGCGATGCCGATCGTGAGTAAAGGCGCGTAGATCGTGCACCCCCACCGTCACTAGCTCCTCGGCCAGAGCCCGCCGCAGAATTCCGTTCTCGAAGATGCCGGCAAAGAAGCCCGGAAAGATAGTAACTATCTCGAATCGCATACCTATCGATGATAGCGGGTACTCCATCTCAAACGATTGCACACCATTACCCCTCACCCGAGCACAATGGAAGAATGACCAATGACCCGAGGAGCGGTTTTTGCTGACAGCTGACGGCTGAAAGCTGATCGCTATTGAAGGGTACCCCCCTCCCCCCCCCTTTTTATATTTTCAAAACCTTGCAGATAATTAATTCGGAACTCGCAGAACTTCCCGATTTCTAGTTACGCAATCACCGTTTCTTGGTACAGAATCACACAGATGTGTTCTACTGTTTGCCGACAGCTATGGCAGACTTTGAATCGTTGCTAAACCGCTGGCAATCAGCCGGCGTCCTGGATACGGTGGCAGCAAGCCGCATCCGCGCATGGGAATCGGAGCAGAAGCGCCCCGCCGGTTTGCAATGGCAGGGACTGGTCGCACTTATCCTCGGCGCAATCCTTTTGGCCTGTGGCGTGGCACTCTTTGTCTCCGCCCATTGGGACCAAATCGGTCCCGGCGCGCGCTTCGCCGTCGTCCTCTGTATGGTCAGCGTCCTTCACCTCGGCGGCAGTTGGGCGCGCAACCATTTTCGCAGCCTTTCGACAGCCTTGCACGCCGTAGGAACCATCTCCACCGGTGCCGCCATTTATCTGGTCGGCCAGATCTTCAACATTCAGGAGCATTGGCCGGCGGCGGTTCTGATGTGGGCTTTAGCCGCCTTGGCCGGATGGATTCTCCTCCGCGACGAGGCCCAACAAACCCTCGCGCTGCTCCTCGTCCCGGCCTGGATTCTCTCCGAGTTTTCCTACTACGCCGAAGGCCACATCGGCGAAAGCGTCTACGCTGGCCGCTTCCTGATCGTCTGGGCAGTTCTTTACCTTACGTTTTTTCTTGGCTCCAAGCGCAAAATTGCCCAAGGCATTCTCTTCGCGGTCGCGGCGATTGGCTCCATCGTTGGAATATGTATTCTGCTGGAAGGTTGGCGTTCCTGGGGCGATACCACTTATCTGCCACTCGGACTCCGCACTTGGGGCTGGGTAGACATCGCCGCGATTCCGCTCCTCTTTGCCGTCTTCAAATTCCGCAAGAGCGTGGTTCCCGTTGCCGTCGCAATCTGCTTCTCAATAGCATTGCCTTGGTGCAACCGAACCTGGATAGAGCATGAAACCTGGGGCTCCTACAACCGTAGTGAGCCCAATCTGGCCGCGCACGCATTGGTCGCCGCTTTCACTGTCTTCATCATCTGGTGGGGCGTTCGTCAGTCCTCGAAGGCTCTGGTCAACCTGGGCATCGTCGGTTTCGCCATCGCCGTCGGCTGGTTTTACTTCAGCGACATCATGGACAAACTTGACCGCTCGCTGGGCCTGATCGGCCTCGGCGTTCTCTTCCTGGTCGGTGGATGGCTTCTCGAAAAAACTCGCCGCAACCTCGTCGCCGGCATGAAAAAAGCGGAGATTCCCGCCACGACTTCTCAGGAGGCAGAATGAAATTCTCCAAAACCTCCATCATTTTGCTGGTAATTCAGTTGGCGCTCGTCTCCTCCATCGCAGCCAAGTATTACTACCAGCGTGCTCGCTGCCCGCGAGTCTGGGTGCGCACAGCAGCCTATGATCCCGATATGGTCATGCGTGGCCGCTACCTGAGCCTGCGTCTGACCGTGGACGGCTGTCAAAGTACGCTCCCGTCAGCCTTGCACGCCACTTTTCCGCGCAACGCCGACGGCACTACAAGCAAGGGCGGCTTCTCCGTCAACTGGCAAGGACCAGTTCAATTCCGCGCCAAGCTGAAAGTGGAAAACAACAAGCTGGTGGCCATTCGCATTCCCGAGGCCGACCTCACCTCAAAGGGTATGTACGTAACGGCCATGCCAGGATCGCCCTGCGATGCCCTGCGCCTCGCCGAGCCTGTCGACTTCTACATCGCCGAGCACGCCGTCGACCCGACTCCGCTCAAGCCCGGCCAGGAGCTGTGGATTGAAGTGACGGTCCCGCACAAGGGCCCGCCTCGTCCGCTTCAACTCGCGCTAAAGCAAGATGGAGCCTGGAAGCCGCTGGCCTTCCAATAGAGCGACCACTACAAGGTATGAAGCGAAAATACTCTAGCGCGACTTGAACGGCTGCACCGGCGCGGGCTGATCTGAGCCCACTTGGCCCGCCTTGATGTCTGCGACATAAAAGTTCTCCCCGCGCGTAGGACTGCCGGCGAGCCTGCGCAGCATCGCCAACTGGCCCACGTGGGTGAGCGCATCAGCCACCGGCCCTTGCAGCAATTGTTCGATTGAAGCGTGCAGCGGCCCGCCGGTCGCCAGAAAGGCATCCAAAGTTTGCAGCGACTCAAAAAATCTCTGCTTCTCCTCGGCCCATGCGCGGGGCTGAGTCGCCTTCCAGCGCTCCTGCCCTACAGCCGCACTTAGCGCCCAATCGAAGAGGTCGCCCATGTGGGCCAGGATCTGCACCGGCAAGCGTCCCGCTCCGGCAAAACCGGCAAAGTGATCCGGCGCGCCTCCCAAGGCACGTTCAGCTCGATAGGCCACGATGGCCAGCATGTAGCGCAGCAATTCGCGTTTCTCGTCCATACCCGACACTATAGCGCAAGCGCCTGCTCTCGGGAACAGGACACAGATCGACAATGAAATCCAGCTTCGTTTGGGTACTCCGGTCGCAAACCCTGCCTCTTGTAGTAAACTGAAAGTTCTGAGTCCAAACGCAGGAAACCACCATGTCTATTCATCCCGTAATGCAGCGCTTGGCCGACAAGCTCAAGCGCACCGACCTCCCCGAGTTTGTGCCTGGCGATCAGGTTCGCGTCCAAGTCAAGATCAAGGAAGGCGACAAGGAGCGCTTGCAGGCCTTCGAAGGTCTGGTCATCGCCATCAACAAAGGCCCGCAGGGCACGTTTACCGTACGCAAGATGAGCTTTGGCCAGGGTGTCGAGCGCATCTTCCCCTTCAACTCCAAAGTTATCGACAAGATCGAGAAGATTCGCAGCTACAAGGTGCGTCGCGCCAAGCTCTTCTACCTTCGCGGACTGCGCGGCAAGGCCGCCCGCCTCAAGGAAGTTGAACGCGTAGTGGTCAAGGCCTAAGCCCGAAGTTTCTCCCGTACGAAACGACCCCGGCCAAGGCCGGGGTCGTTTCGTTGAATCCGCTAACGCTCGATTGCAGAGAATCGTCAATCGGCGACCGAAGGGGCATATCTCAGCGCGACCTGCGTTCAACTGACCGCTGTGAGCTGGTAGCTGTAAGCTTATATAAGAACCAATGAACCCCACCGATCATGCCCGTCATCACGCCTTTCAGCAGACGCTTCTAAGCGCCCGCCGCACAATGGTGCTCAGCGAGATTCTAAAGCTGGCCCTGGACAGCTTCCGCTCCAGCAAGGTGCGCTTTGCCCTGACCGCGCTGGGCATGGTCATCGGCACCGCATCGGTGATTCTGGTGGTGACCATCGGCCTGACCGGCAAACAATTCATCTTGAGCGAAATCGAGAAGATCGGCACTAACTCGGTCGAACTCGAATACTCGGGCGGCGGTGCCGTGGGTGGAGACCGCGCCGTCTACAACGACTCGCTCACCCGCGAAGACGAGAAATACGTGCTGGCCGAATTGCCCAGCGTAATGTACTCCTCGCCGGTCATGGAGATGCATGCCCGCATCAGCTTCGGCGGAGGAATCACCAAGGACACGCTGGTGCTGGGCGTAAGCCCGCAATACCAACAGATCCGCAACCTGCTTTTGCCCCTCGGCCGATTCCTCGACGAGACCGACGACTCAGCCCACATCAAATGCGCGGTGGTCTCGGAGATCTTTGCCCATGACAGGTTTGGCAGCTCCGATGCGGCCGTTGGCGAGGAGTTCGAGATCAGCGGCATCCCTTTCACCGTCATCGGCGTCTTCAAGGAGAGTGTGGACACCTTTGGCGAATCCGAGATTCAGGACCGGACAATCCTGATTCCCTATTCGGTGGCCCGCTATTTCAGCGGATCGGAAAATGTGAAGCAGATTTACTTTTCCATGCGCAGCATGGACGAGGTTCCCGAAGCCGCCATCGAGATCAAGCGCATCGTTCAGGCGCATCACCGGCCTAACTCGGTTTATGAAACGCAAACCCTCAAGGAACTGCTGACCACAGCTGCGAGAATCGCCAACGCACTCACCGCGGTGCTGGTGCTGGTTGCCGCTGTCACTCTGGCGGTAGGAGGCGTGGGCATCATGAACATTATGCTGGCCAACGTGCGCTCCCGCATCCGCGAGATCGGCATCCGCAAAGCCATGGGCGCCACTTACCGCGAGATCAAGCTTCAGTTTCTGGCTGAGGCGGTCATTATCTCGCTTGTCGGCGGCATTGGAGGCACCATTGTGGGGCTCTCAGTGCCGCTCTCGATCCGTTTCTTCACCAATTACGCCCTGCCGATATCGAGCTGGTCGGTCGTAATCGCCTTAGCCGCGGCCACGCTGGTAGGCATAGTTTTCGGTACTGTCCCTGCCACTCGTGCCGCCCAGATGGACCCGGTGGAGTCCTTGAAGTATGAATGAGCCCAACAGTCCGCAGTCCGGTCCCGGGGGAGACCTGGAGGTTAGCCCAAGCAAAGGTCCAAACTTGGTCCTGCTCTATGGGTTGCTTCTCCTCGGCCTGGCTGCGGCCACCGGCTTCGCCCTGCTGATCGTTCTGCCTTTCTATCACCGGCGATAGATGCCTGTCTGTGAAAAATCCGTGCGCGGCGAATCTTGCCTGATCCACTCGGCCGATTGGCGAAACCAAGCCTTTAGATTGGTTGAAAGATACTTGGTCCATGCCGGCTGCTCTTCGCCGCGTTCCTTGGCAAAGCGGGCCAGCGCATAACCAAAGACCGTCTCTGGAAGGTAGCCCAGCCTGCTCATCGACCATCCCCGGCGACCACCTCCCTGATATTTACGAAAATTTCCGGATGCGTTCGCCGTGAAGACTCCCAGACCGAGATAGACGGTAACGAGGTCGGCCAGCGGCCCCAGATCTTTGGTGTCACGTTGCAAGTGACCGCCGTCGAGCAGAACCACATAGCCTAACTCGTGCGCCAGCGTAGCCACCAATGTGAGGGTATCGTTCAACAAAGAGCTGTTGACGGCTACGATCGGGCGCTCCTCGCCGTTGCCGCAAATATATCGGCTTGCCGACTCGTTTCGCATGCCGCTTTGGCTATAGACGGGCAGCATCTCAACCAGTTCGTTGCTGTCGCGTTCTATTACTGAATCGGGGCTGAGGGCGAGTTCAACCGGCCCCGGATTCATGCCTATGCTGTAATCGGGCTCCATCTCGGTCAGTGCGTTGGTGGTCGGAATGACAGCAGTATCGGTGTCGATTGCGAGTTCAACCTTGCTGGGGCTCACGCCCATATAGCCGCAGACGCGGCGAAAGAGGGCTTTCAGTGCCGCTTCACTCGCATCCCATGGATCGGGAAAAAACTCATCGGTGGGCAGAACAACGGTGGCGTTCTGCAACCGGCTCGATCCCAGCATTCTGCTCAGGCGGCCAAAACCCTCGTCCACCCACAAACGCTCTTCTTCCGTCACAGGCAACTTGGTTCCGAAGCCAAACATGGCTTTCATCTTATCGCGTGAAAGGACTTTCACGCATTGGATTTCGGCGCAATCATGAGACCGCCAGTCACTCCCGCGGATTCTCTTCGCGCCCGGCAATCAGCACCGGAATCCCATCCACAATAGGGTAAGAGCGGCCACACCTTGCACAAACCAGCTTGCTCTCATCCAGACCAAGCCCACCCAGGCAGGCCGGGCAAGCCAATTGATCTACGACGGAAGCGTCGAAGGTGCAAAGTTTGTGGAAATTTTCAGGCATGCAGCGCTACTGAATAATCGTTCCGGGGCCGGCTGCTGAGTCGCCAGGTTTGGATGGAGCACCGCCAAGCTCGGGGCGGCGGGCAAACTCCTGCTCAATGCGCTCGATGGTGCCCGCCTTGGCAAACTCATAGGCTACGCGAATGCCGTTGAAGATGGCGCGGTCATTCGAGGAGCCGTGGCCGATGATGCACACTCCGCGCACCCCTAGCAGTGGCGCTCCGCCATACTCGCGATAATCCAGCCGACGGCGGAATTCGTTGAACGCCTGCCGCGAAAGCAGCGCACCCACCTTGGCGGTGACAGTGCGGGTGAGCGACTCGCGCAGCACATCGCGCACAAAGCGGCCTACGCCCTCACTGGTTTTGAGAGCCACGTTGCCTACAAAGCCATCGCAGACAATTACGTCCGCCAGACCGCTGAAGATGTCGCGCCCTTCCACATTGCCGATGAAGCGAATAGGCAGGGTCTTCAGTAGCGGAAATGCCTCGCGGGTCAGGTCGTTGCCCTTGGTCTCTTCCTCGCCGATAGAGAGCAGGCCCACGCGCGGATTCTCGATTTTAAGTACGCTGCGGGCATACATCTCGCCCATCACTGCGAACTGCGCAAGATTCTGCGCCTTGCAGTCCACGTTGGCACCCACATCCAGCAGCACGCACGGATTTCCAGTCGAGCTGGGCATCGGCGTCGCGAGAGCCGGGCGGTCTACGCCGGGCAGCGCGCCCAGCACCATCTTGGCTGTGGCCATGGCCGCGCCCGTGTTGCCGGCAGTCACAAAACCGGAAGCCTTGCCCTCGCGCACCAGCTTCAATCCCACGCGAATCGAGCTATCTTTTTTGGTGCGTACCGCATGCACCGCCTTCTCCTCCATCCCGATCCGTTCGGAAGCATGGTGGATGACGATGGGCAGATCTTCGTTCTCGAGGTGCTCGTCCAGAAGATCGCGCAACTCGGGCTCAGGCCCAATCAGATGGACCCGCACAGGCAGCGCGCGGCAGGCGAGGATCGCGCCGCGAATCTCCGGCTCTGGAGCCTTATCGGTGCCTACAGCATCAAGCGCAATGTCGATGAGCACAGGCACTGAAGTTTACTTGGCTGCTTCTTTTACATCAACCACGGCGCGGCCCTTATACTCGCCGCATTTGGGGCAGGCGCGATGAGGCAGCTTCTTCTCGTGGCAGTTGGAACACTCGGAGACCCCAACAGCCGTCAAAAAGTCGTGAGAGCGGCGAAGTGCGGTGCGGCGCGTCGAATGGCGCCTCTTCGGATTCGGCATGACTAAAATTCCTTTCGTCTCTGAGCCCGCTTTGGACCATTCAGTCCCGGTTCCGGCCGGCTTCAGGCCGCACGGAACCCTGTCTGCCTTACGGCGCGGGCGGAGCACCCTCAATTTCTTTGGGGGCTGTTGTCCTTGGACTCAATCCGGCCGCGAAGGCCTGCCAGCGCTTCCCAACGGGGGTCGCTCGGACCCACTTCGCAGGAGCAGTTCTGGCTGTTGCGGTTTACTCCGCAGCGCGGGCAAAGTCCCTTGCAGTCAGGCTTGCAGAGCGTTCTCACCGGCAGGGACAAAAGCACCTGCTCACGTAGCACATCCTCAAGCGCAAGACTGTCTCCTTGATAATAACCGATTTCCGTCTCGGGCGCAGTAATGGACCGTTCCGGCGCTTCAGTGTCGGCACTGGCGGGCCTGAAGATCAGGTCGTAGTCGGCCCCCAGCGGAATCTCGACCGGCTCGACGCAGCGGGCGCATGGAACCTGAAAGCTGCCGGCAAAGTTGCCCCTTAGCCTGATGTCGGCCACAATGTCGCGCGGTCCCCGGTGCTCGTGCAGCACTTCAGCCCGGCCTGCGGCAGCCAGCGACCCCTTCTGCTCGGCCTCGTCACCCAGATCGACCGCCCCTGGAGCCAGTTTCAGGTCGAAGTCGATCGGCTCCTTTTCCAGTTCGCTTACCCTGAATTCCATGCTATGAGCCTACGGCGCGGAAAGCGGGCCGTCAATGTGCGTCGCATTCGCACCAATCATGCAACCTTCGTTTTATGGAACACGGCTATTCTGGGAGCAGGCTGGAAAGCGAAATCGGCAAGCCGCGAGGTGATCATGCGCATCAGAGATGCTGTTCCCACGGACTTTGACGAGATCACGGCAATTTATAACGAGATTCTCACGAACTCGACCGCCATCTACAATGACCGTCCGGCCACCTGTCAGGATCGGCTGGCATGGCGGAACGCGCGTCTGGCACAAGGCTATCCCGTGCTGGTGGCAGCCGCCGGCAGCAAGATTGCGGGATTTGCCAGCTTCGGAGATTTTCGCCCTTGGCCCGGCTATCGATTTACGGTCGAAGGCACTGTGCACATTCATTCCGGGTCGCGCGGGCGCGGAATTGGCGCTCAGCTGCTGAAAGCTTTAATTCAGCGTGCGAAGACGCTCGGCAAGCACACCATGATCGCCGGTGTGGACTCGGAGAATGCGGTATCTCTTCGCTTTCTCGAGCACTTCGGCTTCGAGCGGGCCGGCTGCCTGCGCGAGGTCGGACACAAGTTCGATCGCTTCCTCGATCTCGTTTTCCTGCAATACTGGATCACTCCGCCAGCCACTGGCGACGGCGCAATTGCTTCGGAAGCCGCTGCCCGCTCTTTAGGGCAATCGCAGGAACAGTAGGCAATTTTCATATCCAGTTCCAGAGTGTTTGGGGTAATTATATGCAAGGTTTTGAAAATATAAATAGGGGGGAGGGGGTGTCTCTTCTCCGAATGCAGAATTTCGTATTGAGCAGTCCGAGAGGTCGACCTGCTTTGAGGATAGCTGTATGGCAGAAATAATCTGCAAGATGCATTTCATGCGGTTGCCGCTTCACTCCGAAATCTGCCGCGAAACCCCATCCGCTGTGTTCTAGAATTGCGATAAGGGCGCGGGCTCCTGATCGTTGTGTCCCTGCTCCGTTTGACGCCCATGACCCAGACCGCAAATCCATCCCCCAAGCTCGAATCCGCTCTCCGTTTCCACCTTGCAACCGACGCCGAGCGGCCGCGGCTGATTTCGCTTATCAACGCCGCATTCTCCGTCGAGTCTTTCTTTGACGGCACGCGCACTGACGAAGAGCGCCTTGCCGCAATGATGCGCAAGGGCGACATCCTCATTGCGGAAAATGCTTCCGGCGAGCTTCTGGGCTGTGTTTTTACTGAAGTACGCGGCGCGCGCGGCTACCTCGGCCAGCTCGCGGTCGACCCCGCCCACCAGCGTGCTGGCCTGGGCCGCCTGATCCTCGAAGCCGCCGAAGATCATCTCCGCCGCCAGAGATGCGAGGGCGTCGACATCACGGTTCTCAGCCTGCGCCCCGAATTGCCAGCGATTTATCGCCGCCTTGGCTTTGTCGAAACTGGGACAGAGGAGTTTCACCCATCCGTTCCGCTGAAGCCCGGCCTCGAGTGCCACTGCATTGTTATGTCGAAGCAGTTCTAATACACAGTTATATTTCGCTTGATTCAGGGAAAAGAGGCAAAGGCCAGGCCTGAAGTCCTCGTAAATTTGCTCTTTTCAGGGGGTTTCAACCCAATGTCACTTACTTTGCACTTGTGTTGCAATCGAGTGTCTCCCTGGATAGTATTTTCCGGAGCCCCACACGGCTCGCGGGTAGGTGCGCGTTTTACTTCGTTTGGGTAGTTTGG